>NZ_JAXCLC010000084.1:0-35063 GCF_034043715.1 Kitasatospora purpeofusca | reverse complement strand
GCCCCCCCCCCGGCACTGCAAAGTGTGCGAGGACTTTGCAAAGTGCACTTTGCAAAGTCCTCGCACACTTTGCAAAGTGCACGGACACCCACCCGGCGCCCTGCCCACATACGGCCCACAGGCCGCAGGCCACAGGCCGCACCGGCGGAAACGTTCCGTCAGACGGACCCGGTGCCGGCGGACCGCCGCCTCAGCAGCCAGAAGCCGCCGATCCCTCCCACCACCAGCAGCGCTCCGCCCGCGAGTTCCACGGGGTCGGCAGCCACCGAACCGCCCAGACCGGTCTTCACCGCACCGTGCGGAGCGACCTGCTGACTACCGGCACCGGACTGGCCGAGCGAACCCGCCCACTCTCCCGCCGCCTCGCTCCAGCCGCCCAGACCCGAGGGCGCCGAGCCGCCGGTGGACACCGAGACCGTGGTCACCGTGACATTGGTGGTGAAGGCGCCGCCGTCCGGACAGCTGCCGTCGATCTTGCTTTCGCCGCTGTTCTTACCCGCCAGCCGGGCCGAGCCGGTGTGCTTGCCGTCGGAGCCGAGCGTGAGGGTGGCCGGACCGCCCTCGAAGGCCGGCGAGCTGGCGGTGATGGTCTTGGCGTTGGGCTTGTCGGACTTCTCACAGGCGACCGTGACCGTCACGGTCTGGCCCGGTGCGGCCTGGGACGGGCTGACCGAGGCCGCGCCGTCCTTGGCCAGCGCGAGGGGGGCCGTCAGGCCGGTCAGCACCGTCGCGCCGATCAAGGCGGCGGCGGCCGTACGCGTGGGGCGCATACCGGAACCTCCGGGTTCTCTCGGGCGCAGCCGGGGACTCCGAAGTCCACGTGATCGAACAACTACACCCGGTCACTCCCCGACGGTAGGCACACCCTCCGCGCCCGGCCACCGCTCTGGCCCGTTCGGGGGGCCGGCCACCGACGGTGACCGGCCCCTCGGCGGAACGCTCAGAGGTCCAGGTCGACGACCACCGGGGCGTGGTCCGAGGTGCCCTTGCCCTTGCGCGCCTCGCGGTCGACGTAGCTGTCGGTGACGGCGTCCACGAAGGGCTTGTTGGCGAAGGTGAGGTCGATCCGCATGCCCCGGTTCTTCGGGAAGGCCAGCTGGCGGTAGTCCCAGTAGGTGTAGGGGCGGTCGTACTTGAGCGGGCGGGGCAGCACGTCGTGCAGCCCCGCCGAGGCCAGGGTGGCGAGGGCGGCCCGCTCGGCGGGGGTGACGTGGGTCAGGCCCTCGAAGGCGGCCAGGTCGAAGACGTCCTCGTCGGTCGGCGCGATGTTGAAGTCACCGAGGACGGCGAACGGCCGCTCACCGGCGGCGTCCTCCAGCGAGGCCGTCCGCAGCGCCTCCAGCCACTCCAGCTTGTAGCGGTAGTGGGCGTGGTCGACCTCGCGCCCGTTCGGCACGTAGACCGACCAGACCCGGACCGGGCCGCAGGTGGCGGCGATCGCGCGCGGCTCGACATCGGGCAGCAGGGCGTCGTCGGCGAGGTAGCCGGGCTGCCCGGGCAGGTCGCGGACGACGTCGTCGAGTCCGATCCGGGACAGGATCGCGACGCCGTTCCACCGGCCGTTGCCGTGCGCGGCCGTCTCGTAGCCGAGCTCGCGGACGGGCTCGTACGGGAAGGCGTCGGCGGCGCACTTCAGCTCCTGGAGGCAGAGCACGTCCGGCTTGGCGCTCTCCAGCCATTCGAGGAGCTTGGGCAGCCGCGCGGTGACGGAGTTGATGTTCCAGGTGGCGATGCGGACGGTCACGGCGGGCGGCCTTCCCGTGGTTCGGTACGGACGGGGTGGGCGCCCCGGTCCCCCGGACGACGCCCACCCCGAATCTACCGAACGGCACCGACAAAGCCGCCCGCCCGCACGACGCCCGACAGCACCTGCCCGGCATCGTCCGCCCGACGTCACCCGCCCGGCATCACCGCTCCCGGCATCACCGCTCCCGGCCTCACGGCTCGGGCCGGACCACCGCCGCCGAGCCGCCGCCGCGGCGCACCGGTTCGGCCGCGGCCACCCAGCGGCCGTCCGGCAGCCGCTCGACACCCGTCGCCGCCCCGATCTCCGGCGTACTGGTGAACACCTGGCCGAGCGCCTCCAGCCGCGCCCGTTCGGGCAGCGCCAGGAAGCCGGGCTCGGCCTGGGTGGCGGCCGTGTTGCGCTGGCTGGCACGCGGCGCGGCGATCGCCTGTTCCAGGCTCAGCCCCCGGTCGAGGCGGCCGAGCAGCACCTGGAGGGTGGTGGTGATGATCGTCGCGCCGCCGGGCGAACCGGCCGCCAGCACGGGCTCGCCGTCGCGCAGCACGATGGTCGGCGAGAGCGAGGAGCGCGGGCGCTTGCCCGGGCCGGGCAGGTTGGGGTCGGGCACGCCCGGCACCAGCGGGGTGAAGTTGAAGTCGGTCAGCTCGTTGTTGAGCAGGAAGCCCCGGCCGGGGACGGTGATGCCGCTGCCGCCGGTCTGCTCCAGGGTCAGCGTGTAGGAGACGACGTTGCCCCAGCGGTCGGCCACGGTGAGGTGGCTGGTGCTCAGCCCCTCGTAGGGCTCGGCGGCGGGCGCGGGCCCCGTGCTCGCGCAGTCGGCGGGGTGGCGCGGGTCGCCGGGCGCGACCGGGCTGGTCAGGGCGCGGTCGGGGCTGATCAGGCAGGCGCGGGAGGCGGCGTACCGGGCGGAGAGCAGTTCCTTGACCGGGACGTCGTTGAACGCGGGGTCGCCCACCCAGCGGTTGCGGTCCGCGAAGGAGAGCCGCGAGGCCTCCAGGAAGTGGTGGTAGTACTGCGTGGCGTCGTAGTCGGCGAGCTCGCCGTCCTCCAGGATGCCGAGCGCCTCGCCGACGGTGGTGCCGCCGGAGCTGGACGGGGCGATCGAGTAGAGGTCGTAGTCCCGGTAGGCGACATGGGTGGGCTGCTGACGGCGCACCCGGTAGTCGGCGAGGTCGGTGGCGTCGACCTTGCCTGGGCGGGCGACCCGGCCGGAGGCCGGATCGACCGGCGGGTGCTGGACGGTGCGGACGATGTCGGCGGCGATCCCGCCCCGGTACAGGGCCTCGGTGCCCTCCTTGCCGAGCTGCCGGTAGGTGTCGGCGAGGTCGGGATTGCGGAAGGTGGAGCCGACCGCCGGGAGCGCGCCGCCGGGCAGGAAGAGCTCGGCGGTGTCGGGGAAGTCCTTGAACCGGGCCTGGTTGAGCGCGGTCTGGTCCTGGAAGGTCTGGTCGACGGTGAAGCCCCGCTCGGCGATCCGCCGGGCGGGTTCGAGCGCCTCGGCGAAGCTGCGCCGGCCCCAGAGCCCGACGGCGGTCTCCCAGGTGGCCGGCGAGCCGGGCACCCCGACGGACAGGCCGCTGGTGACGGCGTCGGCGAAGGGCAGCGGTCGGCCGTCCTCCAGGAACAGCGAGGTGTCGGCGGTCCGGGAGGCGGTCTCCCGGCCGTCGATGGTGTGCACCCGGCCGGTGGCGTGGTCGTAGTAGACGAAGTACCCGCCGCCGCCGATCCCGGCCGAGTACGGCTCGGTGACACCCAGCGCCGCCGCCACCGCGACCGCCGCGTCCACGGCGTTGCCGCCCTTGCGCAGCACCTCGATCCCGGCCGCCGTGGCGTCGGCGTCCACACTGGCGACCGCACCGCCCCGGCCGACCGCTTCGGGCACCTTGGCCGGGGGCGCCGCGGCCCCGGCCGGTCCGGCGGCGACCGTGCAGACCAGGGCCGTGGCGAGCAGCAACGGCGGCGCGATTCGGGCCAGCGCTCTCATCCGGAGTCCTCCTGAGTGCCTGAGTTGACGTCAACTCCGTTGTTTCACGAGAGGCATGGCCTCGACAACAGTGCCGCGTCGCTACCAACGGGTAGTTGACACGAGTCGGGGGCGGCGACCCCCGGCGGGGCCCGGACCGGCCGACGGCCGACGGACGGTGCCGTCCGTCGGCCGTCGGTACCCGCCCTTCGTCAGGGCACCGCGCGTTCCACGCGGCGGCGCTTGATGGTGCGGAAGCGGCGGGCGACCTGGCGGGCGAGGTCGGCCGCGCCGACCAGGCCGGCCTCGTTGCCGAGGGCGGCGTGGACGATGCTCGACTCGGGGCGGAAGCCGCGGCCGGTGAGGGTGCGGCGGAAGGTGTCGCGGGCGGGGGTGAGGAGGAGGTCGCCGGCCTCGGAGACGCCGCCGCCGATGACGAAGCGGCCCGGGTCGAGGGCGGCCGCCAGGTTGGCGATGCCGACGCCGAGCCAGGTGCCCACCTCGTAGAGCAGTTCGGTGGCGGTCGGGTCGCCGGCCCGGGCGGCCTCGGTGACCAGCGGGCCGGTGATGCCCTCGACGGTGCCGCCGGCCCGGGCCAGCAGCGCCTGGACCACCGGGGACTCCTCGGCGACCAGTTCGCGGGCGTCCCGCACCAGGGCGTTGCCGGAGGAGTACTGCTCCCAGCAGCCCCGGTTGCCGCACGGGCAGCGGTGGCCGCCGGGCACCACCTGCATGTGCCCGAACTCGCCGGCCAGCCCGTACTTGCCCCGGTCCACGTAGCCGTCGCGGACGACGGCGCCGCCGATGCCGGTGCCCAGGGTGAGCATCACCATGTGCTCCTCGCCCCGGCCGGCGCCGAAGCGCCACTCGGCCCAGGCGGCGGCGTTGGCGTCGTTCTCGACGATGACGGGGAAGCGCAGCCGGGAGCTGAGCGCTTCCCGGAGCGGTTCGCCGCGCCAGTTGAGGTGCGGGGCGAAGAGCACGGTGGAGCGTTCGACGTCGACCCAGCCGGCCGCGCCGACACCGACCGCGTGGACGTCGTGCCGGTCGGCGAGTTCCAGCACCAGTTCGACGATGACGTCCTCGACCACCTTGGCGCTCTTGGACTTGTGGGGGGTGTCGGTGCGCAGCTTCTCCAGCACCTTGCCCTCACCGTCGACCACCCCCGCGACCACCTTGGTGCCGCCGATGTCCACGCCGATGGTCGGCAGCCGGAGCAGGCCGGCCGGCAGGGCCCGGCGGCGGCGCTCGGCGCGCGGCCCGAGGCCGAGCAGGGTGGGCAGGACCGGCGGACGGTTGCCGCCGTGGGGGCTGGTCACGGCTGGGGACGCTCCTCGGCAGGGTCGACGGGACGGGTGGGGTCGACAGGGTGGGTGGGGTCAGCGGGGTGGGCGGGGTCGGCGGGGCGGGTCGAACCGGCCGAACCGGTGGGACCGCCGGGGCCGGCCCCGGCGGCGGGCGGGGCCGTGGGCCGGGCCAGCTCGTGCGAGAGCTCGGCCAGGTCGGAGCCGCCCGCCATCTCGGTGGTGAGCTGCTCCAGGCCGATCTCCGCCCGCGCGTGGCTGCCCGCCATGCGGCCGCGCTTCAGCAGGGTGAAGTGGTCGCCGACCAGGTAGGCGTGGTGCGGGTTGTGGGTGATCAGCACGACGCCGAGTCCGGCGTCCCGGGCGGCGGTGACGTACTTGAGCACCACCCCGGACTGCTTGACGCCGAGCGCGGCGGTCGGCTCGTCCAGGACGAGCACCTCGGCGCCGAAGTGCACGGCGCGGGCGATGGCCACGCACTGGCGCTGGCCGCCGGAGAGGGTGCCGATCGGGCGGTCCACGTCGGGAAGGTCGATGCCCATGTCGGCGAGCGCCCGGCGGGTGGTGGCGCGCATGCCGTCGGCGTCGATCCGCAGGCCGCCCCAGCGCTTGTGCCCCTGCTCGGAGCCGAGGAAGAAGTTCCGCCAGACGGGCATCAGCGGGACGACGGCGAGGTCCTGGTAGACGGTGGCGATGCCCCGGTCCAGGGCCTGGCGCGGGGAGTCCAGGCGGACCTCCTCGCCGGCCACCGTGAAGGTGCCCTCGTCGTGCCGGTGCAGTCCGGCGATGATCTTGATCAGGGTGGACTTGCCGGCGCCGTTGTCACCGAGCACGCAGCTGATCTCGCCGGACCGCAGGGTCAGCGAGACGTCCTCCAGGGCCCGCACGGTGCCGTAGGTCTTCCCGATCCCGGTGAGGGAGAGCAGCTCGGTCATCGCGGTCCCCGTTCGGCGCGGCGCTTGACCCAGGTGTTCAGCAGGGCGGCGAGCAGCAGCATCGCGCCGAGGAAGAACTTGAACCAGTCGGGGTTCCACTGGGCGTAGATGATGCCCTTGCTGGCCATACCGAAGATCAGCGCGCCCAGCGCGGAGCCGACCACCGAGCCGTAGCCGCCGGTGATCAGGCAGCCGCCGATGACGGCCGCGACGATGTAGATGAGTTCGTTGCCGACGCCCTCGCCGGACTGCACGGTGTCGAAGGAGAACAACAGGTGCTGGCCGAGCACCCACGCGCCGAAGCCGACGAACAGGTAGAGCACGGTCTTCGTCCGGGCGACCGGGACGCCGACCGCCCGGGCCGCGGCCGCGTCGCCGCCGACCGCGAAGACCCAGTTGCCGAAGCGGGTGCGCAGCAGCACCCAGCTGCCGACGAGCAGCAGGCCGAGCCACCACCAGACGGTCGCCTTGATCGTCAGCCCGCCGACGGTCACCTCGGAGGCGAACAGCCAGCGGCAGGAGGCGAAGCCCTCCATGTCGGAGATCGGCTTGGTGGAGACGGTGCCCGAGACCAGTTTGGTGACGCCGAGGTTGGCGCCGGTCAGCATCAGGAAGGTGCCGAGGGTGACGATGAAGCTCGGCAGCTTGGTGCGGGAGAGCATCCACCCGTTGAACAGGCCGACCGCCAGCGTGACGGCCAGCGAGACCAGCACGCCGACCCAGGTCACCGCGGTGAGCTGGTAGGAGACCATCGAGGAGGTCAGCGCGGCGGTGGTGACCAGGACGCCGGCGGACAGGTCGAACTCGCCGCCGATCATCAGCAGCGAGACCGGTACCGCCATGATCCCGATGGTGGAGGCCGCGTACAGCACGGTGCCGAGCGAGGGGACCCGCAGGAAGGGTTCGGCGACGGCGGCGAAGACCAGGAAGACCGCGACGGCGGCGATCAGCGCGCCGAGTTCGGGCCGGCCGGCGAGGCGGCGCAGCGCGGCCGGGCGCTCGCGGCCCTGGACGAGGACGTCCGAGGAGCTCACCTGGTCCCCCTCGCCACGTACTCGGCGAGCGCGTCCGCGTCGTCCTTGGTCAGGATCTGCGGGCCGGTGGCGACCGGCTTGCCGCCGCCGAGCATGTCCAGGTTGGAGCGGTAGAGCCAGAGCAGGTCGACGCCCTCGTAGCCCTGGAGGTAGGGCTGCTGGTCGACCGCGAAGCCGACGGTGCCCGCCTTGAGGCCGGACACGACCTGCGTGCCCAGGTCGAAGGTGTCCAGCTCGACCGGGCGGCGGGCGTCCTGGATCGCCTGGAGCCCGGTGGCGGCCATCGGGCCGGAGAGGGTGAGCACGGTGTCGATCGCCGGGTCCGCCTGGAGCTTGGCGGAGACCGCCGCGCGGGCGTCGGGCATGTTGACGCCGTCGACGTACAGCACCTGGAAGGCGCCGCCGGCGGTGCCGCGGGCGCCGCCGCAGCGCTGCTCCTGGCCGACGTTGCCCTGCTCGTGGATGACGCAGAGGACGTTCTTGCGGCCGCGGGCGGCCAGTTCGGCCCCGGCCGCCTGGCCGGCGGTGCCCTCGTCCTGACCGATGTGGGTCAGCGCGCCGAACCGGGCGGAGAACTCCTGACCGGAGTTGATCGTGATGACCGGGATGCCGGCGGCCCTGGCCTTGCCGAGCACGTCGGCCATCGCCTCGCCCTTGGCGAGGGTGACCAGCAGGCCGTCGACCTTCTGGTCGATCGCGGCCTGGACCAGCTGGACCTGGTTCTGGGTCTGCGCGTCGTTGGAGTACAGGAAGGTGATGTTGTCCTTGGCGGCGGCCTGCTCGGCGCCCTTGCGCACGGTGTCCCAGAAGGCGTCGCCGGCCCCGGCGTGGGTCACCATGGCGACCTTCCAGCGCGGGGTGGTGACGGCGCCGCCGGCGGCGGCGGAGGCCTTGGCGCGCGCCTCCTCGGCGCGTCTGCCTCCGGTGCTGCTGCAGCCGGCGACGGCGGCCGTCAGGGCCAGGACGGCCAGCGCCGCGGCGACGGGCCGGAGCCGGCGGACGGGACTCATGCGGGTTGTGCTCATCCCCATAGTCTCGCCTCCCGGCGGACGGGCGTTCGCACCGCCTCGCCCGGCGGGCCGTTCCGTCCGGACGGTATCGTGCCCTGTGGGGGGATTCCTGGGAGTCCGCTGGACGCGAGGTCCGGGCAGAGCCTGTCAGGGTGGCAGACTGGGGCGGACCCGAAAAGGGAGCTTCACGGAAACGTGATGTTCCTCTCAGGTTCCGCACAGATTCGGACGGCAACCGATCCCCGTTACGGGCCGTCTGATGCCATTGAGGTGGCGTTCCGGGCGAGTGGGGCCCGGGCGGCTTCGAACCCGGATACGAGAAACATTCATGCAACTGACAGGTACGCCGTTCTTCGTCTGCACGGTCGTTCTCGTGCCGATCTCCATCGCCGTGGCGATGTGGGCCTGGGCCCGGGTCAAGGGACCCAAGCCCGTGCGCGTCCTGTCCAGGCTCGCCATGATCGTCCTCTGCCAGGCCACCGCGGTGGTCATGGTCTTCGTGATGGTCAACAACGCCAACCTGATCTACGGCAACTGGGACGACCTGCTCGGCACCGGCAAGCACGTGCGCGCGGTGCCGGTCGTACCGCCGGCCGACCCGGCCACGGGGGCGGGCCAAGCCGGTCAGGGCGCCTCGCCGGCCCCGGGCGCCGCCCCGGCGGGCGACGCGGCGCACCCGCCGGCCAACAAGGTCCAGCAGGCCTTCCGCGGCGTCGACGACCCGAAGGTGCCGAACGACGTCCAGAAGACCGACCTCAAGGGCCAGCTGTCCGGCGTGGACGGCGAGGTGCTGGTCTGGCTGCCGCCGCAGTACAACGACCCCGCGTACAAGGACAAGAAGTTCCCGGTGGTCGAGCTGATCCCCGGCTTCCCCGGCTCCTCCTCCACCTGGTACGGCACGCTGAAGGTCTCCGAGCAGCTCAAGCCCCTGATGCAGCAGGGCAAGGTGGCCCCGTTCATCCTGGTCTCGCCGCGCACCCTGCTGCTGGGCAACCGCACCGACGCCGGCTGCACCGACGTGCCGGGCAAGGTCAACGCGGACACCTGGCTCACCCGGGACGTCCCGCAGATGGTCCTGGACAACTTCCGGGCCGACCCCTCCGGCGACCGCTGGGCGATCGCGGGCTACTCGGCCGGCGCGCACTGCGCCACCAAGCTCTCGCTGGCCCACCCCAACCGCTACCGGGCGGGCGTCAGCCTCTCCGGCTACAACGACCCGGCGAAGGAGCCGGACTCGCTGGTCGGCAAGGACGCGAAGCTGCGCGACGCCAACAACCCGGTGACCATCGTGAAGGCCGCACCCCAGCCGCCGAAGGTCTCGCTCTACATCTCCGGCAACAAGGGCGACGGCTACGAGGACGGCCAGGCCGTCGCCGGCGCCGCCAAGGCGCCGACCACCGTCCAGGTGGTCGAGACCACCGGGCCGCACACCAGCGATGTGTGGAAGGACATGGTGCCGGGGGTCTTCGAGTGGCTGACCGGCATCATCCCGGCGGCCCACTAGCGGTAGCGGAGCACACCCGCGCACACCGCGCGCACCTGCGCACACCCGCGCCCGCCGTCGGGCGGATGGGCCCTCAGGCGAGTTCGAGGGCCAGGTAGAAGTCCACCCGGTCCTCCAGCCGGGACAGGTCACGGCCGGTCAACTCCTCGATGCGGCCGATCCGGTACCGCAGCGTGTTGACGTGGACGTGCAGCTGCGCGGCGCACCTGGTCCACGAGCCGTCCGAGCGGAGGAACGCCTCCAGCGTGCGGACCAGGTCCGCCTGGTGCTCGATGTCGTAGGCGATCACGGTGTCCAGCAGCCGGCTGCGGAAGGCCCGGCGGACCTCGTCCGGGACGGCCGCGAGCAGCAGTACGTGCGAGGCCAGTTCCTCCGGCCCGGCCACGCAGACCCGGCCGACCCTGGCGGCGGCGATCCGGCGGGCGTGCCGGGCCTCCTCCAGCGCGCCGCGCAGACCGACCGCCTCCTTGGCCGGGGCCGAGACGCCGAGGGTGATCCGGCCCTCCGATCCGAGCCCGGCCTCCAGCGGGGCGAGCAGCTCGCGCAGGGTGTCGGCGGGCACCGGGCTGTCCAGCGCGGGCAGCACCACCACCGCGCCGGCGCCGGCCCCGGCGACCAGCGCCCGGTCGCTGGTGCCGCCGAGCGCCTCCTCCAGGACCGCCCGCACCGCGCCCTCGGGCAGGCCGGTGCCCTCGGCGCTGAGCACCAGCCAGGAGTCCTCCGCCGCCTGCGGCTTCGGTTCGCGGCTCTCGTAGCGGGCGGCCATCGCCGAGGACGCGTACAGGGTGCGGCTGATCTCGGCCGGGTCCGCGTCGCGCTGGAGCAGGGTGAGCACCTCGTCGGCGAGGCGGCGGCGCAGCCGGCGGCCCTCGTCCCGGCGCTGGCGTTCGGCGGCGACCAGCCGGGCCAGGTTCTCGGCGAGCTGCTGGCGCTTCGCGGTCCACTCGGTGACGTCGCCCGCGACCGCGAGCACCCAGTCGGCGAGCGGCGCCTCGGCCTCGGGCGCGGCCGGCGCGGGCAGCAGCGAGTAGGCGCCGGCCGCGAGGCGGGCCCGGTGCGGGGGGCGGCGGCGCTGGCGCTGGGCGGCGAGGTGGGCGCGGATCAGCTGGTCCCGGTCGGCGGCCGGGAGCCGGTCGACGGGGCCGGCGATCACCGCGCCGGTCGGGGTGAGCACCCAGCAGTCGAGGTCGAGGTCGCCGCCGAGCAGGTCGAGGACGGCGTCCAGACCGCCGCCGCCGGCCGCCGAGACCAGCAGCCGGTGCCGGTCGACCAGGGCCGCCAGGTCGGCGGCCCGGTCGGCGGAGACCTGGCGGCCGACGAACTCGCTGACGGTCCCGAAGGCGATGTCGTCGGGGACGGCCAGCAGCGGCATCCGGTGCCGGCGGCAGGCCTCGACGAGGTCCTCGGGGACGGGGCCGACCTCGGCCTCACCCGCCGCCAGGGCGACCGCGCCGCCGGCCACGATGGTGCGCACGAAGCGCTCCGAGTCGGCCGGGGCGGTACGCCAGAGCATGCCGGTGAGGACCAGCTCGCCGCCGTGCAGATAGCGCCCCGGGTCGTGCAGGTCGGTCGTCATCACACCGCTGACCTGCCGGTCCAGCTCCTCCTCGGCCGCGAGCAGACGCAGGCGCGGGGCGCCGGGGGCGAGCAGGTCACGGACACGCATCCGGAGGCTCCTAACGGGCAGGTGGCGGGGGTGGGGACGGTCCGAGGGACCGGTCCGGGGTGACAGTGTGCCCGAACATCCGTGCTCGGCGTTACGTCCCAACGGGTGCCCGGATCACGGGGCCGTAGCTCGGGAATCACAGCCGGATTACGGTCGTAGGTGTGGCCCGGCCGACGGCTGGGCTGCGGGATCGCCCTTCTTAGAGGAACGTACAGGATGCCGGGCGGGACCACAGCCGGGGCTTCATGCCATCGGTGACTGCCAGTGGCCCCCGTCACAGCGGTTCACTGGCCACACGCCGCCGGACACACCCCGGTGACCGGAATCCGACGCGGAGGCGACGACGCGGAGGACCCGGTCCGAACACCGGGGCCCGGGCGACCGGGCCCGGGCACTGTGCCCACCCGTCCGGACGGCGACGACTTGAGGAGACACCCGCATGGAGTTCCTTCGGCCCGCCACTTGGGACGAGGCACTCGCGGCGAAGGCCGAACAACCGGCCGCGCTGCCCGTCTCGGGCGGTACGGACGTCATGGTCGAGATGAACTTCGACGTGCACCGGCCACCCGCGATCCTCGACCTGAACCGCGTCACCGAGCTCACCGAGTGGTCGAACGACGGCGAGGTGGTCCGACTCGGCGCAGCCGTCCCCTACAGCCGGATCATCGACGAGCTGTCCGGCCCGCTGCCCGGCCTCGCGCTGGCCGCCCACACCGTCGGATCCCCGCAGATCCGCAACCGCGGCGGCGTCGGCGGCAACCTGGGCGCGGCCTCGCCGGCCGGCGACTCCCACCCGGCGCTGCTGGCGGCCGGCCGGGACGTCCTGGTCGAGGCGGCCTCGGTCCGCGGCACCCGGCTGATCCCGATCGACGACTTCTACGTCGGGGTGAAGCGCAACTGCCTGGAGCCGGACGAGCTGATCCGCGCCGTGCGGATCCCGGTCGCGGACGGCCCGCAGCAGTTCTCCAAGATCGGCACCCGCAACGCGATGGTGATCGCGGTCTGCGCGTTCGGCTTCGCGCTGCACCCGCGCAACGGCACCGTCGGCACCGGCATCGGCTCGGCCGCCCCCACCCCGCGCCGCGCCGTCGAGGCCGAGGAGTACCTGCGGGAGGTGCTGGCCGGACGCGGCCTGTGGGAGAGCGGCGAGCTGCTGGGCGCCGAGGTGATCCAGCGGTTCGGCGAGCTGGTCAAGGCCGCCGCCTCCCCGATCGACGACGTCCGGGGCACCGCCGACTACCGGCGGCACGCGCTCGCCGTGATGGCACGGCGCACGCTCACCTGGACCTGGAACGACTACCGCAAGCAGATCAGGAGCGCGGCATGAGGGTCACGTTCACCGCCAACGGCAAGCCGGTCGAGGCCGACGACGTGTGGGAGGGCGAGAGCCTGCTCTACGTGCTGCGCGAACGCGTCGGCCTGCCCGGTTCGAAGAACGCCTGCGAGCAGGGCGAGTGCGGTTCCTGCACCGTCTACCTGGACGGCGTGCCGGTCTGTTCCTGTCTGGTCGCGGCCGGCCAGGTGCAGGACCGCGAGGTGCGCACCGTCGAGGGGCTCGGCGGTGCGGACGGCGAGCTGGGCCTGGTCCAGCAGGCGTTCGTGGACGCGGGCGCCGTCCAGTGCGGCTTCTGCACGCCGGGCCTGCTGGTGCAGACCGACGCGCTGCTGGCGCAGGACGCCCAGCCGTCGGACGCGGACATCCGCGAGGCCCTGTCGGGCAACCTGTGCCGGTGCACCGGCTACGAGAAGATCATGGACGCGGTGCGGCTGGCGTCCGCCCGCAAGTGCGCCGGCACCCGTGCCGGCGGGGCGGTGGCGGAATGAACGCGCGGACGAGTGCCCACAACAGTGCCGGGAGCGGTGCCGGGAGCGGTGCCGGGAGCAGTGTCCGGACCGGGGCCCGGACCATCCAGGGCCAGAAGAACCTCCAGGACATCCGGCAGTCCAGCAAGGACGGCATCGGCGGCTCGCCGCTGCGCCCGGACGGCACGCTGAAGGTACGCGGCGAGTTCGCGTACTCCTCCGACATGTGGCACGAGGACATGCTCTGGGGCATGGCGCTGCGCTCGCCGCACCCCCGGGCGAACATCCTCTCCGTGGACATCTCCGAGGCGCTCACCGTGCCCGGCGTGTACGCGGTGCTCACCCACGAGGACATCCCCGGCGCCAAGTACTACGGCCTGGAGATCGCCGACCAGCCGGCCCTGGCGATCGACAGGATCCGGTACCACGGCGAGTCGATCGCGCTGGTCGCCGCCGACCACCCGGAGACCGCCCGGCGCGCGCTGAAGAAGATCAAGGTCGAGTACGAGGTGCTCACCCCGATCGTCACCGAGGAGCAGTGCCTCGACCCGGAGACCCACGGTTACGTCCACGAGCCGCACGAGTACAAGTCGCACGCCCACGGCAACATCTGCCACGAGCAGAAGCTGGTCTCCGGCCTCGGCGTGACCGACGAGGTGCGGGCCCTGGCGGACGTCGTGGTCAGCGGCACCTACGAGGTCGGCATGCAGGACCAGGCCTTCCTCGGCCCGGAGTCCGGGCTCGCGGTGCCGGCCGAGGACGGCGGCATCGACCTCTACATCGCCACCCAGTGGCTGCACGTGGACCGCCAGCAGATGGCACCGGTGCTCGGGCTGCCGGAGGAGAAGGTCCGGCTCACCCTGGCGGGTGTCGGCGGCGCGTTCGGCGGCCGCGAGGACCTCTCGATGCAGATCCACGCGTGCCTGCTGGCCCAGCGCACCGGCAAGCCGGTCAAGATCGTCTACTCCCGGGACGAGTCCTTCTTCGGCCATGTGCACCGCCACCCGGCGAAGATGTACTACGAGCACGGCGCCACCCGGGACGGCAAGCTGGTCTACGCCGACGCCCGGATCGTGCTGGACGGCGGCGCCTACGCCTCCGCCTCGCCCGCCGTGGTCGGCAACGCGGCCTCGCTGGGCCACGGCCCCTACGTGATCCCCAACGTGCGGATGCACGCCATCGCGCTCTACAGCAACAACCCGTCCTGCGGGGCGATGCGCGGCTTCGGCGCGGTGCAGGCGGCGTTCGGCTACGAGACCCAGATGGACCGGCTGGCCGCCGAACTGGACATGGACCCGGTCGAGTTGCGCCGGCTCAACGCCATGAAGCAGGGCGACCGGATGCCCACCGGCCAGGAGATCGACGCACCCGCGCCGGTCGCCGAACTGCTGCGCCGGGTCAAGGACATGCCGCTGCCGCCGCCGCTCGACACCGACGACCTGGACGTACGGCTGCTGCCCGGCGCGCTGTCCAACACCTCCCACGGCGAGGGCATCGTGCGCGGCGTCGGCTACTCGGTCGGCATCAAGAACGTCGGCTTCTCCGAGGGCTTCGACGACTACTCCACCGCCCGGGTGCGGCTGGAGGTGATCGGCGGCGAGCCGGTCGCCCTGGTGCACACCGCGATGGCCGAGGTCGGCCAGGGCGGCGTCACCGTGCACGCCCAGATCGCGCGGACCGAGCTGGGCGTCGAGCAGGTGACCATCCAGCCCGCCAACACCGAGGTGGGCTCGGCCGGTTCGACCTCCGCCTCGCGCCAGACCTATATGACGGGCGGCGCGGTCAAGCTGGCCGCCGAGGCGGTCAAGCGCGAGCTGATCGAGAAGGGCCGGCGCCGCTACGGCTGGACCCAGCAGGACCTCACGCTGGCCGGCGGCAAGGTCGTCTCCGAGTCGGCCGGCGCGCTGGTCTCCATGGTCGACCTGCTCGGCGAGGACGCCATCGACCTCACCCGCGAGCACCACCACCGCCCGACCGTCCCGTTCGACAAGGAGACCGGCCAGGGCTTCGGCCACGTCCAGTACACCTTCTGCGCCAACCGCGCGGTGGTCGACGTGGACGTCGAACTCGGCCTGGTCAAGGTGGTCGAGCTGACCGCCGTCCAGGACGTCGGCAAGGCGCTCAACCCGCTGTCGGTGGTGGGCCAGATCCAGGGCGGCTGCACCCAGGCGCTCGGGCTCGCGGTGATGGAGGAGATCATCGTGCGGGACGGCAAGGTGCGCAACGCCTCCTTCACCGACTACCTCATCCCCACCATCCTGGACACCCCGCCGATCCCGGTGGAGATCCTCGAACTCCCCGACCCGCACGCCCCGTACGGGCTGCGCGGGGTGGGCGAGGCGCCGACCGTCTCGGCAACGCCGTCCATCGTGGCCGCCATCCGCAACGCCACCGGTCTGGCGCTGCGCCGGATCCCGGTCCGGCCCGAGCACCTGACCACCGAACGGCCCGGGGAGCTCTAGGGTCCGTCCCCGGCTCGCTCCCGCACCCCCACGACTCCCCGGGGCGGCGTCCGGTCTTCCCCGCCGCCCCGGGGCCGAGCACGGCCCGTACGACCCGCGTCATCCGCGCGACCCGCACCGCCTGCACGATCTGCACGGCACCAGCGCAGTACGGCAGTACCGCAGTACCGCCACCGCACCAGGACCGCCGCCCGCCCACGCCGGGGCCCGGCGGCGGCCCGCACCACCCGTGCAACCGTGAGTCGAATCGTCCCCCTGTGCCACGCCTTCGTCGCCTGGCTGCCAGGTCGGCTCGCCCACCCCAACCCCCATTGACACTTGGGAGTGGACATGACCAGGATCCCCACGGAGCCCGGCACCACTGCAGACAGACCCACCGAGGCCGACGAGGCCACCGGGAACGACACCCCCACGTCGTCCCCGGCCGCGCCCAGGAACGCGCTGGACGCCTACTTCAAGATCTCCGCCCGGGGATCGACCCTCGCCAATGAACTCCGGGGTGGCCTCACCACCTTCATGGCGATGGCGTACATCATCCTGCTGAACCCGCTGATCCTCGGCGGCGCCGACGTCACCGGCGTCAAGCTGGACCACGCGGCGCTCACCACCGCCACCGCGCTCGCGGCGGCCGTCACCACCGTCCTGATGGGCGTGCTCGGCAATGTGCCGCTCGCCCTCGCGGCCGGCCTGTCCGTCTCCGGCGCCGTCTCGGCGCTGGTGGTGCCGCACACCACCTGGCCGCAGGCGATGGGCCTGTGCGTCATCTACGGCCTGCTGATCGTGCTGCTGGTGGTCTCCGGCCTGCGCGAGAAGATCATGAACGGCATACCCCTGCCGCTCAAGCACGCCATCACCATCGGCATCGGCCTGTTCGTCACCGTGATCGGCCTCTTCAAGGCCGGCTTCATGCACACCGGCGGACCCACCCCGCTCTCGCTCGGCCCGGCCGGCGAACTCACCGGCTGGCCGGTCCTGGTCTTCTGCCTCACCCTGCTCGCCATCTTCGTACTGATGGCCCGCAATGTGCGCGGCGCGATCCTCATCGGCATCGCCGGCGGCACCGTGGTCGCGATGATCGTGAACAAGCTCGCCGACATACCCGCCGCGGCCTGGCGCAACTCCGCGCCGGTCTGGCCCGGTTCGCCGGTCGCCGCGCCCGACTTCAGCCTGTTCGGCGACGTCGACCTGTTCGGCGCCTTCGGCGGCCGGGGCCTGGGCGCGATCAGCGCCTCGGTGGCGGTCTTCACCCTCGTCCTGGCCGGCTTCTTCGACGCGATGGCCACCATCATCGGCGTCGGCACCGAGGCCGGACTCGCCGACCGGCGCGGCCGGATGCCCGGCCTGTCCAAGGCCCTGTTCATCGACGGCGCCGGCGGCGCGGTCGGCGGCCTGGCCGGCGCCTCCGGGCAGACCGTGTTCGTCGAGTCCGCGACCGGCGTCGGCGACGGCGCCCGCACCGGACTCGCCTCCACCGTCACCGGCGGGCTGTTCGCCCTGATGCTGTTCTTCTCGCCGCTGGCCGCCATCGTGCCGGTCGAGGTGGCCTCGGCGGCGCTCGTCGTCATCGGCTCGATGATGATGAGTCAGGCCCGGCACATCGACTGGTCCGACCGCGAGGTGGCCATCCCGGCCTTCCTCACCTGCACGCTGATGCCGTTCACCTACAGCATCACCGCCGGTGTCGCCGCCGGTGTGATCTCCTACACGGTGATCAAGGCCGGCCGGGGGCGGTGGCGCGAGCCCGGGGCGCTGATGTGGATCCTCACCGGCGTGTTCGTCGTCTACTTCGCGCTCGGGCCGGTCAAGTCCTGGCTCGGCGTGCACTGACCGGCGTGCACTGACCGGTGCGGCCCGCCCGACCGGGCCTGCTCTCGAAGCGACCGCCGCCGTACGGGATCGTTCTCCGTACGGCGGCGGTCCCACCGGCCCGTCCCGCCGGCCCGTCCCGCCCTCGGCCGCCCTGATCCGCCCCCTCCGCCCCCGATTGACTACCCTCGAAAGCGCGAAGGAGCTTCCGTCATGCAGGACATCGCCCAGCAGCTGCTGGCCTGGCACACGTCCGGCCGCTCCTTCGCCGTGGCCACCGTCGTCGGGGTCACCGGCAGCGCTCCGCGCGACCCGGGCGCCGCGCTCGCCGTCGACGCGGACGGCGAGGCGATCGGCAGCGTCTCCGGCGGCTGCGTCGAGGGCGCCGTCTACGAACTCTGCCGGGCCGCGATCGAGTCCGGCGAGCCCGTGCTGGAACGGTTCGGCTACAGCGACGAGGACGCCTTCGCCGTCGGCCTGACCTGCGGCGGGATCCTGGACGTCTTCGTCCAGCCGGTGCGCCCCGGGGCCGATCCGGCCCTCGACGCCGGTATCGCGCTGATCGCCGACGGCACCCCGGTGGCGCTCGCCCGGGTCGTCGCCGGACCGGCCGGACTGCTCGGCGCCACCGTCGCCGTCACCGCCGACACCCACCACGGCCTGCTCTCCCCCGCGCCCTCCGTGGCCGCCCCGCTGGAGCGGTCGGTCGTCGCCGAGGCCCGGGCCATGCTCGACGCGGGCCGCACCGGCCGGCTCGTCCTCGGCCTGGACGGGCGCCCCTGCGACGAGCACGGTCAGGGCACCGTCACCCTCTTCGTGGAGTCGTACGTGCCCGCGCCGCGGATGCTGGTGTTCGGCGCGATCGACTTCGCCGCCGCGGTGGTGCGGATCGGCAAGTTCCTCGGCTACGACGTCACCGTCTGCGACGCGCGGCCCGTCTTCGCCACCGAACGGCGCTTCCCCGAGGCCGACCGGGTGGTCGTCGACTGGCCGCACCGCTACCTGGACACCCAGCTGGACCGGCTGGACGGCCGGACCGTGCTCTGCGTGCTCACCCACGACGCCAAGTTCGACCTCCCGCTGCTGGAGCGCGCGCTGCGGCTCCCGGTCGGCTACGTCGGCGCGATGGGCTCGCGCCGCACCCACCGCGAGCGCGAGGCCGGACTGCGCGCGGCCGGACTGACCGATGCCGAGATCGGGCGGCTGCGCTCGCCCATCGGCCTCGACCTCGGTGCCCGCACCCCCGAGGAGACGGCCGTCTCCGTCGCCGCCGAGATCGTCGCCCACCGGCGCGGCGGCAGCTGCCTGCCGCTGAGCGCCGGAACCGGGCCGATCCACCACGACCTGGCGAAGGACCTGGCGACGGCCGAGGAGAGCCGGGGGACACCGGCCCGCCGGGACCGCAAGCCGCACGCCGCTTAGGGCCGGTCCTCCGGGGCGGCTTCCGCCCCCCGCCCACCCCCCGGCAGCCTCCCGGCGCAGCCCCCGAACCGCCCCGACGGCCAACCCGGTACCGCCGACCGGGTGAATTGCGGGCCCCGCAGGACCGGAGCACGCTGGAATCGAGGACTCGTCCGGGCCCTCGCCCGCGCCCGGGAAGGGGCACTGCCATGCGCGCGCTGCTGGAGATCGAACTCGACACCCAGACGGCCAACCGGGCCGTCGCGGACGGCGCCATCATGGCGAGGTTCAACCAGATCATGGCCGACCTGAAACCCGAGGCGGCCTATGCCTTCGCGCGCCACGGCCGGCGCTGCCAGATCGTGGTCGTCGACGTCCCCGACGAGGCCGCCGTGGTCGCGATCTGCGAGCCGTTCTGGCTGGAGTTCAACGCCCACATCGACATGCACATCTGCATGACCCCGGACGACCTCCGCGAGGGCCTCGGCCGCGTGGGACGCCGAGCAACCTGACCGGTCGGACCGGTCGGACTAGTCGGAGACCGCCAGCTTCACGCCGAAGCCGACCACGGCCAGGCCGGTCACCCGGTCCATCGCCCGGCGTGCGGCCGGGCGGCGCAGCCGGGTGCGGAGTGCCTGGGCGAAGGCCACCAGGACCGTCGACCAGAGCAGGCCCTCGAGCACGTGTACGCAGGTCAGCGCGACACCGGCGGCGAAGTGCGGTGCCCCCGCCGGGATGAACTGCGGGAGTACCGCCACGTAGAAGACGCCCACCTTGGGGTTGAGCAGGTTGGTCAGCAGACCGCGCCGCCAGCCCGCGGCGAGGCCGCCGGTCGCGGGGTCCGCCGGGGCGCTGTCCGCCGGCTCCGGGTGCGCGCGGGAGCGGAGCATCCCCACGCCCAGCCACACCAGGTACGCGGCGCCCGCCCAGCGGAGGATCTCGTAGCCCAGCTGCGAGGCGGTGAGCAGCGCCGTCACACCGGCCGAGGTGAGCGCTCCCCAGAGCAGCGTGCCGGTCTGGATGCCGAGCACCACGCCCCAGGCCTGCCGCCGGTGGCCGAGCGCCGAGGTGCGGAGGATCAGGGCGGTGTCCAGCCCCGGGGTGAGCGTCAGCAGGCCCACCACGAGGGCGAAGGACCACAGGGCGGTCGTCATCTCCATGGCCCAGGATCGTACGGGGGCCGGGCCGCTCCGCCGCGCGCAGGTCGGCGGCCCGGGCGGCCGGGGCGGACCGCGGGCGGGGTCACGCCGGGCGGCGCACCCGCTCGGCCACCCGGCGGCCCTCCTGCTCGGTCGGGTCGAACTCCACCCGCTGTCCCTCGACGAGCGTCCGGTCGCCGCCGTCCGCCGCCACGATCGAGTCGTAGTACACGTACAGCGCCGGGCCGTCGTCGTCGGGGGTGATCAGGCCGTACCCGTGCTCGGCCTGGTAGGACTGCACGATGCCGGTGGCCATCGGGGTCTCCTCGGATCCGTTGTCGGCACGGGGGCCGCAAGCTCCCCCCTCGCCACCCATGATCGGTGCAGAACCCGCCGGGCGCACGCCCCGGCCCGAACAGGAGGACGGCAACGGATGCGGACGGCCCGCGCGATCTCCCTGCTCCTGCTGCTCCAGGCCCGCCGCAGCATGACCGGCGCCGAACTCGCCGCCGAACTGGAGGTCTCCGAGCGCACCGTGCAGCGCGACGTCCTGGCGCTGGCCGAGGCCGGGGTCCCGGTGTACGCCGACCGGGGGCGGGCCGGCGGCTACCGGCTGCTCGACGGCTACCGCACCCGGCTGACCGGGCTGGACCGGGCGGAGGCCGAGGTCCTGCTGCTGGCCGGCCTTCCCGGGCCGCTCCAGGACATGGGCCTCGCCGATCCGGCGCTCGCGGCCCGGCTCAAGGTGACCGGCGAGCTGGGCGGGGCGCCGGCCGCCGGGGCGCGGCGGTTCCACCTGGACGCGCCCGGCTGGTTCCGCGACGCCCCCGTGCCGCCGCTGCTGGCCGAGGTCGCGCGGGCGGTGTGGGGCGGGCGGCTGCTGCGGGCGCGCTACCGGCGGCGGCCGGAGGCGGACCCGGTCGAGCGGGTGCTGCGGCCGTCCGGTCTGGTGCTGAAGGCGGGCACCTGGTACCTGGTCGCCCGGCCGGACGGGACCGGCCAGGAGGGGGAGGCCGCCGGGCACCGGGTGTACCGGGTGGACCGGCTGCTCGCCGCCGAGCCCTCGGACCGGCCGTTCACCCCCGACGGGGCCGACGCGGACTTCGACCTGGCCGCGTTCTGGGAGGGCCGGGCGGCCGACTTCGCCCGCTCGCTGCTCCGGGAGACGGTCACCCTGCGGCTCGGCCCGCCCGGCCTGGCCCTGGTCCGGCGGCTGCTCGAACCGCTCGCCGCCCGGGAGGCCCTGGCGAGCGCCGGGGAGCCCGACGGGCAGGGGCGGGTGACCGTCCGGCTGCCCGTCGAGTCGCTGGACGTCGGCTACGAGGAGGTGCTGCGGCTCGGGCCGGAGGCCGAGGTGCTGGAGCCCCCGGCCCTGCGGCAGCGGCTGGCGGAGGCGGCGGCCCGCGCCGCCGCCCTGTACGGCGTACCGCCCGCCGGCCGGCCTCAGCGGTAGCCGGCCGGGTCCACCGGGCCGTCCGCGCCCTCGATGTCCACCAGGTAGCGCCAGGCGTCGGGGCGGCTCCCGTCCAGGTCGGTGAAGCCGTACTCCAGGGCCAGGCCGCCGCTGGACAGCGAGGTGCCGTTGAACCGCGCCCGCCCGGGGTCGGCGGCCAGCGCGGCCACCGCGCGGCCCACGTACGCCGGGGACTCCGAGATGCCGAACTGCGGTTCGGCCGCCGTCGCCTCCCGCCACGTCCGCTCGGTGACGCCGAAGTGCTCCAGCATCATCTCCGAGCGCATCCAGCCCGGGGTGAGCGCCACCGCCGTCGCCCCGCGCGGGCCCAGCTCGTGCCCCAGCGCGAAGGCCATCCGCAGGACGGCGGCCTTGGCGACGTCGTAGAAGAAGGAGTTCCGGTAGCGGGTGGCGTTGTACTCGGCGGTGCCGTCGGTCATCTCGACCACCAGCCCGCCGGGGCGGCGCAGCAGCAGGGGCAGCAGGTGGTGGCTGGTGACCGCGTGCGTCTCGACGGCCAGCCGCAGCAGGCGCAGGCCCTTGTCCAGGTCGTGCTCCCAGACCGGGACGTTCCAGCCGAACAGTTCCTCGCCGCCCCAGATGTCGTTCACCAGGATGTCCAGCCCGCCCTGCTCGGCCTCGATCCGGGCGGCGACCGCCGCCACCTCGGCCGGGACCAGGTGGTCGGCGCGCACCGCGACGCCCTGCCCGCCGGCGGCCGTCACCAGCTCCGCCGTCTCCTCCAGGGTCTCCGGCCGCCCGTAGTCCCCCTGGTGCCCCTCGGCGCTGCGCCCCGTGCCGTACACCGTCGCCCCGGCGGCGCCCAACGCCACCGCGATCCCCCGCCCGGCGCCCCGGGTGGCTCCCGCCACCAGTGCGACCCTGCCCTTCAACGGCTGCTCCGTCATGCCTCGCCCTTCCTCACGTGCCGCGGTGTCTCCACCCGTCACCCGATACTCCCCGGGAATCCCGACATCTCCTGTCGGGATTCCCGGCGAAACCCCCTCAGCTGACATATGGCGGCGGTACCATACGCATATGACTCTCAAGCGCACGACCGTCTACGTCGAAGCCGAGGATCTCGCCGTGATCAAGGAGGCGGCGGCCCGGGAGGGAATAGCGGAGGCGGAGATCATCAGGGAAGGCATCCACCTTGCCGCGATGGCCCGGCGGGTCTGGAACGAGCCGTTCTTCAGCTCCACCTACGAGCCGATCGGGGACGCCACCGAGGAGGACGTCTGGGCGGAGAAGGCCGCTGCTTACGAGCGCACGAAGCACGCCGCGCCCGCTTCGCCCGAGCGGGGCGCCGCATGATCGTGGTGGTGGCGGACACCTCGGGTCTGCTCGCGGCGCTCGACCGCAAACACCCGGTCGGACCGGCGGCACGCGAGGTGCTGGACGGTGCAGGGATGCTGGTGATCTCCCCCGTCCTGCTGAGCGAACTCGACCATCTGGCCCGAAGGCTCCTCGGACCCGCCGCGTCCATGGTCGCGATCGACGACGTGCGGCGCCGGGTGCGATCCGGGCGCGCGGTGCTGCCCGAGATCACTGCCGACACCTTGGACGCCGCTCAGGCCGTCCGGGCCCGGCATCTCGACCTGCGCCTCGACCTCACGGACGCCGTCAACGTAGCGCTGGCTGCAGATTTCCGCACCGACGCGATCCTCACCCTCGATCAGCGCGACTTCCGCGCGGTCAGGCCCCTGACCTCGCACAAGGCCTTCCGGGTCCTGCCCTTCGACCGGTGATCGTCCTCATGGCCCGGGGCGCGCGGTGGTACCGCGCGCCCCGGGTTTCGGCTTTTCGGCTCAGGTGGCGTTGAGGCGGGCGGCGAGGCGGAGGAGGCCGGGGGCGAGGCGGCTGAGGAGGCGGGCGGCCTTGGCCTCGGGGGTGACGGGGACGACGGGGCGGCCGGTGCGGACGGCGGCGAGGATCGCGGTGGCGACCTTCTCCGGCGGGAAGCCCCGGCGGGCGTAGAGGCGGGTGGCGCGGGCCTGCTTGGCGGCCTGTTCGTCGGCCGTGGTGGCGGAGAAGGTGGAGGTGCGGGTGATGTTGGTGTTGACGAGGCCCGGGCAGATGGTGGAGACGCCGATGCCGTGGCCGGCGAGTTCGGCGCGCAGGCAGTCGGAGAGCATGAAGACCGCGGCCTTGCTGGTGGCGTAGGCGGTGAGGGCCTTCGAGGGCAGGTACGCGGCGGCGGAGGAGAGGTTGACGATGTGGCCGCCCTCGCCCCGGTCGGCCATCAGGGTGCCGAAGGCGCGGCAGCCGTGGATGACGCCCCAGAGGTTGACGTCCAGGACCCGCTGCCACTCCTTCTCGGTGGTCTCCAGGAAGGTGCCGGAGTGGCCGATGCCGGCGTTGTTGACGAGCACGTCGGGCACACCGTGCTCGGCGGCGACCTGTTCGGCGAAGGCGTCGACGGCGGCGCCGTCGCTGACGTCGACCCGGTAGGCGTGGGCCTGCGGGCCGATCAGGGCGGCGAGTTCGGCGGTGCGGCGGGCCGCGTCGAGGTCGAGGTCGCAGACCACCACCCGGGCGCCCTCCGCGGCGAAGGCGAGCGCGGTGGCCCGGCCGATGCCGCTGCCGCCGCCGGTGACGACGACGAGCCGGCCGTCGTCGGGGGTGCCGGCCGGGCCGGCGTCCGCCCCGGCCCCGGTGCGGGCGACGTGCTCACGGACCAGTCCGGCCACGGTGGTTCCCTTCTCCAGCAGTGCGGACCAGTGGCTCGCCCGCAGGGTCCGGCGGGTCAGCCTGGGCACCCAGCGCTCCAGGCCCTCGGAGAGGTAGGTGCCGACGTAGTGGTCCTCGGTGAGGGTGATCAGCTGGACCGGCACCTCGGTGGGGCGCTCGCGCGGGTGGCGCAGGGCGGGCCGCATGTTGGCGCGGTAGAGCTCGATGCCGCGCACCGCGTCCCGCCGCAGGGTGGGCTGCGGGTGGTCGGCACGCGGGGTGACGCCCTCCAGGTCGCGCAGCACCCGGGGCCAGGCGCGGGCCAGGCCGAGCCGCCAGACGCCGGGGGCGAGGAAGGGCAGGTGGAAAGCGGTGATGTACCAGGAGTGGGCGCCCTGGGCCAGGAGTTGCCGGAGGTGGCGCGGGGTGGGACGGCGGAGGCGCTCACGCAGCCAGAAGCCCATGTGGTCGAGGCAGGGCCCGGACATCGTGGTGTAGGAGGCGAGACGGCGTTCGGCGCCGGGAGCGGTGACGGCCTCCCAGGACTGCAGCGAGCCCCAGTCGTGGGCGACGACGTGCACCGGGCGGTCGGGGCTGACGGCGTCGGCGACGGCGAACAGGTCGGCGGCGAGCTGCTCCAGGCGGTAGCCGGTGCGGTCGGCGGGGACGCCGGAGGCGCCGGCGCCGCGCACGTCGTAGCGGACCACGTGGTGGTCGCGGGCGAGGTCGGCGGCGACGTCGTCCCAGACCGCGTGGGTGTCGGGGTAGCCGTGGACCAGCAGCACGGTGGGTGCGGCCGGGTCGCCCTGTTCGAAGACCGCGAGCGGGAGGCCGCCGGAGTGGACGGTGCGGGGGCGGGTGGCGCGGGTGCTCATCGGGCGGCTGGCGCGGGTGCTCATCGGGCGGCTCCCTCGGGGGCGGTGGTGGGCGCGGTGCCCGTGGAAGCGGTGGTGGGCGCGGCGCTCGCGGGGGCCGGTTCGCGGTCGGCCGCGGTCCCGGCCGCCCAGCGGCGGACGTGCGGGAGGTCGTCGTCGAGCCAGTAGGCGTCGTCCTCGGTCACCACCAGCAGTTCCTCGAACTTGATGCCGACCTCCCGGAAGCCGATGTGCGGCTCCACCGCCCACAGGCCGGGGGTGGGCGCGTGCCGGGAGGACCGGCCGTCCGCCCAGAGCGGGGAACGGCCGTGCAGGCGCTCGCTGATGAGCTCGCGGCCGAGCGTCTGGAGGGTCCGCACGCCGAAGCCGAGGACGTTCACCCCGGCCGGGCCGCGGGCCGTCGTCCGGGTGACCTGGTGGCCGATCACCCGGCCGGGGTAGACACGGTGGCGGTTGTCGTAGCCGTGCGCCTCGATCTGGGCGTCGACGGCCGCGTACACCTCGGCGAGCGGTTTGCGGGCGCGGACCTCGGCGAGGATCAGCTCGCGGTAGACCTGGAGGTCGGCGGCGAGGCGGTCCCAGACGCGGTTCTCGCCGACCTTGCCGCCGTAGCCGATGTCGGCGGTGTAGCCGTCCACGACGGGGGCGCAGTCCAGCACGTACGGCATGCCCTCCTGGAGGCGGCGGTTGCCGGCGAAGAACTGCAGCGGGGTGTGGAAGTGGCGGAACGCGGTCCGGTCCCCGAACCAGGCGAACGGGATGTGGAAGAAGTCCTGCACGCCGGCGGCGACCAGGCGGCGGCGCAGCTGGGCGGTCGCCTGGCGCTCGGTGACGCCGGGTTCGATCCAGGCGGCGACCTGCTCGGCGCAGTCGTAGGCGAGCTGCTGGGTCTCCCGGAAGCGGGCGAGGTCGCGCTCGGTGAACGGGAAGGCGGGAGTGCGCGGCACGGCGGGGGGCTCCTTCTGGTCCTTGAGCTTGTTCCAGGGGGGTGCTGGGGATCTAGAGGTCCAGCACCAGGGTCTCGCCCGCGGCGGCGCGGGAGACGCAGGGCAGCAGGGCGCCGGCGGCGCGCCGTTCGGGGGTGAGGCGGCGGTCGCGGTGGTCGGGGGTGCCGGCCAGCAGCCGGACCTCGCAGGTGCCGCAGAAGCCCTGTGCGCAGGAGTACGGGAGGTCGGGCCGGGCCTCGCGGAGCACGTCCAGGGCGGAGCGGTCGGCGGGGACCGGCAGTTCGGGGCCGTCGGCGCCGAGGCGCACCGCGAACGGCTCGCCGTCGGTGACCGGGGCGGCGCCGAACCGCTCGAAGTGCAGGGAGACGGCGGGCGAGGCGTCCAGGGCCCGCTGGACGGCGGTGAGCATCGGGGCGGGGCCGCAGCAGTAGACGGCGGCTCCGCGCGGGGCGTGCGCGAGGAGTTCGGCGCCGGTGGGCGGGCCGCCGTGCTCGTCGTCGGCGCGCAGGTGGACCCGGGCGGGGTCGAGCGCGCGCAGTTCGGCGGCGAACGGGAGGGTGTCGGCGCTGCGGCCGGTGTGGACGAGGTGCCAGTCCAGGCCGTTGCGCATGGCCTCCCGGACCATCGGGAGCAGGGGGGTGATGCCGATGCCGCCGGCCAGGAGCAGGACGGCCGGTTCGGCGCAGAAGGCGAAGCCGTTGCGCGGGCGGCGGGCGGCGAGCCGGGTGCCGGGGTGGAGGGTGTCGTGGATCTCCACGGAGCCGCCGCCGCCGTCGGGCAGGCGGCGGACGGCGATGCGGTAGCCGGACCGCTCGGCCGGGTCGGCCGGGTCGGCCGGGTCGCCGCAGAGCGAGTAGTGGCGCTCGCGGCCGGAGGGGAGGGTGAGGCGCAGGTGGGCGCCCGGCTGCCAGGCGGGGAGCGGGCCGCCGGAGGGGTCGGCGAGGGTGAGTTCCACGACGTCGGCGGCGACCTGGCGGCGGGCGGTGACGACCAGTTGCAGCGCCTGGGTGGGCCGGCTGTAGGGGCGGCGCGGGTTGCGGCGCAGCAGCGGGCCGCCGAGGGCGGGGGTGTAGCGGTCGCCGAAGGCGGTGAGGAAGCGGAAGAAGGTGTCGGCGCGCGGGCGGCCGTAGAGGTCGGGGGGCGGGGTGCTCAGGTCCATCCGGCGGGGTCCTCGGTTCCGGTGGCGGCTGACGGCCGGGCGCCGACAGTTGCAAGGTTTCGGGCGGCGATGGGGGCGGGCGGCGGCCCGGGGGTCACCGCCCGGCGGCGGCGCGGGCGGCCGGGGAGGTGGCGAGGTAGCCGAGGGCCTGGCTGGAGGAGCCCTCCTGGGTGGGGTGGTAGCCGGGCCGCAGGTAGCGCAGGCCGGAGCGGATCGACCGGACCGGGTCGGGCAGCAGGCCGCGCCTGGCGATCCGGCCGGTCTCGCGCCAGGTGGGCCTGAGCCGCCCGTCGAGGGTCGGGTCGGCCGCCAGCAGGAAGCGGGCGCCGCGCACCCAGAGGTGGACCAGCAGCGGGCCGGAGACGAGCATGCCGCGGATCCGGCGGGCGTAGCCGGGGTCGAGGTGGACCATCAGGTCGAAGGCGACGCTGCGGTGCTCGACCTCCTCCGCGCCGTGCCAGCGCAGCAGGTCGAGCATCGTCGGGTCGGCCTGGGCGCGGTCCAGGCCGGGCGAGTTGAGCGCCCAGTTCCCGAGGAAGGCGGTGAAGTGCTCGATCGCCGCGACGAACGCGACCCGTTCGACGAGGTTCTCGCGCTGCCGGGCCGGGCTCAGGCCGGGCCGGTCGCCGAGGACGCGCCGGAACAGCCAGGAGACCTGCCGGACGTAGGGGCGCGGGTCGAGGCCCTGGCCGAGCAGGTGGTCCAGGACCTCCTGGTGCGCCTCGGCGTGGATGGCCTCCTGGCCGATGAACCCGAGGACCTCCTCGCGCAGCCGCTCGTCGCGGATCAGCGGGAGGGCCTCCTTGAACACTTTCACGAACCAGCGTTCACCCTCGGGGAGCAGCAGGTGCAGCACGTTGATGACGTGGGTGGCCATCGGCTCGTCGGGGATCCAGTGCAGCGGCAGCCGGCTCCAGTCGAAGCGGACGTCGCGGGGCTCCAGGACGAGGCTCTCGTGCACTCGGGCGGCGGGCGCGGCGAGGGCGGGGACGGGGGCGGAGCTGGGCATGGGAGGGCCCTCCTGACCTGCGGGTGGCGGCTCGACCCGGCAAAACGTACTCGCGGGTAGCGCGCGAGACAAGGGTTTCGGCACGCCTTATCGACATCGAGTCTAATAAGTGACGCGCACCGCGCGGACCACCGCGCGGACCACCGGGAAACGCGCAAGCGCGGAAACACGGAAACGCGAAGACCCCGCCGGAGCGGGGTCCCGTGGCGTGCGGCGGGTCAGACCGCCATCGCGAGCATCAGCGGCGCGGCGCGGGCGGCCAGCAGTTCGGCGGCCGCCTTCAACCGGTGCGCGTCGCCGACCGGCATCGAGGTGGCCAGGCAGCCGACCGTGCTGCCGGCGGTCACCGGGACGGCCGCGCAGACCGTGCCGACGGCGTACTCCTGGATGTCCAGCACCGGCACGGTGGCGGGCTGGCGCTCCAGCCGGTGCATCAGCTGGTCGGTGTCGGTGACCGTCCTGGAGGTCAGCCGGGCCACCGGGTGCCGGGACAGGTGGTCCCGGCGGCCGTCGTGGTCGAGCTGGCCGAGCAGGCACTTGCCGATCGCGCTGGCGTGCGCGGTGGCCCGGAAGTCGACCCACTCCTGAACGGCCGGCGCCAGGTCGGAGGCCGAGACCGCCACCACCGACAACTCCCCGTCGTGGTACCGGCTGAAATACACCGCGGCACCCAACTCCTCGCGCAGTTCGTCGAGTTTGCGGTCCATCCGGGCGCGGACCAGCTGCTCGCGGTTGTGCTGGCCGAGCAGCGCGAAGGTGCCGCCGAGCACCCAGCCGCCGTCCTGGCAGTCGAGATAGCCCTCGACCTCCAGGATCTCGGCGAGCCGGCGGACCGTCGGGAGGCCCAGCGAGGTCTCCCGGGCGAGGGTCACCAGGGTGGCGCCACCGGGGTGCCGGTCGACCGCCTCCAGCAGTCTGAGGGCGTGCCGCAGCGAGGTGAACGGACCGGGCGATCCCTGCTCCGGTACGGCGTGACGGCCCGGGGCTGGTGTCGACATGTCGTCCCCTTCCGATGTCCACCCGCCAGGTGACCCGCGGGTAGGGCCCACCCTATCCACCGCCCGCCGCCACCAGCTCCCCCTCGTGAAATATTGGGGCGGACACGGTGAATCGCTTGACTGGCATATGCCCCGCCGCACACCCGCTCACTCCCGTTCACTCCCGTTCACTCCCGCGCGAACCGCGGAGCCCGACCGCGGAGCGGCGCGGCAGCGCCCCGGTGCCCGGGCGGCCGGCCCCGCAGGCCGGCCGCCCGGGAACGGGGGGTCAGGACTCCTCGGCGGCCCGCAGCTTCGCCACCGCGGCCTCCAGCCGGGCGCCGTACTCCTCGTCGGCCGCGTGGAAGTGGGCGAGGTTCTTCTCGACCACGTCGTCCCGGGTGACCTGGGCCAGCGAGCCGGCCAGGTTGGCGATCAGCCGGCCCCGCTCGCCCTCCGACATCAGCCGGTAGAGCTCCCCGGCCTGGAAGAAGTCGTCGTCCTTGGTGTGCGCCGGGGTGGTGTACGTGCCGGTCCAGCCGGTCAGCTCGGTCGGGGCGGCGAGCGCAGCGTCGGTCTGCGCCGGGCCGTCGTAGGAGTTGGGCTCGTAGTTCCGGCCCCGGCCGGCCGGGTTGAGCGCGCCGAGGCCGTCGCGGCCGTAGTTGGCCGCCTCGGTGGCCCGGGGCGCGTTGACCGGCAGCTGGGTGTGGTTGACGCCGAGGCGGTAGCGCTGGGCGTCGGCGTAGGCGAACAGCCGGCCCTGGAGCATCTTGTCCGGGGACGGGCCGATGCCGGGCACGAAGTTGTTCGGCGAGAACGCGGCCTGCTCGACCTCGGCGAAGACGTTCTCCGGGTTGCGGTTGAGCACCAGCCGGCCGACCTTGACCAGCGGGTGGTCGGCGTGCGGCCACACCTTGGTGAGGTCGAACGGGTTGAAGCGGTAGTCCGCCGCCTCGGCGACCGGCATCAGCTGCACATAGAGCGTCCAGCTCGGGAACACCCCGCGCTCAATGGCCTGGTGGAGGTCGCGCTGGTGGCTGTCGGCGTCGCCGCCGACCGCCTCGGCGGCCTGCCCGGCGTCCAGCGAGCGGATGCCCTGGTTGGTCTTGAAGTGGTACTTCACCCAGAACGCCTCGCCCTGCTCGTTGACCCACTGGTAGGTGTGCGAGCCGTAGCCGTTCATGTGCCGGTACGAGGCGGGGATGCCCCGATCGCCGAACAGCCAGGTGATCTGGTGCGTCGAGGCCGGCGAGTGCGCCCAGAAGTCCCAGACGTTGTCGGCCTCCTGGACACCGGTGAACGGGTCGCGCTTCTGCGAGTGGATGAAGTCCGGGAACTTCAGCGGGTCCTTGATGAAGAAGACCGGGGTGTTGTTGCCGACGAGGTCGTAGTTCCCCTCCTCGGTGTAGAACTTGACCGCGAAGCCGCGCGGGTCGCGGACGGCGTCGTTGGAGCCCAGGTTGCCCGCGACGGTGGAGAAGCGCAGGAACACCTCGGTGCGCTTGCCGACCTCGCCGAGGAACGCGGCGCGGGTGTACCGCGACACCTCGTCGGTGACCTCGAAGTAGCCGTACGCGCCGGAGCCCCGGGCGTGCACGACGCGCTCCGGAATGCGCTCGCGGTTGAACCGGGCGAGCTTCTCCAGCAGGTGCTGGTCCTGGATCAGCAGCGGGCCGTACGCGCCGGCCGAGGCCGAGTTCTGGTTGTCGGCGACCGGGGCGCCGGACTCCGTGGTCAGGGTCTTGGGCATGACGGGTCCTTCGGTGTCGAAAAGGGTCTTGCTTGGAGAGGAATGTGACGTGGCATCAGGAAATGGCACGGGGTGTGGCACCGGGTCCGGCGCGGCGCCGCCGGACCGGATGCCCGGACACGCGAACGCTCAGATGCCGAGCAGTCGCCAGGCGGCCGAGCGGCGGCGGGAGGAGTGCTCGCCGTCGGGGCCGTCGGACGGGCTGAGCCCGGCGACGGCGGCCCGGGCCGCGACCGGCCCGCCCAGCGGACGGGCGGCGGTGAGCTGCGCGGCCTCGGCGGCGGTCAGGCCGGCCCCGGTGAGCGCGGCCGTGGCCTCGGCGGCCGGGACGGCGTCGAACCAGCGCAGGGCGAGGGCGGCCCGGCCGGCCTCGGTGAGACGGCCGGTGATCCGGAGGCGGGCGAGGCCGCCGTCCGGGTGGACGTCGATCCGCACATGGGTCACCGGGCGGCCCGGGGCGAGCCGCAGCCGGTGCCGGGTGTCGGGCTGGAGGCGGGTGCGCGGCAGCAGCGGGAACCAGCCGTCCGCGTCGGCCGCCGGGTCCCCGCCGGCGGAGGCGTCGTAGCCGACCAGGTCGGCCCAGCCGGGGGCATTGGCGACGAAGTGGGTGGTGTCCACCTCGACGGCCAGGGCCTCACCGCCCCCGGCCAGGGCGATCCGCACCCAGTCGTTGGCCTTGTCGCGCCGACGCCGGGTCTCCCAGCCCTCGCCCATGACGGAGGCGCGGCCGGGAGCGTTCAGGTTGTGCGGGGAGGAGTAGTAGCGGTCGGAGGCGGCCTCGGCGACACCGCCGTGCTCCTGGGCCGCCAGGTCGAAGGTGAGGCCGTCCAGTTCGCGCGGGTCGGGCAGGACCTCGCCGTGCACGCGGAGCCGGGCCACCCCGCCGTCGGGGAAGATGTTGAGCCGGACGTGGGTGAACCGGGCCCCGGAGTCGACCGGGAACGCGTGGGCGGTGTCGCCCCGCAGCGGGGTGCGCGGCAGGACCTCGACCCACTCGGCGTCGGCGAGTTCGGCCGGCGAGGGGTGGCCGGGTACCGAGGCGGCCTCGACGGAGGCGCTCTCCGGGTAGTTGCCGGTGAAGTGCGCGGTGTCGACGACCAGTCCGCGGATCACCCCGGCGGCGCCGAGCCGGACCACCGCCCAGTCGTGGTCCTCGTCGGTGGGGTGCGGCTGCCCGGCGCTCGCGCCGCGGCGGCGGCGGGACTCCCAGCCGTCCATGATCTGGCCCTTGTGGCCGAAGGTGTGCGGGCGGAACTCGGCGGGCGCGGCGACCAGCAGGTTCTCGGCGTCCGCGAAGGTGTCCTCGTTGGTGGCGACGACGCCGGCTCCGAGGGCGCGGGAGGCGAGGTTCACCAGCTCGGTGAACGGCGCGCGGGCGGGCTCGGAGCCGGGCTCGGAGCCGGGCCCGGACCTGGGCTCGGGAGCGGGGACCGGGGCCGGGGCGGTACCGGTGGCGGGAACGCTCTGGGCGGGGACCGTGGTCACTGGATCTCCTCGGACGGGGTGCGGGGGCGGGTGAGCTGGACGCCGAACGGTTCGCCGCCCGGGTCGACGACCCGGCCGCGCAGCCAGGTCGTGCGCACGGCGCCCGTGAGCGTCCGGCCCGCGTACGGGGTGACGGGGTTGCGGTGGTGCAGCTCGGCGGCGTGGACGGCGAAGGCGCCGTCGGGGTCGAAGGCCACCAGGTCGGCGTCGTGGCCGACCGCGATGGCGCCCTTGCGCCCGTCGAGGCCGACCAGCCGGGCCGGGCCCTCCGACATCCACCCGACCACCTCGGCCAGGGTCCGGCCGCGCCGCCTGGCCTCGGTCCAGACCGCCGGCAGGCCGAGCTGGAGGGAGGCTATGCCGCCCCAGGCGGCCGCGAAGTCGCCGCTGCCGCCGTGCTCGGGCAGCAGCTTGAGGTCCGGGGTGGAGGGCGAGTGGTCGGACACGACGGCGATGAACTCCCCCGCCGCCAGGGCCTCCCAGAGCGCGTCGCGGTTGGCCTCGTCGCGGATCGGGGGGCAGCACTTGAAGGCGGTGCCGCCGTCCGGTATCCGCTCGGCGGCGAGGGTCAGGTAGTGCGGGCAGGTCTCGGCCGTGACCTCGACGCCGTCCGCCCTGGCCCGGCGCAGCAGGGGCAGGACGGCCGCCGAGGACACGTGCAGGACGTGCACCCGGGCGCCGGTGCGGCGGGCCGCGTCCAGCAGCCGGGCGACGGCGGCGGTCTCCGCACCGGCGGGGCGGGAGGCGAGGAAGTCCCGGTAGTGGACGCCGGGTCGCTGCGGCGCGGCGGCCAGCACGGCCGGGTCCTCGGCGTGGATGATCGCGAGTGCCCCGAGCCGGGCCTGCTCGGCCAGCGCGGCTTCCAGCCCGGTCGCCTCGAGGTGCGGGAACTCGTCGACACCGCTGGGCGCCAGGAAGGACTTGAAGCCGAACACGCCCGCCCGGTGCAGGGGTTCGAGGTCGGCGAGGTTGTCGGGGACGGCGCCGCCCCAGAAGCCGAGGTCGACCCAGGCCTGGCCCTCGGCGGTCTTCCGCTTGGCTTCGAGCCCGGCCGGGGTGGTGGTGGGGGGCACCGAGTTGAGCGGCATGTCGACGATGGTGGTGACGCCGCCGGCGGCGGCGGCCCGGGTGGCGGTGGCGAAGCCCTCCCACTCGGTGCGGCCGGGCTCGTTGACGTGCACGTGGGTGTCGACCAGGCCGGGGAGCAGGGCGGTGTCGCCGAGGTCGGTCACCCGGTGGCCGGCGGCCGGGACGGTGCCGTGGGCGGCGATCCGCTCGATCTTCCCGTCCCGGACCAGCACGTCCGCGGGGCGCTCGCCGTCCGGCAGGACCACCCGGCGGGAGCGGATCACCTCGGTCTCGCTGAGGGGCATGAGGGACCTCCGAAGCCTGATGAGGGGGGCTGGACGAGGGGGCTGGACCAGGGGTGCTGGACGAGGGGTGCGCCGAAGGATGGCCCGGAGCCTAGGCCCGCCTTCAACAAAACGTCAATGGAGGAAAGCACGAGGAGCACGGCGGACGGGCGCCGGGCCCGGACAGGCCGGGAGGCCGGGCCCGGGTGGACCGGGAGGCCGGACCCGGACGGACTCAGCGGCGCAGGAGGTCGGCGGCGAGCCGCTCCCCCGCGACCTCGGCCAGTTCTCCGGCCCTGGTCATGCCCTCGCCCGGCGTGTCGCCCAACTCGCCGAGCGCGTAGGCCGCGACGAAGCCGGCGGACCGCCACTCGCGTTCGGACAGCTCCACCCGCCCCGCGACGGCGGCCACCCGAACCCCCGCCCGGGCAGCCGCCGCGGCGACGCCGGCGGGGGCCTTGCCGTGGAGCGTCTGGGCGTCCAGGCAGCCCTCGCCGGTGACGACGAGGCGTGCCCCACGCACCGCCCCGTCGAAACCCAGCAGGTCGAGCAGCAGCTCGATGCCGGGTCGCATGGTGGCGCCGAGCAGGGCCAGCGCGGCGAAGCCGACCCCGCCCGCGGCCCCGGCGCCGGGGGCCTCCCGGACGTCGCGGCCGACGGCGGCGGCGACCACGTCGGCGAACCGGGTCAGACCTTCCTCCAGGACCAGCAGGTCCTCGCCGCTCGCGCCCTTCTGCGGGCCGTAGACGGCGGCGGCTCCGCGCGGGCCGAGCAGCGGGTTGTCGACGTCGCAGGCGACGACCACCTCGACGCCGTCCATGGTGCGGACCGAGGTGCCGAGGTCGATCCGGGCCAGCCGGCGCAACGCGGCTCCGCCGGGCGGGAGTTCGACGCCGGCGGAGTCGAGCAGCGAGACCCCGAGCGCCTGGAGCATGCCCGCCCCGCCGTCGGTGCCGGCGCTGCCGCCGAGGCCGAGGACGATCCGCCGGGCCCCCTGGGCGACGGCCCTGGCGATCAGCTGGCCGACGCCGTAGGAGCCGGCCGTGAGCGGGGCGGTCCGCCCGCCCGGGAGCCGGGCCAGGCCGGACGCCTGCGCCAGCTCGACCACGGCGGTGGTGCCCCGGACGGCGAGCGCGGCGTCCACCGGCAGGCCGGTGGGGCCGGCCACCTTGGCGGCGACCCTGGTGAAACCGGCCGCGACGGCGGCGGCCAGGGTGCCTTCGCCGCCGTCGGCGACGGGCAGTTCGCGCACCTCGGTGCCGGGTACGGCCCGGCGGATGCCGGCGGCGATCCGGGCGGCGGCCTCGGCGCCCTCGAGGGTGCCCTTGAACTTGTCGGGAGCTACGACCACATGGCCCTGGTGGGGGGTGGCGGGCATGGCGTGGGCCTCACTTCCGGGCTGGTCTGGCACTGGTTCGTCAAGCATGGGCCCGGGCGGCCCGGGAGCGGCTCCCTCCCCGCCGTTCCCCTCGCCCGCTTCCGACGTACGAGGGGCTCCCCTCGGTGAGGGAGGGAGCCGGTGCGACGCGCCGGGTGCACGACCGAAGTGCCCCGTGAGGGTGGGCGCGTCGCAGCCTGGTCGGGGGGGGGGGGGGGGGGGGGGCGCCCCCCC
>NZ_JAXCLC010000083.1:0-36209 GCF_034043715.1 Kitasatospora purpeofusca | reverse complement strand
CCCCAGCCCCGCGCGCGCCACACCCCGGGGGGGGGGGGGGCCCCCCCCCCCCCCCCCCCCCCCCGCCACCGGCCACCGGCCGGGCCCGGCCCCGAGGCCCCGTCAGCCCGCGGCCAGCTGCTCGGCGAGCGCCCGCAGCGCCAGCTCGTACGAGCCGATCCCGAACCCGGCGATCGTCCCGGAGGCCACCGCGGCGATCACCGAGGTGTGCCGGAAGGTCTCCCGGGCGTACGGGTTGGAGATGTGCACCTCGACCAGCGGCGCGGTGCGCTGCGCGGCGGCGTCCCGCATCGCGTACGAGTAGTGGGTGAACGCGCCCGGGTTGATCACCACCGGCACCCGGCCGTCGGCGGCCTCGTGCAGCCACTCCACCATCTGCTGCTCGGAGTTGGTCTCGTGCACCTCGACCTCGAAGCCGAACTCCTCGCCGAGCGCGGTACAGCGCTCGACCAGCCCGGCGTAGGAGGTGGCGCCGTAGACGTCGGGCTCGCGGCTGCCCAGTCGGCCCAGGTTGGGGCCGTTGAGCACCATCACCCTGGTCACGCGGACACCTCCGCGTAGGCGGCCACCAGCAGGGACGGGTCGGGGCCCTCCAGCACGGAGGTCCTGGCGAGGCCGTCCAGCACGATGAAGCGGATCAGGTCGCCGCGCGACTTCTTGTCGATCTTCATCGCGTCCAGCAGCTTCGGCCAGGCGTCCGCCCGGTAGGTGAGCGGCAGGCCGACCGAGGCGAGCACCGAGCGGTGCCGGTCGGCGGTCTCGTCGTCCAGCCGCCCGGCGAGCCGGCCCAGCTCGGCGGCGTACACCATGCCGATCGAGATCGCCGCGCCGTGCCGCCACTTGTACCGCTCGTTGCGCTCGATGGCGTGGCCGAGGGTGTGGCCGTAGTTGAGGATCTCGCGCTGCCCGGACTCCTTGAGGTCCCCGGAGACCACGTCGGCCTTGACCTGGATGGCACGGCGGATCAGCTCGACGGTGTGCGGCCCGGCCGGGGTCCTGGCGCCCTCGGGGTCGGCCTCGACCAGGTCGAGGATGGCCGGGTCGGCGATGAAGCCGCACTTGATGACCTCGGCGAGCCCGGAGACGTAGTCGTGCTTGGGCACGGTCTCCAGGGTGCCGAGGTCGGCCAGCACGCCCACCGGCGGGTGGAAGGCGCCGACCATGTTCTTGCCCTCGGCGATGTTGATGCCGGTCTTGCCGCCGACCGCCGCGTCGACCATGCCGAGCAGCGTGGTGGGCATGGAGATCCAGCGCACCCCGCGCAGCCAGGTGGCGGCGACGAAGCCGGCCAGGTCGGTGGTGGCCCCGCCGCCGAGGCCGACGACGACGTCGCTGCGGGTGAACCCGGTCTGCCCGAGCACCGACCAGCAGTACGCGGCGACCTCGGCGCTCTTGGCCTCCTCGGCGTTCGGCACCTGCAGCGCGATGGCGTCGTAGCCCTCGCCGGCCAGGTCCTCGCGGACGGCGTCGGCGGTGGCGGACAGCGCCTCCGGGTGGATGATCGCGACCCGCTTGGCCCGGGTCCCGATCAGCGGGGACAGCTCACCGAGCAGCTGGTGCCCGATCAGCACGTCGTACGGGTCGTGGCCGGCGCTTCCGCCGACGTGGATCCTGACGGTGGTGTCAGTCATGGGGGGTCTTCAGCTCCAGTGCTTCCAGTACGGCGTCCGCGACCTGCTCGGGGGTGCGGTCGGCGGTGTCGACGACGGCGGTGGCCACCTCCAGGTAGAGGGGGCGGCGGGCCTCCATCAGCTCGCGCCAGCGGGCCCGCGGGTTGACCGCGAGCAGCGGGCGCGGGGCGTCCAGGCCGACCCGCTTGACCGCGTCGGCGAGCGGGACCTCCAGGAACACCACCGGCAGCTCGCGCAGCAGCTCACGGGTCGGCCCGGCCAGCACCGCGCCGCCGCCGAGCGCCAGCACCCCGGCGTGGGTCCCGGCCGCGGCGCGCACGGCCGCCTCCTCCAGGGCGCGGAAGTGCGGTTCGCCCTCGTCCACGAAGATGTCCGGGATCGGCTTGCCGGCCCGCGCCTCGATGTCGGCGTCGGTGTCCCGGAAGTCCACGCCGAGGCGCTCGGCGACGACCCGCCCGACGGTGGACTTGCCGCTGCCGGGCGGGCCTACCAGCACAAGGACCGGAGCGGTCATCGGACGATCAGGTTGTCGAGGTAGCTCCGCACATTGCGCCGGGTCTCCGACACGTGGTCGCCACCGAACTTCTCGCTCACCGCGTCGGCCAGCACCAGGGCGACCATCGCCTCGGCGACGATGCCGGCCGCCGGCACCGCGCAGACGTCGGAACGCTGGTGGTGCGCCTTGGCGGGCTCGCCGGTGCGCACGTCCACGGTGCGCAGCGCGCGCGGGACGGTCGCGATCGGCTTCATCGCGGCGCGCACCCGCAGCAGCTCGCCGGTGGACAGGCCGCCCTCGGTGCCGCCGGAGCGGCCGGTGACGCGCTTGGCGCCGTCGGGGCCCGGCACGATCTCGTCGTGCGCCTGCGAGCCGGGGACGCGGGCGAGGTCGAAGCCGTCGCCGACCTCGACACCCTTGATCGCCTGGATGCCCATCAGCGCGGCGGCCAGCCGGGCGTCGAGGCGGCGGTCCCAGTGCACGTGCGAGCCGAGGCCGACCGGGACGCCGTAGGCGAGGACCTCGACGACGCCGCCGAGGGTGTCGCCGTCCTTGTGGGCCTGGTCGATCTCGGCGACCATCGCCTTCGACGCGTCCGCGTCCAGGCAGCGCACCGGGTCGGCGTCCAGCTTCGCCTCGTCGGAGGGCAGCGGCAGCACCCCGGCCGGGGCCTTGGCGGCGGCCAGCTCGACCACGTGGCTGACGATCTCGATGCCGCAGGTCTCCTTGAGGTAGGAGCGGGCGACGGCGCCGAGCGCGACCCGGGCGGCGGTCTCCCGGGCGCTGGCGCGCTCCAGGATCGGGCGGGCCTCGTCGATCGAGTACTTCTGCATACCGGCCAGGTCGGCGTGGCCGGGGCGCGGACGGGTCAGCGCCTCGTTGCGGCCGAGACCGGCCAGCACCTCGGGGTCGACCGGGTCGGCCGACATGACCTGCTCCCACTTCGGCCACTCGGTGTTGCCGACCATGACGGCCACCGGGCTGCCCATGGTGAGCCCGTGCCGGACGCCGCCGAGGAAGGTCACCTCGTCCTGCTCGAACTTCATCCGTGCGCCGCGACCGTAGCCGAGCCGGCGGCGCGCCAGGGCGTCGGCCACCACCGCGGTGGTGACCGGTACACCGGCGGGCAGGCCCTCCAGCGTCGCGACGAGTGCGGGGCCGTGCGACTCCCCCGCCGTCAGCCAGCGCAACGTACCCAACGGAGCTCCTTCATCAGCGGACCGGCGCGGGGCTGCCGCACCCGTCCGGGCGTGCCTTCTCTCCCCGAATCCTTTCATGCCGAACGGCCGACCGGCCCTGGAGTCCGATCACCGGACAGCATTCGGCCGACCGGCGGACGGGAATGGCCGGTCACGCGCGGCCGCGGGGCCGCCGGTCGGGCACCACCACACCCCGGGCACAGTACGGACACGGCGGGCGCACCACGGACGCACACCGTCCGTGCACCACCCGGTCCGGCGGCGGCGGTCAGCCCGCCGCGAGCGCCGCCTCGCCGGCCGCGCGGATCGCCGCCAGCGGGCCTGGGCTGCACCCGGTGAAGAGCTCGCTCTGCAGCACCGCCTGGTGCACCAGCAGGTCGAGGCCGCCCAGCACGGTCGCCCCGCGGTCCGCGCAGGCGGCGGCCAGCGCGGTCGGCCACGGGTGGTACAGCACGTCGAACAGCGCGCCCGGCTCGGCGGTCAGCCCCGCGGCGAAGGCGTCGGTCGCCCCGGCCGGGGTGGTGGCCACGGTGAGCGGATGGGCCAGCGCTTCGGCGCCGCGCTCCCAGTCGGCGGTGCGCACCGCCACACCGAGCCGTTCGCCCAGCGCGGCCATCTCCCGGGCCCGTTCGGGGGTGCGGACGTAGACGGTCACCTCGCGGGCGCCGAGCCGGGCCAGCGCGGCCAGCGCCGAGGAGGCGGTGGCCCCGGCGCCGAGCACGGCGGCCGTCGGCACCTCGGTGACGCCGCGCTCGCGCAGCGCGTTGACCAGGCCGGGCACGTCCGTGTTGTGACCCTCGCGCCGGCCGTCGGCGGTGAAGACCAGGGTGTTCACCGCGTCGACCGACCGGGCGGTGTCGCTCACCTCGTCGAGCAGCGGGAGCACCGCCCGCTTGAGCGGCATGGTCAGCGAGCAGCCGGTCCACTCGGCCTCGTCCAGCCCGGCGACGAAGCCGGGCAGGCCGGCCTCGTCGACCTCGAACCGGTCGTAGCGCCAGCCGTCCAGACCGAGCGCCGCGAAGGCGGCCCGGTGCAGGGCGGGCGAGAGCGAGTGGGCGATCGGCGAGCCGAGGACGGCCGCCCGGTGCTTGCTGGTCACGCTGCTCACTTCCTCCGCCGCCCCCCGGCGGTCGTCACTTGGTGGTGCAGTGGACGGAGACCGCGTCGAACTTCTGACCGGCCGCCAGGCAGTAGGACTCGACGTTCTTGGCGTGCTCCGCGTCGGTGTCCGCGAACAGGGTGTGGGTCGGCGACATCGCGATGAAGTACAGCCACTTGCCGTCCGCCGGGTTCAGCGTCGCCTTCAGTGCGGCGTCGCCCGGGTTGGAGATCGGGGTCGGCGGCAGGCCGGCGTTGTAGTAGGTGTTGTACTTGTTGGACGCGTCGTTGATGTCCTTCTTGTCCAGGTTCTTGCGGCCGAGCGAGTACTGCAGCGTGGTGTCCATGCCGAGCTTGCCGTTGACCTTGCCCTTGTCGGCCAGCCGGTTCTGGATGGTCCGGGCCATCTTGGCGAAGTCCTCGGGGTTGTTGCCCTCGGCCTGCAGGATGCTGGCCTCGATGACCACGTCGTAGCCGGTCTTCAACCCGATCTTCGACGCCTCGGCGTCCAGGCTCGCGTAGCGGTCGACGGCGTTCTTGACCATCTGCTTGAGCAGTTCCTCGGGCTTCATGCCCTCGGTGATCGAGTAGCGGGTCGGCCAGAGGAAGCCCTCGATGTTGCCGTTGGCGTACGGCGGGAGACCGAGGGTGCCCGCCTGCTCCTTGGCGACGGCCGCGGTGGTGCCCTTGGGCAGTTTCAGCTTGTCGTCGATCTTGACGTAGGTGGCCGCGGCGGTCAGGCCCTCCTGGACGATCAGCTTCTCACCGCCGTTGGCCTCCACCAGGAACTGCACGGCGCCCTCGGCGGACATCTCCGTCGGCATGCTGTAGGTGCCGGGCTGGATGCTGGAGCACTTGACGTTCTTCTCGCAGGCGTTGCTGAAGGCGTCGACGCTCTTGACCACGCCGGCCTGCTTCAGCGCCAGACCCATCTGGCTGCCGACCGCGCCCTGCTTGATCTCGACCTTGACCGAGCCGGCGCCCGGGCCGGGGAAGTCCGGCGGCGGGCCGAAGTGGTCCTTGTAGAAGCCGTAGCCCCACCAGCCGGCGCCGCCCATGATCCCGAGCAGCACCAGGGCGACCACCAGGCAGGCGCCGCCGTTGCGCCGGCCCGACTTCTTGCCGTTCTCCTTGCGCTTCTTCTTGGCCTCGCGGGACTGGTCCTCCTCGCCGAGGAAGCCGTTCCCGTCCTCGTCGGAGGCGTCGCCGCGGTACTCGTCCTCGGCGTGCTCGCCCTCGTGGCCGTCCCACTCGCCCTCGGCGTGCCCGGCCTCGTCGGCGGCACCGACCGGGTCGGCCCCGGCCTCGAGCGCGGCGGCCTCCGCCTCCCAGTCGATGCCGTCCGGCCCTGGCCCCGCGGGCCGTGCGGCGGCCGGCTGCTTCTGCTCCGCCGGAGCGGCCCGGCCGGGGTCGCCCGGCGCGCCTTGTTGCGGCAGCTGCTGCGGGCCGCCCTGCTGCGGCATCTGCTGCTGCGGGTAGCCCTGCTGGCCGCCGCCGTACTGCTGCTGACCCTGAACGCCCTGCTGCTGGGGGTAACCCTGCTGACCCTGGCCGCCCTGCTGCTGGGGATACCCCTGCGGGCCCGTCCCCTGCTGCGGGTAGCCCTGCTGGCCGCCGCCCTGCTGCTGCGGGTAGCCCTGCTGCTGCTGGGGGTGCTGGGGCTGCTGGGGATACCCCTGCCCCGCGCCCTGGCCGCCGTCGCCGTACTGCTGCTGCTGACCCTGAACGCCCTGCTGCTGGGGATACCCCTGCGGGCCCGTCCCCTGCTGGGGGTAGCCCTGCTGGCCGCCGCCGTACTGCTGCTGCTGACCCTGAACGCCCTGCTGCTGGGGGTACCCCTGCTGCTGCCCCATGCCCTGGCCGCCGTCGCCGTACTGCTGCTGGGGGTGCTGCTGCCACTGCCCGTCCTGCTGGCCGGGGACCGGCTGCTGACCGCCGTACCCGGGGTCGCCCGGATGCCACGGCTCGGAGCCCTGGGGGCCGTAGCCCCGACCCAGATCGGTCATTGATCCCCTTATACCGACGGAGACGACCGGAGGATCGGCCCGGTCGCCCGGGACGGCGTCCCGGCTGCTTGTCGAACCGGCGTGCTAGCGCAACACCTGGACGGAGACGCTACCGTACCGCAGTCGGCCGTCCGGCCGGGGCCGCAGCCACTGCGCTCAGTGACCACCCGTACCCGAGGGCGCCCCCGCCCCGGCGGGCGCCGACCCGGCTGACGACCCTGCGGACGACCCGGACGCCGGCGCCGGACCGGAGGGCGAACCGGACGGCGTGGCGGCCGGGCTCGCGGCCCGGGTCGCGTTGAACTCGGCGACGTTCTTCTGCTGCACCTCGAAACTGTCGGTGAACCGGGTGTCCCCGGGCTTCACGGTCACGAAGTAGAGCCAGTCCCCCGGCGCGGGGTCCACCGCCGCCATGATCGCCTGCCGCCCCGGGTTGGAGATCGGCGTCGGCGGCAGCCCGGCGTGCTTGTAGGTGTTGTAGGGGGAGTCGAGCCGGGTGTCCGTGACGCTGGTGTTCAGCGTGGAGCGTCCGAGCGCGTAGTTGATGGTGGAGTCCAGCTGGAGCGGCATGTTCTTGGCCAGCCGGTTGTAGATCACCCGCGCGACCTTGGCCATGTCCTCGGAGTTGTCGGCCTCGCCCTGCACCATGCTCGCGATGGTCACCAGCCCGTACAGGCTCTGCCCGAGATTGGTCGCGACGACCTCCGCGTCGTCCCGGGCGAACTCCTTCCCGGCCCGGTCGACCATCTGCTTCAGCAGCTCGGCCGCGGTGGTGTCGTCGGTGACGCTGTAGGTCGCGGGGAACAGGTAGCCCTCGGGGGTGCCGTTGGCGTTCTCCGGCAGGCCCAGCTCGGCGGCCTGGTCCTTGGCCGTCTGCTCGGTGGTGCCCTCGGCCAGCCCCAGCTTCTTGTCGATCGCCGCGTAGATCTGGCTGCCGCGCCAGCCCTCGGGGATGGTCAGACCGTTGGCGTTGGCCGGGTCGACCAGGACGGCGAGCGCCGCGGCCGCCGACATCCGCTGCCGCAGGGTGTACGTGCCCGGCTGGATCCGCCCGGCCGCCGCCGCACTGCCCTTCGCCGCCCGGGTGAAGGCCAGCGAGCTGGCCACCACGCCGTTGCGCACCAGGGCGGAGGCGATCTGGCTGAGGCCGGCCCCCTCCGGCACCGAGACCTGCACCGACCCGGAGCCGGGGCCCGCGAAGTCGGCGGCGGCCGGCGGCTTGCGCTGCCCCTGGAGCCAGCTGAAGCCCGCCAGCCCGATCCCGCCGAACACGACCACCAGCGACAGCGCGGTCAGCAGGCAGGCCAGTCCGGTCCGCCGCCGGTGCGGGTCCGGCGGTTCGCGGCGCGGAACGGGCGGGCCCGGCGGGCGGCCCTCCGGTTCGATCACCGGCGCACCTAGGTGGCCGGGGCTCAGGCCGGGTGTGAGGTCCAGGTCGGTCACGGCGCGCCCCCTCGGCGGTCCGCACGGACCCCTCACCGGGACGTTAGAGCAGGCCGGTCAGCCCGCCGCCTCGACGCTCTCACCGGGCGGGCGTCCGCTCACCCGTTCGGACTCAAGGGCGGTCTGCAGGATCACCACCGCGGCGGCCTGGTCGACCACCGAGCGGCCCTTCTTGGCCTTGACCCCCGAGGCGCGCAGCCCGTGGGTCGCGGTGACGGTCGACATCCGCTCGTCGACCAGCCGGACCGGGACCGGCCAGAGCCGGTCGGCCAGCCGCACCGCGTAGCCGCGGACCTTCTCCGCCGCCGGGCCCTCCTTGCCGCTGAGCGAGCGCGGCAGACCCACGACCACCTCGATCGCGCCGTACTCCTCGACGATCGCGGCGATCCTGGCCTGCGACTTCGCGCCGGCCGGGACGGTCTCCACCGGGGTGGCGAGCACCCCGTCGGGGTCGCAGGACGCGACCCCGATCCGGGCGTCCCCGACGTCGACGGCGATCCGCCGCCCGCGCCGGAAGGGCTTCTCCTCGATCTCCATCAGAACCCGGACCCCATCAGGAGGCGCGCTCCGCGACCAGGCCGCGCACGGCGGCGACGGCCTTGTCGATCGCGGTCGCGTCGGTGCCGCCGCCCTGGGCGACGTCGTCCTTGCCGCCACCGCCGCCGCCGAGGGTCTTGGCCGCGGTACGGACCAGCTCGCCGGCCTTGATGCCGCGGCCGCGGGCGTCCTCGTTGGTGGCGATCACGGTCAGCGGGCGGTCGTTCGACACGGTGAAGGCGGCGACCACGGCCGGGCGCGAGCCGAGCCGGCCGCGCACGTCCAGGACCAGCTTGCGCAGCTCGTCCGCGCCGACGCCGTCGGCGACCCGGGCGGCCACCACGGCGATGCCCTGCACGTCCTCGGCCGAGTCGGCGAGACCCGCGGCGGCCGCGAGCACCTTCTCGGCGCGGAAGCGCTCGATCTCCTTCTCGGCGTCCTTGAGCTTGGCGAGCATTCCGGAGATCTTCTCCGGCAGCTCCTCCGGACGGCCCTTGACCAGCTCGGTCAGCTGGGCGACCACGGTGTGCTCACGGGCCAGGAAGCGGTAGGCGTCGGCGCCGACCAGCGCCTCCACCCGGCGCACCCCGGAGCCGATCGAGGACTCGCCGAGCAGCTTCACCAGACCCAGCTGGGCGGTGTTGCCGACGTGGGTGCCGCCGCACAGCTCCTTGGAGAAGTCGCCGATGGTGACGACGCGGACCTCGTCGCCGTACTTCTCGCCGAACATCGCGATGGCGCCGGCCTTGCGGGCCTGGTCCATCGTCATGACCTCGGCGGTGACCTCCAGCTCGCGGGTCAGCACGTCGTTGATCTTCTGCTCGACGTCGGTCAGCACACTGCCGGGCACGGCGGCGGGCGAGCCGAAGTCGAAGCGGAAGCGGCCCGGGGCGTTCTCCGAACCGGCCTGGGCGGCCGTCGGGCCGAGCGCGTCGCGCAGCGCCTGGTGGGTCAGGTGGGTGGCCGAGTGGGCGCGGGCGATCGCCCGGCGGCGGTCCACGTCGATGGTGGCGTAGGCCGAGGCGCCGAGCACGACCTCGCCGAACAGCACGCCGCCGGAGTGCACGACCACGCCCGGCACCGGCTGCTGCACGTCGCGGATCTCGACGACCGCGCCGGAGTCCAGCCGGATCCGGCCGTGGTCGGCGAGCTGGCCGCCGCCCTCGGCGTAGAACGGGGTGCGGTCGAGGATGAGCTCCACCTCGTCGCCCTCGGAGGCGGCCGGCGCCGGGACGCCGTCCACCAGCAGGCCGACCACGGTGGCCTCGCCCTCGGTGAGGGAGTAGCCGGTGAAGACGCTGGCGCCGGACTTGTCGGCGACCTCGCGGTACGCGGCGACGTCGGCGTGGCCCATCTTCTTCGCCCTGGCGTCCGCCTTGGCACGGTCCCGCTGCTCCTGCATCAGACGGCGGAAGCCGGCCTCGTCGACCTGGAGGCCCTGCTCCTCGGCCATCTCCAGGGTCAGGTCGATCGGGAAGCCGTAGGTGTCGTGCAGCTTGAACGCCTGGTCGCCGGAGAGCACCGCGCCGCCGGACTGCTTGGTCTCGGTGACCGCGGTGTCGAGCAGGCTGGTACCGGCCTTGAGGGTCTGCAGGAAGGCCGCCTCCTCGCCGGCGACGACCGTCTCGATGCGCTTGCGGTCGGCCTCCAGCTCCGGGTACTGCGGGGCCATCGCCTTGATCGCGACATCGGTGAGGTCCTTGGCGACCACACCGGTGGCACCCAGCAGGCGCATGTTGCGGATCGCCCGGCGCAGGATGCGGCGCAGCACGTAGCCGCGGCCCTCGTTGCCGGGGGTGACGCCGTCGCCGATCAGCATCAGCGCGGTGCGGATGTGGTCGGTGACCACGCGCAGCGAGACGTCGGACCGGTGGTCGGCGCCGTAGGTGTGGCCGGTGAGCTCGGCGGCCCGGTCCAGGATCATCCGGCTGGTGTCGATCTCGAAGAGGTTGTCGACGCCCTGCAGGATGGCGGCCAGACGCTCCAGGCCGAGGCCGGTGTCGATGTTCTTGCTCGGCAGGTCGCCGAGGATCTCGAACCCGTCCTTGCCGTCGCCGTGGCCGCGCTCGTACTGCATGAAGACCAGGTTCCAGATCTCCAGGTAGCGCTCGCCGTTGACGGCGGGGCCGCCCTCCTCGCCGTAGGCGGGGCCGCGGTCGTAGTTGATCTCCGAGCAAGGGCCGCACGGGCCGGGGACGCCCATCGACCAGAAGTTGTCCTTCATGCCCAGGCGCTGGATCCGCTCGGACGGGACGCCGATGACCTCGCGCCAGATCTGCTCGGCCTCGTCGTCGTCCTTGTAGACGGTGATCCAGAGCTTCTCCTTCTCCAGGCCGTAGCCACCGTCCGCGACGGGAGTGGTGAGCAGCTCCCAGGCGAACTTGATGGCTCCTTCCTTGAAGTAGTCACCGAAGGAGAAGTTGCCGCACATCTGGAAGAAGGAGCCGTGCCGGGTGGTCTTCCCGACCTCCTCGATGTCCAGGGTGCGCACACACTTCTGGACGCTGGTGGCGCGCGAGAACTGCGGCTTGACCTCGCCCAGGAAGTACGGCTTGAACGGCACCATGCCGGCGTTGACCAGCAGCAGGGTGGGGTCGTCGGCGACCAGGGACGCCGACGGAACGACGGTGTGGCCGCGCTCCTCGAAGAAGCGCAGCCAGCGGCGGCGGATCTCTGCCGACTCCATTAGTGGTCCTTCCGGTTCGTACCGCCCCGCGGCGGAATCGCGCGCCGGGGCGTTTTCTCGATGGCTTGGGGGGTGGGCGGAGGCAGGGCGGCGGCCGGGCTACCGGGCGCCGCCGAGATAGCTCGGTACTGGGGCTCCGTCGAGGGGGGCAGCGCGGAGCGCTTCCCGGAACGGGTGGTGGTGGCCGACGGGCGGGAGCTCCGGCGGCGCGGCTCGACGACGGCGGTGCCGTCCAGCCCGAGGTCCTCGCGCAGCTGCTCCTCGCGCTCGGTCATGCCGGTCCGGACGTCCTGGGCGAACTGCTTGGCCAGGTCGCCCAGGTGCAGCGCACCGCGCGCGGCGGTGCCGGACAGGCTGTCCGGGGTGAGCCGGTGCACGGTCTCGTTGGCCTTGTTCACGGCCCAGACGGTGGCGCCCGCGCCGACCGCCATCCAGAAGATGCGTCGCACCATGCCGTCAGCCCCTCACCGCGCGCCGGACCCGGGACAGCAGGCCGGTCCTCGGCGCGGTCGCGGCGCGGACCTCGGCCCGGATCAGCCGGGCCAGTTCCTCGCGCTCGGACGACTGGGCGGGCAGCGTCGCGGTGCCCTGCTGCTTGGCGACGGCCTTGCGCACGCCGTAGCTGAACGCCGCGACCTTGACCAGCGGGCCGCCGAGGGTGGCCGCGACGGTGGAGGAGAGCGCGTTGGCGTTGGCCGCCGCGTCCTGCACGTTGGCGGTGATCTCGTCCACCCGCTCCAGCTGCTCGTTGGCGCTGCGCACGGCGGCGCCGGCGTCGGCCAGCAGCGGCACGGCCTGCTCGGTGACGGCGGAGACGAGGACGGTGGCCTCCTTGAGCACCCGCGACAACCGGACCAGCACGACGGCGAGCAGGGTGACCAGGACCGCCCAGAACACGGCGACGAGCAGACCGGCCAGCTCTCCCACGGACACCTTTGCGCGCTCCCTCGCCTTGCTGTTTCCCAGGGGGAACCCTATCGCGACCGCACCGGGTTTCCGGACCGGGTTTCTCCCGAGGGGTGCGCGGCGAACCGACCGGGTGTGCGATCGGCGCGCGTAACCTACCCGCCGGTCACCTCGTTCTGCCAGGCAGGTCGCCACCCACGCGGCCGAGCCGGACGCCCGGGCCGACCTGGCCCGGGCCTCGAAACGGGGAGCAGGGGTTGGATCTGGATTCCACACCACGGCCGGACCGGACGGCGCCGGGGCGGCTCCCGGCGGAGCTCACCAGCTTCGTCGGCCGGCAGCGCGAGCTGACCGAGCTGGCGCTGCTGCTGGCCGAGCAGCGGCTGGTGACGGTCACCGGCCCGGGCGGGGTCGGCAAGAGCCGGCTGGCCCTGCGGGCCGCCGCGCGGGCGGCGGGGGCGTTCCCGGACGGCACCTGGCTGGTCGACGCGGCCCCGGTGCAGGACGGCCGGCTGCTCGGGCACGCCGTGCTGGAGGCGCTGCGGCTGACCGACGGGACGGCGCGGTCCCCGGTGGAGGTGCTGACCGAGCGGCTCGCCGGGCGCCGGCTGCTGCTGGTGCTGGACGGCTGCGAGCACCTGGTGCCGGCCTGCGCCGAGCTGGCCGTGGCGCTGCTGCGGGCGCTGCCGGGGCTGCGGGTGCTGGCGACCAGCCGGGTGGCGCTGCGGACGGCCGGGGAGCACCTGCTGAACCTGGCCCCGCTTCCGGTCGGCACCGCCGGCGCGATCGTCCCCGGCGCGCCGCCGGACGCGGTGCTGCTGTTCGCGCACCGGGCCCGGGCGGTGCTGCCGTCGTTCGCGGTCACCGCCGCGAACGCGGAGGGGATCGCCCAGCTGTGCCGGCGGCTGGACGGCATCCCGCTGGCGGTGGAGCTGGCCGCAGGGCGGCTGCGGGCGCTGTCGGTGGAGCAGATCGGCGCGCGGCTGGACGACCGGTTCCGGCTGCTGACCGGCGGCGACCCGGCCGCGCTGCCGCGCCATCAGACGCTGCGGACGACGATCGGCTGGAGCCACGAGCTCTGCACGGAGCAGGAACGTTTACTCTGGGCCCGCCTCTCGGTCTTCGCGGGCGGCTTCGACCTGGACGCGGCCGAGTACGTGTGCGGCGGCGAGGGCGTCGATCCGGACGAGCTGCTGGACCTGCTCACCGAACTGGTCGCCAAGTCCGTGGTGCTGCGCGAGGACAGCCCCTTCGGCGTCCGGTTCCGGCTGCTGGACACCGTCCGCGAGTACGGGCTGCGCTGGCTGCGCGCGGCGGGCGAGGAGCACCGGCTGCTGTGCCGGCACCGCGACTGGTACCTGGGCGTGGCCACCTGGGGCGAGGTCGAGTGGTTCGGCCCCCGGCAGGCGGAGACCGCCGAGCGGACCGAGCTGGCGCACCCCAATCTGCGGGCCGCCCTGGAGTTCTGCCTGGCCGAGCCGGGCGAGGAGCAGATCGCCTTGCTGATGGCCGGCACGCTGTGGTTCTACTGGGTCGGCTGCGGCCACCTCGGCGAGGGGCGGCACTGGCTCGACCGGGCCCTCGCCCTCGCCCCGGAGCCGACCGAGGCCCGGGCCAAGGCGCTCTGGGTGACCGGCTACATGGCCACCCTCCAGGGCGACCTGGTCTCCGCCCGGCCCGCGCTGGAGGAGTGCCGCCGCCAGGCGCTGGCCACCGGCGACGACCGCGCGCTCGCGTACGCGGTGCACCGGCAGGGCTGCGCGGCGCTGATCGGCGACGAGCCGGCCCGGGCGGCCGAGCTGTTCGAGGAGGCGCTCTGGCACTACCGCACCATCGGCGAGCTCAACAGCAACGTCCTGATGGCGATGTTCGAGCTGGGCATCGCCTACCTGTTCCAGGGCGACCAGGACAGCGGCCGGCTGTGGCTCGGCCAGGTCCGCGAGCTGTGCGAGGAGCACGGCGAGCAGTGGGCGTACGCGTACGGGCTGTACGCGCTGGCGTACTCGCACTGGCTGAACGGCGAGGTCCGCCCGGCCCGGGCGCTGGCGCGGGAGAGCGTCCGGCTCAACCACCTCTTCAACGACCTGCTGGGCATCGTGCTGGCGATCGACCTGCTGGCGCTGCTGGAGACCGAGCCGGCCGGACCGGGCGAGCCGGGGGACCTGCGCGAGGCCCGGGTACTCCAGGGTGCGGCGCACCGGATCTGGCAGGCGGTCGGCAAGCCGTTCTTCGGCTCCCGTACCTTCAACGGCCCGCACCGGGCCTGCGCGGAGCGGGCGGGCGCCGGGCTGACCGAGCAGGAGTACGCCGACTTCTTCGCCACCGGCACCCGGCTCGACCTGGACGCCGCCGTGCACCGCGCGCTGGGCGGCGGCGAGCACCCGGGGGGCCCGGGGTCGCGGCCGGGACCGGGGCCGCTGCCGCCGGCCCCGCAGCCCTCGCCGGTGGGCCGGTGAGGCCGGTGAGGCCGGTGAGGTCAGGACGTCGGTGAGGCTGGTGCGGCCGGTGACGTCGGTGGGAGCCCGGAGCGACCCCGGGAATAGTTGAAACTTGTCCATTGCTGGAGCGGGCGGAACCACCGACCCGTACGGAAGGGGCACCCCGTGGCCACCAACCTCGCCGACGACTACCGCATGGCGAACTTCTACTTCGACTCCAAGGCGTACACGGACGCCGCCCGGATGCTGGAGGGGGTGCTCGCCGAGGAGCCGGCCAACCTGTCGGTCCGGCTGCTGCTGGCCCGCAGCTACTTCCACTCCGCCCAGCTCCGCCGGGCCGAGGCGGAGCTGCGCCGGGTGCTGGACTCCGACCCGGCCGAGGACTACGCCCGGCTGATGCTGGGCCGCACCCTGGAGCGCCAGGGCCGCCACGAGGAGGCCCGGCCGCACCTGCGGCTGGTCTCCGCGATGACCGGCGAGCAGGTCTGACGACCTCCCCCGGACAGGGGCGAGCCCCCGCCGCCACAAGGGCGACGGGGGCTCGCTGGGTACCGCAGGTGATACCGCTCGCGGGTCAGCGCGAGTAGTACTCGACGACGAGCTGCTCGTCGCAGATCACCGGGACCTCCTTGCGCTGCGGCGCGCGGTCCAGGCGGAAGGCCAGGGCCTTCAGGTTGACCTCGAGGTACTTCGGGGTCTGGCCCTCGCCCGCGTTGCCACCCTCACGGGCGACCTGGAACGGGACCTTCTCCTTGCTGCGCTCGCGGATGGTCACCACGAAGCCCGGCTTCAGCTGGAACGACGGCTTGTTGACCTTGCCGCCGTTGACCTCGACGTGGCCGTGGACGACCATCTGACGGGCCTGGTAGATGGTGCGGGCGATGCCCGAACGCAGGACCAGCGAGTCGAGGCGGGTCTCCAGCTCGGCGACGAGCGCCTCACCGGTCTTGCCCTCGGCCTTCTTCGCGCGGTCGAACGCGCGCGCCATCTGCTTCTCGCTCAGGTCGTACTGAGCGCGCAGACGCTGCTTCTCGACCAGACGGACCTTGTAGTCCGAGTTCTGCTTGCGGCCACGGCCGTGCTGGCCGGGCGGGTACGGGCGGGCCTCGAAGTACTTGACGGACTTCGGGGTCAGCGGCACGCCGAGCGCACGCGCGATCTTGACCTTGGGACGCTTCTGGTTCGCCATGAACCAAACCTTCCTTACTGACGACTACGGCTTCACCAGGTGTTGACGGAGGTCGCATGTCGCGGCCCGGAGAAAACCCCACCGCCCTGGGGCAGTGCGATCAGCCGCTCTCCGGAGCCGGGCACGAATGTGCTGGTCACACGGGCGGACCGGGAACCGGTCGCCCGCGACACCGAGACGGTGCGCGACGCTCCTGTTGCGGGCCTCCCGGAGGAGGCCTACGGCCATCGCCCCGCTGGTGCGGCCGGTCGGTCGGGTCTCCCCCACCGCCGTCCCGGGACATGGCACTCCGCACGAGTATACCGGCAGACCGCCGGCCCCCTCACCGGGCCTCCCCCTCCCCCTTCGGGGCCGCGTTCGACCCCGTCCCCGGCTCGGCCCCGGGCGCTGCCTCGGGGTCTGCCTCGGGCCCTGTCTTGGGTCCGGCCTTGGGCCCTGTCTTGGGTCCCGCCTTCGCCCCGCCCTTCGGCTCCCCCTTGGCAGCACCGGCGGAACCGGCCGGCTCGCCCCACAGCCGCCCCCTGGTCCACTCCACGACCTCCGCGTAACGCGCCTCCCCGCCGCGCCGGGTCGGCCGGTAGTACGCCCGCCCGTGCACCGCGTCCGGCGCGTACTGCTGGCTCGCGATGCCCTCCGGCAGGTCGTGCGGGTACTGGTAGCCCTTGCCGTGCCCCAGCTTGCCCGCGCCCCCGTAGTGCGCGTCCCGCAGATGCGGCGGCACCGGCCCGGCCAGGCCCTGCCGGACGTCCGCGAGCGCCGCGTCGATCGCCAGGTAGGCGGCGTTGGACTTCGGCGCCAGGGCGAGCGCGATGGCCGCCTGGGAGAGGATGATCCGCGCCTCCGGGAAGCCGATCAGCGCCACCGCCTGGGCCGCCGCCACCGCCGTCTGCAGCGCCGTCGGGTCGGCCAGGCCGATGTCCTCGCTCGCCGAGATCATCAGCCGGCGGGCGATGAAACGCGGATCCTCCCCCGCCTCGATCATCCGGGCCAGGTAGTGCAGCGTGGCGTCCACGTCGCTGCCCCGGATCGACTTGATCAGCGCGCTGGCCACGTCGTAGTGCTGGTCGCCGTCCCGGTCGTAGCGGACGGCCGCCTGGTTGACGGCGGTCTCGGTGCTGGCGAGGGTGACCTCCGCCTCCCCCTGCTCCAGCGCCGCCCCGGCCGCCGCCTCCAGCGTGGTGAGCGCCTTGCGGGCGTCGCCGCCGGCCAGCCGGACCAGGTGGTCCTCGGCCTCCGCGGTCAGCTCCACCGCGCCCCCCAGGCCGCGCTCGTCCACGACCGCGCGGCGCAGCAGCGCCCGGACGTCGTCGTCGGTCAGCGACTCCAGGGTGAGCAGCAGCGAGCGGGAGAGCAGCGGGGAGATCACCGAGAAGTACGGGTTCTCGGTGGTCGCGGCGATCAGGGTCACCCAGCGGTTCTCCACCGCCGGGAGCAGGGAGTCCTGCTGGGCCTTGGAGAAGCGGTGGATCTCGTCGAGGAAGAGCACCGTCTCCCGGCCGGACATGCCGACCGCGCGCCGGGCGCCGTCGATGACCGCGCGGACCTCCTTGACCCCGGAGGTGATCGCGGACAGCTCGACGAAGCGGCCCTCGACGGCCTGGCTGATGACGTGCGCGAGCGTGGTCTTCCCGGTGCCGGGCGGGCCCCAGAGGATCACCGAGCTGGTCGCCGCCGGGCCGCGCGACCCCGACACCAGCCGGCGCAGCGGGGAGCCGTCCTTGAGCAGTTTCCGCTGGCCGGCCACCTCGTCGAGGGTGCGCGGGCGCATCCGCACGGCGAGCGGCGCCCGGCCGGGCTCCTTGGCCTGGCGTTCCTCGGCGGCGGCGGTGAAGAGGTCCGGTTCGTCCACACCGGAAGCCTATGCGAGCCCTCCGACAGCCCGCCCCGGATCCGGGGCGACCACGGCCGCCGGGCCCTATCCGTCGAGCCGGGCCGCGTGGTCCGGCACGTACTTCTGGAGGTCCCGCGGCGGTCGCCGGTACCCCTGGGAGGCCGGGCGCTCCGGCAGCTCGACCGGCCGCGGGCCCACCTCGCGGTACGGGACGGTGGAGAGCAGGTGGGCGATCATGTTGATCCGGGCCCGCCGCTTGTCGTCGCTCTCCACCACGTGCCAGGGCGACTCCGGGGTGTCGGTGTGCAGGAACATCTCGTCCTTGGCCCGCGAGTAATCCTCCCAGCGGGTGATCGACTCGACGTCCATCGGCGACAGCTTCCAGCGCTTCATCGGGTCCGCCAGCCGGTCCCGGAAGCGCCGCTCCTGCTCGGTGTCGCTGACCGAGAACCAGTACTTGCGCAGCAGCAGACCGGACTCGGAGAGCATCCGCTCGAAGGTCGGGGCCTGGCGCAGGAACTGCCAGTACTCCTCCTCGCCGCAGAAGCCCATCACCCGCTCCACCCCGGCGCGGTTGTACCAGCTGCGGTCGAACAGCACGATCTCCCCGGCGGCCGGCAGGTGCTCGACGTACCGCTGGAAGTACCACTGGGTGCGCTCGCGTTCGGTCGGCGCGGGCAGTGCGGCGACCCGGGCGATGCGCGGGTTCAGATACTCCGTCACCCGCTTGATCGCGCCGCCCTTGCCGGCCGCGTCGCGCCCCTCGAACACCACCACCAGCCGGGCGCCCTCGGCGCGCACCCATTCCTGGAGCTTCACCAGCTCGTACTGGAGCCGGAGCAGTTCACGCTCGTACGGCTTCCTCGGCAGCCGTACGACCGGGCCACCCGGCCCGTGCGGCCCGTCCTGGGCGCTCCGCCCCTCGGGGACGCTCTGCTCGCGCTGGGCCTTGGCTGCCACCTGGCTGCCTCCGTTCGGCGGGGTGCTGATGATCCCTCACCGTACGTCCTGGGGCGGGTTCCCGCAGGTCCCGACGGGCGGCGGCAGCGCGCCGGGAGCGTTCCGGCCCGGCACCGGCGGCCCCCTGAACCGTCGCTGCCGGGCTCCCCCGTCGACCGGCCCGAGGACCGAACGACCAACCATGACCCAGACCTGCCGGACGGGTCCAATCCCCGGTTCCATAACCTTGGGGCATGGATGTCGACACCCGTCTGCTGCGCGGCTTCGCCGCGGTCTGCGAGGAGGGGCAGCTGACCGCGGCGGCGGCCCGGCTGCTGGTCTCCCAGCCGGCGCTGACCAAGCAGATCAGGCAGCTGGAGGCCCTGCTCGGGGTCGAGCTGTTCGAACGCTCGCGGCGCGGCATGACCCCGACCCGGGCCGGCCTGGCCCTGGCCGCGCACACCGACGCGCTGGTGGCCGGCTGGGAGGAGGCGCTGCGCGCCACCCGGGCGGCCTCGGCGGAGCACGGCGCGACGCTCCGGGTGGGCTTCGAGGGCGGCATCATCAACCTGATGACCCAGCGCACGGTCGCGGACTTCGCCCGGCGGATGCCGGGCTGGCAGGTGGAGCTGCGGCAGAACAACTGGTTCGACCCGACCTCCGGCCTGGCCACCGGCGAGATCGACCTGACCCTCTGGCACGCGCCGCCCTCGCTGGCCCGGCGCTACGGCGTGGCCGTGCTGGGCGAGGAGCCGCGCTGCGCGGCACTGCCGGCCGGGCACCGGCTGGCCGGCCGTGCGGTGATCGACTTCGAGGAGCTGCTCGACGAGCCCTTCGTGGCGATCCCGCACGAGTCCGGGCACTGGCGGGACTACTGGCTGGCGGTCCGGGAGCGGGGCGGGCGACCGGTGCGGATCGGCGCGGTGGCGCACAACACCGACGAGTGGCTGGCCGCTGTCGTGTGCGGCCAGGGCGTCGGCTTCGCCCCGGAGACCATGAGTCGGCTGGCACCGCGCGAGGATGTCGCGTACCGGCCGGTGCGGGGATTGAGCCCGAGCCAGGTCGGGCTGTACTGGCCGAAGGACCGGACTCCGACACCTGCCATGGCCGCGTTCGTGCGCAGCTGCCGGGCCACGGTAGGTCTCGGGAACCGGGTCGACGAGCGGGGGGCCCGGGACACGTCGCAGGGCCTGTCGGAGGACACGCCCTGAACGCCTGAGCGCCTGAGCATCCGAGCGCCTGAGCGGCCCTTAACGCCTGGGCGCCCTGGAACGCCCCTAAACGGCCTCGAAGGGCTCCGGATAGCGGCACAGGCCCCTCGGGGAGCCGTCGTACCCGGGCAGGGCGAGCGCCTGGAGGTACCCCTCGGGCACCTCGAACGGACCGCTCACCTCGTGCCGCTGGGCCGGGATGAAGCCGAAGCGACCGTAGTAGTCCGGGTCGCCGAGCACGACGACGAGCTTCTCGCCGGCCTCCTCGGCAGCCGTCAGCGCGGCCCGGACCACCAGCTCGCCGACGCCCTTGCGCTGCCACTCGGGCGCGACGGCGACCGGCGCGAGCGCCAGCCCGGGGCCCTCGCCGACCCGCAGCCGGGAGAGCAGCGCATGACCGACGACCAGGCCGGTCTCGTCGACGGCGACCACCGACAACTCCGGCAGCCAGGCCGGGTCGCGGCGCAGCGCGTCGACCAGGTCGGCCTCGTCGGGGCCGGGGAAGGCGGCCATGTGGACACGTCTGGTGGCCGGAGCGTCCTCGGGACACTCGATTCTGGTACTGACCTTCACAGGGGATCCCTCTCTCTGTCACACGCCGTTGTGGACCGGCCCCGGACAGCGCGGTTGCTGTCCGGGGCCGTGAAAGGTTAGCCGATGCCGGCCGACGGGATGTCAGGCCTTCGGCTGCGCCTCGGACTTGGCGTCCTCGCGGACCTTCGGCTGGGCGTCCACGCCGGCCTCGCGGCGCTGTGCCGGGGTGATCGGGGTGGGGGCGCCGGTCAGCGGGTCGCCGCCGGTGGACGTCTTCGGGAAGGCGATGACGTCACGGATGGTGTCGTACCCGCCGAGCAGGGTGACGATCCGGTCGAGGCCGAAGGCGACGCCGCCGTGCGGCGGCGGGCCGTAGTTGAAGGCGTCCAGCAGGAAGCCGAACTGCGAGGCGGCCTCCTCCTCGGAGAGGCCGATCGCGTCGAACGCCCGCTTCTGCACGTCCCGCTGGTGGATACGGATCGAACCGCCGCCCAGCTCCGAGCCGTTGAGCACGAGGTCGTAGGCGTTGGACAGGGCGCTGCCCGGGTCGGTGTCGAAGGTCGCCAGCGACTCCGCGGTGGGGGCGGTGAAGGGGTGGTGCACCGCGTGCCAGCCCTGGAAGGCGCCCTTGTCGTCCTCGATCGGCTCGAACATCGGGAAGTCGACGACCCAGAGGAAGGCCCACTGGGACTCGTCGATGAGCTCGCAGCGGCGGCCGATCTCCAGCCGGGCGGCGCCGAGCAGCTCCTGCGAGGGGCGCTCCTTGCCGGCCGCGAAGAAGACCGCGTCGCCGTTCTTGGCGCCGGCGGCGGCGGCCAGGCCGGCCAGGTGCTCCGCGGAGAGGTTCTTGGCGACCGGGCCGCGCAGCTCGCCGGTCTCGGCGTCGATGAGCACGTAGGCGAGGCCCTTGGCGCCGCGCGCCTTGGCCCAGTCCTGCCAGGCGTCGAGCTGCTTGCGCGGCTGCGAGGCACCGCCGGGCATGACCACGGCGCCGACGTACGGGGCCTGGAAGACCCGGAAGTCGGTGCCCTGGAAGTACTCGGTGAGGTCGGTCAGTTCCTGGCCGAAGCGGACGTCCGGCTTGTCCGAGCCGTAGCGGCCCATGGCGTCGGCGTAGGTCATCCGCGGCAGCGGGTTCGGGACCTCGTAGCCGTGGACCTCGCGCCAGATCGAGCCGATGATCTTCTCGCCGAGGGCCAGGATGTCCTCCTGGTCGACGAAGGAGGCCTCGATGTCGAGCTGGGTGAACTCCGGCTGGCGGTCGGCGCGGAAGTCCTCGTCGCGGAAGCAGCGGGCGATCTGGTAGTAGCGCTCCATGCCGGCCACCATCAGCAGCTGCTTGAACAGCTGGGGCGACTGCGGCAGGGCGTACCAGTGGCCGGGCTGGAGGCGGACCGGGACCAGGAAGTCGCGGGCGCCCTCGGGGGTGGAGCGGGTGAGGTACGGCGTCTCGATGTCGAGGTAGTCGTTGTCCTCCATCACCCGGCGGATGATGTTGTTGACCTTGGAGCGCAGGCGCAGGCCCTTGGCGGGGCCCTCGCGGCGCAGGTCGAGGTAGCGGTAGCGGAGGCGGACCTCCTCGTTGACCGTGCCGGGCTCGTACTCGGCGACCGGGAACGGCAGCGGCGCGGCCTCGGAGAGGACCTCGATCCCGCTGACCACGACCTCGACGGCGCCGGTCGGGATGTCGGGGTTCTCGTTGCCCTCGGGGCGGACCCGGACGTCGCCGACCACCTTGACGCAGTACTCGGCGCGCAGGCCGTGCACCGAGTCGAGGTCGCGGACCACGATCTGCACGGTGCCGGAGGCGTCGCGCAGATCGATGAAGGCCACGCCGCCGTGGTCTCGGCGGCGGGCGACCCAGCCGGCCAGGGTGACGGTGGTGCCTGCGTGCTCCGGGCGGAGCGTGCCCGCGTCGTGCGTGCGGATCACAGCTGCTTCTCCTTCAGGGTGGTGACGAGTGCGTCGAGGGCGACGGGGTTCTGCTCGCCGGTGGTGAGGTCCTTGAGCTGGACCACGCCCTCCGCGAGGTCCCGGTCGCCGGCGACGAGGGCGAAGCGGGCGCCGGATCGGTCGGCGGACTTCATGGCGTTCTTGATGCTCTTGACGCCGAAGGCGAGGTCGGTGGCGACGCCGGCCCGGCGCAGCTCGACCACCTTGGCGAACAGGACGTTCTTGGCCTCCTCGCCGAGCGCGACGGCGTAGACGGAGGTGGCGGCCGGCAGTTCGAGGGCGACGCCCTCGGCCTCCAGGGCCAGGAAGGTGCGGTCCACGCCGAGCGCCCAGCCGACCGAGGGCAGCGCGGGGCCGCCGATCATCTCGGACAGGCCGTCGTAGCGGCCGCCGCCGCCGATCGCGGACTGGGCGCCGAGGCCGTTGTGCACGAACTCGAAGGTGGTGCGGGTGTAGTAGTCCAGCCCGCGGACCAGCTTGGGGTCGTCGACGAAGGCCACGCCGTTGGCGGTGAGCAGCTCGCGGACCTTCTCGTCGTAGGCCTTGCAGTCCTCGCAGAGGTAGTCGCGCAGCATCGGGGCGCCGACGAGCTGGGCCTGCACGGACTCGCGCTTGTCGTCGAGGACGCGCAGCGGGTTGATCTCCGCGCGGCGGCGGGTGTCCTCGTCGAGGTCCAGTCCGGCCAGGAACCCGATCAGGGCGGCGCGGTAGACCGGGCGGCACTGCTGGTCGCCCAGGCTGTTGAGCAGCAGCGAGTAGTCGCTCAGGCCGAGCGCGCGGAAGGCGTCGTCGGCGAGGATGATCAGCTCGGCGTCCAGCGCCGGGTCCTCGGCGCCGATCGCCTCCGCGCCGACCTGCGAGAACTGGCGGTAGCGGCCCTTCTGGGCGCGCTCGTAGCGGTAGTACGAGCCGGAGTACCAGAGCTTGACCGGCAGGTTGCCCTGCTTGTGCAGGTTGGCCTGGAGCGCGGCGCGCAGCACGGAGGCGGTGCCCTCGGGGCGCAGCGCGAGCTCGTCGCCGCCCTTGGTGGTGAGGGTGTACATCTCCTTGGAGACGATGTCGGTGGACTCGCCGACACCGCGGGAGAACAGCTTGACGTCCTCGAAGACCGGGGTCTCGATGTACCCGTAGCCGGCCCGGCGGGCGGGGGCGGCGATGGCCTCGCGGATCGCCAGGAAGGTCGCGGAGCTGGGCGGCAGCAGGTCGTAGGTGCCCTTGGGGGCGGTGAAGGTGCTCAACTTCTCTTCCGTCACATTCCTCGTCGCGGGAAAGCCGGGGCGCCGTCCGCCCCCGCTGCCTGTCGGAGGTAGGGGTTGGTGGCGCGCTCGCGGCCGATGGTGGTCTGTCCGCCGTGGCCGGAGAGGACCACGGTGGCGTCGTCGAGGGGCAGGCACACCCGGGCCAGCGAGCGCATGATCGCCTCGCCGTCCCCGCCCGGGAGGTCCGTCCGCCCTATGGAGCCGGCGAAGAGCAGGTCGCCCGAGAAGAGCACCGGGGGGAGGTCCTCGGCACCGGGCGTCCGGAACGTCACCGACCCCCCGGTATGGCCGGGGGCGTGGTCGACGGTGAGCGAGAGGCCCGCGAGCTCCAGCACGCTGCCGTCGGTCAGCTCGCGGACGTCGTCCGGCTCCCCGACGGTGAGCTCGCCCATCAACCGGGTGCCCAGGGAGCGGCCGAGCGCCCGCTCGGGGTCGCTCATCATGTACCGGTCCTCGGGATGGATCCAGGCCGGGACGCCCTTGGCGCCGCAGACCGGGACCACGGAGGCGACGTGGTCGATGTGGCCGTGGGTGAGCAGCACCGCGACCGGCTTCAGCCGGTGCTCGCGGACGAGTTCCTCGACGCCGGCGGCGGCCTGGTGGCCCGGATCGACGATGACGCACTCCTCGCCCGGTCCCGGCGCGACCAGGTAGCAGTTGGTGCCCCAGGCTCCAGCGGGGAATCCGGCGATGAACACGCGCGTCCTTCGGTGTCGGTCTCGGGCTCTCGGGCTTCGGCCGCCGCGGTGGCTTCGGCTGCTGCTACAAGCTGTGATTGCAGGGGCAGCCTACCGGCGGTCCGGGTCCGGTTGCGAACCAGATCCGGGTGACAGGTTCACTTCGACCTGACAGGTTCACCCCGTTCTTACGGTCGCGGTCCCTACACTTGGCCGCCGATGGGTGCGATGATCCGCATCGGCATCGCACACACGAGCCCACACATCAGCGACCAGCACTTCCGTAGGAGACAAAGCCGGTGGTCACCAGCGAACAGCGGCGGCGGCAGCTCGCCCGGGACAAGTACGAACGCCAGGCGGAGCGCCGGGCCGCCGCGGCGACCGCGCGCAAGCGCCGCAACAGCGTCCTCGGCGCCGCGTTGGCGGTGGTCGTGCTGGCCGGCGGCGGCACCCTGTTCGCGACCGGCGCCTTCGACTCGGACGACAAGAAGAAGAGCGATCCGGCCGCCCAGGCCGCGCCCACCCCGACCGAGCCCTCGGTCCCGACCCGCAAGCCGGTCGAGGGCTGCGGCGAGGCCGCCCCGGGCAGCCCGAACGGCAAGCAGTGGCAGGCCGAACCGGCCCTGACCGTGGACGCCAAGGCGACCTACACCGCGACGCTGGACAGCAACTGCGGCAAGGTGACGCTGGCGCTGGACGCCGCCAAGGCCCCGCACACGGTCAACTCCTTCGCCTTCCTGGCCGGCGAGAAGTACTTCGACCACACCAAGTGCCACCGCCTCACCACCGACGGCATCTTCGTGCTGCAGTGCGGCGACCCGACCGCCAGCGCCACCGCCCCCGGCGGCACCGGCGGCCCGGGCTACAAGTTCGCCGACGAGAACCTCACCGGCGCGACCTACCCGGCCGGCACCGTGGCGATGGCCAACTCCGGCCCCGGCACCAACGGCAGCCAGTTCTTCCTGGTCTACAAGGACACCCAGCTGCCGCCGAACTACACTCCCTTCGGCAAGATCACCGGCGGTCTGGACCTGCTCCAGAAGATCGCCGCCGCGGGCACCCTGGAGGGCGGCACGGACGGCCACCCGATGGCCGACGTCACCCTCAACTCGGTGACCGCCGCCAAGGGTTGATCCACCCCGGGACCGGCCCGGCGGCGCCCCCGCGGCCCGCCGGGCGGCCCCGGCCCGAAATCGCCCGGCCCGGATGCGGACAGCACCGGGCCTGGTCGCCTATGTTGGCGTTTGTACAGGGTGCCCAGACCCGCCGGCCGTCACCCTCGGCAAGCAGAACCAGGCGGACGGGGACGGCGGACTCATCGGTCCGCCGCACATCAACTGTGGACGACGGACGCCTACCGCCCCGGCGGTGGGCGCGACGTCATGTGGAGGACGCGCTATGAGCAGCGACCCGTGGGGCCGTGTCGACGAGCAGGGCACGGTCTACGTCAGGACCGCGGACGGCGAACGCGTCGTCGGCTCCTGGCAGGCCGGCTCGCCCGAGGAGGCGCTCGCCTACTTCGAGCGCAAGTACCAGGGCATCGAGGTGGAGATCGGCCTGCTGGAGAAGCGGGTGCGCACCACCGACCTGGCCGCCAAGGACGCCCAGGCCGCGCTGGAGCACCTGCGTGAGCAGGTCACCGAGGCGCACGCGGTGGGCGACCTGGCCGCGCTGGCCAAGCGCCTGGACACGCTCACCGGCGAGATCGACAGCCGCCGCGAGGAGCGCAAGGCCGCCCGGGCCAAGGCCCAGGACGAGACCCGCACCGCCAAGGAGGCGCTGGTCGCCGAGGCCGAGCAGCTCGCCGAGTCCACCCAGTGGCGGGAGGCCGGCGACCGGCTGCGCGCCCTGGTGGACACCTGGAAGGCCCTGCCCCGGCTGGACCGCAAGAGCGACGACGAGCTGTGGCACCGCTTCTCGCACGCCCGCTCGGTCTTCTCCAAGCACCGCAAGTCGCACTTCGCGTCGCTGGACGCCGAGCGCGAGCAGGCCCGGCTCACCAAGGAGCAGCTGGTCGCCGAGGCCGAGGCGCTCTCCTCGTCCACCGACTGGGGCGACACCGCGGCCGGCTACCGCGACCTGATGGCGCGCTGGAAGGCCGCCGGCCGCGCCCAGCGCGACATCGAGGACGAGCTGTGGGCGCGGTTCCGCGGCGCCCAGGACGTCTTCTTCCAGGCGCGTTCCGCGGTGTTCAGCGAGCGTGACGCCGAGCAGGTGGCCAACCAGAAGCTCAAGGAGGCGCTGGCGGCGGAGGCCGAGACCATCCTGCCGATCACCGACCTCAAGGCCGCCAAGGCGGCGCTGCGCGAGATCAACGAGCGCTGGGAGGCCATCGGCCACGTGCCGCGCGACGTCCGCCCGAAGCTGGACGGCCGGCTGAACACGGTCGAGCGGGCGATCCGCGAGGCCGAGGACAGCGAGTGGAAGCGCTCCAACCCGGAGGCCAAGGCCCGCGCGGCCGGCATGGTCGGCCTGTTCCAGGCGAAGGCCGAGAAGCTCCGCGCCGACCTCGACAAGGCCCGCGCGGCCGGCAACGCCTCCCGGACGGCGAAGCTGGAGTCCGAGCTGGCCGGCGTCGAGGAGCTGCTGAACCAGGCCCACCGCAGCCAGGAGGAGTTCAGCGGCTGATCCGGGCCTACTGACAGCGTGCGAAGGCCCCCGGGGACGTCCCCGGGGGCCTTCGCACTGTCCGCCGCCGCTACTTGCGGGCCGAGGTGACGCGGTAGACGTCGTACACGCCCTCGACGCCGCGGACCGCCTTGAGGACGTGGCCGAGATGCTTGGGGTCGCCCATCTCGAAGGTGAACCGGCTCATCGCCACCCGGTCGCGGGAGGTCTGCACCGCCGCCGACAGGATGTTGACGTGCTGGTCCGACAGCACCCGGGTGACGTCCGAGAGCAGCCGGGAGCGGTCCAGGGCCTCGACCTGGATCGCCACCAGGAAGACCGAGGACTGGGTGGCCGCCCACTCGACGTCGATCATCCGCTCGGGCTGCTGGTTGAGCGCCTCCACGTTGACGCAGTCGGCGCGGTGCACCGAGACGCCGTTGCCGCGGGTGACGAAGCCCACGATGCCGTCGCCCGGGACCGGGGTGCAGCAGCGCGACAGCTTCACCCAGACGTCCTCGACGCCCTTGACGATCACGCCGGGGTCGCCCTTGGCCCGGCGGCGCGCCGCGCGCCGGTTGTCGTGCGTGGGCGTGGCCGTCTCGGCGAGGTCCTCGGTGGCGCCCTCCTCGCCGCCCAGCGCCTGCACCAGCTTCTGGACGATGTTCTGCGCGGCGACATGGCCCTCGCCGATCGCCGCGTACAGCGAGGAGATGTCCGGGTAGCGCATCTCGTGGGCCAGGGTGACCAGCGAGTCCCCGGTGAGGATCCGCTGGATCGGCAGGCCCTTCTTGCGCATCGCCCGGACGATCGCCTCCTTGCCCTGCTCGATCGCCTCCTCGCGGCGCTCCTTGGAGAACCAGGCGCGGATCTTGTTGCGGGCCCGCGGCGACTTGACGAAGCCCAGCCAGTCCCGGGACGGTCCGGCGTTCTCCGCCTTGGAGGTGAACACCTCGACGGTGTCGCCGTTCTCCAGGGTCGACTCCAGCGGCACCAGCCGCCCGTTCACCCGGGCCCCTATGGTGCGGTAGCCGACCTCGGTGTGCACCGCGAACGCGAAGTCCACCGGGGTGGCGCCGGCCGGGAGCGCTATGACGTCGCCCTTGGGCGTGAAGACGAAGACCTCGTTGCTGGCCAGGTCGAAGCGGAGCGACTCCAGGAACTCGCTCGGGTCGGCGGTCTCCTTCTGCCAGTCCAGCAGCTGCCGCAGCCACGCCATCTCGTTGACGGCGCCGGCCTTGTCGTCCTTGCGGGTCTGGGTCGGGGTGTCGGTGCGCACCTTGGAGGCGCCGGCCACCGCCCGCTGCTTGTACTTCCAGTGCGCGGCGATGCCGTACTCGGCCCGGCGGTGCATGTCGAAGGTGCGGATCTGCAGCTCGACCGGCTTGCCCCCGGGACCGATCACCGTGGTGTGCAGCGACTGGTACATGTTGAACTTGGGCATCGCGATGTAGTCCTTGAACCGCCCCGGCACCGGGTTCCACCGCGCGTGGATGGTGCCCAGCGCCGCGTAGCAGTCGCGGACGGTGTCGACCAGGACCCGGATGCCCACCAGGTCGTAGATCTCGGCGAAGTCCCGGCCCCGGACGATCATCTTCTGGTAGACCGAGTAGTAGTGCTTCGGCCGGCCGGTGACGGAGGCGGTGATCCGGGCGCCGCGCAGGTCGCCCTGGACCTGGTCGATGACGGTCGCCAGGTACTCGTCCCGCTTGGGGGCGCGCTCGGCGACCAGCCGGACGATCTCGTCGTACATCTTGGGGTAGAGGATCGCGAAGGCGAGGTCCTCCAGCTCCCACTTGATGGTGTTCATGCCCAGCCGGTGCGCCAGCGGGGCGTAGATCTCCAGCGTCTCGCGGGCCTTCTTCTCCTGCTTCTCCCGCTTGAGGTAGCGCATGGTGCGCATGTTGTGCAGCCGGTCGGCCAGCTTGATCACCAGGACCCGCGGGTCCTTGGCCATCGCGACGACCATCTTGCGGACCGTCTCGGCCTGCGCGGCCTCGCCGAACTTGACCCGGTCCAGCTTGGTGACGCCGTCGACCAGCAGGGCCACCGAGTCGCCGAAGTCCTTGCGCAGGGTCTCCAGGCCGTAGTCGGTGTCCTCGACGGTGTCGTGCAGCAGCCCCGCCATCAGGGTCGCGGCGTCCATGCCCAGCTCGGCCAGGATGGTGGCGACCGCCAGCGGGTGGGTGATGTAGGGGTCACCGCTCTTGCGCTTCTGCCCGCGGTGCCACTTCTCGGCGACCGCGTACGCCTTCTCGATGTCCCGCAGCAGCGCCGGATCGGCCTTGGGGTCGTTGGCCCGGATGGAGCGGAACAGCGGTTCCAGCACCGGGTTGAGGACGCTGGAGCGCTGGCCGCCGAGGCGGGCGAGGCGGGCGCGCATGCCTCCGGCGGTGGAGGCCCGGCCGGCCGGCGCGGTCGGGCGGGACGGGGTCGGCGCCGGGCGGGCCGGGGTGGCCCCCGAGGGCGTGGGCCGGTTCTCGGGGGCGGCCGCAGCGGCCTTGGGCACAACCTCGTCGGGCAAGGACACTCCTCGGGCACTCGGCCTGCCCCCCGCGGGCGCCGTGCGGCTCGGACCGCGCCCCGCGCAACCGGGAGGGGATGAATCTTCATGGTACCGAGCCTGGCGCCGGGCCGTTCGGTCGGCCGGGCCCCCCAACCGGACCGGACACCCGCCGGACACGACGACGGGCGGCGGCCGGATGACTCCGACCGCCGCCCGTCCGGGTCGTGCGTCCTCACACCATGAGCGGCATCAGACCATGACCAGCGTCTCCAGCGGAGCGTCGCCGAGGTGCGGGGCGAGCCGCTCGCGGCCACCGAGGAAGCCCAGCTCCATCAGCACCACCACGCCGGCCGGCTCGGCCCCGGCCTCCCTGACCAGGTCCAGCGAGGCGCCGATGGTCCCGCCGGTGGCCAGCACGTCGTCCACCACCAGCACCCGCTCACCGGGTGTGAAGGCGTCGCACTGCACCTCCAGCGTCGCCGAGCCGTACTCCAGCTCGTACGAGCGCCGGAACACCTCGCCGGGCAGCTTGCCCTGCTTGCGGATCGGCACGAAGCCGAGCCCGGCCGCGAAGGCCGCCGGGGCCGCCAGCACGAACCCGCGTGCCTCCAGACCGACCACCTTGGTGGCCCCGAGCTCCCGCGCCCGCTCCGCCAGCGCCCGGGTGAGCGCGGCGAAGGCCTCGGCGTCGGCGAGCAGCGGCGCGATGTCCTTGAACAGCACGCCCGGCTTCGGGTAGTCCGGGACGTCCCGGATCCGGCCGGTGAGCAGCTCGGCCAGGGCGGTGTCGGTGGTGGTCACGAAGGGTCCTCAGGGTCGGTGGGGATCAGCGCTTGGTGGACGGACGGCCCTTGGCACGCGTGGTGCCGGCCCCCCGGCCGCGCTGACCGACCATACCCGCAGGCAGGTCCTCGTCCGCGATCTCCTCACCGTCGCCGGCCTCCGCCGCCGCGGCGGCCTTGGCCTCGGCGGCCCGGCGCTGGGCGACCCGCTTGGCGAGGGCCTTCATCTCCGGCTGCTCCTCCTTCAGCTGCGCGAGCAGCGGGGTGGCGACGCAGATGGAGGAGTAGGCACCGGCGGCGAGACCGATGAACAGGGCCAGCGAGATGTCGTTCAGGGTGCCGGCACCGAGCAGCCCGCCACCGATGAACAGCAGCGCCGCCACCGGGAGCAGGGCGACCACCGTGGTGTTGAGCGAGCGGACCAGGGTCTGGTTGAGGCCCGCGTTGGCCGCCTCGCTGTAGGTGATCTTGTTCTGCTTGGTGAGCCCCTTGGCGTTCTCCTTCACGGTGTCGAAGACGACGACCGTGTCGTAGAGCGAGTAGCCGAGGATGGTCAGGAAGCCGATCACGGTACCCGGGGTGACCTCGAAGCCGACCAGGGCGTAGACGCCGATGGTGATCAGGAGGTCGTGGATGAGGGCGACCAGCGCGGCCACCGCCATCCGCCACTCGAAGGCGATCGCCAGGTAGATCGTCACCAGGATCATGAAGATGACCAGGCCGGTGATCGCCTTGTTGGAGATCTGCTCACCCCAGCTGGGGCCGATCACCTGGGTCTCGATCTCGGCGGCCGGGACGCCGATCGCCTCGGAGAGCTTGCCGGTGAACTCCCCGGAGGTGGTCTTGTCCTCCGACGAGATCTGGATCCGGATCTTGCCGTTGTCGGTCGACTGCACCAGCGGGTGCGAGGACACGATCTTGTCGACGGCGTCCTGGGTCTGCGACACCGTGAGTCCGGGCTTGGCCACGGTGTACACCGAGCCGCCCTTGAACTCGATGCCCAGGTGCAGGCCCATCGCCAGACCGATCGCGGCGACCAGGACGATCACGCCGGAGATGCTGTACCAGAGCTTGCGACGGCCGACGAAGTCGAAGCTGACGTCGCCCTGGTAGAGCTTGTGGCCCAGATTACTGAAGCGCGACACGGTGTCAGGCCCCCTTCACGGCGGCGGAGGACGAAGGGTTGCGACGACGGGTGCTGCGCAGCGGCGGACGGGCGCCCAGCCGCTTCGGGTCCAGACCGGACCACGGGTGGCCGTCGGAGAAGAACTTCCGGCGGGCCAGCAACGTGATCAGCGGCTTGGTGAAGAGGAAGATCACCACGACGTCGAGCGCCGTGGTCAGGCCCAGGGTGAACGCGAAGCCCTGTACCTTGCCGACCGAGACCACGTAGAGCACGGCGGCACAGAGGAAGGAGACGAAGTCCGACACCAGGATGGTGCGCCGGGCGCGCGGCCAGGCCCGCTGGACGGCCGGGCGCAGCAGCGCGCCCTCGCGGACCTCGTCGCGGATGCGCTCGAAGTACACGATGAAGGAGTCCGCGGTGATACCGATCGCGACGATGGCACCGCAGACCGCCGGCAGGTTCAGCGCGAAGCCGATCCCGCCGCCGAGCAGGCTCATGATCGAGTAGGTCAGGGCCGCCGAGACGAGCAGACCGGCGATCGAGACCAGGCCCAGGCCCCGGTAGTAGACCAGCGAGTACAGGACCACCAGGATCATGCCGATCAGACCGGCGATCAGGCCGGCCTTCAGCTGGTCGCCGCCGAGCTGCGGGGAGACGGTGGTGACGTCGCTGGTGGTGAACTCCAGCGGCAGCGCGCCGAAGCTCAGCACGTTGGCGAGGCTCTGCGCCTCCGTCTGGCCGAAGCCGCCGGAGATCACGGCCGAGCCGCCGGGGATGGCGTTACGGACCTCCGGGTGGGAGACGACCTGGCCGTCCAGCACGATGGCGAACTGGTTGGTCGGGCCCGGCTGGGTGGCCAGCTGGCCGGTGACGGCGGTGAACGCGTCGGTGCCCTTGCCGTCGAACTGCAGCTGGACCTGCCAGCCGCTGCCCTGCTGGGTGTCGATGGTCGCCTGCGCCTTGGACACGTTCGCGCCCTGGACCGCGACGGGGCCGAGCGCGAGCTTGTAGAACAGGCCCTTCTCGTCCTTCTGCGTGCAGGCGACGGTCGGCGCGCCGTCGGCGCCCTGGTAGTTCTTGCTCCGCTGCTCCGGCTTGCTGCAGTCCAGCGCGGCGAACTGCGCGGCCAGCTCCGGCGGCACGGTGCCCGAGGTCATCGCGGCGGAGAGGTCCGGGGTTGCCGGGGGGGTGGCGGCGGCCGGCGGCGTGCCGGTCGCGGCGGCCGGGGCGGCGCTCGGGGTGGCCGAGGCGGCGGCACCGGTGGTGGCGACCGGCGACGGCGTGTTGTCGGCCGCGAGGGCCTCACCGGCCGGGCGGCCCTGCTTGGTGGCGCTCGCGCTCGGCGTACCGGTCCCGGCGGCCGTAGCGGCGGCGCTCGGGGCGGCGGAACCCGTCCCGGTCGCGGCGGGCGTGCCGGCCGGGGTGCCGGTGGCCGCCGGGGTACCGGTCGCGCCCGCGGACGGGGTCGCGCTCGGGGCCGGGGCCTGGACGCCGCTCGGGGCGAGGGCGAGGACCGGGCGGAAGAACAGCTTCGCGGTGGTGCCGACCTGGTCGGCCGCGGTCTGCTTGTCCCCGCCCTTGGGGATGTTCACGATGATGTTGCGGTCACCCTGGGTCTGCACCTCCGCCTCGGAGACGCCCATCCCGTTGACCCGCTGCTCGATGATCCCGGTGGCGACGCCCATGCTGGTCTTGTTGATCGCCTTGGGGTCGCTCGACTTCGCACTCAGCGTGATGCTGGTGCCGCCGGCGAGGTCGATCCCGAGGCGGGGCTTGGTGTTGCCCGTCCCGAACATGAGGGCGACCAGTCCGACGGTGACGACCAGGATGAGGGCCAGCGCCCGCCCTGGGTAGCCGTCGCGCGGGCGCGACTTGGGTGTTGCCACCTTGCTCGTTTCTCCCTGTCCATGCCACCTCCCCCCACCGGACCCCGCCCGGCTCGTGGCTGGACGGGGTGTGGCGGAACTGCGGCCCTGAGTCCTATGGGCTCGCGGCGGTACGCCGCGCGACCGGGCGGGTTGCCCGGCCGTACTACTTGCTCGCGGGAGCGCCGCCCTCGGCCTCGGCCTTCGCGTCGCCCTTGGCGGCGTCGTCCTTGGTGAACGACAGCGGCTCGGCGGCGACCGGCTCGATCTCGGCGTCCACGGCGTCCACGGCGTCGACCGGCTCGTCCTCGGCGGGGCGGCCGTTGATGATCGCGTCGTAGTCCGCGGGGTCCATGACCGCCGCGATCGCGCTCTTGGTGAAGTAGCCGACCACGCCCGGCGCGATCTCCAGCTCGACGGTCTCCTCGTTGACCGCCTTCACCCGCGCGTACAGACCGCCGATGGTCCGGACTCCCGCCCCGGGCTCCAGCGCGGTCTGCATCTGCTGCTGCTGCTGCTGGCGCTTCTTCTGCGACCGGAACATGAGCACGATCGCGAGGATCGGGAGGAGAAGGATGATGAGGTTCACTGCAGCCAGGGTCCTTTACGGGCCGCCGACGGGCGGCCTGTGTGGTATTGGTCGTCCCGTCGGGTGAGAGGGGCGGTCCGGCGGAGTCTAGGCGACCCCGAACTGATCGGACAACGCCAAGCATCGCATCCTGCCGCCGAAACTGGCGAGCCTCCGCCTGCACAGTTTCCCCGGACTTCTCCCCCGGATCGCGCGCTCACCCCGACGGCGGGCGCGCACGCTCCGCATACGCTCCGCCCTCACCCGTTCGGCCGCGCACCCGGGGCTCCCGCTCAGACTTCGGGGCTCCGGGGCACGTCGGGGGCGAAGAGGTCGGGCTGGGCGGGCACCCCGGCGCGGCCCGGCTGGGCCGGCGGCACGAGGCCGAGGTGCTGCCAGGCCGCGGCGGTGGCGATCCGCCCGCGCGGGGTGCGGGCCAGCAGGCCCTCGCGGACCAGGAAGGGCTCGGCGACCTCCTCGACCGTCTCGGCCTCCTCGCCGACCGCGACCGCCAGGGTGGAAAGCCCGACCGGGCCGCCGCCGAAGAGCCGCAGCAGGGCGCCCAGCACCGCGCGGTCCAGGCGGTCCAGACCACGGGCGTCCACCTCGTAGACCTCCAGCGCCCGGCCGGCGATCTCGGCGGTCACCACACCGTCGTGCCGCACCTGCGCGTAGTCGCGGACCCGGCGCAGCAGCCGGTTGGCGATCCGCGGCGTCCCCCGGGAGCGGCCGGCGATCTCGGCCGCGCCGGCCGGGTCGATCTCCACGTCCAGCAGCGCGGCCGAGCGGTGCACCACCCGCTCCAGCTCGGCCGGGGCGTAGAACTCCATGTGGCCGGTGAAGCCGAACCGGTCCCGCAGCGGCGGCGGCAGCAGACCGGCCCGGGTGGTCGCGCCGACCAGGGTGAACGGCGGCAGCTCCAGCGGGATGGCGGTCGCGCCCGGCCCCTTGCCGACGATCACGTCGACCCGGAAGTCCTCCATCGCCATGTAGAGCATCTCCTCGGCGGGCCGGGACATCCGGTGGATCTCGTCGAGGAAGAGCACCTCCCCCTCGGCGAGCGAGGAGAGGATCGCCGCGAGGTCCCCCGCGTGCTGGATCGCCGGCCCGGAGGTGATCCGGATCGGGGCGCCCAGCTCGGCCGCGATGATCATCGACAGGGTGGTCTTGCCGAGCCCGGGCGGGCCGCTGAGCAGTACGTGGTCCGGCGCGGAGCCGCGCCGGCGGGCCGCCTGGAGCACCAGCGACAGCTGCTCGCGCACCCGCTCCTGGCCGATGAACTCGTCCAGCAGCTTGGGGCGCAGCGCCGCCTCGACGGCCTGGTCCTCACCGTCGGCGGCGGCGGTCACCAGCCGGTCGGCGGGCTCGGAGTCGTACGGGCTCATCGGCGGGGGCTCCCACATCGGTGTCGACAGAGTGACGGGTCGTCGGCGGGCTTCAACGCGAACGGTTGAGGCCGCGCAGCGCGAGCCGCAGCAGCGCTCCGACGTCCGGCGTCGACTGCGCCTCGGCCTCCGGGGTGACGGCGGCGACCGCCTCGTCCGCCTCGCGGGGCGCGTAGCCGAGACCCACCAGCGCGGAGTGCAGCTGCTCGCCCCACGGCGCCGGACCGGTCGCGACCGGCTTCTGCGCCGGCACCGCGCCGTGCGGCGCGCCCAGCTTGTCCTTGTACTCCAGCAGCAGCTTGGCCGCCTTGGCCTTGCCGATGCCGGGTACCGCCACCAGCGCCTTCTCGTCGCCGCTCGCCACCGCGGCGCGCAGCGCGTCCGGGCTGTGCACCCCGAGCACGGCCTGCGCCAGCTTCGGGCCGACCCCGGGCGCGGCCTGGAGGATCTCGAAGACGGCGCGCTCGTCGTCGTCCGCGAAGCCGAACAGGGTCAGCGAGTCCTCCCTGACCACCAGCGAGGTGGCCAGCCGGGCCGGCTCGCCCAGCCGCAGGCCGGCCAGGGTGGCCGGCGTGCACTGCACCGCCATGCCGACGCCGCCGACCTCCACCACCGCGAGGCCGGCGGAGATCGCCGCCACTGGTCCTTGCACGAAGGCGATCATCGGAGGGTTCCTCTCGGGCCGGGCGGGGAGGTGGTGCGGGCGGCCGCCTTGACCGCGGCCTCCAGGCGGTTGGTGGCGCCGCCGCGCCAGATGTGGCAGATGGCCAGCGCCAGCGCGTCGGCGGCGTCGGCCGGCTTCGGCGGCGCGTCGAGCCGCAGCAGCCGCTGCACCATCGCCGTGACCTGGGCCTTGTCGGCCCGGCCCGAACCGGTGACGGCGGCCTTGACCTCGCTGGGGGTGTGCAGGGTGACCGGTATGCCGCGCCGGGTGGCGCAGAGCATCGCGACCGCGCTGGCCTGCGCGGTGCCCATCACGGTGCGGACGTTGTGCTGGGCGAAGACCCGCTCGACGGCCACCAGCTCGGGCCGGTGCTCGTCCAGCCAGGCCTCGATGCCCTGCTCGACCAACAGCAGCCGCGGCCCGATCTCCGCCTCGGCGGGGGTGCGCACCACCCCGACCCCGACCATCCGCAGCGGCCGGCCCGGCGCGCCCTCGACCACGCCGATCCCGCACCTGGTCAGCCCCGGATCGACCCCCAGCACCCGAACCAAGGCTCCCCCTCTGTCATGACGTCCTGCGTCCTGCGTCCTGCGACCTGCGACCTGCGACCTGCGACCTGCGACCTGCGACCTGCGACCTGCGACCTGCGACCTGCGACCTGCGACCTGCGAAG
>NZ_JAXCLC010000082.1:0-38639 GCF_034043715.1 Kitasatospora purpeofusca | reverse complement strand
GGGGGGGGGGGGGGGGGGGGGGGCCGCCCCCCCCCCCCCCCCCTCCGGGACCTCCGGGACCTCCGGGACCTCCGGGATTTCCGGCGCTGTGGGGCGCGGCGGTTCGGGGTCCCAGGTCCGGCGGGCCCGTCGACGGGCCGGCCCCTCCGAAGCCCCGGCCGGGGTCCGGATCGACGCCGTCGGTGAGCAACGCCAGGTGCAGCCGCCGCAGTTCGGGGCCGGGGTCGAGTCCCAGCTCCTCGGCGAGCCGGCTGGTGAACCGCCGGTGCACGGTGAGCGCGTCGGCCGTCCGCCCCGAGGCGTGCAGCGCCCGCATCAACTGCCCGACGAACCGCTCCCGCAGCGGATGGTCGGCGACCAGGCCGGTCAGCTCGGGAATGCTCGCGCGGTGCCGCCCGAGTGCCGCGTCCAGGTCGAGGCAGTCCTCCCAGGCGGTGAGCCGCAGTTCGTCCAGCGGCACGGCGCCCGCGTCGATCAACTGCCCTTCCAGGCCGTCGAGTACGGGGCCGCGCCAGAGCGAGAGGGCCTGCCGCAGACCCGCCGCCGCGGCCGACTGCTGCCCGGCGGCGGCCGTCCGGCGGGACCGGGCGACGGTGTCGGCGAACAGGCGGGAGTCCAACCCGTGGTCGCCGAGCGGGATCCGGTAGCCGTGCCCGTCGGTGAGCAGGACGGGCGGCCCGGTCGGGTCCGCCTTACGGAAGGCCCGGCGGAGCAGCCCGGCCAGGTTGCGGACCTGGCGGTCGGCGGTGGCGGGCGGCCGGTCCTCCCAGACGGCGTCCACCAGCCGTGGCACCGGCACCGCGCCGCCCGGGTTCAACAGCAGTGCGGCGAGCAGTCGTTCCTGTCGGGTGCCGCCCAGTCGGATCCGGTGCCCCGTGCGGGTCCGGACCTCCAGCGGCCCCAGAATCGCGAACTCCATGCGCTGCCCCTCCCCAGGGTTCTTGCGCGCCGCTGTCGGGCCGTCGCGTTTGGTGACGAACCGGTGAGCAGATCATGCCAGAATCGTGCGCGTGGTTGAGAGGGTCGGGAGGTGCCGGTCCGCAGTGCGACCGGCGTCGTGAGCACTTCTTCCCCGGAGTTCCCTGGAGGAACAGGACCATGACCCGCATCAAGCGCCTCGCCGCCGTCGCGACCGCCGCCGCCGTGGCCGCCCTCGTGCCACTGGCCGTCGCCCCGGCCGCCCAGGCCCGCACCTCGGACGCCACCCACTACGGCATGACCTGGGAGGTCCTCAACTACGGTCCGAGCGGCACCGTCCAGGTCGGCGGCCCCGGCGGCACCGCCAGCAACGCCTACCAGGGCGACACCGCCCCCTGGGTCTCGCTGCCGGTGCTCTGCCTCAACCAGGACGGCCGGCCCGCGCCGGCCGGCATCAGCCTCGGCTTCTACAACGGCTGGGCCCTGGGCAGCGTGGCACTCAGCCGCCCGGTCAAGGGATCGGAGCTGACCAGCGCCGCGGCCGCCAACGAGGTCTGCCGCTCGACCTTCGGGCGCACCTGGCGGCAGGCCGAGTTCCACGACGGCCGCTACGGCTCGGACTACTCCTCGACCGGCGGCTGGACCTTCTGGGCCTCCGGCAGCCTGCCGCAGGGCGTGCGCTTCTGGACGTACATCAACGACCAGTACGCCAACCCCTGGAACTGACCCGCACCGCCGCACGCCCCTTGCGGCCGGCCCCCTGCCCACCCGGGCCGGGGGCCGGCCCCGCGCGGCCGGTCACCGGGCCTCCCCGGTCGTCCGTCCTCCCTGCTCAGCCGCCCTCCCCGGTCGTCCGCCCCTTCCGTTCACCCGCCCTCCCGGGGCACCGGGCGGGCCGGCTCACCAGGCGTCCCCGGCCTCCAACCAGCGGGCCCGGGCCTCGTGTTCCGCGTCCAGATGGCCGTCCAGCCGCCACCGCGCCACGTCGTAGTCGGGCAGGTGGCTCCACGCTTCGGCGGCCGTCAGCAAGTACCGCCAGAGCCGGCTGAGCCGGGCCATCAGCTCCTCGAACTCCTCGTCGAAGGCCGTGGCGACTTCCCGGCCGTCCCCGCCTGCGCCGTCCGCCCCGGCGGGTCCGGAGGCGCCCCCGGCCGCCTCCGCCACGTGCCCGGCGAGCGTGCCGAGCACCTCCCGTGCGCTCCCGGTCAGGGCCGTGACCGTGTGGGTCAGGGCCTCCCCGACCAGTTCCTCCTCACCGCCGGGCCTCGCGGCCGCCTCCCGCAGCAGCACGACCCGCCGCTCGATGAACCCGGCCAGCCCGTCGATGTCCTCCACGGTGATGTCCGCGGTGTACCGCAGCGCCGGTCGCCGAATGTCCGTCATCCCGCCGTCCCTCCCTCGACTCCCTCGAAATCCCTTCGAGGGGCCGGACCGGCACCCAGCCGCCGCATCCGGTCCGCACCCCCGAACCTCGGATATGGCACCGCCACCGGGGGTGGCAAACCCGGCGCACGGGAGCACGGCCGGGAGCGGAGTGGCGGCGCCCCCCAGACAACTGGGATCCCGGGCGGGTCCTCCGCGTCGGCGAGGCGGAGGACCCGCCCGGGATCCCAGCGGCGGTCGGATCGGTGAGGAGGCTGCGAGGGGGGCGGTGAGGGCGGTGGCGAGGGGGGCGGTGAGGTCGGTGCGGGGCGGTCAGGGCCGGGTGAAGGTGAGGTGGGTGACCCCGCTCGGGCTGGTGACGGACTCGATCCGGAAGCGCTGCTCCAGCCCTTCGAGTCCGTCCCACAGGCGCTCGCCCCGGCCGAGCAGCACGGGCACCACGACCACGTGCAGGTGGTCGACCAGGTCCGCGGCGAGGAATTCGCGGACCGTGCTCGGGCCGCCGCCGATCCGGACGTCCAGGCCGCCGGCGGCCTCCCGGGCGAGGGCGAGGACCTCCTGCGGGGTGCCGTCGACGAAGTGGAAGGTGGTGCCGCCCGCCATCTCCACGGTGGGCCTGGGGTGGTGGGTGAGGACGAAGACCGGCGTGCGGAACACCGGGTCCGGGCCCCACCAGCCGTTCCACTCGTGGTCCTGCCACGGGCCGCGCTGCGGGCCGAACTTGTTGCGCCCCATGATCTCCGCGCCGATCCCGTCGCCCCAGGCGCGCGCCATGGCGTCGTCCACGCCGGTCTCCCCGCCCTCGCCGCCCTGCATGGCGCGGAAGGTGCGGGTGTGGAAGAACCAGCTGTGCAGCCGGTCGCCGGCGTGGCCGAACGGCGCCTCCAGACTCTGTCCCTCGCCCGTGCCGTAGCCGTCGAGCGAGACCGAGAAGTTGTGGACACGGACCAGGGACACGGGACACCTTTCGGCGGGCGGTCGGGGTTCGGGCGCAGCGGAAGGGCCGCGTCCGGCTCGCGCCGACTCTAGTGCGGGCCCGCCCGGTTCGGCCGGGGACGCGCCGCCCCGCCGACCGGGCCGGACCAGGCCCCGCCGACCGGGCCGGACCCGTCCCGCCGGAACCGCGCTACCGGCTACGGCCCCGTCACCGGAGCGGCCCGTACCCCGCGGCGACGGGTCAGCGCCGGAACCATCCGGCGAGCCGGTCCCACCAGCCGAGCCGGGGCCCGGCGACGAGGGCGGGGGAGGGCCCGACCGGCGTCGGTCCGGGGAGCAGGGCCGGTGCCACCGGGGGGAGCGGCGGGCCCGAGGCGCTCGGGGCGGCGGCGGGCGCGGCGGCCGGGGGAGCGGAGTCCTGGGCGGGCCGCCGCTCGCGCGGGGTGAACTCCACCGGCAGCGCCATCAGATGGCGCGACAGCCAGGCCGAGGTCCAGGTCAGTTCCTCCTCCGGCACGGCGAGCCGGAGGTCCGGCAGCAGGGTGAGCAGGCAGTCGATCCCGGTCTCCGCGATCGCCCGCCCGATGTCCTGGCCCGGGCACTCGTGCGGGCCGCTGCCGAAGGACAGGTGGGAGCGGTTGCCGTGCAGCGGCTTCGCCAGGTCGGGCCGGACGACCGGGTCGACGTTCCCGGCGGCGAGGCCGAGCAGCAGCATGTCCCCGGCCCGGATCCGCTGGCCGTCGAGCAGGGTGTCCCCGGTGGCCCAGCGGCCGGCGACCAGCGACATCGGCGGGGCGTCCCAGAGGACTTGGTCGAGCGCGTCCGGCACGGTCATGTGGCCGCCCGACAGGTGCGCCCGGAACCGCTCGTCGGTGAGGATCATCTTCAGCGTGTCGGCGATCAGGTTGACGGTCGTCTCGTTCGCCGCGAGCAGCACGACCCGCAGGTGCTCCAGCACCTCCTCGTCCGTCAGCCCGGCCTCGTGCCGCATCAGCCGGGTGCAGAGGTCGGCGCCGGGGTCGGTCCGCTTGCGTTCGACCAGCCGGCGCAGGGCCGCGACCACGTGGTCGTTGCTGGTGATGGCGGTCTCGGTGCCCTTCATGAGGTCCCGGGCGGCCTCGACCAGGCGCGGGCCGTACTCCTCGGGCATGCCGACCAGCTGCGTCATCACCAGCATCGGCAGGTGCTCCGCGAAACGGCTCACCAGCTCGGCCTGTCCGGCCGGCCCGAACTCCTCGACCAGTTCGGCGGTGTAGCGGGTGACGAAGCGTCGGACGCCGCGCCGGTCGGTGCCGTTCAGGCCGTCGGTGACGGCGCCGCGCAGCCGTCGGTGCTCGGCGCCGTCGGCGAAGACGCAGAGCGGCTGCCAGGCGATGACCGGCATCAGCGGCGAGTCGGCCCCGACCCGCCCCTCCTGGAACGCCCGCCAGCGGCGCGAGTCCCGGGAGAAGCGGGAGGGTGTGCGCATCACGGTGAGGTTGGCGGAGTGGCCGAGGACCAGCCAGGCCGGCAGGTCGCCGTGCAGCAGGACGGGCGCGACCTCCCCGTGCTCGGCGCGCAGCTTCTCGTACAGGCCGGACGGGTCGGCCTCGGCCTCGGGACCGTAGAGGCGGCGGAGTTCGGCGACGGGAAACTCGTCGAGGCCGGGCCGGTCGCTCCCCGGTCCGGTGCTCCCCGGTCCGGTGCTCCCCGCTCCGGTGCTCGTCGAGTCGGCGTTCCCCGGTCCGGTGCTCCCCACTCCGGTGCTCGCCGAGTCGGCGTTCCCCGGTCGGGCGGGGCTCGGGATCTCGATGCCCGGGATGTCGATGCCCGGCGTGTCGATGCCCGGCCCGCCGGCCCCGTGGGCGGGGCAGCCGGCCGGCGGGGCGAGCGGGGCGTCGTCGCGGAACGGGGTGGTCACGGTGTCTCCGGAGGTCGTCGACGGGGGTGGCGGAGGAGGGCGGGGACGGGCGGCGCGCTCACCGCGCGGCCCGTGTCCCCGCCAGGTCGTAGAGGTAGTGCATGAGCGCGAGCAGCACGTCCCGTCCGGACTCGCGGACCCGGGCGTCGCAGGCGACGATCGGGACCTCCGGCGGCAGGTCCAGTGCGAGCCGCAGTTCCTCGTCCGGGTGGGCGGGCGCGCCGGGGAAGGCGTTGGCGGCGACCACGAACGGCACGCCGCGGTCCTCCAGCCGCCCGATCACGTCGAAGCTGACCTCCAGGCGACGGGTGTCGACCAGCACCACCGCGCCCAGGGCGCCCTCGAACAGGCCGTTCCACAGGAACCAGAACCGCTCCTGCCCCGGGGTGCCGAAGAGGTACAGCACCAGCTCCTCGCTGATGCTGATCCGGCCGAAGTCCATCGCGACCGTGGTCTCGGACTTCCGCTCGATCCCGGCCAGGTCGTCGACGTCCGCCCCGGCCTGGGTCATCGTCTCCTCGGTGGTCAGCGGACGGATCTCGCTCACCGCGCCGACCAGGGTGGTCTTGCCGACGCCGAAGCCGCCGACGACGACCACCTTGACGGCCGCGGCGGCCGAGTCCGGCAGGAGATCCTCGTCGGCCGGCCCGCGCACCGTGTCAGAGGCGCTGTAGTCCATGCATCACCGCCTCCAACAGGGCACGGTCGGGGAGTAGCGCGGCCGGGACGGAGGCGCGCGCCTCGACCCGCTCCTCGGCCACGAGGTCGGCCAGCAGCACGGTGACCGCGCTGACCGGCAGCCGCAGATAGGCGGAGATCTCGGCCACCGAGAGCGGCGATCCGCACAGGTGCAGGATCGCCGCGTGCTCGGGCGGCATCGAGGGCGTGGGCTCCGCACGGGAGACGATCAGCGTGACCAGGTCCAACGCGGCCCGTCCGGCCGGTTGGGTGTGGCCGCGCGTGATCACGTAGAAGCGTTCCGGGGCTTCCTCGCCCCAGTCCCGGCCGGCTGTGCTCATGCGACGGGCTCGCCCCTTCGGGGAGGCGTACTGAGGTGTTCGCCGATCCGGGCGACCAGATCGCGCATCCGCTGGCCCATCAGCCCGGCGTCCACGCCCTCGTCGGCCAGCACCGCGAGGAAGGCCCGGGCGCCGGCCGCCATCAGGTAGAAGAAGCCGCCGCCCATCTCGATCACCACCAGCCGCATCCGGCCGTCCCCGTGCGGGAACTCGTGGCCCACGGCCGCCGCCAGGCTCTGCAGGCCGGCGCAGGCGGCGGCGAGCCGGTCGGCGGTGTCGGTCTCGGTGCCGTGCTGGGCCATCCGCAGGCCGTCCGCGGAGAGCACGATGACGTTGCGGACGTGCGGGACTTCGTCCGCCAGCTGCTTGAGCAGCCAGTCCATGTTGGTCCGTGGCTGAATCACCGTTCGTCCCTCCCCGTCGAGTCCCCGTTGTCGTGGTCGGCCGCGCCGGTGCCGTTGACCCCCTCGGTGAAGGCGGCCAGCCAGAGGCCCGGCTGCACCGGCCCCGCCGGGGTGGAGGGATCGGCACCGGTCCGCTCCGGTGGGCCGCCGAACCCGTCGCCCCGGCCGGTCGGACCCGCCGAGCCGTTCACACCCGCCGGGCCTTTCGCGGCCAATGCGCCGTTCGCGGCCGGTGCGCCGTTGGGGCCCGGTGCGGGACTGGGTCCGGCCGCACCGCTGGAGCCCGCCGCACCGCCCGCGGACGCCCGACCGGTCGTGCCGCCGGAGCGGGCGGTGGTGGTGCGGGTCGTCTGGGCGACGCCGATCCGGGTGGTCGGCGCGGCGTGCCGGCGCCGGCGGGGCAGACCGGTGGGGGTGCGCTCGGTCACCACCGGCACGTCCCCCCCACCGCTGAGCGGCCCCGGCAGCGAGCCGGAGAGCGGCCGCCGCGGCGGTGGCGAGGTGTGCGGGCGGCGGTCGTCCACCGGCTCCGGACCGGACGAGCCGGTGACACCGATGCCGTGGGCGCGCCCGGTCGCGGGCGCGGTGGTGATCAGCTCCTGCGGCACGACCAGCACCGCCCGCACCCCGCCGTAGGCCGAGGGACGCAGCGAGACCTGGAAGCCGTACGCCCGGGAGAGCCGGCCGACGACGGCGAGGCCGAGCCGGGGGGTCTCACCGAGCTCGTTGAGGTCGATGCCGGCCTGCGCCTCCAGCAGCATCCGCTCGGCGCGGGCCCGGCCCTCCTCGCTGAGGCTGAGCCCGCCGTCCTCGATCTCGATCGCGATGCCGGTCTGCACCTCGACCGCGGTCAGGTGCACGCTGGTGTGCGGGGGCGAGTAGCGGGTGGCGTTGTCGAGGAGTTCGGCCACCGCGTGGATGAGCGGCTCGACCGCCGGGCCGACCACTGCCACGTCGGAGACCGGGTGCAGCTCGACCCGCTGGAAGTCGAGGATCCGCGACATGCCGCCGCGCAGCACGCTGTACAGCGGCACGGCCCGGTTCCACTGACGGCCCGGCCGCGCGCCGCCGAGGACGGCGATGCTGTCGGCCAGGCGGCCGATGAGGGCGTTGCCGTGGTCGACCAGCAGCAGGTCGTCGAAGACCGCGGGGTCGTTGCCGTGCCGGTGCTCCATGATGCGCAGCTCGGCGGCCTGCCGGTGGACGATCGCCTGCACACGGCGGGCGATGTTGACGAAGGAGCGCCGGGCCGACTCGCGCAGCGCCTCCTCCTTCTCGACGGTCTCCAGTACGGCGCGCAGCAGGGTCTGCTGCGCGGTCCGGAACTCCGCGCCGACCGTGACGTCCTGGAGGGTGTACGCGTTGACCAGGTCTTCCAGGCCCTCGCCGTGGGTGAGCCGGGTCATGGCGGCGGGCAGGACGGACTTGGCCAGCCGGATGTACTCGGTCTCCTGCCGGGTGAGCCGGCGGATCAGTTCACCCTCGCGCTGGACGGCCCGCGCGCGGAGTTCCTCCGTCGCCCGGCCCCGCCGGGCTGCCTCGGCGGCGACCAGGACCACGGCCAGGGCGCCCACCGCCGCGCAGACGGCGACGGGGAGGCGCGAGTCGGGGGAGGCCGTGGCCACGGTGACGGCGGCGACGGCGGCCGTCACGACGGTGGGCAGGAGCCAGACGAGCACGGGGGCGGAGCGCCGGCGTCCGGGTGACGAACCAGCACCAAGCATTCAGCATCCTCAAACGATCGGAAGAGTGGGGGAACGGGCGGGCGGCCGGTGGGCCTGAGGGTTCGGAGCGGAGCGGTGCGGTGGGTGGTGGCGCGCGGGTGGTGCGCGACACGGTGGGTCTCCGCGGTGCGGCGCCCGGGGACGGCGGGTGAGCGCCGGTGGTGGCACCAGGTTTACCGCGCTCCGCGCGCCCCGAACCGGCGCACGCCGCCGGTTCGCCAATGCGAGCGGTCTCCGGGTGAACTTGCCCCTCGGAAGGGCCACTTCGTGCTAGGGCGTGGATCCGGGCGGTGGGCGGCGGCGGCCGGGGCGTCAGCCCGGGCCGGACCGCGTCCACCGAAATGATGAGCCGTCGAGCTCCCGCTGCCCGGGTGACGGGAAACGTGAGCGGCTGTGCGGGGGTCAGGCGGGGCGCACCGCGCGGGGGCCGGTCACGGCGGCGCCGAGTGCGGTGACCCGGGCGCGCAGGCCCCGGTCCGCCGTGACGACCAGGCAGTTCCGTCCGGGGCGGGCGGCGAGGGCCGCCGAGACGAGCGCGACGATCAGGTCGTCGCCGCTCCCGGTGGCGGCCTCGACGCGCACCCCGGGTGCGGCCGTGACTCCCCGGGCCGCGCCCTCGACGACGAGGAGCACCTCCAGCGGGCCGGTCCGGGCCCAGGGCGGGACGTCGGCCCGCTCGCCCGGGACCCCGTGGCCGGCGACGGGCGCGAGCGTGTCCCGCAGCCGCTCGGCCGCACCGCGCCGGTCCCGCCACCAGCCGTCGGGTACCGAACCCACCACGTTGGCGCCGTCCACCACAAGCAGCGGCGGCTCCGGGGCGGCCCCGCCCGTCTCGCTCTCCATGGCGGGCCAGTCTGTCACGGACCCCCGGGCCGGTAGCGGTAGCGGCGGCGGGACCGGCGCGGAGCGGGTGACGGGGGCGCGTGGGCGCTCCGGAGCGCCCTTACCGCTCCACGCGTGCCGGTGCGCCCGTGCCGGTCTCCGCACCGGTTTTGCTCAGAGGTCGGGGAAGCACTCCTCGGCGAACTCCCCGCCGAACACCTGGTGCGCGTGGGTGAGCATCCGGCCGGCGTACACGGGGTTCCGGGCCAGGGCGGAGTAGCCGTCGCCCTCGACGGTCAGCAGGCCGCAGGTGTCGGCGAGATAGACGTCCAGGCCCGGGTACATCAGCTCGACGCACGGGATGTCGTCCACGTCGAGGGCCAGCACCGGGTACTCGCCGTGCGCGTCGCCCGGGCCGGTCGCCAGGACCCGGCGCGAGTCGGAACCGCCCGGGAGTAGGAAGCACTCGTCGAAGCGGTCCGAGACGCCGTCGAAGCAGGAGCCCCAGACCTCGCCGAACTCGTCCCGCGCCAGCTCGCCCAACGACCGGGGCGTGAAGCGGTCGTCCTCGTCGAGCCAGCCGAACCGGCGCAGCAGCCCGGTGTCGAAGGCCAGCCAGCGCCGCAGGCTCGGCGGCAGCGGCCGGCCGCTGGGGAAGACCGCCCCGGCCGGCGGTCCGGCCGGCAGCGGCCGGGGCTCGCCGGTCAGCCACGGCCCGGCCCACGGGCCGTAGGCCAGGATCGGCCGGTGCGGGTCCGCCCGGACGGAGGCGATCACCCGCTCGGTCAGCGCGATGCCGTGCTCTGCGGTCGGGGGGATCGGGGTCACGGGGTTCATCGGGCTCGGTGTCCTGTCCGCGAATCGCTCGACTGGTGCTCGGTCGCGCCGAATCTACGGCCCGCCTCCGACAACGGTCTGCCGCCGACAACGCCCGGCTCCCGGGGACCGGCCCGACGGGCCCCACGGACGGACCCGGGACCGCCGGACCGGCCCTGACGGCCTGTCGGGCCGACGGCCTAGGATCGACGGTCCACGAAACATCGATCCCGGAGGTCACAGGAATGTCGGACCAGCGTGTAGTCGTCGTCACCGGCGGAGGAAGCAGCATCGGCGCCGCCACCGCGCGGCTGCTGCGGGCCGAGGGCCACCACGTGGTGGTGTCCGGCCGTCGGCGTGAGCCGCTGGAGCTGGTCGCCAGGGAGACGGGGGCGCTCGCGCACGTCTCCGACACCACCGAGCCGGAAGGCGTCCGCGGGCTGGTCGCGGCAGCCGTCGCCGCCTACGGCCGGATCGACGGGCTGGTGCTCAACGCCGGGGTGGGCCGGGGCGGCTCGGTGGGCGAGGTGACGCTGGAGGACTGGGAGCTGGTGATGCGGACCAATCTCACCGGCCCGTTCCTCCTGCTGCGCGAGGCGCTGCCGCACCTCCTGGCCGCGCGCGGCGCCGTGGTGGCGGTGGCCTCCGTCTCGGCGCTGCGTAACGGCGCCGGCAGTGCCGCCTACGCGACCTCGAAGGCCGCGCTGCTCCAGCTGTGCCGCTCGCTGACCGTCGACTACGGCCGGCTCGGCCTGCGGGCCAACACCGTCTGCCCGAGCTGGGTGCGCACCGAGATGGCGGACCGCAGGATGGCGCGCTTCGCGGAGGAGGCCGAGCTGGCCGGCGGCGTCGACGAGGCCTACCGCGAGGCGACGGCGCTGACCCCGGCGGGCCGGCCGGGAGAGCCGGAGGAGGTGGCCGCCGCGATCGGCTGGCTGCTCTCCCCGGCCGCCGGTTATGTGAACGGCGCGGTGCTCACGGTCGACGGCGGGGTGACCGCTCTGGATCCCGGTACGGCGGCCTTCGGGCTCCGGCTGGAGCCGCGCGCCGGCGGCTGACCGGAGGACCGGTCGGACGCCCGCCCGGTGGAGCGGCCGACCGACCGTCCGGACCGATGCAATTGAGTCATTGAAAGGCCGAAACCAGTAAATGGCTTCAAAGATAAGGCTGGACGGCAATCTTCCGCTTGAATCCATGGCAGTATCTGAGGTGTGAAGCATGAAATGTCACATGGCTTCACTCTGCCACCCCTACCCATGAACGGGAAAAGTTCGATGAATCGGCCTCTCGCCATCCTCGCCACCAGCGCCGCTCTGACCCTCGCCGGTGCGCTCCCCGGCGCCGCGCTCGCCTCCGCCTCCGCCGCCCCGAGCGTCCCGGGGACCTGCGCGACCAGCTACCGGGGCGTGGTGGTCAACGAGATCTGCGCCATCGTCAGCGGCGACCAGGTGACCTTCCACGGCCGGACCACGCCGACCAGCGTCACCTGGACCCCGCGCCCGGTCCCGTTCCGCCTCACCGCCAAGGTCGTCGGCGGGGCGGAGATCGGCACCATCACGCCGACGGTCAACGTCAGCTGGTCCGCCACTCCGGTGGGCATGATCTCCGGTGTCCTGCCCTGCGGCTCCACCGCCGAGGCCACCCTCGAAACCACCGAGTGGGGGTGGCCGCCGGCCGCCGTCACCCTCTCCGTCGCGGCGTCCTGCTGATCCCCGCAGACACGTCCGCACGGCGAAGGGCCCTGCCTGGTCGGCCAGGCAGGGCCCTTTTTTCTGGTGCGTCAGCCGTTCCGGGCCGTTCCCGGCCGTCCCGGCGCCCGCTCCCCCCGGATTCCCGACCGGGAACCGCCCACACGGTCCCGGCCGGCGCTCAGTGCGCCCAGTGGGGCCCGGGACCGGACCGGCTGAGCCGGGCCAGACGGACCAGTGCCACCGGGTGGTGCCCGGCCTTGCGGGGGGAGGGGGAGAGCCGGACCGTGGCCCCGGCCTCGGCCGGTCCGTCCGTCGCCGGTCCGGCGGTCGCGCTCAGCGCGTGGTGACGTGCACTCATCACTCGGGATCCCTCCTGGTCGGGGAGCGGCTGCCCCGCTCGCTCGCCAATGACCACCAGGGAACCGGCCCGGACCGGCCGGATCAATGCGGGCGACTACCTATCGGCCGGCGGGAACGCTGGGGGCACCCGCCGCGGGGCACCCACGCGGACGTGCGCGGCACCCGCGAGGGCCCGCCGCGCCCGGTCCCGACCGACCCCGCGCACCGCGACCGCGCACCCCCGCGCACCCCCGCGCACGCCGCGACCCTACGCACCGCGACCCTACGCACCGCGGCCCCGGTCACCCGCCGCCCGCGCCCGCCGCGTCCTCGGCGTCCGCCCGGGCCAGCGCCTGCGCCGTCCCGGCCCGGCCGGTGCCCAACTTGGCCAGCACGTTCGCCACATGATGCTCCACCGTGCGCGGCGACAGGAAGAGGGCCTGGGCGATGTCCTGGTTGCCCGTCCCCTGCGCGAGCAGCTCCGCCACCTGCCGTTCGCGCGGCGACAGCCGCTTGCCGTAGCCGCGGCGGCCCGGCGAGCCGATCCCGCCGAGATCGAGGTCCCGGCGCAGTTTCCGGCAGCGGGCGGTGTCCGTAGTGGCCCCCAGCTCCAGGTAGACCCGCTCGGCGGCGGCCATCCGCTCCGCCGCCCGCGCCCGGTCGCGCGCGGCCAGCACGGCGGCGATCCGCTCGTCGGCCCGCGCCGCCTCGTACGGTCGCCCGATGTCCTGCCAGTGGTCCCTGGCCCGGGTGAACGCCTCCGCCGCCTCCGGATCGCCGTCCGCGTCCAGCAGCAGACCCCGGGCGAGGTGCAGCGCCGCCGTCACCGCCGGCGCGTCCCGGTCGGTGAGCGACTCCGTGGCCTCCTCGGTGACCTCCCCGGCCTCGGCCCGCCCGCCCGTCGCCAGCAGGGCCTCGACGGCGACCGGCAGCAGCTCGGCGGTGCGCGCCCAGGCGTCGGCCTGCCGGGCCGTGGCCAGCGCCGGCCCCACCGTGCCGGCGGCCCCGGCGGTGTCGCCCTCCAGCAGTTGCAGGCCGCCGAGCCCGGCGGCAGCCCGCAGCGCCACGGTCACCTGCGACTCCCGCTGGCCGAAGCGGGCGGCGATCTCGAACTCCTCCCGGGCCAGCGCCAGCCGGCCCCGCCCCGCCGAGAGCCGCCCGAACAGCAGCGAGCGCTCGGCACCGGCCATCGCCAGGTCGTCGAACTCCGCGCCCAGCCGGGCGAACCGGGGCTCCACCACGTCCCAGCGCCCGGCCAGCATGTCGAGCCGGATCAGTGCCAGCCGGCTGTAGCACTCCAGGTACGGAATGCCCGTCAGCCGGGCCAGCCGGCGGCTCTCCTCCAGCAGGTTCGCGGACCGGCGGTCGTAGCCCAGCTCGATCGCGATCTCGCCCGCGTTGTACAGCGCCCGGGTGGTCTGCCGCATCACCTCGGGGCGTTCGGAGTCGCGCGGCAGCTCGTCCAGCCGGTCCCAGACCGCCGGATCGCCGTCCCGGGCCTGGAAGGTGAGCGAGGTGGCCCGCACCGCGGCGGCCACGTCCTCGTCCGGGTTGGCCGCCAGCAGGCCCTCCGCCCGCGCGAGCCACTCCCCGGACCGGCGGCCGGCGCCGTCGCGCTCGTCCATGGCGATCGCCACCATCGCCCGGGCCGCCCGCACCGGGCGCTCCTCCAACTCCTCCAGGGACTCCCGGATCCGGTCGAAGCCGGCCCTGTTGCCGCTGTGCACCGCCATCAGGAAGCCGAGCGCGAGCCGGATCTCGCCCCGGTCGGCGACCGGCAGCCGGGGATCGGCGACCATGCCGCTCAGCACCTGCACGCTGGCCGCCGGATCGACGTCGTCGGCCGCGAGCCGGGCCAGCGCCAGGGCCGCCCGGCCCCGGCGGCGCGGGTCGAGGTCGGGCTCGTCGAGCAGGCCGCGCAGCATCCGCCGGGCACCGCCCGGGTCGCCGAGGGCGGCGGCCTGGTCGGCGGCGGCCTGGGCGAGGTCCTGCCAGGCCGGGCGGTCGCCCATGGCCAGGGTGTGCTCGGCGATCCGGGCGAGCGGCCGGGGCTCCCTCGTCCCCAGCGCGGCCACGGCCCGCTGGTGCAGGACCCGGCGCCGGGGCCCGGCGACCCGCCCGTGGGCGACCTGCCGGGCCGACGGGGAGCGGAAGGCGTAGCGGTCCGGCGCGGTCTCCCGCAGGACGCCCGCGTGCAGCGCCTCGGTCAGGCCGTCGGCCCCGGCCCCGGCGTCCAGCCCGGCGACGGCGGTCAGCAGCTCCTCGTCGGCGGGCACCCCGACGACGGCGGCCGCCGCCACGACGGCCGCGCCGTCGCCGCCCAGGCGGGCGAGCCGCTCGGTCACCGCGTCGCGCAGTCCGCGCGGGACCTCGGTGCCGGCCAGGACGGCCGCCAGGTCGCCGGTGGCGGCGCGGCCACCGGTCCCGCCGGTCCGCTCGTTGGACGGACGGTCGTTGGACGGACGGTCCGGGGAGGCGGCTGCGCGTTCGGCCAGGGCCCGCAGGTCCTCCTCGACGGCCAGCGGCAGGCCCTGGCTGCGTTCGTGCAGGACCCGCGCGAGTTCGGGGGTCGCCGCCGGGCCCAGCACGGACCGGGCCAGCTCCGCGACCTCGCGCTCGTCCAAGGGCGCCAGCCGCTCCAGCCGGACCGGCGCACCGACCGCCCCGGGCCCCTCGCCGGTCCCGTGCCCGCCGGTCCCGTGCCCACCGGTCCTGGCGGGCGCGGGGCGGAAGGCCGCCCCGGGCGCCGGGGTGCCGGGCGGCAGGTCCTCGGGACGGTAGGTGACCACCAGTGCGAGCCGCGGCGGCAGGTCACGGGCCAGCCGGACCAGCAGGTCGAGGGTCGCGTCGTCGGCCCACTGGAGGTCCTCCACCACCAGCACCGGGGCGTCGAGCGCCGTGAGCAGCGCCCGCACCCCCTGGGCGAGCAGTCGGCGCGCGGACAGGAGCGTCCCGCCGTCCGGCGGCGCGGCCGGCAGCTGGGCGGCGAGGTCGGGCAGCACCAGCCGCAGCGCCCCGGTGCTGGGCGGCAGCTCGCCGGGCGGGGGCAGCAGGGCGGCGGCGTCCCGCAGGGCGTCCACGACCGGGCCGAACGGCTCCGGCTCACGCAGCGGGTGGCACCGGCCGAGCAGCACCGGCCGGCGGGGGAGGGCGCCGCCGGGCGCCGTAGGCGTCCCGTCCTGGGCGGTCCCGCGCGCGGCCGTCCCGCTGCCCGGCCTCGCGTGCAGGGCCCGGACGGCCTCGGCGACCAGCCGCGACTTGCCGCTGCCCGCCTCGCCCTCGACGAGCAGGACGACCGGGGGCCTGGCGAGCGCGTCGGTCAGCCGGGCGAGTTCACCGACCCGGCCCACGAAGACGGCCCCCGGAGCTGCCCCCTCCGGGGCGGTCGGCGGCGACGGCCGGTTCATCGGCGCCGTGCCCGGCCGCGCCCGGCGCGGCCGTCGGCACCCCGGCACGGGGTGGATCCAGTCTGAGCGGGCATACCCCTATGATGCCCGCGTCCGGAAAAGCGGCGTCGGGCGGGGCGGCGCCGGGCGGGGCGGCCGGTGCCCCGCGCCGGGCGGCGGCCTGCGGCCCCGCTCAGACCGCCTGGTACGCGGCCGGGCCCTCGCCCGGGGCGGGACGGCGCGGACGGCCCGGGCCGAAGCCGGGGACGGCCGACAGCCGCGGCACGCCGGCGGGCCGGACGACCCGCCCCGGCGCCTCGATCACCTCGCAGCCCGCCCGGGCGAACCGCCGGACCGTCTCCGCGGCCGCCCGGTCGTCGAGCGCGAACACGAACGGCCCCGGGACCAGCACCGCGTCCACCCAGCGGCGCTCGGCCGCCAACAGCAGGTTCTCCAGCGCCGGCAGCGGCCCGTGGGCGTTGAGCCCGTGGTCGGTGTACACGTCCGGCATCGGCAGACCGAACCGGTCGGCCAGCTGCTCCATGGCGGTCCGCATGTAGTCGGCCTCCCGCGCGTCGTAGGGGCGGCACCGCAGGTACATCGCGGCCCGCCGCATCGTCGGACGTGCCGGTCGGTGGAGGTCGTGCATGCCGTTCACCTGACTCTGGTCACTGTGCGTGTGGGGGAGGACGGCACCGGGCGGCGGGTGGGGGAAGGGCGGGGCCGGGGCGACGCCCGGCGGCCACCGGGCCGATACCCAGCGGACTCCCGGAACGGTACGGGGATCAATGGGGGCCACTACCCATTACTGCGTGTGCGCGCGAGTACGGCCCCCACCGAGCCCGCCCGGTCCGGTGCCGGTCCGGTGTCGCCCGGCGTTCATCCGGTGTCGTCCGGCGTTCATCCGGTGTCCGTCCGGCCCCGGCGGTGACGGTGACGACTGCGACTGCGACTGTGACGACGGTGACGACACCATCGGGACCCCGAGCGGCACCGGCGCTCGCGGTGAGGCCCCGCCCGGGTCCGGGACCGCCGTGGAGCGCGGTGTTTGGGCACCGGGCAGACGGGGAACAGGAGTTCGACAACGCGCCGAACCAATCGACCGAAGGGCCAGGACCGTTGACTCCTCCGCTGCCGGGGCGGGTCGATCCCGACCTGGCCGACCGCCTGACCGACGCGGTACTGCTCTCCGGGCTCCCGGTCGCCTTCGGCGAGGAGGGGCCCGGTGTGCGGATCCGCCCGGCGCGGCCCTCGGACGACGCCGACCGGTGCGCGGGCGCGGCGGCCCTCGACTGGCTGCCGTCCCCCCGGCTGACCGGCGCCGCCGCGATGGCCGGACCCGGGCAGCCGGCCGGTCCGGCGCGCGAGGTGGTCGGGACGGCCATGGTGAACGCGCTCGCCGAGTTCCTACCGGCGTTCGGCCTGGAGGCCACTCGGGACGGCTCCGGCCGGGAGTTGCGGGTCGGCCCGCCGGCCCTCCCGGCCGCCGGGCTGCGCGTCCCGCCCGGGGCCCTCGCCGCCCGGCCCGCCGGGCCGACTCCGGCCGAACTCGGCGTCCCCGCCGCCCTGCTGGACGCGCTCCGGCGCAGCGCCGCGCTCGCCGGCCTGCCGCTCGCCGCCCACCTCGGCGGCACCGGCATCACCCTGGCACCGTGCCCACCGGCCGACGGCCCGGGCGAGGAGCCGGGTGCGGACCCAAGCGCGGACGGTGCGGCGGACATCGGCTGGAACCCGTCCCGCCGACTCGCCGACCTGGCCGACAGCGACCGCCCGGAGGCTCCCGGCGCCGCCACCGCTCGCGCGGCGGTCGACGCCGCGATGCGCCACGCACTCGGCACGGCCCTGCGCGCCTGCGGCACCGAACTGCGCTGGCTCCACGCCCTCCACCGTCTGCGCGCCTACGGCGAGTCCGTCCCGACGATCCGCCGCTGACCGTCCGCCCCGCCGTTGACCGCCGGTCCTGACCGCCGGTCCTGACCGTCGGCCCTGTCCGCCGGCCCCGTCCGTCCGTCGAGCGGGCCGGGGGTTCCCGCTTCGGTCAGCCGTCGGCGACGTCCGGGGCCGGTTCGTCGCCGGTCGCGGTAACGCTGGTGTGCTCGTGGTGGTCCAGCAGGCGGGTCAGCAGATCGGTCAGGCGGGCGCGGTCGTCGGCGTCGAGGGGGGCGAGCAGGGCGTCCTGGGCCGCGTCGACGACGGTGTCGAGCCGCCGGAGGTGGGCGCGCCCCTCGGCGGTCACCGTGATGACGTTGCGCCGGCGGTCGGCCGGGTCGGACGTGCGCTCGACCAGGCCGCGTCCGGCGAGTTCGTTGACGACCGCGACCATGTCGCTGCGGTAGATGCCGGTGCGCCGGCTGAGGTCCGACTGGCTGGCCGGGCCGCCGTCGGTGAGCGCGGTGAGCGCGGCGAAGTGCCACTTGCGGGCGCCCTCCGCCGCCAGGCCGTCGTTCACCAGGCGGTCGGCGTGCAGGGCGTTGACGGCCAGCAGTCGGCTCGGCAGGCCGCGGACGCGGGCCGGGGCCGTGTGGTCGGTCATGGCGCCCGCAGGCCCGCGGGGCGTCTCGTCGTTGTTCACGCCAGGCAGTGTAGCCGTTGCGTTAGTCACTCTAACGATATACGGTCATCGACATCACATCGTTAGTCGGACTAACGGATTCGCTTGAGGGATTCGCCTGTCCCGCCCGCGTCCGGCGCCACGAGAGGAACCGTTTCGATGCTCACCGTCCCCGTGATCGACTCCCATCTGGCCTACCTGGACACCGGCGCCGAAGCCGACACCCGCGCCGGGGCCGACACCCCCACCGGGGCCGACGCCCGGGCCGGGACGGGCAGACCGCCCGTGGTGCTCCTGCACGGCAACCCCACCTCCTCCCACCTGTGGCGCAAGGTCGTCCCGCACCTGGCCGGCCGGTCCCGGGTGCTCGCGCCCGACCTGATCGGCATGGGCGCCTCCGGCAAGCCGGCCATCGACTACGGCTTCGACGACCAGGCCCGCTACCTGGACGCCTGGTTCGAGGCGTTGGGCCTCGACCGGGTCGTCCTGGTGGGCCACGACTGGGGCGGCGCCCTGGCCCTCGACCGGGCGGCCCGGTATCCGGACAAGGTGGCCGGGGTCGTCCTGCTGGAGACCTTCCTCAAGCCGCTGGCCGCCGAGGAGTTGCCACCGCCGGCCCGGGCGCGCGCCGAGGCGTTCCGTACGCCCGGCGTCGGCGAGAAGCTCGTGCTGGAGCAGAACATCTTCATCGAGACGGCCTTCAAGGGCGGGGTGCTCCACCCGCTGGACGAGAGTGAGGTCCGGCCCTACCGAGAGCCGTTCCCGACGCCGGAGAGTCGCCGCCCGATGCTGGCCTGGTCCCGGATGACGCCGATCGACGGCGACCCGCCCGAGGTGGTCGCCCGGATGGAGGCGTACGGCGGCTGGCTGGCCGGCAGCCCGGAGGTGCCGAAGCTGCTGCTGACCTTCGACTCCTCGCCGACCCTGCTGGTCGGGGAGGCCGTGGTCGCCTGGGCGCGTGAGCACGTCGTCGCGCTCACCGTCGAGCACTGCGGCCCGGCCGGGCACCACGCCCCCGAGGACCGCCCGGAGGCCATCGGCCGCGCGATCGCCGACTGGCTTGCTCTGCACCGTCTTTCGGACGCCAACGAGCTTGTCGTGCAAGGGGATTGATCGTGCGTCGTCCAAGTGGTCCAGACCATTGACGAGAGGCCGCGCGCTGCCTACGGTATGGGCATTCACCTGGCGCAGGCATGCCAAGATCCTCTTGGTCGGCGCACCCCCACGCGCGCGTCCTGGGCCGGGCGCACTCTCCATCCCCCCACGGAGGAGCATCATGCGCAAACGCCTTGCCGTCGGCGCGGCCCTCGCGGCCGTCGCCGTCCCGCTCGCGATGGCCGTCCCGGCCAGTTCGCACGGATTCATCAACCTGCCGCCGAGCCGCTCGGCCCTGTGCGGTGCGGGTGTCGTCAAGAACTGCGGCGACATCCAGTGGGAGCCGCAGAGCGTCGAGGGCCCGAAGGGCTTCCCGACCCGCGGCCCCGCGGACGGCACCATCTGCGCGGGGGCGGACGCCCGTTGGGCCCCGCTCGACAACCCGCGCAACGGCGCCTGGCCGACCACCAAGGTGACGGCCGGCGCCCAGCAGACCTTCACCTGGGAGATCGAGGCCCGGCACTCGACCACGAACTTCCGGTACTTCCTGACCAAGCCCGGCTACGACGCGACCCAGAAGATCACCCGGGCGAGCCTGGACCTCACGCCGTTCCTGACGGTCCCCTACAGCGGCCGTCAGCCCGCCGCCACGACCACCCACACCGGGACCCTCCCCACGGGCCGCACCGGGCACCACGTGGTCGTCGCGGTCTGGGACGTCGCGGACACGTCGAACGCGTTCTACTCCTGCACCGACGTGCTCTTCTGAGCCGACGCGCTCGTCCGGACCGGCGCGTCCACTGAGCCGACGCGCTCTCCTGCCCGGAAGCAGGACCCGCGCCCCGGGGCCGACCGACGGCCCCGGGGCGCGGGTGCGCCGCTCAGCCCTCGGTCCAGCCGTGGCCCTTGGCGCACCGGAGCATCGCCTCGCGCACCTTGAGCACCTGCTCGCCGGTCAGTGACGGCGCGTGCGCCAACAGCAGCTCGGTCACCTCCACCACGAACTCGGCGGAGGTGAGCACGTCGCACTCCGCGTCGTCGTTGTCGGCCGCGGACCGCGGGACGAGCGAGACCGGACCGGCCGTCCCGGCCGGACGCGCGAGCGCGCCCTTGGGGAGCCGCACCGACGAGGCCTTGAGCCCGCGGTCGCCCTCCTCCATCTCGAACTCGACCACCAGGCCCGAATGCACCAGGGACTCCGGCATCAACATGTCATTGACGTGCAGGAAGACATCCTCACCGCCGTGGTCCGGAGCGATGAACCCGTAACCCCGCACGCTGTCGTAACGCACCACACGACCGGTGACCACTTCATACCCCCAAGGACAACCCGGGCCCCCTGCCCGACACCTGACGTAGAGGATAGACGACCGGGCCCCTCGGGGGCGGGAGAGGGAGCGGGCCGGGCGATCGGGCGGACCTACCAGGGCACCACCCGGCCCAGGTGGTCGACGAAGTGGAGGCCGCCCGCGCCGTGGTGGCGTTCGACCGTGTCCACCACGCCCGGCACGCTCTCCGCCACGCTCAACTCGGCGTCCGGGCCTCCGAGTCCGGTGCGCACCCAGCCCGGGTCCAGCAGCAACAGGGTCCGGCCGTCCCCGGCGTGCCGTGCGGCCTGGCAGCGCATCAGCTGGTTGAGGGCGGACTTGCTGGCCCGGTAGAGGTCCTGCCCGCCCTCGGTGTTGAGCGAGATGCTGCCCTGGTCGGAGGACATCACGCCGATGGTGCCGGTCGGCGTGACCAGCGGGCGGAGGGTCTCGACGACGCGCAGCGGGCCGAGCGCGTTGGTGAGCATGACCTCGGTGAACATCTCCGTCGGCACCTCGCCGATCGGCAGGTCACCGCGGGTGATCGCGGCGTTGACGAAGAGGAGGTCGAGGGTGTGCCCGGCCAGCCGGTCGCGGAGCGCCGCGATCGCGGCCGGATCGGTCATCTCCAGCGACTCGACGGTCAGCCGGCCGCCGGAGGAGTCCAGCAGGGCGTGCAGAGCCGTCGGCCGGTCGCCGCGCACCGTGCCGATGACGTCCCAGCCCCGGCGGAGGTACTCGGCGGCGATCCCGAGGCCGAGGGTCCGGGAGGCGCCGACGACGAGGGCGGTCCTGCGGGTGTCCCTCCTGGGGGCGTCGCTCCTGCGGGCGTCGTTCACGAGGGCGTCGTTCACGGGGGTGTTGTCCACAAGGGTCCTGTTCACAAGGGGTCCGTTCACGGAGGTCCTGATGTCACGAGTCTCCGAGCACCGCCAACCGGGCGTCCAATACCCTTTCGGGCGCATTGATACCGTGCGGGCATGGATCTGGATCTGCGCAAGCTCCGCTACTTCGTCGCGGTGGCCGAGCACCGCCACTTCGGCCGGGCGGCCGCGGCGCTGTTCATCGCGCAGCCCGTGCTCAGCCGTCAGATCCGCGCCCTCGAACAGGAGCTGGGCTGCCCGCTGTTCACCCGGACCACCCGTAGCGTCGAGCTGACCCCCGCGGGGGAGCGGCTGTACGAGGAGGCGCACGGGATCACCGCGACGGTGCGGGGCGCCGTGCGCCGGGTACGGGAGGCGGGCCGCCCGGAACGGCGGCTCGTGGTGGCCTTCTCGGCGGGCCTGCACGTCGCGGAGGCGATCCGGGCCTTCACCGCGAACCACCCGGAGGTCGTGGTCGACGTCCTCCCGCTGCCCTGGTCCGAGCGGGACGCGCCGCTGCGGGACGGCCGGGCGCACGTCGGCTTCCTGCGGCACCCGTTCGACGACTCGGGGCTGCACACCGTCCCGGTCGGCCACGAGACCAAGGTGGCCTGCCTGCCGGCGGGCCATCCGCTGGCAGGTCGCCGCACGCTGGTGCTGGCGGACCTCGACGGCGAGCCGGTCCTCGACCACCGCAACCGGCGGACGGCCTCGCTGGAGGAGAAGTTCGAGCTGATCGCCTCCGGCCAGGGCGTCGCCCTGGTGCCGCTGAGCGTCATGCGCTCGTACGCCCGTCCGGGCCTCGTCCAGCTGCCGGTCACCGACCACCCGCCGGTCGGGACCTGCCTGGTGGCACCGGAGGGCCACGGGCCGGGGCCGGTCGCGGACTTCCTGGAGACCGCCGCCGCCGTGCTCCGCCGGCCGGCGGCCTGATCCGGCCATCGCGCAAATTCCGTGCGCGGACGGCCGGTTCGTCGTAGCATCGACGCCGGAACGCGCGAAAGCACAGCCCGGTCGGTAGTCCGGGCGCCGTCGGCTCGTGGCCGACGGCCAGTCATTCCCTCCCAGGGTGTCCGGCGCGTTCCTCCCGGCGCGCGATCGCGCGCGGGACGCGGCACCGCCATGGGGGGAAGCAGCATGCCGAGGACGTTCGCCGCCCGGCCGCCGGAGACCGCGGGCCTGCCGGGCCGTGCCGACGCCGAGCGCCGTGCTGCCGAGCGTCGGCCCGCCGCGGAACGTCTCCAGGAGAGACAGGCCCCGGTCCGGACGCGTACGGGCAGCTAGCACGCCCCTCTCCGGGCGCGCCCCGCGCCCCGCGCCCTTCGCGGCCCCCTGGCGACTCCTCCCGCCGTGCGCCCGGCCGTCCCGTCCCCGCCATCCGTCCGGACACCCGAACGTCCGATTGTCGATCCTTCGTGGAAAGACATGTGACCGTTCGTCAGTTGACGTCCGCAGGGATCGGATCGGTCCGCGCGCGATCCGTGGCACGACCCAATCGAGAACGATCAGGAGATCACTGTGCGCATACTCTTCACCGGCCCGGCCGCGCCGAGCCACCTCTTCCCGATGGTGCCGACCGCCCAGGCCCTGCGGGCCGCCGGGCACGAGGTGCTGTTCGCCAGCCCGAGCCCGTTCGACCGGCTGCGGCAGGCCGGCTTCCCGATCGTCGAGATCGGCGACGGGCGGCCCCTGCGCGAGTCCTTCGAGGCGACCTCCGGCGGCCAGGTCAGCTACGCCCAGCCGGACATGACCCAGGACGAGATCCTGGAGATGGCCGCGGCCGCCTTCGCCCACGCCTCGCGCTCCACGGTGGAGGACCTGCTCGCGGTCGCCGAGGGCTGGGGTGCGGATCTGCTCGTCCACGACTCCTGCCTGGCCTCCGCCCAACTGGTCGCGGCCCGGCTCGGCATCCCGGCGGCGCTGCAGAACTTCGGCATCATCTCCGGCCTCGACCTGGCCGCCCGGCTGGCCGTCCACTTCACCGACATCTACGAGAAGCACGGTGTGGACGCCCCCGCGCCGACCACGCCGCTGAACATCGTCCCGGCCTCGCTCGGCGGCGACCCGGGCGGCCTGCGGATGCGCTACCTCCCTTACAACGGCGGGGGAGTGGTCCCGGTCGAGCTGCTGGAGCGGGGCCACCGGCAGAGGGTCGCGGTCACCCTGGGCACCGTCATCACCGGGATCGACGGCCTGGCGGCGATCACCCGGCTGGTCGAGTCCGCCGGCGCGGTCGACGCCGAGTTCCTGCTCGCCGTCGGTGACGCCGACCTCGGCAACCTCGGCACCCTGCCGGACAACGTCCGCCCGCTGCCCTGGGTGCCGCTCGCGGAACTCCTGCGGGTCTGTGACGCGGTGGTGCACCACGGCGGGTCCGGCAGCACCCTCACCGGCCTCCAGGCGGGTGTGCCCCAGCTCCTGCTGCCCCAGGGCGCCGACAACTTCGCGGTGGCCGAGGCCCTGACCGGCGCCGGAGCCGCCCTGAGCTCCACCTCCGACGACGTCGACACCGCCCTGCTGACCCGGCTCGTCGCCGACCCGGCCCTGCGCGAGGGCGCCGCGCGCCTGCGGGCCGAGAACGAGGCCCTGCCGACCCCGGCGGCCCTCGTCCCCGACATCGAGGCCCTCGTCACCGGCCGCCGGTGACCGGTCCGGAAGTCCGTCGGGGGAGCTGAGGGGGAGCCGCCCTCCGTCCCCGGTGGAGGTGCCGCCCCGCACCCCCACCGGGGACGGGGCCGGCCGGCGGCGCCGCTCCCCGCCAACGAGCTTTCGCTCAGGCTGAGCTGACGATCACTCGGGTCCACGCTCCGGCCGGAACCGCGTTGTTGGTGGTATCCCTGCACAGGACGGGTACGGTCGCCTATCCTCCATGCGCACGGCGAGGTACGGCCTCGCCGGACGGCTGGGGGTCGCGGTGGTTCTGCACGGGCGTGCGGCGGTGTTCGAGACGGTCGTACCTTCGCTCGTCGGCCTGGAAGTGACCGGCGAGGCACCGGGTGTCAGGACGCGGCGGCTGCCCGTCCCGAACGGCACCCCACTGGTGGTCGAGTGCTCCGGCGGGCGGCTCAGCGGGCGCACCGGCCTCCTGGCGGCCCTGGACGCGCGGTACGCGGCCCACCTGCGCCGGGCGTCGGCGGACCTGGGCCGTCCCGACCTCGGCCGGGCCGACCTCGCGCCGGCCGCCGACGACGAGGACCCGACCCGGCGCAACGCCTCGCACACCTCGGACCTGCTGTTCCACCTGCGCCACGAACTGAGCCGCCGCCCCGGGGACTTCGGCGGGAGCATCGCCTTCCCCCGGCTCACCCAGGGCCTGCTGGCGGTGACCTCCTGGCAGGCCGTCGGCGCCGGCGAGTCGGAGGCGGCCGCCGGGCGCCTGGAGAGCCTGCTCCGGGAGAGCGTTCCCGACGGGCCGGCCCGGCGCGCCCGGGTGGCCCAGTGGATGCGGCAGGCGGCCCCCGGCACCGGGGAGAACGCGCTCGTCGCCCGACTGGTCGACCTCGTCACCCCCGAACTGCTCGGCCCCTCCGCCCACCGGCACGGGCTGCGCTGGTGGGCCGCCCGGCAGGTCGCCGGCCCGGGCACCGACCACGTCCAGCTGTCCCAGCTGGCCCGGCGCTTCCGCGGCGACCCGGACGACCGGGAGGCCGCGGAGCGCCACCTGATGGCCGCGTTCCTGGCGGACATCGACAGCCACTACACCTGGTCGCGCCGGATGAACCGGCTGCCGCGCCCGCTGCTGCTCCTCGACAACGCCCACACCCCGCTCGGCCGGCCGGTGGTGCGCACGCTGCTCCAGGTCTGGCACGAGGAACCGGCCGGGACGCGGCCGGGCGTGATCACCACCGTCCTGGCCGGGGAGCCGTCCGGCTCCGGCTCCGGCTCCGGCTCCGGCTCCGACGCCGACGACACCGCGCCGTCGACGCGCCGCGCCGCGGGCCCGTTCTGGCGGCAGGACCGCCCCGGGACGGCGGCCGGCTGGACGGTGCGGCTGCCGCTGGCCGGGCTCGGGCTGGAGGAGGTCACCCTGATGTTCGGCACCGAGCACGCCCCGCCCGGCACCGCCCGGGTGGTCCACCGCCTCAGCGCGGGCCGGGCCGGGATCGCCCACGCGCTGGTGGAGGCCGCCCGGAAGGCGATCCGCCAGGGGGACAGTGCGGCGCCGCGCTGGCTGCTCGACCTGCCGGCCCACGACGCGCCCGCGCGGACGGTCCACGAGCAGCTGCTCCGGGTCCTGGTCCCCGGGGAGCGGGACCGTGAGCGGCTCATGTTCTACTGCCCGGCCCTCGACGACGGCGCCGCCGACCTGCTCGGCGCCTACTACCCGTGGACCGACCGCAGCCCGCTGGACGTCCAGGAGGCCAGGCGGCTGCTCGAACGCAACCACTGGTCCGCGCCCGCGCACCAGGTACTCGACGCCCCGTTCGTCCAGGACCGCACCCTGCGGGTCCTGCTCGGCCACCGCCTGGCCGTCCAGGTGGCCGGGGAGCCCGGTATGCAGACCTGGCGGCACCTGCACGGCACCGTGCGCGCGCGGTACACGCCGAACGGCGCCGGGCTGCCCGACCAGGCCCTCCACCACGCGCTCGCGGTGCACGACACCGGAGTCGTCGTCCGCACCCTGCACCAGCGGCTGGCCGAGCGGAGTGCCGCCGACTGGCTCGCCTCGGTCAACCTGATCTGCTCCGCCCCGCACCCGCCCGAGCCCCTGCCGGTCGCCGCCGGGACGAACGAGCAGTGCCAGGCCTGCCAGCACGGTGACCTCGCCGTCCACCAGGCGGTCGACCTCCTGGTGCGCAACCTATGGGTGCAGTCGCACCCGCTCTCGGCACCCACCGAGGCGCTGATCGACAGCATCCGGCTCCAACTGCTCACCCTCGCCCAGTACACGGGGGCGGCCGACCAGGCGGTGTTCTTCCAGGCGTACGAGACCTGGCCCGGACGGCTCCGTCGCTGGCACCAGGCACCCGACCTCCCGGTCTGACCCCGGGGCCCGACCCTCGAGCCCGGCCCTGCTCCGAGTCGAGCCGACCCGTCCCGGCCCGTCCCGGCCCGATCCGCCCCGACCCGGCCCGCCCAGACGCGATCCGCCCCGCCAGGCGTGATCCGACCTTAGGAGACGCCCGACCGTGAAACTGTCCCTGCCCCAAGGGCCCCTGAACCGCGCGCTGGTGATCGTGCTGGCGCTCGCCGTCCTCAGTACCGTCGGCTACATCGGCTACCGCCTCGTGGTCAACCCCAAGTGCGCCACCGGTGTGAAGAAGGCCACCGGGAACGAGTGCGTCGGCGTCACCGACGGCTCGTACGTCTTCAACGACGACCTGCGGCCGGTGACCGCGCGCATCAAGGAGGAGAACGACAGCGTGGCCGGGAAGAACCCGGTCACCGTCGCCCTGATGATCCCGCTGGTCTCCGACCAGCAGGCCGAGCGGCGCGAGATGGTCGAGCAGGTCCAGGGCGCCTACCTCGCCCAGTACCGGGCCAACCGCGAGAGCGGGAAGCAGCCGCCGGTCCGCCTGGTCCTCGCCAACCCCGGCCGGGAGTACCGGGACTGGCGGCGCGTCGCGGACCAGCTGGTCCGGTCCGCGGCCGACGGCAAGGAGAACCTGCGGGCCGTCGCCGGCATCAACATCAGCATCACCAACAGCGAGGCCGCCGTGCACTACCTCACGGCGGAGAAGGGCATCCCGGTCGTCGCGGGCCCGATGACCGCCGACGACATCGCCAACAGTGCCGCCGACCCGCGCCACTACCCCGGTCTGGCCCGGATCGCCCCCAGCAACAGCGACCAGGCGGGCGCCCTCGCCGCCTACGGGGCGGGCATCAAGCCGGCCGAGACCCTCGTGGTCGAGGACACCCGGGAGAACGACAACTACCTCGCCACCCTGCGGACCACCTTCGCCAAGCTCACCAAGGGCGCGCCCAACGCCCCGGAGACCTTCGAGTCCCCGACGGACTTCACCCAGGAGGGCAACCTCGGCAACGTCTTCGCCCAGATGGTGCCCGACATCTGCAGCTCCGCCGCGTCCACCCTGTTCTTCGCCGGCCGTCCGGTGCAACTGCGGCTGTTCCTGGTCGCGCTGGGCAACCGGAAGTGCAACAAGCCCTACACGGTCATCACCGGCTCGCACGCCTCCACCCTGATGGTCGACCAGAAGTTCGAGAACAACTGGGACGCGCTCACCAAGAGTTCGGGCATCACCGTGCGCTACACGGCGCTCGCCCACCCCGACAGCTGGGGCGAGGCGAGCACCGACGGCCCCGGCGGCACCAAGGGCCCGACCGCCGACCTCGCCGCCCTGCTGCGGGCGGACGACACCAAGCAGCCCGAGCGGATCGGGCCCGCCGACCGCCGCGACGGCCGCATCATCATCACCTACGACGCGGTGACCACCGCCGTCGCGGGGATCCGCAAGGACGTCGGCGAGTCCGTGGCCATGCCCTCGCTCGACGACGTCACCCAGAGCTGGCGCCGACTCCACGGCGGCAACCGGGTGGACGGGGCCAGCGGTTGGATCTGCCTCGACCAGTACGGCAACCCGCACAACAAGGCCGTCCCGATCGTCCACCTCGACCCGGCCGTCCGCGGCGCCGTCCTGGACACCGTCGCCTGGCCCCTCGGCCACGCCCCCGACGGCAACTGCTCCATCGGCAGCGAGGGCTGACGGCCCCGCACTATGTGTGCCGCGCCGCCCGCCGGGCCGGTGCCCCGGCGCAGCGGGGGCGGTGCGGTCAGCGGCAGGGGAGGAGGGCGAAGGTGTAGCCGCGGGCCTTGAGGGTGCGGAGGACGGCGGGCAGGGCGGCCACGGTCTGGCTGCGGTCGCCGCCGCCGTCGTGCATCAGGACGACGGCGCCAGGGGTGACCCGGTCCAGGACGCGGCGTTCGATCGCGGCCCGTCCGGGGCGGGCCCAGTCCTGCGGGTCGACGCTCCACAGCTGCACGGTCTTGCCGAGCCGCGCCGCGCCGGTGCGTACGGCGGTGTTCACCGCGCCGTACGGGGGCCGCAGGCAGCTCGGCGTGGTCCCGGTCCGCTCGCGGATGCGTGCGTCGGTGGCCGTCACCTGGGAGTCGAACGCGGACTTGGAGAGGGTGCGCAGGTCGGGGTGGGACCAGCTGTGGTTCTGCACGCTGTGGCCCTGGTCGTGCACCCGGCGGGTGACCTCGGGGTACGCGGCGACGTTCTGGCCGATCTCGAAGAAGGTGGCGCGGGCCCCGTACTGGGCCAGCAGCGCCAGCACCTGAGGGGTGTACCGGGGGCTCGGCCCGTCGTCGAAGGTGAGGTAGACGACCTTGGCCGGGGCCGCCTGGGCGGGCGCGGCGGGCAGGGCGACGGCGGCGGTGGCGGCCGCCACCAGGGTGCCGATCGCGAGGCGGGCGGCGCGGCGCCCCCGGGGCCGGTGTGCTGCCCGGGGTGAGGTCGCCGAGGTCACTCGGGTTGAGGTCACTCGGGTTGAGGTCACAGGTGCTCCCAACGGCCGCGGAACCGGAACGAACCCGGTTGCCCGCCCCCTCCCCGGCCCTCCGTCCAATGTAGCGGCCCGCCCCCGCACCGTCCCGGGACCGGACGGTGCGGGGGCGGTCTTCGGCCAGACCCGGCGTCAGCCCGTGTCGGCGGGGATGTCCCCGGCGACCTCCCCGGCCCGGGCGCGGATCTCGGGGACGGCGGTGCTCTCCGGCAGGCTGCCCCGGCGCAGCGCGCCGAGCGTCCACAGGGGCGCGGGCGGGGAGCCGTCGGCGGGTCGTACCCGGCCGAGGGCGTCGGTGCTGGGGCCCCGTCAGTCGACGCGTCGGCCGAGCGCCCCGACCAGGGCGCCGACCAGGGCGTCGACCATCGCCCCGTCCGGATCGCGGTCCGGGTTGACCTCGGTCACCACCAGCCCCGCGAGCTGCGGTGCGGCGCAGAACTCGGTGAGGCAGTCGAAGGCCACGCCGAGGGGCAGGCCCTCGTTGAAGTGCGGGAAGTTCGCCAGCGGGAAGTCCACCGAGTCGATCACGTCCACGTCGAAGTGCAGCACGAACCGCTCGTGGTCGGCGGCCAGTGCCCGCCAGGCGGCCCGCGCCTCGACGACCGGGTCCACCCCGGGTGCGGTGAGCTCCGTGCACGGCAGGGCGCGCAGCCGGTAGCGGCCCAGCCGCTCCCGCCCCGCCGCGCCCAGCTCCACCGGGTCGTAGCCGAACGCCACGATCCCCTCGGGCCCCAGCAGCGGGGTGCGCGGCCCGGCCTCCCGCAGCTCGGGCGCGCCCTCGCCGAGCAGGTGCGACAGCACCATGGTGTCCAGGATCCCGGAGCGGCTGGTGTCCGGTACCGACAGGTCGAGGTCCCCGTCGAAGTACAGCAGGCCGGTGCCGGGCCGACGCGCGATGTACGCGGCCAGCACGCCCAGCGTGATGGTGCAGTCCCCGCCCACGACCAGGGGCACCGCGCCGTCGTCGAGGATGCCGCCGACGGCCTTGGCCACCGCGCGGACCACTTCGACCACCAGCGGCAGGTTCTGCCGGTCGCGCCGGTCGGGGTCGGTCCGGAACGGAACCACCGGCAGGTCCCCGCGGTCGGTCACCGTGACCCCGGCGGCCCGCAGCCGTTCCACCAGGCCGGCGGAGCGCAGGGCCGCCGGGGCCTTCTCCTGGCCGGGGCCGTGCGTACCCGCGCAGGACGGGACCCCCAGCAGTGCGAACTCCTCGGCCACGGCCGCTCCCTGTCCGTTCGTCCCGGCCACGCCCGGGGCCGCGTCCGCACCCGGGACCGGGGCGGCGCGCGGGACGGAGCGCGGCAGTGGGCCGAGCGTATCGGCGGACGGGGTGCGCGGCGCGTTCCTCCCGGCGGTGTCGGCGGGTGTCGGCGGGTGTCGGCAGTGTCGGCGGGTGTCGGTCTCTTCACCGGCTCCGGCCCGGGGCCTGGGAGCGCTTCCGGGACGCCGGGCCGGAGGCCGAGCGCGACGGGGACCTGCTCGCCGCCTGCGCGCGGCTGACGGCGGACCCGAGCAGGCCGCCGCCGACCGGCCGGCCTGGGAAGACACGGTGGTGGCCGGCGAGCCCGACGGAGTTCAAGGACCGCTGAGCACGGCGGCGCCGGCCGGGCCGCCCAGGGCCCGTCCGGCGCGTGGTCGTGGCGAATGCTACGCGCGGTGGTACGGCATCGGGCCGGTGACCTCGGCACCGAGCGCGGTGGCGGCCTGGCGGGCCCAGAACGGGTTGCGCAGCAGCTCGCGGCCGAGCAGGACGGCGTCGGCCCGCCCCTCGGCGAGGATCCGCTCGGCCTGCCCGGGGTCGGTGATCAGGCCGACCGCCGCCACCGGCAGGTCGGTCCCGGTGCGGACCGCCTCGGCGAACGGCACCTGGAAGCCGGGACCGGCCTCGATCCGGGCGTCCGGGACGAGGCCGCCGGTGGAGACGTCCAGCAGGTCGACGCCGTGGGCGTGCAGTTCCTTGGCCAGCCGGACGGTGTCCGCCGAGGTCCAGCCCTCGCGCTCGTCCTCGGGGTTCTCGGTGAGCCAGTCGGTCGCCGAGATCCGGAAGAAGACCGGGAGGTCCTCGGGCCACACCGCGCGGACGGCGTCGACGACCTCCAGGGCGAACCGGATCCGGCCCTCGAAGGAGCCGCCGTAGCCGTCGGTGCGCCGGTTGCTGTGCGGGGAGAGGAACTCGTGCACGAGGTAGCCGTGCGCCCCGTGGATCTCGGCGACCTGGAAGCCGGCGTCGAGGGCACGGCGCGCGGCGTCGGCGAACTGCCGCACGATCGCGCCGATCTGCTCCACCGTGAGTTCCTCGGGCGCGACCCGGTCCGGCTCGAACGGCAGCGCGCTGGGGGCCACCGGCCGCCAGCCGTGCGCCTCGTCCGGCCCGATGGCCCGGCCCCGGTCGACCCAGGTCCGCTCGGTCGACGCCTTCCGCCCCGCGTGGGCGAGCTGGACGGCCGCGACGGTGCCGTGCGCCTTCAGGAAGGAGGTGATCCGCCGGAACCCCTCGGCCTGGGCGTCGTTCCACAGTCCGAGGTCGTAGGGGGAGATCCGGCCCTCGGGGCTCACCGCGGTGGCCTCGGTGATGATCAGCCCGGTCCCGCCGGCGGCCCGCGCGGCCAGGTGGGTGAAGTGCCAGTCCGTCGGCACGCCCGCCGCTTCGCCGTCCGGCGCGGCGCTGTACTGGCACATCGGCGGCATCCACACCCGGTTGGGGACGGTCAGCGACCGCAGGGTGAAGGGGGTGAACAGGCTGGTGCTCATGTCGGACTCCAGGAGACGGCCCAAGAGTGATTGCAGGTGCAATCTCTGTGGAAACAATAGTTGCATGCGCGCCACAATCGCAAGCCTCGGCCGAGGGCCGCACCCACCCGCCTCGCCGGTGCCGGCCGCCCGCCTCGCCGACGTCGGTCGCCCGTCTCGCCGACGTCCGCCATCCGGGCGCGGGCTTGCCCCTGACGCGCGGGGCAGGGGTTAGCGTCCCGGTGCCGGACCGCCCGAAGGCGGTCGTGCGGCACCACCAACACCACCACCGCACCCAGGAGTTCACCCATGTCCCCACTCCCCGCCAGCACCCGTGAGGTCCGCCTCGTCGCCACTCCGGACGGGCTCCCCACCCCCGGCGACTTCGCCGTCTTCGAGACCCCCTCGGCCGCGCCGGGGCCGGAGCAGGTACTCGTCCGCAACCGGGCGTTCCTGGTCTTCCCCGGGCTCCGCAGCCTGATCGGGGGCGAGCTGCCCTCCACCGCGCTCCCGACGATCCGGCCGGGGGACCGGATCCTCGGGCCCGCGCTCGGCGAGGTCCTCGCCGCGCCCGCCGACGGGCCGCTGCGCCCCGGCGACCTGGTCACCCACCTGCTGGGCTGGCAGGAGCACGCCGTGGCCGAGGTCGCCGCGCTCACCCGGGTCGCCGACGGCTTCCCCGACCCGCTCGCCCTGCTGTCGCCCTCCGTCGCCGCCTACGGCGCGCTGACCCGGGCGACCGGGGTGCGCGAGGGGGACGTCGTCCTCGTCACCGGCGCGGCGGGAGCGGTCGGCACGGTGGCCGGACAGGTGGCCCGGCTGCTCGGGGCCGCGCGGGTGATCGGCACCACCGGCTCGGCCGCGAAGGCGAAGCGGCTGACGGAGGAACTCGGCTACGACGCCGTACTGCTGCGCGGCGGACGCCCGATCGCGGACCAGCTCGCCGAGGCGGCCCCGGACGGCATCGACGTCCTGCTGGACATGGTCGGCGGCGAGCAGCTGACGACCGCCGTCGACGCCGCCCGCCCGGGCGCGCGGTTCGCACTGATCGGCGCGCTCGCCGGACAGCTCGACCCGGCCCGCCGCGGTGCCGGCGCACCGGCCGTGGTCGACAGCTTCCGGCTGCTCGTCCTCGACGCCACCGTCCACGGCATCGCCGGTCAGCGGTACCACGGCCTGGAGCCGGAATGGCGCGAGCGGCTCGCCGGCTGGCTGCGCGCCGGTGAACTGTCCGTCCCCCGCACCGTCCTGACGGGCATCGAACAGGCGCCCGGAGCGTTGTCCCGGCTGATCGAGGGCGACCTCTTCGGCGCGCTGATCGTGGAACTGCGGGACTGACGGACACCGGGAGGACGGATGGCGGGCCGGATGAGGATCGGCGACGCGGCGGCGGCCGCCGGCACCACGCCCAGGGCGCTGCGCTTCTACGAGCAGCGCGGACTGCTCCCGCCCGCCGACCGGAGCGTCTCCGGCCAGCGCGAGTACGGGCCCGAGGCCGTGACCAGGGTGCGGGTGATCCGTGCCCTGCTGGCGCTCGGCCTCACCGTGGACGACCTCGCCAGCCGGACCCACCGGCTGGACCTGCTGGCCGAGGACCCGCCGCGCAGCTGCGCCTCCGACGGGGACTTCGGGCCGGACACCTTCGCCCCGGTGGTCGAGCGGCGGCTCGCGGCGCTGGACGCGGAGATCGCCCGGCTGACCCGGCTGCGCGAGGCCCTGGCCCGCCACACCGGGACGGAGGCCGGTCCGGACCTCCCGGCCCGGCCGTCGTTCGGGTGACCCCGCGGTGCGGCGCCGGTCGTGCGTGGACGACCGAGCGCTAGGAAGGCAGGACCCCACCGCGCCGGTGGCCCGCGGGCCACCGGCCCCACGAGAGGAGTCCCCGGCATGGCCGTCCCCACCACCTTCGACCATCGGGCGAAGAGCTACAGCCTGCCCCACGCCTACTGGCTGGCCCGGGCCGCCGACCTCGCCTACAAGGACGAGGACACCATCGAACGGCAGGCCCGCGACTGGGGCTTCACCGAGGTGCGGCACCACCGGACCGCCTTCGCGCCACCCTTCCCGCTCCAGGACACCCAGGCCTTCACCATGGCCGGTGAGCACATGATCGTGATCGCCTTCCGGGGCACCGAGCCGCAGCAGATCCGCGACTGGCTCTCGGACACCTCCACCCCGCCCTGGCCGGGGCCGGCCAGGACCGGCTACATGCACTACGGCTTCGGCGAGGCCCTGGAGTCGGTCTTCCCGGACGTGCGGAAGGCCGTCACCGAGCGCCGCACCCAGGACCAGAGCGTCTGGCTCACCGGCCACAGCCTCGGCGGGGCGCTGGCGATGCTGGCCGGCGCCCGGCTCCTGCTGGAGGACCCGCGACTGGCGGCCGACGGCGTGGTCACCTTCGGCCAGCCCCGCACCTGTGACCGCCTGCTGGCCGCGGCGTACAACAAGGGCTTCCAGAACCGGATGTACCGCTTCGTCAACAACAACGACATCGTCCCCCAGCTGCCGCCCGAGCCCGCCTACACCCACGTCGACGCCCTGCGGTACATCGACTCCGCCGGGAAGCTGCACGACTCCGTCGGCCTGCTCGGCGGCCTGGCCGACCGGGCGAAGGGCCTGACCGCCGACGCCTTCGCGCCGGCCGGCGACGGCATGCGGGACCACTTCATGCGCAACTACCTCGCCGCACTGGAGAAGAACCTCGCCTGACGGCGGCGGGGATCCGGGTCCGCCGGGCCCGGATTCCCGCGAACCGGCCCTCCCTGCCGCCGAGTTCTGGAAGCATCGACGTCGTTCCCGCGGGCGCGGGAGGAATTGGGGGGTGGGGCGATGGACGCGACCCGTACGTACCGGCCGGCTGCGGCCGTCCTCGCCGGGGCGGTGGCCGCCGCCCTCGGGATCGCGGGCTGTACGTCCGGCGGCTCCGCCGGGGCGGCCGGATCGCCGTCGCCCTCGGGCCCGGTGACCACCTCGGCACCCGCACCGACGGCCGGCTCGACCGCACCGACGGCCACCTCCTCACCGCCCGCCGCGCCGGCGCCGAGCCCGACCTGCTTCGACACCGACATGGTCGGCGACACCACGGTGGCCGGCTACCTCGCCCGGCTCCCCGGCGCCACGCGGATCGTCGAGCCCGGGGTCTTCATGGACCTGGACGGCCTGCACCTCGACACCACGCCGGACCGGCGGCCGTGCGGACCGGTGACCGTACGGATCACCCGGTTCACCGTGCGGCTGTCCCACACCGGGTCGGGCACCGTGACACGCCCGTCCTACTCCTACAGCCCGCTCGACACCACCGAGGTGACGGTCGGTCCGGCCAACGGGACCGCCCCGGGGAGCGCGCCCCCGGCGACCTCGCACTGCTCCGGGGTGCTCTCCGTGGTCCAGCTCGGCGCGCCGGTCAAGGACACCGAACTGCCGCAGCGGCTCGATCTGGTCACCCCGAGCCCGGCGCCGACCGCGCCGTACCACCAGAACGTCAAGGTGACCGGCGAGCGCCAGGTGGCGGCGGGCCTGGCCCTCCCGGCCGACGCCGCCACCTGCTGACTCCGGCCCCTGCTCGCGGATCGTCGACCTGGTCCGGGACACCTCCCGGCCGGGCTCTCCAGCCCCTCCGCCGGCGCATCGTGAGCGGCGGGTCCTGACCGGTCGCGCGGGCGATGTCCCAGGCGCGCACGGCGGCGTCGAGCGCCGCGCCGACCGCTCAGGGCGTCAGGACGATCTTGCCGCCGACCGTGCCGGACTCCGCGAGCCGCAGCGCCTCCGCGGCCCGGGCCAGCGGGAGTTCGGCGGCGACCCGGGCCGTCACCTCGCCACGGCGCACGGCGCCGAAGACCTCGCCGAGGTCGGTCCGCAGCCGGGCGCGGAAGCGGTCCCTGCCCAGCCCCCGGCCGGCCCAGATGTTGTAGAAGTGGGCCCGGCGGCCGTTCGGCAGGGCATTCCAGAGCCAGGTGCGGGCCAGGATCTTGAGCACCGGCCACTGCTTGGAGCCGCTGTCGTCCCGGGTCGAGGCGCTGCCGTAGGCGATCAGTGTGCCGCCGGGGGCGAGCAGGCCCCAGGAGTCGATCACGCTGCGCCCGCCGACGTGGTCGAACACCGCGTCCACCCCGCCCGGCGCCAGCTCCCGGACGCGGGCCGCGACATCGCCCGCCCGGTAGTCGACCGGCTCGACCCCGAGTTCGCGCAGGGCGTCGTGGTGGCGGGCGGAGGCGGTGCCGATCACCCGGACCCCCGCCGCGCCGGCGAGCTGGACCAGGACGGAGCCCACGCCGCCGTTCGCGCCGTGCACCAGGACGGTCTGTCCGGCGCGCACCCCTGCCCGGCGGTGCAGCATCTGCCAGGCGGTGATGCCGTTGACCACCACGGTCTCCGCCTCGGCGGGCGTGAGGCCGTCCGGCACCGGCACGGCGTCGGCGGCGTCGACCACCACATGGCTGGCCCAGCCGCCGACCTTGACCAGTGCGGCGACCCGCTGTCCGAGCAGCCCCGGGTCGACGCCCTCGCCGGTGGCCAGCACCCGGCCCACCAGGTCGTAGCCGGGCACGAAGGGGAAGGGCGGCTGGTCGTAGTACCGGCCCCGGCGCATCTGCTGCTCGGCGAAGGAGACGCCGGTGGCCTCGACGCCGATCACGATCCGGCCCCGCTCGGCCTCCGGCACGGCCCCGTACCGGAGCTCCAGCCCCTCCGGCGCCACGACGCCCGGCAGTACGACCTGGAGCAGACGCTCGTCACCCATGATCGTGTTCTCCTTCGTTCGGCAGATCCATTCGCGTTCGTTAGAAGTTATAACTCCATCGGGCCGTGAGCGTCAAGAGCGATCGTGAGACCCTCTAACCGCGTGCGCCGTCCAAGATCGCCGTGATACTTTCGCTCCCGCCGTGCGCCGCTGCGACCAGAGGAGGTGGGACCGATCAACGCTGTGACCGATCGGGCACCCCTCCCTCGCATGGCCTGAGGGCTGCCCGAACCAGGCATCCCGAAAGGCCCGAACGCTATGCGCTTCACTTCCGACACCTCCTCCGACGGCATCCGCGAGCAGCTGTTCGTCGTCGACGACACCCCCGCCGCGCTGTGGACGCCGGACGGTCCCGCCGCCACCCGCCCGCTGGTCCTGCTGGGCCACGGCGGCGGCGAACACAAGAAGGAGCCCGGCATCCTCGCCCGGGCCCGCCGGCTCGTGACCGAGTGCGGCTTCGCCGTGGTCGCGCCGGACGTCCCCGGACACGGCGACCGCCCGGTCCAGGAGGAGTACAACCGGCTCGCGATCGCCAATCAGGAGCGGATCGCGGCCGGTGCCGAGCCCGGGCTGCTGCTCGCCGAGTTCCACGCCCTGGTGGCGCGGCGGACGGTGCCGGAATGGCAGGCCGTCCTGGACGCCGTCCAGCGGCTCGACCACGTCGGCGCCGGACCGGTGGGCTACTGGGGGGTCTCGCTGGGCTGCGGGCTCGGCGTGCCGTTCGTCGCCGCCGAACCCCGGGTCCGCGCGGCGGTCCTGGGCCTGGGCGGGGCGCTGGCCTCGGCGGCGGAGGCCGCGCGGATCACCGTCCCGGTGGAGTTCCTGCTGCAGTGGGACGACGAGCGGGTGCCGCGCGAGGCGGGCCTCGCCCTCTTCGAGGCGTTCGGCTCCGCCGAGAAGACGCTGCACGCCAACCCCGGCGGGCACGGCGACCTCCCCGCCTTCGAACTCGACAGCACCCTGCGGTTCCTCGCCCGCCACCTGGGCTGACCGCCACCTGGGTTGACCGGAACCTCGGGTGACCGCCGCCCGGCCGACCGCTGTCGGCGCTCTGTCGGCGGACCGACAGCGGCACCGGTGTCCTGCCGGTGGCCTGTCGGTGTCCTGACGGTGCGCCGACGGCGGCCGGCGGGAACCTGGTGCGTGGCAGCACACGAACCAGGGGAGGCCCACCATGCCGAACAGCACGCGACCGCAGCACTCGCGCCCGACCACGGTCCTGATCTCCGGTGCCGGGATCGCCGGCACCGCCCTCGCCCACTGGCTGGACCGCTACGGCTTCCACGTCACCGTGGTCGAGCGCGCGCCGTCCCTGCGCGGGGGCGGCCAGCCGGTGGACATCCGCGGCAACGCCCTCGAAGTCATCGACCGGATGGGCCTGTTGGCGGAGGTCGGGGCGAGGCGGACCGGCCTGCGGGGGATGTCCGTGGTCGACGCGGACGGCCGGGAGCTGAGCCGCACCATCGAGCGGACGGCCAGCGGCGGGCCGGTCGACGGCCCGGACGTGGAGATCCTGCGCGACGAACTCGCCGAGCTGATCGCCGGGGTGGCGGGCAGCGGGGTCGAATACCGCTTCGACGACTCGATCGACACCCTGGTGCAGTACGAGGAGGGCGTCCAGGTCCGGTTCCGCGACGGCGAGGAGCGCCCCTTCGACCTCGTCGTGGGCGCCGACGGCCTGCACTCCAACACCCGCCGGCTCGTCTTCGGCCCCGAGGAGGACTACCTGCACCCGATCGACACCTATGTCGCCGGCTGGAGCGTGCCCAACCACCTCGGACTGGACCGTTGGCAGGTCGTCCACCGGCCGGGCGACTCCTCGGAGCGGATGTGCATGGCCATGACCGTGCGCGACAACGCCGAACTGCGGGTCTTCGTCGGCTTCGGCTCGGACGAGCCGCTCGCGCGGATGCTCCCGCGCGACCCCGCCGAGCAGCGCCGCCTGGTCGCCGAGGTCGCCGCGGACCTGCGCTGGGAGGTGCCACGTTTCCTGGCGGCCCTGGACGACACCGACGTGTTCCACTACGACGTCGTCGCGCAGATCAGGATGGAGCGCTGGTGGAACGGGCGGGTCGTGCTGCTCGGCGACGCCGGGTACTGCTGCTCGCCGCTGACCGGGCAGGGCACCAGCGTCGCCCTGACGGCGTCCTACGTCCTGGCGGGCGAACTGCACCGGGCGGACGGCGACCACCGGGCCGCCTTTCCCGCCTACGAGCGGCGGCTGCGCGAGCACGTGGCCGCCAACCAGGCGATCCTCGACCTCACCGGCGACCGGTTGAAGGCGGACGGCGCCGAGGGCGGCTTCGAGGAGACCGGCCCGGAGGTGGATGAGGTCTTCCGCGCGGCCACGGTCTTCGACCTGCCGGACTACTGAGGGGCCACGACGGGTCACGGAACACGGGTCACGGAACACTTTGCAAAGTCGCCGACGACTTTGCAAAGTGTTCTGCTTTGCAAAGTGCTCTGCGCGGGGCGACGGGGTACGGCGGATACGGCCGGACCGCCCGGCCGCGGAACGCGTGTCAGCCGGTGGCGGCCGGTGGGGAC
>NZ_JAXCLC010000081.1:0-39045 GCF_034043715.1 Kitasatospora purpeofusca | reverse complement strand
CCCCCGGGGGGGGGGGGGGCGGCGGCGCCCGGCTCGCGCCGTACCTGTTCGTCCTCCCCGCCCTCGCGCTGTTCGCCGCTTTCCGGCTCTACCCCGTCGTCTGGTCCTTCGTCCTCAGCCTGTACCGGACCGACGGCACCACCCAGACCTGGACCGGCCTCGGCAACTACGAGCGGCTGCTGAACGACCCGCTGTTCTGGAAGGCGCTCGGCAACACCGCGCTGATCCTGGTCGTCCAGGTGCCGGTCATGCTCGCCCTCTCGCTGGGCCTGGCCGTGGCGCTCAACTCGGCGCTGCTGCGCTGGAAGCCGCTGTTCCGGCTGGGCTTCTTCCTGCCGGTGGTCACCGGCCTGGTCACCTACGGCCTGATGATGGGCGCCCTGCTCAACCAGGACTCCGGCGCCGTCAACTGGCTGCTCCAGCTGGTCGGCCTGCCCGAGGTGCACTGGCTCAACGACCCGTTCTGGGCCCGGGTGTCCATCATGCTCGCGCTGACCTGGCACTACACCGGGTACAACGCGGTCATCTACCTGGCCCGGCTCCAGTCGATCCCGGCCGAGCACCACGAGGCCGCCGCCGTCGACGGCGCCGGCCCCCTGCGCCGGTTCTGGCACGTGACCCTGCCCGGGCTGCGCCCGGCCCTGCTGCTGACGGTGGTGCTGTCCACCATCGGCACCCTGCAGCTGTTCGACGAGCCGTTCATCATGACCGGCGGCGGCCCCGACAACGCCACCACCACCATCGGCGTGTACCTGTACCAGACCGGCTTCCGGTACTTCGACTTCGGCTACGCGTCCGCCATCGGCTACGCGCTGGTCCTGATCATCTCGCTGTTCGGCCTCATCCAGGTCAAGCTCGCCAAGGAGGAGGACTGATGGCCGCCACCACCAGCCCCGCGTTCCGCGCGTCCCGACGCGGCCAGGTGCTGCTCACCGCCGGGATGCTCGCGCTGCTCGCCTTCACGGTCGCACCGCTCTACTGGCTCGCAATCGCCTCCACCCACACCTCGCACGACATCTTCGGCCGGCCGCCGCACCTGCTGCCGGGCGGTGAGCTGGGCACCAACCTCGGCAACCTCGAGGAGTCCGTCGGCTTCGGCCGGGTGGTGCTCAACTCGCTGATGCTGTCGGTCACCTACACCGTGCTCGGCGGGATCGTCTGCACCCTGGCCGGCTACGGCTTCGCCAAGTTCCGCTTCCGCGGCCAGGGCCTGATGTTCTCCGTGCTGCTGCTCGCCCTGGTGGTGCCGACCCAGCTCACCATCGTCCCGCTGTTCAAGATGATGGTGAACCTGGACTGGCTCAACACCTACCAGGCCGTGCTGCTGCCCAACCTGGCCCTGCCGTTCGGCATCTTCCTGATGCGCCAGTCCATGAGCGCGCTGCCGGACGAACTGCTCCAGGCCGGCCGGATCGACGGCTGCGGCGAGCTGCGGCTCTTCCTGCGGATCGCCCTGCCGACCATGCGTCCGGCCCTCGCGGCGCTCGCCATGTTCCTGTTCCTGTTCCAGTGGAACGACTTCCTGTGGCCGCTGATCGCGCTGCGCGACCCGGCCTCGTACACCATCCCGGTCGCCCTGGCCGCGCTCACCGGCAGCTCCGACGTCGACTACGGCCAGCTGCTCACCGGCACCGCCGTCGCGGCGGTCCCGATGGCCGTGCTCTTCCTCTTCCTGCAGAAGCACTTCGTCTCCGGGATGCTCTCCGGGGCCGTCAAGCAGTGACCACCGCAGCGTCCGACCCCGGCGCCACGGGCGCCGCCGCGCCCGGCACTACGCCCGGCAGCACCCCCGGAAGTACGCCTGGCAGCACTCCCGGAAGTACTCCCGGAAGCATCCCCGACCCGATCCCGACCCGAGAGAGGCCCGCCGTGCAGACCGGCTCCATCGACCTCGCCGCGCTGCCCACCTTCACCCCGGACCAGTGGGAGGGCGGCACGCACGAACTGCGGTTGCACGGCGCCCGGATCACCGTCCAGGCCGCGCCCGGCACCGTCGACACCGCCCACGAGGCCGACGACACCGCCTGGAACAGCGCCGGAATCACCGCCACCGCCGACACCGAGGTGACCGTCCGACTGGACGTCCCGCTCGGCGACGCGGCCGGCTTCTGGCACCCCAACGCCGGGTGGGAGCGCACCCTGCCCGCCGACTGGTCGCCCTGGCGCCCGGTCTCCCTGGTGGACTCCGCCCCGGTGGGCTGCCTGTACGACACCGCCGGGCGCACCATGCTCGCCTTCGCCGCCGACCGCACCGTCCGGCAGACCGCCGTGCGCTTCGGGGTCAGCGAGGAGCACAAGCGCTTCGGCGTCTGGCTGCGCTTCCCGCTCGCGGCGGGGGAGACCTTCCGGCTGCGCTTCGCCGCGCCCGGCGCGACCCTGGCCGCCGCGCTGCGGGACCTGCGGGAGTGGTTCGCCACCCTGCCCGGGGGCACCCCGATGCCCACCCCCGACTTCGGCCGCACCCCGGTCTACTCCACCTGGTACGCCTTCGCCCAGGACGTCACCGCCGCCGGCGTCGAGCGGGAGGCCCTGCTCGCGGCCGAACTCGGCTGCGGGCAGCTGTTCCTGGACGACGGCTGGCAGCTGCACGGCGACGGCCGGGGCTACGCCGGCTGCGGCGACTGGACCGCCGACCCGGCCAAGTTCCCCGACCTGCGCGCCCACGTGGAGACCGTCCGGGCGGCCGGCCTGCGCTACACCGCCTGGATCGCCCCGCTGCTGCTCGGCGAGCGCGCCCGGGCCCACCGCACCTGGGCCCGGTTCGCCCCGCACTACGTGCACCGGCTGGACTGCCGGATCCTCGACCCGCGCCACGCCGAGGTCCGCGAGCACGTCGTCCGGGTCTGCCGCGACGCCGTCGCCGACTACGGCCTCGACGGGTTGAAGATCGACTTCCTGGACGAGGCCGTGGCCTACGGCGCGGCCCCCGCGCCCGAGGACGCGGGCCCGGGCTTCGTCGCCGACGTCGGCGAGGCGATGGCCCTGCTGCTCGCCCGGCTGCGCGAGGACCTCAGGGAGCTGCGCGGCGACGAGTTCGTCATCGAGCTGCGCCAGCGCTACACCGGCCCGGCCATGACCGCCTACGGCAACCTGCTGCGCGCGATCGACTGCCCGGCCGACGCGGTCGCCAACCGGGTCCGCACCCTGGACATCGCCATGCTCGCGCCCGGCGGAGCCGTCCACTCCGACATGCTGATGTGGGACCCGCAGGGCGCGCCCGAGGTGCTCGCCCGGCAGGTCCACGGCGCGCTCCACTCGGTGCCGCAGATCTCCGCCCGGCTCACCGAACTCCCCGCGCCGCACCGCGCGGCGCTGGCGTTCTGGCTGGCCACCTGGCGCCGGCTGGCACCCGCCCTGACCGGCGGCCACTACGAGCCCGGCCGTCCCGACGAGCTGTACCCGCAGGTCACCGCCAGGCACGGCGGCCAGTGGGTGGTCACCGCCTACGACGAGCGCCCGGTCACCCTGCCCACCGGCCCCTGGCAGGCCCTCACCCTGGTGAACGCCTCGACCACCGGCCGCCTGCTGCTGGAGGTCGCGGGGCCCGCCCGCCGGGTCCGGATCGCACCCCACGACGCGGCCGGCCGGCCCGGTCCTGAGCTGCTGCTGGACCTCGCCGAGGGCCTGCACTCGGTCGCCGTCCCGGCCGGCGGTCTGTGCGACGTCACCGAGGCCACGGGATGACATAGTTACGGCCGACCGGCGAAACGATCAACGCATTGGGGGCAGGGAAATGGAGCAGGAGAAAATCGGGATCACCGAAGTCGCGCAGCACGCCGGTGTCAGCGTGGCCACCGTCAGTCGGGTGCTCAACCGCAAGGCCGGCGTGTCGCAGAAGACCCGTCAGCTGGTCGAGCGCTCCATGGAGGAGGTCGGCTACGAGCGCGGCGCCGCCTCCGGCGGCATCGTCGGGGTGATCACCCCGGGGCTGTCGATCCCGATCTTCGGCCTGATGGCGGAGCGGATCGGCCTCGCGCTGGCCCCGCACGGCCTGCGGGCCGTGGTCTGCCCCGCGCTGCCGGGCGGCGTGCAGGAGCGCGACTTCCTGAAGTCCCTGCTGGACCTCGGCGCCAGCGGGATCGTGTTCTGCTCCGCCAGCAACACCCTGGAGAACATCGACCCCGAGGTCCTCCAGCTGCTGGAACACCGCCCCGTCCCCTATGTCTGCATCAACGGCCGGTTCGAGGACAGCCCCTCCGTCGCCTTCTCCACCGACGACGCCTACGCGGCCGAGCTGTCGGTACGCCACCTGCACGGGCTCGGCCACCGCCGGATCGCGATCGCGGCCGGCCCGGTCGGCAACCGCCCCACCGACCGGAGGGTGGCCGGCTACCGGGCCGCGATGACGGCGCTCGGCCTCGGCGAGGACGAGCAGCTCGTGGTGCACCAGACCTACTCGGTCGAGGGCGGCCAGTTCGCCGCCGAGCAGCTGCTGGCCCAGGGCGTCACCGGGGTCATCGCCGCCAGCGACCAGATGGCGCTCGGCGCGATCCGGGCGATCCGCCGGCAGGGGCTGTCCGTCCCCGAGGACATCTCCGTGATCGGCTACGACGACGGTCCGCTGATGGAGTTCACCGATCCGCCGCTGACCACGGTGCGCCAGCCCGTCGACCGGCTGGCCGCCGAGGTCGCCCGGGCCCTGGTCGGCCTGCTCTCGGGCCACCAGGTCCCGGTCGGCGAGCTGATGTTCCAGCCGGAGGTGGTCGTCCGCGGCACGACCGCCCCCCACCGCCCGCGACGGTCCCAGGCCTGAGACCTGAGACCTGAGACCTGAGACCTGGGGCCGCCCTCGGCCGGGCCGGCCGACTCGGGCCGGCCGCGGCTCGGCTCCGTTCCCGGCGTGCACGTCCGCGCTGACGCCGCCGTCCACGCCGGTCGGACCTCGGTCGTCGAGGTCACCGGCTGACAGACCCCCGGTCGGGGCATGGGATTCCCCCACGCCCGCGCCCCGACCGGGCACCCCTCGGCAGGCCCCCGCCCCGACCGGAGCGGGGGCCTGCCCGCGGCGGACAGGGCTCCACCGGCGCGCGCCCGGTGGAGCCCGTCGTCGTTCGCCGTGCCTCGTCCGTACCGGTGCTCGTCCGGTCGTCGGCGCCGTCGTTCGCCGCTGTGTCGGCCGGCGGACCGGCGGATCGGCAGGTCGGTCGGCGGCCCGGTCAGCCGGAGGGCCAGGCCCGCAGCAGGGCGTCGAGCGCGTCCAGGATCCGGGCCCAGCTGTCCTCGGCCGTCCGGGGGGTGTGCTGGAACCCGCCGGACCGTTCGAGGGCGACGTAGCCGTGGAAGGTGCTGCCGAGCAGCCGGACGGCGTCCGTCTCGTCGGGCTCCGCGAGGTGATAGCCGCGCAGGATGGCCCGGGTCATCCGCGAGTGCCGGACGGCCGCGCTGGCGCGGGCCGTCTCCGGGTCGAGGTCCAGTTGCGCGGCGGCGTAGCGGCCCGGGTGCTCGTGCGCGTAGCCCCGGTAGGCATTGGCGAAGGCGGTCAGGGCGTCCTTGCCGGCGCGGCCCGCCAGAGCGGTGGCGGCACGGTCGGCGAGTTCCTCCAGGGCCAGCAGGGCGATCCTGGTCTTGAGGTCCTGGGAGTTCTTGACGTGGGAGTAGAGGCTCGCGTCCTTGACGCCGAAGCGCCGCGCGAGCGCGGAGACGGTCACCTTGTCGAAGCCGACCTCGTCGGCGAGTTCCGCCCCCGCCGCCGTCAGGCGCTCGGTGTTCAGTCCCACGCGTGCCATGCCCGTCCTCTCGCTCGCCTGGGGCCATAATACATTTGCCTAGGACGCCTAGGTAATTTACGTTGCTTCCCATGAAGCCATTGACCGAACCCGAGATCCGCGCCGCCTTCGTCAACTGCACCAAGGGCGAGGCCTCGCGCCTGAACGTCCCCCGCGACCTGGCCGAGCAGCCCTGGGACGACCTGGACTTCCTGGGCTGGCGCGACCCGCAGGCCCCCGACCGGGCCTACCTCGCCACCGTGCTCGACGGCCGCCCGGTCGCGGTCGCGCTGCGCTCCTCCGGCGCCGCCTCCTGGCAGGCCCGCCGCAGCCTCTGCTCGCTCTGCGTCACCACGCACACCGGCGGCGTCTCGCTGCTGGTGGCGGCCCGGGCCGGAAAGGCCGGCAAGCAGGGCAACTCCGTCGGCGCGTACATGTGCGCCGACCTCGCCTGCTCGCTCTACGTCCGCGGCAAGAAGGAGGTCGGGACCAAGCTGCACGAGTCGCTCACGCTGGAGGAGAAGATCGAGCGCACGGTCGCCAACCTCGCCTCCTTCCTCGCCAAGGTGACGGCGTGACCATCCCCGCCGTCGTTGCCGGGGCGGCGGCGTGACCTTCCCCGCCGTCGTCCCGTACCGGCGTGCGTCGGCGACCGGAGTCGGCCGTTCGACGGTACGGGAGCGGCCCGGCCGGGCATACTGAGGAAACCGCCGGGCCCGGCCCGGCAGTGATCCGACGAACCGTCAGTTCCCCTCAGTGAGCGGCGGTTCGATCATCCGGCGGCCGCTCCCGAACCCAGGGAGGGCCATGTCCGAGGAGATACCGGGCGCCGAGCAGCCGCCACCGCCGGACGGCCCGTCCGACGCCGCCGTCCCGTCCGACGCCGCGCCGTCCGACGCCGCCGGGGCGGCCTTCGAACGCTGCGCCCGGCTGGTGCTCGCCGGTCGCTACGAGGAGGCCCTGAGGGCGACCGAGGAGACGGCCGTACTCCTCCGGGGGCGCACCGTCGGCAGCCGCCCCGCGGACCGGGAGGCGGTGGCCGCACTCGCCTACGTCCTGGTGCTCCGCTGCGAGGCGCTGGCCAAACTGGGCCGCTGGGACGAGTGCCTGCGCACCGCCTCCGAGGCGGTCGACCTGGGACGCGGGCAGGCCGTGACCGCGCCGTTCACCGCCCCGCTCGGTGCCACCCTGCTCGGCCTGGGCACCGCGCTGTGGGGGCTCGGCCGCCCGCAGGAGGCGGTCGCCGTGACCCGGGAGTCCGTCGACCTCCACCGGCAGCTCGCCCGCGCGGACCACGCCTTCCGTCCGCAGCTCGCCAACGCGCTCAGCCAGCTGGGCGTGGTGCTGTCCCGGCTGGGGCGGCACGCCGAGGCCCTGGACGTCACCAAGGAGTCGGTGTCCCTGTACCGCCGGCTGACCGCGGCGGACCAGGCCGTCCACACCCACGGACTCGCCCAGGCGGTGAACAACCTGGCCCGCCGCCAGTCGGCGCGCAACCAGCACCGCCGGGCGCTCAAAAGCATCGAGGAGGCCGTGGCGCTCTACCGGCGGCTGGCCGCGGCCAATCCGGCGGTCCACTGCCGGGACCTCGCGATGGCGCTGGGCAACGCGGCGCGGATGCACAACGGCCGGGCCGAGTCGCTGGCCGCCGTGGCGGAGGCGGTCGCCATCCTGGAGGAGCTGGACCGGGCCGAACCCGGCGTCCACGGCGGGCTGTTCGCCGACTCGCTGTCCCTGCACGCGGCGGCGCTGGCCGACCTCGGGCGGTTCCGCGAGGCCGCCGGGGTCACCACCAGGGCGGTCGCGATGATGCGGGAGCAGGCGGCGCTCAACCCGGTGGCGCGGCGGGGCGATCTGGCGGTGGCGCTGGCGTTCCACGCCCGGGTACGGGCCGAGGCCGGCCTGGACCTGGCGGGCGGCCTGGCGGCGGCGACGGAGGCGGTCGCGCTGATCCGCGGCCTCGCGGCCGAGATCCCGGCCCTCTACGCCTCCTCGCTCGCGGAGGTCGTCGCCCTGGAGAGCCGGCTGCGCGCGGCCGTACCGCGGGGGGACGCGCCCTGACCGTGCTGCCCGCCGTCCGGCGCGGTCCGTTCACCCGGTCCGGTCCGTTCACCCGGTCCCGTCCGACCACCCGGTCCCGTCCGACCACCTGGCCGCGTCCGACCACCCGGGCGGGGCCGCGTCGGATCGGCGGCCGGCTCGTTGGACCGGGCATGGCGGACGACACGGACGAGACGGACGGCCCGGGTGACGGTGGCTCGGCGCCGATGGTGTGGGCGCTGGCGGTGCGGGCGGTGGAACTGGCCCCACCCTTCGCCGAACTGATCGTGGAGATCGGACCCACCCTGTTCGACGCCTTCGTCGACAACGCGGTGGACAGCGGGTTCGTGCTGGCCGCGGGGGAGCCGCCCGCCACCACCGCCGTGGTGGAGCTGGCCGGGAACGCCCTGGTGCGGCTGGTCATGGTGGGAGGGCGGCAGGCCTGGGAACCGGCCTCCGAGGTCCTGGCCTCGCCCGGCTGGCTGACGGCCGCCGCCGGACGGCGCGCCGTCGTGGTGCTCGTCGTCCCGCCCGGTACCTGGCCGCCGGGCCTGATGGACCTGGACCCGGCGGCCGGTGCCGCACTGCTGACCCGCAGCCTGGAGTCGGCCCGGGTCGCCGGAGCGGTGCTGCACGGCACGGCCGGCTACCAGCGGCACGGCGGCTGACCGACCCCCGACCGGGGACCCCCCGACCGGGGACCCCCCGACCGGGGACCCCCGACCGGGGCGGAGCGGGGACGGGCGGGCCGCCGTATCCCCGGGCGGAGGGAAGCGGACGGTGGGTGCGGGCGGTGCCCCGCGTCAGTGTGCCGCCGGGCCGCTCCACTCGGCGGGCACACGGCCGAGCCGGACGCGCTGCGGGTGGTCGCCGACGTCGACCGAGGAGGTGCGCCGCCCGGTGGCGAAGTCGATGGCGCTGACCCGGTCGGCCCCGGCCTCGGAGACGACGCAGGAGGTCCCGTCGCCGTTGACGGTCGCCCAGTAGGGCTTGACGGCGGGCACCAGCGGCCCTTCCTGGAGGGTCGCCCGGTCGACCACGGTGGCGTAGTCGTCCATGGTGCCCGCGACGCAGAGCCGGTCCCCGGCGGGGCTCGTCGCCAGGCCGTGGTGGCGGGAGTCGTTGACCCAGGTGGTGCGGTCCTCGTTGGTCGCGGGACTGGTGGGAAGGGTCCTGATCCGGGTGATCCGGTCGGTGGCGACGTCGTACTCGACCAGGCCGTTGAAGAAGGAGACCTGGAAGTACAGCGTCGAGCCGTCCGGACTGAACGCGGCGGGGCGGACGGCGTCGGACAGGTCGGGGCGCCCGAAGGCGTCCAGTCGCTCCCTCATGTCGATCACCCGCACGGTGCGGAAGGTCGTCGCGTCGGCCACGGTGATCCGGCGATCGCCCTTGGTCCAGTCCAGCCAGGGGGCGTCGAGGGCGGTGTTGACGTCGCCGATCGACATGTTCCAGATGTACCGGCCGCCGTCGGTGAAGAGGTTCTCGTGCGGTTTGTCGCCGGTCCGGAACGAGCCGAGCTGGCGGCCGGTGGCGATGTCGAGGACGTGCACGGTGTTGGCGGTGGAGGCGGAGACCACGACCCGGGTGCCGTCGGGCGAGAGCGCCATGTGGTCGGACCGGTAACCCGCCACCGGGAAGCGCCAGTTGATCCGGCCGCTGGCGAGGTCGATGGACACCACGTCGGCGAAGCTCGGCCGGGAGACGACGACGGCCGTGCCGTCCGGGGTGGAGTACATGTCGTCGACGAACTGGTCGTGGCCCTCACCGGGGCCCAGCCTGATCCCGAGGAAGTAGCCCAGCTTGATCGGGTCGAGGTAGATCTCGGTGAGGCGCCGGTCCTTGTCGGGGACGACGTTGATCCGCCCGATCCGGGCCAGGTCGCCGCGCGAGGTGATGACGTCGGCGGTGCCGTCCCAGTTGTTGCCCACGAACATCACCTCCCGGAGCGCGGCGGCGGAAGCGGCCGACCCGGACCGGTCCGCCGCCGTCCGGTCCGCCGCGCCGGCGGTCGAGGCGGCGGCCGGCAGGGCGAGGCCGAGCGCGGCGGCGATGCCGAGCAGGGTCCGCAGGCGCCGGGGGCGCTGGGCGTGGGGGAGGGACATCGAGGGCTCCTCGGAGAGCGGTGCACGGGCGGTGCTCGGTCGGGACTCCGTCAGTACTCGGGCGCTACTCGACGGTAGGGAGCGTTCCGCCGCTCTGACAAGACCTCGGCGGCACCTTGCTGACGAATCGTCAACAAGTCGCGTTCGATTCCTTGACGGTGCATGGACACCGCTCTACAACATAGTCAGCTCCCGGAATCCCCCGCCTCCGCCCCCCGTCGGGGCTCCGGAAGCGTGCCCGCTCGCCGCCCCCCACCGAGAACGAGGCCCCCATGCGTATCCGCACCTGCCTTGCCCTGGCCGCGTCCGCCGCGACCCTGGCCGTCGGCGCAGTCCCGGCGTCCGCCGCCCCCGCCGCCGTCCCGGTGCTCACCACCGGCGACGCCGCCGGCGCGGCCGTGGCCGCGGGCGACACCCTGGTGGCGTCACTCGCCGCCGGGACCAAGGCCACCTTCTACTCGGCCACCACCGGCGCCACCGGCGTGACCTGCGGCGTCTCGCCGTTCACCGCCCGGGCCCTGACCAACCCCGACGCGCCGGGGACGGCGACCGCCTCCCTGACCGGCATGAGCTTCGGCTCCTGCACGGCCAATGTCACCGGCGTCACCTCGGTGAAGAGCCTCACGGTCGGCAACCTCGCCTACAACCTCTCGCTCGGCGGCGGCCAGCCGGTCGTCCTCGCCGCCGGCGCGGCCGGCCCGATCCAGGCCTCGGCCGTGCTGAACAGCTGGTTCGGCACCCTCACCTGCACCTACCAGCTCAGCGGCGCCTTCACGGGCACCTCCGACAACGCCACCCACACCCTGAGCTTCCGCAACGAGCACTTCGTCAAGAGCGGCGGCTCGAGCCTCTGCCCGGGTGAGGGCTACTTCTCGGCGACCTACGGCCCGCTGGCCGACTCCAGCCGGACGGGCTCCCCGGTGGTCCACGTCAACTGACCGCACGCGTCGCTGGTCCGTACGCGTCGCTGGTCCGTACGCGTCGCCGGTCCGTACGCGTCGCGCGTATGCCGGCGGCTCAGAGGCCGGTGGCCGTCACCGAGGCCGCGACGGCCAGCATCGCGTCGTTGGCGGCCTTCGCGGTGGTCAGCTCCGGCAGCCGCTGCCGGATCAGCTCCTGCTCGTACGCGGACTCGACGGTGAACCAGACGCCCACCGCATTGACCCGTGCCTTGCACTCGACGTCCGCGGTGGCGGTGGCGATCTCCTCGGCCGACGGGGTCGCGGTGGCGCCCCAGCGCGGGTCCTTCAGGGCGTCCCCGGGCGTGCCGTAGGAGTACCCGCGCTCGGCCATGCAGCCCGACCACTCCCGGAAGACGGCCAGCACCCGCGGGTCCTGCCGCGAGCGTTCGAAGCCCTCGTAGTTGACCCCCACCGCGACGTCGGCGTCCCGCCCGGTGCCGCCGCGCGCGGACAGCTGCCGCTGCGCGTCCGCGATGCACCCGCCGGACGGCAACCGCCTGCCCCGGTACTCGGCGGCGGTGCCGGGGGCGGGCCTGCCGTCCGGGCCGAGGCCGGCGCCGAGCACGGTGCTGACATCGGGGCTGAGGGACGGCGCCGCGCCCGGCTTCTTCCCGCGGTCCCGGTCCGGCGAGTGGTAGCCGTTCGCGGAGACGTCGGAGATCTCGACCGGGTCGTACCGGTGGGTGGTCTGGGTCGTGGTGGGCGCGGTCGGCGCCGGTGCGGAGAAGTCCAGGCCGAACCCCCGTACGCACCGGGTGACCAGTACGCCCTGGGCCGCGTCGAGCTGCCGGAACTGCTCCCCGCTCAGCAGGTACGCCTCGATCGGCAGGGCGCGGTCGTCGACCCGGATCAACCGGGGGACGTCCCCGATCGGCGGCGGCTCCATCGGAGCGAGGGTGGCGGACGGCGGCGGTGCGCCGGTGGTTCCGGCGGGACGGGAGGCGCAGCCGGCGGTCAGGGCCAGGGCGGCCGTCAGGGCGGCGGTCAGCAGCAGGGCCGGCAGCGGCCGGCCGCGGCGCGGGGGTGTCATGCGAGGGCTCCTCGGGCACCCGCCCGCGCGGTACCGCGCGGGCGGCTGGGCGGGCAGTACAGCGGGTGGGGTCGGTGGGTGGGATCGGCGGGTGGGTCGGCGGGCGGCGCATGACCCGGGTGCCGGGCCCCGGTGGATCGGGGCCCGGCACCCGGGGCGGTGCCGGCTAGAGGGTTTCCCAGCTCTGCGAGTGGTTGTTGTTGCGCATGTTGACCGCGCCGCCGTTCCACGGCACGTAGCCCAGGTTCACCGACTGGTCGTGCGGGACGAACTGGTTCGGGCCGCTGTCGCGGATGCTGAACTCGCGGTAGTGGACGCGGAGGTTGTGGTAGTGGTCCATGTTCCACACCGAGGCGGCGTTGTTCAGGACGGGCTGGCCGTTGCCGGCGCCGCCGCCACCGAAGTTGCCGCTGTAGTTGCCGAACTCGCCCTTGCCGAACTTGGCACCCTGGAGGTTCGGGCTGTAGTAGAGGCACGCGTCGCCGCTGACGCAGCCGCCGCTGCTGGCGAAGGCCGGTGCGGAGGCGCCCAGCAGCACCGAGCCCAGGGTGGCCGCGGCGAGTACGCCGGCCGCGATCTTCTTCTTCATGTTCATGCCTCTCAATCGGTGGATCGGGAATTCCGCGCGCCCTCGTCGTCGAGGCGTCGGTCGATTTCCCGGATCGGTCCCGGGCTGTGCACCGCCCGACGAGGAACGACTGTGCCGCAGTGACCGGGCCGGTTCGAGGGGCTGTTCGGGCTTTGAGACGTCTCACCCGGTCGCGAGCCGCTGAGCTGGGGTTTGAGAAGTGGTCTGGACCAATCCTGAGACGCCGCCATTTCGGACGGAGGGCGATTCGGTCGATTTCTCCTCGCTTTCCGTATTCGCCGCGGCTGTTCCGGGGAGGGGCACTTCTGACGGGATTTCAGGTCGCCCGCGCGGGGGAATTCCCGCGGGACAGGAAACGGAATTAGACATTCCGCCCCACGGGGAACGCGCCGTTGTCACCGGCCGTCGGCCGGTCGCGGCTGCACCGGTGCGAGGATGGGCCACCGCCCCCACCCCGACAGAACAGGAACCGGAACATGGAACGCGTCCTCGGCATCGGCGGCTACTTCCTGCGCGCCGCCGACCCGGCCGCCCTGGCCGTCTGGTACCGCGACAGCCTGGGCCTGGACACGGACGAGCACGGCCTGTGGCAGCAGGAGCAGGGGCCGACGGTCTTCGCGGCCTTCGAGTCGAGCACCGACTACTTCGGCGCCCGCACGCAGCAGAGCATGCTGAACTTCCGCGTCCGCGACCTCGACGCGATGCTCGCCCAACTCCGCGCCGGGGGCGTCGGCGTCGCCGAGGAGACGCAGGAGATGGAGGGCGTCGGGCGGTTCGCCTGGGTCACCGACCCGGAGGGCAACCGGATCGAGCTCTGGCAGCCCGCCGGCTGAGCCGTTCCGGCGTCACGCCGTTCCGGTGTCGCGCCGGGCGGGTCGGCGGGTCGATGGGTCGGCGGGTCGGCGGGTCGGCTCAGGCCACGACCCCCTCGACCACCGACAGCACCGTCGAGGTCGGGATCACCCGGGACAGCCGCAGACCGGCCCGCCCGAAGAGCTCCGCGAAGTCGGCCTCGGTCCGCTCGCGCCCGGTGAGGGAGGCCATCATCATCAGGTCCAGCGCCTTCGACTGATGGGGCCCGTTGCCCGGCGGCACCACGGCGTCCAGGACCAGGATCCGGCCGCCCGGCCGCAGGGCGCGCCGGCAGTGGCCGAGCAGGGTCGCACAACTGTCGTCGTCCCAGTCGTGGGTGATCCGCTTGAGCAGATGGACGTCGCCCGACGGCACGGAGGAGAAGAAGTCGCCGTCCTGCGCCGTCCAGCGGCCCGCGATCTCCCCGGACGAGTCCAGCCGGTTCCCGGCGAGGACGTGCGAGCGGTCGTAGAGCACACCCTCCAGGCCGGGGTTGCGGCGCAGCACCTCCAGCAGCAGCCCGCCGTGGCCGCCGCCGACGTCCACGACGGTTCCGCTCGCGGGGAAGTCGTAGGCGGCCGCGATCGGGGCGTTCTCCGGATCGGACATCGCCGCCATGCCCACATGGAAGACGGCGGCGGTGCGCTCGTCCTTGGCGAAGTGGTCGAAGAACGGCATGCCGAAAAGCTTCTCGAACGCCGTGGAACCCTCGGTCAGACAGTGCGTCAGGTCTCCGGCGGGCCCCCACATGGTGCGGTCGGTCAGCATCCGGATCGCCGTCCGCGCGGAGTGCGGGACATCGCTCCGCAGCGCCTGCCCGGCCCCGGTCAGGGCGAAGCGGCCCTGTTCGTCCTCGGCCACGATGCCCCGGGTGGCCAGCAGCCGCAGTACCCGGTACAGACTGCGGGCGTCCGTGCCGGTCGCGGCGGCGAGGTCGGCGGGCAGGGCGGGCCCGGTCGCGAGGTGGTCGGCGACCCCGACCTCGGCGGCGGCCCGCAGTGCGGCGGGGAACAGGAATCCGAGTGCCTCGTCGACGAGGAAGGCGGCCGAGGTCCGCAGTGCCTCCTCCCGTTCGCCCGCCCCGGCCTGCGCGCCGACCGTCCGACCGTCCTGATGGCTCATGCCGTCCTCCTGGTGCTGTCGCTGCTGCTGCCGATGCCGCCGCCGCTGTCGCGGATGCCGATCAGTCGCCCGCCCCGGAGACTGCCCATGGGTAACCGGTCCGACACCCACCGCGACCGATCCCGTCCTGCCGCGCGAGGCGGGTGATCGTGCCGGCGGCCGGGGGTCTCCCCACGCTCCCGGGACGCTTCGCCGCCCCGCCGCCTGGCCGCCCCGCCGCCTCGCCGGGAAAACCGTTTGAGCCGGGATCGGCCGTGTGGCAGGCTCACCCGCCGTGAACGGTCACCGGGGAGGGCCCCGGCGAGCAGTGACAGCGCGTGCGACGGAGGACGGATGGCATCGGTCAGGCAGGTCCAGATCACCTTCGACTGCGCGGAACCCGAACGGGTCGCGCGGTTCTGGTGCGAGGTGCTGGGCTACGTGGTCCCGCCGCCGCCGGAGGGCTTCGCCTCCTGGGCCGACCACGACCGCAGCCTGCCGGCCGAGCGCCAGGGCACCGGATTCGTCGCGCAGGACCCCGAACGTGTCGGCCCGCGCCTCTACTTCCAGCGCGTCCCCGAGGGCAAGGTGGTCAAGAACCGGCTGCACCTCGACGTCCGCGTCGGCACCGGCCTCGTCGGCGAGGAGCGCGTCGCCGCCCTCGAAGCCGAGTGCGCCCGCCTGGAGGCCCTCGGCGGGACCCGCCTCTACCTGCTGCGCGCCGACGGCTTCAACGAGTCGTGCCTCGTGATGCAGGACGTCGAGGGCAACGAGTTCTGCCTCGACTGATCCCCGGTCCCGTCGGCGACGGTGCGCCGGACCAAGCGGAGCCCGGGCCACTGCGGCCCGGGCTCCGCTTGATCCGGCGCACCCCTCCGTCCGGCGCACCCCTCCGTCCCGCAGGCCCGGGTTCCGCGCGAGCACGTCCTCGGCGCGGACGGCGCGGTCAGACGACGGTGACGTTGGCTGCGGACGGACCCTTCTGCCCGTCCTGTATCTCGAACTGGACGTTCTGGCCCTCGGCGAGGGTCTTGAAGCCGCTGCCCTGGATCGCCGAGAAGTGGACGAACACGTCCTTGCTGCCGTCCTCGGGCGTGATGAAGCCGAACCCCTTGCTCTCGTTGAACCACTTGACCTGGCCGTTCACCTTCGACGACATCCGCAGTCCCTTGATCGAGTCCAGGCACCCAGCCACGAAGCGGTGGGGCTTCTTCGTCGTGCCCACGGCCTGGATCACGCAACCCTGGAATCACGTCAATCTGTTACAGCCACAGCGCCCCCCTCCCGGGACCCGCCGGCGCGGTCCCGCTCAGGCGCCGAAGTTCAGCGCGTACAGCGAGCGCAGCAGGTCGGCGGTGACGAAGTCCATCGGGACGGTGCCGAGTACCGGGCGGGTGGAGCGGTCCAGGCCGCCGAGGTAGCCGCGCAGCCTGGGGGTGATCGCGTCGGCCGCCTGGCGGGGCCAGAGGCCCCAGCCGGAGCTGGAGGTGAAGGTGAGGAAGAGCCGCTGCGGGTCGGTGGCGGCACGGGCGGCGGTCAGGTGGGCGGAGACCTCGGGCCACTTGCGCGCGTCGAGGTCGAAGACGGTGCCGATGTCGTAGTCGTCCTCGATGTCGGTGCGCCCGCCGCCCCAGCGGATGCCCGGCAGGCCGGAGTTGTCCGCGAGGAGGACGACCCGGCCGCGGACCTCGCCGATCGCGGGGATCCGGTCCTCCGTCCAGAACAGGCCCGGCCAGCGCCGGTGGTAGTCGGCGAAGAGGGCGCCGAACTCGCTGTCGGGGACGGTGGAGTACTCCTGCTTGACCCGCATCACCAGGGCCTCGCCGGGGTGGGTGGCGAGAAAGGACCGGCACTGGTTGAGCACGTCGCCGAAGAAGGTCTGCTGGAAGACCGGTCCGTGGTGGATCGCGAGCACCCCGTCGATCGCCCGGCAGCGGATGTCGAGGAACCGCACCCCGGCCGCCAGTTGGTCGGGCAGTGCCAGGGTCTGGGTCTGGGTCAGCGGTCCGCCGTACAGCGAGCAGGTGTCGTGGGTGCCGGGCAGGGTGAGCCGGGCGAGCGACAGCCGGGGGTCGACGGCGGCCAGCCAGTCGGCGCCGCCCGGCAGGTCGGCCGCCCGGGCGCCCGGTGACCCGGTGGCCAGGCCGCCCGCGGCGAGCGCGGCCAGCACGGCCCCGCGGGCGAAGGACCGGCGGCTCATCGGCGTACGCGTGGTCAAGGACACGGCGTGGCACCCCCGTTGGGTGTGTGGGGACAGGGACGGCACGGGAGAAACGATTGGCATGCCCATTGTCGGCACCCCGCTCCGGTTTGCCCAGAGGCGGAGCGGACCTGCTGCCGCAAGCCCGGCGCCCCGCCCCCGGAACATCGGGGACGGGGCGCGGGGTGGTGCGGGGTGGTGAGGGGTGCGGCGTCAGCCGCGGGTGATCACGAGCTGGCTGGAACCGTCCGGCAGGCCGGCGATCGCGGCGCGCTGGGAGGGGAAGACGCTTGCGCCGTACGGGCCCTGGACGGCGCCGAAGCCGGACCAGTTGCCGTCGGCGTAACGGGTCTTGTGGTAGGCGTTGCCGTCACCGCCGACGACCGCCACCTGCGAGGAGCCGTCGGGCAGTCCGGCGATGCCGACCGTCCGCGCGGACATGGTGGGGGTGCCGTTGCCGGGGAGCGCGGCCCAGCCGGACCAGTTCCCGTCGGCGAACCGGGTCTCGTGGTAGACGTTGCCGTCACCGCCGATGGCCAGTACCTGGGCGGAGCCGTCCGGCAGGCCCGCGAGGGCGACCCGGCCGGCCGCCATCTGCGGCGTGCTCACGCCGGGGAGGGCGGCGAAGCCGGACCAGTTGCCGTCCGCGAACCGGGTCTGGTGGTAGACGTTGCCGTCGTTGCCGATGGCCAGTACCTGGGAGGAGCCGTCGGGCAGCCCGGCGATGGCGACGTCCCCGGCCGACATGGTCGGGGTGCCGATCCCGGGGAGTGCGGCGAAGCCGGACCAGTTGCCGTCCGCGAACCGGGTCCGGTGGTAGACGTTGCCGTCGTTGCCGATGGCCAGCACCTGGGAGGAGCCGTCCGGCAGGCCCGCGATGGCGGCCCGCCGCGCGGCCATGGTGGGCGTGTCGTTGCCGGGGAGCGCGGCGAAGCCGCTCCAGCCGCCGTTCGCGGCGCGGCTGCCGTGGTAGAGCAGGCCGTCGAGGCCGATGCCCAGCTCCTGCGAGGAGCCGCCCGGCAGCCCGGCGATCGCCACCTCCGAACCGCGGAAGACGCCCGCGCCGCCCGTCAGCGGGTTGAAGCCGGGCCAGGTGCCCGAACTCTGGCGCACGCCGAGGAACATCCCCGAGGACTGGGACGGCGGGGTGCCGTTCAGCTGGATGTCGAGGTAGTCCTGGTCGATCCCGATCGCGTAGCCGCCCCAGCTCTCCGGGGCGCTCGGCGAGGCGTACTGGTGGGCGCGCTGGTGGCCGGACCAGTAGCCCGCCGGGATCCACGGGTCCTCGGTGTCCTCCCGGCCGTTCCAGTTGGCGCTGAAGACGGCGTCGGGCATGGTGTAGGCGCTGTTGCCCGCGTTGGCGACGAGGTCCTTGACGCCGGACCCGCTGCTGGCGTACACGCCGGAGTTGTAGCCCCAGGCGTGCAGCTCGTTGGTCCAGGCGGTGAGGAAGCCGAGCACCGCGCCGGTGTACTGCGGCGTGGTGTAGGCCTCCATGTCGTAGTAGAGGACGGCGCCCGGGGAGAAGCCGAGGGCCTGGGCCTGGGCCGCGGCGTCGGCGGCGGCGTTGGCGCCCTCGGTGGCGGGCGCGGTGATCTTCGAAGCCTGCACGCCGACGTACAGCGGCATGAAGGCCCAGCCGGCGGACTGCTGCTGCTGGACCCAGGAGGCCGTCAGGTTCGGCTGGGCGCAGGCCCGCTTGGACCCGCCGATGTAGATGCCGACCGCCCGGTACGGGGAGTTGGCCATCCACGCGTTCATCGCGGCACCGGAGGGTGCCGTACAGGCGTCGAAGCCCTTGCCGGTGTAGTTGGTCGCCGAGGCCGGTATCGCGCCGGCGGCAGCGGGTGCGGCGGCCGGAGCCGCGGCGGCGGTCCGCGTGGAGTCGGCGGGCGTGGAGTCGGCCGGTGCGGCCTGGGCCGCGGAGGAACGCGGCGCGGCCGGCGTCCGTGACCCCGAGCCGGCGGGCGCCGGGGTCGGCGCGGGCTGCCGGTTCGGGGTGGGCTGCCGGTTCGGCGCGGGGACGAGGCCGGCGCCGGTGATGATCCGCCGCACCAGCGACTGGTCCGTGTCATACGTGCCGGTCACCGCGACGACGCCGTCGTTGGCCCGGATCGTGTGCGCGACGGGGTTGGAGCCCTCCCGGTCCGGCGCCGCCGCGGCGGCGGGCTCGACGAGCAGCGCCTCGGTGCGGCCGACCAGTCGCGGCGGGCAGACCTGCTGGTCGCCCGGGTGGCCGAGGTACACGGCGTGCTGGTCGAAACGGACGCAGGCCTGCGGGTCGACCGCGAGGTCCACCACGGTCCAGCTCGAGGGCACTTGGAAGACGTGGCCCTGGTACGTCACCGCCTTGGTGTCCGGCCCCCCGGCAGGCGCGGCTCCGGCCGCGCCGATGCCGGGCGCCGTCATGAGGACGGCGACCGCGACGGCTGCGGCGCTGCGGAGCGCTGTGATACGGGACTTCACCCAGATCTCTCCTGACAATGGCGTAAGACCGCGCGCCGGGAAGTCGGCGACGCGGCATCGGCGTCACGATATCCACTCCGCACCCGGTGATCGACACACTTTCCTCCCGGCGGCCCGCCGTCCCCCCAACGACCCCTCCCGGGCTGCGCGTTCGTCCCTCGTGGGACCGTCCTCACACACACCGCCGGGCCGTGGTCCGGCGCCGCCGAGAGGCTTCCGGGACCGGAATGATTCGCACTCGACTCATCTGGTCCGTTCGGGCGGCTCATCAGGACGGCGCAACGCCTGCGCCGACGACACGGCCGGGGCGGGCCCTGACGGCGCCGCCCCGGGCGGGGGCTCGGTGGTGGCACCGGCCGCGTCGGAGACGGTCTGCGACATCGAGCCGGTGTGCGCCGAGCCGTAGCCGTTCATCCAGGACGTCCAACTGCCCGAGTGGGCCGCCTCGGAGGCGCTGTCGTCGACCACGCCGCTGGAGGCGGTCCACCGGGGCGGCCGAGTCGGTCTCGAAGCCGCCGTTGCCGATCAGCTGGGCGGCGGTGCGGCCGCCGGACGGCGGGGTGGTGGTGCCGCCGCCGAGCAGGGCGGTGGTCAGGGCGTCGGCGACCGGGCTGCCCCACCCGGCGACCTGGTGGTGGCCGGTCCGGGTGGAGAAGTCCTGGTGGGCGCCGGTGGTCACGTCGTGGAAGGCGGTGGTGTGGCCGCGCTCCGCACGCGGGAGGCGGAGCGGGTGGGTCGGGGGCGCCGCCCCTCCGGGCTGACCGTGGGGGCCGGACGGCCGTCGGGAGGTGACGCCCGGTCGACCTCCGGGGCCCGGTCGACCTCCGGGGCCCGGCAGGGCCGAACGGCTGATCCCGCGGGGGCGGTGCGCCTCGCGGAGCGGGACCCGCTGCCAGGCTCGTGGCAGAGCCCGGGGCGGGACCGGGACCACGGACGACAGGAGCACCACATGCTGACCTCCACCCGGCTCCCGGGCGGCCTGAACTGGCTAGACCTGGGCACGCCCGACGTCGCCGCGGCCGGCGCCTTCTACCGCGGCCTGTTCGGCTGGGAGTTCGCCTCCGCCGGGCCGGAGGCCGGGGGCTACGGCTTCCTGCGGAAGGACGGCCGGACGGTGGCCGCCGTCGGCCCGCTCACCGAGGAGGGTGCGAGTTCCGCGTGGACCGTGTACTTCCGCACCACGGACGCCGACGCCACCGCCAGGGCCGTCGAGGCGGCCGGCGGCGTGGTCCGCTTCCCGCCGACGGAGGTCTTCACGGCCGGACGGATGGCCGGTTTCACCGACCCGACCGGCGCCGAGTTCGCCGTCTGGGAGCCGCGCGACACGGACGGCCTGGAGCTCGTCAACGAGCCCGGCAGCGTGAGCTGGATCGAGCTCTACACCACGGACGGCGCCGCCGCGACGAGGTTCTACGGCAGCGTCCTGGCCTGGGAGGGGACGGAGCGGCCGATGGGCGGAGGCCTCGTCTACACCGTCGTCGGGCCGGCCGGCGGCGAGGGGAGCGGGGGCGGGGGCGCCGGGGCGACCGCGCACGGCGGCATCCTGCAGCTCCAGCAGGTCCACCTGGACGCCGGATCGACCTCCGAATGGCACCCCTACTTCGAGGTCGAGGACTGCGACGCCGCCCTGGCCCGGGCCAGGGAACTCGGCGCCACCGTCCTCATCCCCGTCATGGACGCCGCGGGCGTGGGCCGCCTGGCGATGTTCCTCGACCCGTTCGGGGCCCCGTTCGCCGTCCTCAGGAGTGCCACCCGCTGAACCCGGACCACTGATCCCGGACCACTGATCCCGGACCACTGATCCCGGACCACCGATCCCCGACCGCTCGCCCCGGCCGGCCGGGCCGCCAGTCCCGGCGGCCAGCGCGCCGGCGTACTACGGGAGCGTGACGACATGCTCCCGAAGGAAGGCGCCGGCATGGGCGGCGGCCTCCTCCCTCGTCGCGTACCAGGTGCCGTCCTCGGCGGCGCCGCGCGTCTCGTCGGCGCCTTCGGCCGTCCAGGCCCAGCCGCCGGACCGCGCGTCCCGCGTCAGTTCGGCCGTGCCGCCGAACAGTTCGAGCGCCGTGCCCGCACCCGCCGCCGAAGCCGCGGGGCGGGGAACCGCGTCCGGCCACTTCTTGCGCGCGCCCTGGCGGGTGATGCCCCAGACCGCGCCCAGCTGCTCGTAGTTCGCGCCGTAGGAGCCGGCTGTCGCGGCCGCGAGTGCCGTCAGCTGCTTGACCTCGGTGTCGACCACCTTCCAGGCGGCGAGGACGGACAGGGTCACCTCGACCGGGTCCGCCTCCCACATGCCGGCCGTGGACAGCCCTGACTGGCGGGAGCGAATGGCCGTCGCGAGTGGGTTGAGGGCGTCGGTGAGGGCCTTGGCCAGCTCGGCCCGCTCTTCGGGGGTGGTCTCGATCGGAGTCATGCGACAACCATAGTTACCGATCTCCGTCTCGACAACCTTTGTTTCCGGCCAGGTGTCGGTGAGTCACAAGTTCAGTCGGACCGGCGACGTGCGAGGTGGACGACGAGGTCGGCGGTGATCGCGACCGTGTCGGGCAGGGCCCGCTCGATGGCCTCGAACGCCCGTCGGCGCTCCGCCGGCGGCAGTTGGAGGTACGCCGAGACCGTCGACAGGTGGCCGACGTAGTCGGCGGTACTCATCGTCCACCGCCGCTCCATGACGGCCTGCCGGACGTCGTGGAACAACGGGGACCGCTCCAGCTCCGTGCCCGGCCACTGCATCGCCTCGTCCGGCGCGGTCCCGTCGGGGGAAGGGACGTCGTCGCTCTCCAGGAACGGCGCGTGGGCCGCCCGCACGGACTCCTCGACGGCCGGATCGGCCGGCTGGACCGGGCCGCTGAACGAGGCGAACACACCCCCCGGCTCCAGCAGCGCGGCCACCCGCGGCCACCTGCCGTCCGGGCGGGTCCAGTGCATGGCCGCCGCCGCGTAGACCAGGCCGTACGTCCCACCTGGCCGCAGGTCCTCGAACGCGGCCCGCACGGTCGTCACATTCGCCGGCGCCGTCCGGTTCAACTCGGCGAGCATCCCGGCGTCGGGTTCCGTGGCCGTGACCGTGATGCCGTGCCCGGCGAACAGCCGGGTCGCCTTGCCCGTCCCCGCGCCGATCTCCAGCGCCGTCCGGACCGGTCGGCCCGCGTACGCCGTCACCAGGTCGACGAGTTCCGCGGGATACCCCGGCCGGAACCTTTCGTAGGCCTCCGCGACGACGCCGAAACCCAGTGCCCGAGCAGTCATGGCGAGCATCCTGGCACGACCGGGGCCGTGGCGGTACCGGGACGTGCCCGCAGCCGCGCCCGGTGGCCGTCCGGGGGCTTGGGGCCAGGACGGGATGCCGGCCGCGGCGGCGGTGGTTCGGTCAGGCGAGTTCCAGCACCCACAGGTCGGGCGTGTCGCTGAGGACGACCTGGCTGCCGTTGGTGTCGAAGCTCTGGGCGGCGAGCCACTTGCCCGAGCTGAACGCCCGGATCGCGGTGTAGTTGGTGTTGGGCACCTTGAGAAGCGTGAACTTCTGCGCGTCGGGCACGGAGCTGTCGTCGCAGCCGACCGTGATCATCCAGACTCCGGCGGCCCTCTCGTCCTGGTCGATGCCCGCGCACCAGTGGCGCCAGCCGTCGCGGAAGACCACCTGCTCGGTGCCGTCGGACAGGGGCTTGCGACAGACCTGCCACTTCTGGTTGGACTCGCCGCTCCACTGGTACTGGATCACCGAGCCGTGGTTCCCGGGGGACAGGGCGACGGTCAGGGCCAGCTCGTTGAACACGGGGCGGTTGGCCGCCTTGATGCGGTAGTAGATCGGGTCGCAGGTGTAGTTGCTGCCCGTGTCCCCGGCCGAGGCGGTCGGGGCTGCGGCGAGCGTCAGGGCACCGAGGATCGCGGTGGTGCCGAGCGCGGTCAGTCGGCGGATCGGTACGGACATCGTGAACTCGCTTTCACAGCTGGGGGCGGGGAAATGTGCGCAGCATCCGGATGTGTTCGCTCCGGTCCTGGAGCGTGCGGTCAGCAGCCGAGCCGCTGCCGGGCGGCGTTGCGCAGCGTCCCGGCCGCCTCCGGGGAGGCGCACGACACGGTGCCCTCCTCGGGGTACCCGAAGGTGGTGAAGGTGCCCTTGCCGTTCGGGGTCGTGTTCAGCCAGAAGCCGATGGAGCCGGCGCGGGCGCAGGTGTACTCCACGTACTCGCCGGAGACCTTCTGCGTGCCGCGGTAGAGGCCGTAGTAGCCGGGCTGGTTGAAGTTCCAGGTGGTGGAGGTGGCGGTGGTCGTGGTGGACGAGGTGGTCGTCTGCACGGAGAAGCCGACCGTGGCGGACACCTTGAAGAAGAGGAAGCTGGCGGAGGCCGAGATCTCGGTGTTGCGGTTGACCGTGGTGGTGACGGTGTCGACCCGGGTCAGGGTCTCGTAGCGCTGACCGGTGGTGCCGGGGGCGACGTTGACCGCCGAGAAGTCGGTGATGACGGCTTCGACCTTGCTGTTGAGGATGTCGTGCACGGGCTTGTCCACGGCCGGATTGCAGATGCCGCTCGGCGCTGCCGACGGGGTCGCGGCCGCCGCGCCGGTGGCGTTGACCAGGCCGAGCGAACCGACGGCGGCGAGGACGGCGGCGGTCGACGCCATCGCCCGGAGGAGTGTGCGCGGGCGGGGGGTCGGGTTGGGGTTCATGGGGGCTCCCTCTCTGGACTCTCCGGAACTGAGTCGGCCGGGTGCGGCGCCCGTCGGGATGCTGGGCGGATTTTGTCCGGCTCGGATAGAACCCTGCTTCAGTCCGTCACGATTTCGTCATCAGATGATCACGGCGAGCACATCACGGGCACGTTGGGCGGCATGGACAGGGCGCGGCGCCCGGGTGAGGATGGCCCTGCCGGGCCGTCAGGCGGACACCTCCGCCCCCCGGCCGCCGCAGACCGCACCGAGGTGGAGCCGTGACGAGCCCAGTCAGCGGGATGCTGCACCACGTCGAGATCTGGGTTCCCGATCTTGACCGCGCCACGGCCTCGTTCGGGTGGTTGTTGGAGGCCCTCGGGTACACGGTCTTCCAGGACTGGAGCGGCGGGCGCAGCTGGCGCCTCGGAGCGACCTACCTGGTCCTCGAACAGTCGACGGCGCTCACGGCCGACCGTCACGACCGTTGCCGGCCGGGGCTGAACCATCTCGCGTTCCACGTCCACGGACCCGAGCTGGTGGAGGAGTTGGCCTCGGAGGCCCGTCGGCACGGCTGGAGCCTGATGTTCCCCGACCGCCATCCGCACGCCGGCGGGGAGGAGGTCCATGCCGCCTACCTGGAGAACGAGGACGGCTTCGAGGTCGAACTCGTCGCGATCAGTACGCCGGAAGCGGACCGACCGTGACGGAAGCGGTTGTCGTCCCGGTGGGCGGCGTCGACCGTGCGGGTTCGAAGGGTATGGTAAGCCCGGGGCTCTGAACACCTGCGTCCGGACGGAAGCAGGCGCGGTGCGCGAGGTCGGCATCCTGCTCGCACAGACGGGCGAGGCGGCGGAGCGTCGGCCCGCCCGGTTCTGACCCCGGATCCCTCGGCCGGAACGGTGTCGGGTCGGCCGATGGGTGGATCATGGGTGGGGCTTCGCGCGCCCCGCGGCGTGGCGGATGAGATGGTGGGGCGCCACGGGTGGGATCGGCCGCGCTTTTGTGTGCGGCGGATACTCCGTGGGCCGGCAGGTGGCACGATGCGATGCCGGAAGCGACGCTCAAGGAGAAGACAGCACCATGGCAACCGACTACGATGCCCCGCGCGACACCGGCGACGAGGGACGCGACGACAGTATCGAGGCTCTGAAGAACAAGCGGGACGACAAGCAGAGCTCCTCGGTGGACGTGGAGCCCGAGGCCGTCGAAGGCCTTGAACTGCCGGGCGCCGACCTGTCCGGTGAGGAACTCACCGTGCGGGTCGTGCCGCTTCAGGCGGACGAGTTCACCTGTATGACCTGCTTCCTGGTCCACCACCGCGCGCAGCTCGCGGGTGAGGACAAGAACGGCCGGCCCATCTGCCGGGAGTGCGCCTCCTGACCGGAGCGCAATGTCCGGGCCGGCCGGGGACTCCCGGGCGCTCCGCCGGGAGTTCCCGGTCGGATGCCGCCCAGGGGTGCGCGGGCGGCCCGGGTCCGTTCCGGGGCGGGAGCCTCAGGCCAGGAAGCCACGCAGCAGCGCGGCCGTCGCGGCGAGGTGCTCCTCGGTGGCGCGCCGGGCGGCGTCGCCGTCTCCGGTGAGGATGGCCCGGACCATGGCGCGGTGCTGTTCGGCGGCGTGCTCGATGTTCCGCTCCAGCATGGGGATGGCGTTGAGGAGGTCGTTGAGGCGCATTCTGGCCTCGGCGATGGCCGCGGCCAGGGTGGGGGAGCCGGTGAGTTCGCCGATGGCGAGGTGGAAGCGCGAGTCGAGCTGGCGGTACCGGTCCGGCGGGGCGTCCTCCAGGTCGTCGAGGCGGCTCTCCAGGTGGGCCCGCTGGTCGGGGGTGAGGGTGCGGCGGGCGGCGGCCTCGGCGGCGCCGGCCTCCAGGACCTGTCGGTAGGTCAGCGCGTCGTCCAGTGCGCCGCCGAGGTCCCGGGCGGCCCGGCGGAGGTCGGCGACGTCGGGTGCGGGCATCCGGTAGGTGACGAAGGTGCCGCCGTAGCGGCCGCGGCGGGGTTCGACACAGTCGGCCTGCTGAAGGGTGCGGAGCGCCTCGCGCAGGGTCTCCCTGCTGACGCCGAGCCGCGCGGCGAGGTCCCGTTCGGCGGGCAGCCGGTCGCCGTGGCCGAACACACCGAGCTTGATCGCCTGGAGGAGCCGTTCGACGGTCTCCTCGAAGGCGTTGCCGGTGCGGACCGGGCGGAAGATCGCGCCGGCCTGCCAGTCGAGCCGTGCCTGCTCGCGTGCTCGGTCCAGGTCCACGCCCGGAATCGTACCTACGGGCGGGCGTCGGAACTCGTTCCGTTCCGTTCTCGTGTCGGCCCTTGACGTGGCCCCGCTCAGCCGGAACGATGCTGCTCACCCACCCAATGGTCTGCTTCCAGACCATTGACGAGCCGTTCGATCGTCGAATCCGCCTGGCCGCGCGCGCCACGCCGTCGTGGCACTGCCCGTCCCGGCACACCCTCAACCCCATGGGGTGCCCATGACCGACGCACGCTCACCCGACGCACCGCCGACCGGAACACAGCCGCCCGACGCACGCTCACCCGGCGCACCGCCGACCGGTACGCAGAAGCCCGACCAGCCTTCCCCCGCCGTGATCCCGGAAGGCACCACCCTCGTCTCCGACGACGAACAACGCCTCCGCGAGCTGGGCTACACCCAGGAACTGGCCCGCTCGATGTCCGGCTTCTCCAACTTCGCCGTCTCCTTCTCCATCGTCTCGATCCTCTCCGGCTGCCTGACCCTCTACGGCACGGGCATGAAGACCGGAGGCCCGGCCCTGATCGTCTGGGGCTGGCCGGTGGTCGGCCTGTTCACCCTCTGCGTCGGGCTGGCCATGGCCGAGATCTGCTCCAGCTACCCGACGGCCGGCGGGCTCTACTACTGGGCCGCCAAGCTGAGCCGCAGCCGGGGGCCCGCGTGGAGCTGGTTCACCGGCTGGTTCAACTTCCTCGGCCAGGTCGCGGTCACCGCCGGCGTCGACTTCGGCGCCGCGTTCTTCACCAACGCCTTCCTCACGCTGCGCTTCGGCATCGAGGCCAGTCCGATGCACACCATCGAGATCTTCGCCGTGATCCTGCTGCTGCACGGCCTGCTCAACACCCGCGGCGTGCGCCTCGTCGCCGTCCTCAACAGTGTGTCCGTGTGGTGGCACCTGGTGGGCGTCGCGGTCATCGTCGGAGCGCTCGCCGTGCTCCCGGACCAGCACGCCCCGGCCTCCTTCGTCCTCACCGAGTTCGTCAACGGGACCGGCTTCCGGAACCAGTTCTACGTCGCGATGGTCGGCCTGCTGATGGCCCAGTACACCCTCACCGGGTACGACGCCTCCGCGCACATGACCGAGGAGACGCGCGACGCCGCCCGCTCCGGCCCCCGCGGCATCGTCAACGCCATCACCGTCTCCCTGGCGGCGGGCTGGGTCCTGCTGCTCGGCATCACCTTCGCGATCCGCGACTACGACGGCGCGCTCAACAGCGACACCGGTGTACCGCCCGCCCAGATCTTCATCGACGCGATCGGCTCCGGCGGCGCCCAGTTCCTGCTGCTGATCGTGATCGGCGCCCAGTTCTTCTGCGGGATGGCCTCCGTCACCGCCAACTCCCGCATGATCTACGCCTTCTCCCGGGACGGCGCCCTGCCCGGCTCCCGGCTGTGGCACCGCATCGACCCGCGCACCCAGACCCCGACCAACGCGGTCTGGCTGGCGACCGGCGGCGCGCTGCTGCTCGGCCTGCCCGCGCTCTGGAACACCACCGCCTACACCGCGGTGACCTCCATCTCCGTCATCGGCCTGTACATCTCCTACGTCATTCCGGTGTACCTGAGGCTGCGCCAGGGCGAGGACTTCACCCCCGGCCCCTGGCACCTGGGACGGTGGAGCCGGCCGATCGGCATCGTCGCCGTCGTCTGGACGGCAGTGATCACCGTGCTGTTCATGCTCCCCACCACCTCCCCGATCACCGCCGAGAGCTTCAACTACACCCCCGTCGCGGTCGCCGCCGTGGTCGGCTTCGCCGGGGTGTGGTGGCTGGTCTCGGCCCGGCACTGGTTCACCGGACCCCACGTCCTGGCCACGCCGCCCGGACCGGACGCCGGGGGCACGCCGCCCGGACCCGACGCCGGGGGCACGCCCGGATCCGAGGTCGGGGACACGCCGCCCGGACCCGACGCCCTGGACACCGAACTGGAGGTCCGATGACCAGCCCCCGGCTCACCCTCGACGAACTGCGCGCCCGCGTCGCCGACGGGTCCGTCGACACCGTCGTGCTCGCCATGACCGACATGCAGGGCCGCCTCCAGGGCAAGCGCCTGGCCGCCGAGCACTTCCTCGCCGACGTGGTGCCCGGCGCCGCGGAGGGCTGCGGCTACCTGCTCGCCGTCGACATCGACATGAACACCGTCGACGGGTACGAGATCTCCTCCTGGGAGAACGGCTACGGCGACCTGACGCTGCGCCCCGACCTCGCCACCCTGCGGACCGTGCCCTGGCACCCCGCCACCGCCATGGTCCAGTGCGACGTCCTGCACCATGACGGCACCCCCGTCGCCGTCTCCCCGCGGCAGGTCCTGCAACGCCAGCTGGACCGCCTGGCCGGCCACGGCTGGCACGCGCAGGCCGCCACCGAGCTGGAGTTCATCGTCTTCCGGGACAGCTACGAACAGGCCTGGGACAAGGACTACGCCAGGCTCACCCCGGCCAACCAGTACAACGTGGACTACTCCGTCCTCGGCACCGGCCGGATCGAACCGCTGCTGCGGCGGATCCGCAACGGGATGGCAGGCGCCGGCCTGGCCGTCGAGTCCGCCAAGGGCGAGTGCAACCTCGGCCAGCACGAGATCGCCTTCAAGTACGCCGACGCCCTCACCACCTGCGACAACCACGCCGTCTACAAGACCGGTGCCAAGGAGATCGCCGCGCAGGAGGGCTGCAGCCTGACCTTCATGGCGAAGTACGACGAACGCGAGGGCAACTCCTGCCACATCCACCTCAGCCTGCGCGACGACCGGGGCGCACCCGTGTTCGCCGGTGACCGGCCGCACGGCTTCTCCCGCACCATGGAGCACTTCCTCGCCGGGCAGCTCGCCTGCCTCGCCGACTTCGCCCTGCTGCTCGCCCCCACCGTCAACTCCTACAAGCGGTACGTGCCCGGCAGCTTCGCGCCCACCGCCGTCGCCTGGGGCCGCGACAACCGCACCTGCGCCCTGCGGGTGGTCGGCCACGGGCCCTCGCTGCGGTTCGAGAACCGCGTCCCCGGCGGCGACGTCAACCCCTACCTCGCGGTCGCCGCGCTGATCGCCGCCGGACTGCACGGCATCGACCGGCAACTGGAGCTCGAACCGGAGTTCACCGGCAACGCCTACGCCTCCGACGCCCCCAGGGTGCCCGCCAACCTGCGCGACGCGGTAGACGCCTTCGAGCGCAGCGCCGTCGCCACCGAAGCCTTCGGCAAGGACGTCGTCCGGCACTACACCCACGCCGGACGCACCGAACTCGCGGCCTACGAGCGCGCGGTCACCGACTGGGAGCGGCGCCGCGGATTCGAGCGGCTGTGACCCGCGCCGCTGTGACTCGCTCGGGTCTGCGCCGACCGCTGATCGGCATCACCACCTACCAGGACGACGCGGCCTGGTCCGTCTGGCAGCAATGCGCCTCCCTGGTGCCGCAGGGCTATGTGGACGCCGTCTTCCGCGCGGGCGGCACCCCGGTACTGCTGCCGCCGCAACCCGGCGGGGCCGAACACCTCCTCGACGCCCTGGACGGCCTCGTCCTGGCCGGCGGACCGGACATCGACCCGGCCAGGTACGCGGCGCCCGCCGACCCGCGCACCGGCCCGCCGCACCACGCACGGGACGGCTGGGAGAGCACCCTCCTGCGCTCCGCCCTGACCCGGGACCTCCCGCTGCTCGGCGTCTGCCGCGGCATGCAGCTGCTCAACGTCGAACTCGGCGGCACGCTCCACCAGCACCTGCCCGACGGGAGCCACCAGAAGCTCCCCGCACAGTACGTCCGGCACCGGGTCGAGGTGGCCGACGGCAGCCGGCTCGCCACCGTCCTGGGGCCGGACGCCGAGGTGCCCTGCTACCACCACCAGGCCGTGGACCGCCTCGGCCGCGGGCTGCGGCCCACCGCCCGCGGCGCCGACGGCACCGTCGAGGCGCTCGAACTCGACGGCCGCCGCTTCGCCCTCGGCGTCCAGTGGCACCCCGAGACCGATCCCGACGACCTGCGCCTGTTCCAGGCCCTGACCGCTTACGCCCTCGCCGCCTCAGGGTCCTGACCAGCCAGGCCCTCGCCACCGCCAGCCACCTGGAGAACCGCCCATGACCGAACCGGACCTCCTCGAGGTCGTCAACCCCGCCACCGAGGAGGTGATCGCCACCGTCGAACCGGCCGGCCTCGCCGAGACCGACGCCGCCGTGGCCCGCGCCCGCACCGCCTTCGACACCTGGCGCCGGGTGGCCCCCGCCGACCGGGCCCGGCTGCTGCGCGCCTTCGCCGCCGCCGTCGACGCCGACCGCGAACACCTCGCCGCCCTGGAGGTCGCCAACGCCGGCCACACCATCGGCAACGCGCGCTGGGAGGCCGGCAACGCGCGCGACGTCATCGACTACTACGCCGCCGCCCCGGAACGGCTGTTCGGCCGGCAGATCCCCGTCGCCGGCGGCGTCGACGTCACCTTCCAGGAACCGATCGGCGTGGTCGGCGTCATCGTGCCGTGGAACTTCCCGATGCCGATCGCCGCCTGGGCCCTGGCCCCGGCGCTCGCCGCCGGCAACACCGTCATCGTCAAACCGGCCGAACTCACCCCGCTCACCGCCCTGCGCCTCGGCGAACTCGCCCTCCGGGCCGGGATCCCGGACGGCGTACTGCAGGTGCTGCCCGGCCGGGGCCCGGTCGTCGGACGGCGCTTCGTCACCCACCCGGACGTCCGCAAGATCGTGTTCACCGGCTCGACCCGGGTCGGCAAGGAGATCATGGCGGGCTGCGCCGCCCAGGTGAAGCCCGTCACCCTCGAACTCGGCGGCAAGAGCGCCAACATCGTCTTCGCCGACGCCGACCTCGCCAAGGCCGCCGCGACCGCGCCCTACGCCGTCTTCGACAACGCCGGCCAGGACTGCTGCGCCCGGTCCCGGATCCTGGTCGAGGCCTCCGTGTTCGACGACTTCCTGGCGCTGCTGGAACCGGCCGTCCGCGGTGTGCGGGTCGGCGACCCGGCCGACGAGAAGACCGAGATGGGCCCGCTGATCTCCGCCGCCCACCGGGCGCGGGTGGCCTCCTACGTGCCGGACGACGCGGCCGTGGCCTTCCGCGGCGGCGCCCCCGACGGGCCCGGCTTCTGGTACCCGCCGACCGTCCTCGCACCCGTCCGGCACGACGACCCGGCCTTCACCGAGGAGATCTTCGGCCCGGTGGTCACGGTGGTGCCGTTCCGCGACGAACAGGACGCCCTGCGGATCGCCAACGCCACCGAGTACGGGCTGTCCGGCTCCGTCTGGACCAGGGACGTCGGACGCGCCCTGCGGGTCGCCCGCGGCGTCGAGGCCGGCAACCTCTCCGTCAACTCGCACTCCTCGGTGCGCTACACCACGCCGTTCGGCGGCTTCAAGCAGTCCGGACTCGGCCGCGAGCTCGGCCCGGACGCCCTCGCCGCCTTCACCCAGACCAAGAACGTCTTCATCTCCACGGAGGAGTGATCAGCATGACCCAGCGACTCGACGGCCGGGTGGCCGTCATCACCGGCGCCGGCAGCGGCATCGGCCTCGCCACCGCCCGCCGGTTCGCCGCCGAGGGCGCCAAGGTGGTCTGCGTCGACATCGACGCGGACACCGGCGCCAAGGCCGCGAACGAGGTCGGCGGCCTGTTCGTCCAGGCCGATGTGACGGACGAGGACGCGGTCCGCGACCTCTTCCAGCGGGCCGTCGACGAGTACGGCCGGCTCGACATCGCCTTCAACAACGCGGGCATCTCGCCGCCCGACGACGACTCCATCCTCACCACCGGCCTGGACGCCTGGAAGCGGGTCCAGGAGGTCAACCTCACCAGCGTCTACCTGTGCTGCAAGTACGCGATCCCGCACATGCGGCGCCAGGGCAAGGGCTCGATCATCAACACCGCCTCCTTCGTCGCGGTGATGGGCGCGGCCACCTCGCAGATCTCCTACAGCGCCTCCAAGGGCGGGGTGCTGGCGATGTCGCGCGAGCTGGGCGTGCAGTTCGCCCGCGAGGGCATCCGGGTCAACGCGCTGTGCCCCGGCCCGGTCAACACCCCGCTGCTGCAGGAACTCTTCGCCAAGGACCCGGAGCGCGCCGCCCGCCGCCTGGTCCACATCCCGCTCGGCCGCTTCGCCGAGCCCGAGGAGATCGCCGCCGCGGTGGCCTTCCTGGCCTCCGACGACTCCTCCTTCATGACCGCCAACACCTTCCTCGTGGACGGCGGCATCTCCGGCGCCTACGTCACCCCGCAGTAGCACCGGCACCCTCCTCCGCCGGGGTGCGGTCAGGGCGGGCCGCACCCCGGCGCGGGGATCCGTCCCGGGCGGTTCGGAGGGGCGCACGATCCGAGTTCACCGCAGCTGCCGGTCATTCGGGCGAAATGACGAGAATCTACCAAGCGACTTACTTGGCGACCCTCGTGAACGCAGGATTCTCCCTGGGTGGGCGCAGCCGGGGGTCGAGAATGGCAACGGGCCGGCGCGGCACCCGGTCATCACCCACCGAAGGAGGCCGTGGACCCATGAACGCACGCACCCGGGACGGCAGCGCCGGAGACGTCGACTACGGCGCCATCGGCTCCGGCTACTCCTCCTACCGCAGGCCCGACAGCCGGGTGGCGCAGGCCATCGCCGAGGCCCTCGGCGACGCGCGGACCGTGCTCAACGTCGGTGCCGGCACCGGTTCCTACGAAAGCGCCGACCGGGTCGTGACACCGGTCGAGCCGTCGGCGTCCATGCGGGCCGGCCGCCCGGCCCACCTCGCCCCGGCCGTCGACGCCGTCGCCGGGGACCTGCCGTTCGAGGACGCGTCCTTCGACGCCGCGATGACGCTGTTCAGCGTTCACCAGTGGGAGGACGTCGGGGCGGGCCTGCGCGAGATGCGGCGCGTCACCCGGGGCCCGGTCGTCGTGCTGACCTGCGATCCGCGGCTGGTGCGCGACTTCTGGTTGTACGAGTACGCGCCCGAGGTGCTGGACACCGAGGCCCGCCGCTACCCCCCGATCGACGAGCTGTCCGCCGCCCTGGGCGGCAGCGTCACCGTCCGGCCGGTCCCGATCCCGCTCGACTGCACCGACGGCTTCAACGAGGCGTACTACGGGCGCCCCGAGATGCTGCTGGACCCCGCCGCCCGGCAGGCGTGCTCGGCCTGGAGCTTCGTCGACGACGGCGTGCGCGAACGCTTCGACCGCGCGCTCCGCCGCGACCTGGAGTCCGGCGAGTGGGAGCGCCGCTTCGGCCACCTGCGCACCCGGGCCGTTTACGAAGGGTCGCTCGTCCTCGTGCGCGCGACGCCGTGAATCCGGCGCCGTGAATCCGAAGCTGTGACATCAGGCCCTTCGGCACCCGGCCTCAGGAGCAGTCCGGGAGGCCCGACCGGCCACCGAACTCCCGGCCCTCGTCGACCGGCACCCCGGTAGCACGGTCCCGGGCCGGGGTGGGTCCAGGCCCGGGCCGCACATCGTGGGCTGCTGCTCGTCAGGCCGTCAGGCCGTCGGGTCCGCCGGGTGGAGGTTGATGCGTTCGCGGACGACGGGGAAGCCGGCTCTGGCGAAGTTCGCGGCCATGGGGTGGTTGGTCCGGTCGGTCGCTCCGGTGATGAAGTCGGCGCCCTGTTCGACGAGGATGCGGGTGCACTCGGCGAGGAGGTCGTAGGCGTAGCCGTGACCGCGGTGTTCGGGGAGGACGCCGATGAAGCCGATGGTCGGGCCGGAGGGGTTGTGGGCGGGGATGTGGATGCCGGCGAGGTCGCCGTCGGGGGTGTGCGCGGTCTGCCACCACTCCCGCGGGGAGGGGCACCAGTGGAAGAAGTCGAGTTCCTCCTGGGCGGCCCGGTCGAGGCCGCCCTCGGCGATGGCCCGGAGTGCGTGGGCGTCCAGGGTGGCGGAGTGGATGCGGCGCAGGGCGTCGAAAAAGACGGTGTCGTCGGGTTCGGCGTCGAAGCGCAGTCGGCCGGGGCGCTCGGGGAGTCCGTGCTCCGGGGTCCAGCGGTACAGGAAACGCTCGACGAGGAGTTCGTACCCGGCGGCCCGGGCGGCGGCGAAGCGTGCCTCGGCGGCGGCGCGCAGGTCGGCCCGTTCCCGCCAGTCGCCGGGCAGGTTGATTTCGAGCTCGACCTGCCAGGGGGCGGAGCGCAGGAGTTCGGCCCCGGCCTCCTCCTCGCCCTTGGCGACGTCGAACCAGTTGATGTTGACGGGCTCCGAGTCGTCGGGGCCGCCCCACCAGGCGCCGCGGGCGACGACCTCGCCGTCGCGCAGGGCGACCCGCTTCCAGTCGGGGCGGAACGTGGTGCGCCGGTGGCCCTCGCGGGCGCCCAGGGGGTCGGGGTGGGCGTCGAACAGGTGGGCGTCGCTCGCGGAAAGCGTGCGGATGACCGTATCGGTCATGGATTCCTCCGGGATGCGGACTGCTTGGAGCGCTCCCGGTCAGGACTGACGAGCCACGCCGGGACAGCGGAAGAGGGAGCGCTGGAGAGGTATGGACTGCACGGCACTCGCCTCCTTCCGTTCGTCTCGGGCGTGGCGCCACAGTAGGTGATGCCCCGTCGATCCGTCCACGGGTTTTCGCGTCCCGGCAGCACGCTCCCGGGTGGCGCGCTCCCGGTGGCGCGGCTCCGGCGGCGGGCGGCCGACGGCGGCACGGGCGCGCGAGGTCCCACAACACATCCCGCCAATGGGTAAATTGGTGATGATTGGGACAAAATCCATGCTGTGTGCGTCCACCCGCAGAAGGCCGAACCGCCTTCGGAAAGGGCCCCCATGTACCCCGCTCTCACCCCCGCAGTCCTCACCGAGCTGCGCCGCCCGAGGCCGTATCCGGCAGTGTCGATCCTGATGCCCACGCACCGCCGGGAGCCCGACAACGCGCAGGACCCGGTCCGGCTGCGCACCCTCGCGGCCGCGGCGAGGAAGCGGATCGAGGAGGATCCGGAGGTCTCCCGCGCCGTCCGGATCGATGTGCTGGAGCAGCTCGACCGGGCGCTCGCCGAGGTCGACCTGGTGCACGCCGAGGACGGTCTGGCGATCCTGCTCGCTCCCGGCGAGCACCACGTCTGGTCGCTGGGCCGCACCGTGCCCGACCGGGTGGTGCTGTCCGACACCTTCCTGACCCGCAATCTGGTCGCCGCCCAGGCGGCCGAGCGGCCCCACTGGGTGCTCGCGCTCGCCGCCGACCGGGTGCTGCTGTGGGGCGGCAACAGCGAGCGGGTCGCGGAGGACACCGGGCACGGCTTCCCGCTGGTGCGCCGGTACGAGAACCCCGACCCGGAGCGGCAGGAGCGGATCGGAGACAAGCCCAGCACCTTCCAGGACGAGGAGACCAAGACCTTCCTGCGGCAGGCGGAGAACGAGCTCGGCAAGGTGCTGGCCGCCGACCCGCGCCCGCTGTACGTGGTCGGCGAGGCGGCGGCCCTCGCCCTGCTGGATGCCGCCGGGCAGATCGTCCGCGGCGCCACAGCGCAGATCCCGCACGGCGGCCTCGCCCAGGCGGACGCCGAGACGGTCCGCAAGGTGGTGGAGCCCGCCGTCCGCGCGCATGCGGACGCCGGGATCTCCGACGCCCTCGCCCGGCTCGACAAGGCCCGCGGCCGGCAGGCGTTCGCGGCCGGACCGGACGAGGTCCGGCAGGCAGTCGCCGAGGGGCGGGTCGCCCAGCTGGTGGTGGAGGAGAACTTCCGGATCACCGCTCGCGACGAGGGCGACCACCTGGTGCCCGCCGAGGCCGAGCAGGAGGGGGCGCGCGAGGACATCGTCGACGAGGTGATCGAGCGCGCCCTCGACACCGGCGCCCAGGTCTCCTTCGTCCCCGACGGCACCCTCTCCGACGCCGGCCGGATCGCCGCCGACCTGCGGTACTGACCTGCGGTACTGATTTGCCGTCGGTACCCCGGCGCTTCGGTACCCCGGTAGGCCGGGCCTCTCCTCGGCTCGTTCGACGCTGCTCCGAGGAGGAGCCCGGTCCGGTCGGCGGTCGGCCAACGCGGCGTTCACAACGTCAGGCCGCCTACCGGGTTGCCGTCCCGCCCGCGCGGCTCGCGCCGGCGTCGGCAGCGGCATCGGCGGCGGCATCGGTGCCCGGCCCGGGGCGCGGGCGGCCGGGTCGGGAGGTGGTCGAGCCGCGCCGCTTCCCGCTCCTCGCCGTGGCCGCCGCCGTCCCGGCCGTCGCCACGGCGAGGGCGCTCCAGGCGGCGGTGTAGCCGCCGGTCGCGTCCCGCAGCAGGCCGAGGGCGGGCGGGGCGAGGATCACGGCCACCTGGTTGACGGCCATCACCAGCCCGAGCGCGAAGCCGGTCCGGCCGGGCGGGGCCGCCTCGGCCAGATGGGCGACCCAAGGCCCGTACCAGCCGATCCCGAAGAAGCCGAGCCAGGCGAAGAGCACGGCCGCCGCGAGCGGATGCCCGCCGAGCGGGGTCGCCAGTGCGACCAGTGCGGTCGCCGCCCCGACCATGCTCGCCAGGACCGGCCGGTAGCGGCCCGCGCGGCTGCGGTCGCTCCACGCCGCGAGGCCGATCCGCCCGAGCATGCCCGCCATCTGGGCCGCGACCAGGACGGCACCGGCCGCACCGGTGCCGAGGGCGGTCACGTCGTGCAGGTACAGCGCGCCGAGTACGCCGATGCCGCTGTGCACCGAGACCATGGCCGTGCCCGACAGCAGCGCCTTCGTCATCGCGGGCTCGCGCAACAGCCGGAGCCGGTCCATGAGCGGTGCCGCGACCGGTCCCGCCGCGACCGGTCCCGCCGCGACCGGTCCCGCCGCGACCGGCCCTGCCGCGACCGGCCCCAGGGCCGCCGGCCGCTTGGCGACCGTCCCGGGCGGGCGACGGTAGAGCGCGGTGAACGCCACCGCTCCCGTCAGCGCGACCAGCCCGCCCACCAGCACGGCGACCCGCCACCCGGACGCGGCGGCGACCACCGGCAGCACGGCCACCGCGACCGCCCCGCCCAACGGAAGCCCGGCCTGTCGCACGCCCATCGCGAACCCGAGCCGCGCGGGCTCGAACCAGGCCGCCACCGACTTGCTGCCGCCGGGCTGGATCGCGCTGTACCCCGCCCCGACGACCAGCAGCACCACGAGCAGCGACGCGTACCCCTGGGCCGTGCTCCCCGCCAGCAGGCCCGCGGCGACCACCCCGGCCCCGATGCCGACGACCCACCGTTCGCCGTACCGGTCCAGCAGCTCGCCGGCCACCAGCAGACCGACCAGCGGCGCCAGTTGGGACGCCGAGAGCAGTAACCCCAACTGCGCCGTACTGAGGTCGAGCGCGTTCTGCAGCGGCACCGCCATCGCCCCGATGCCCTGGACGAAGAAGCAGGAGGCGGCCTGGGTGAAGGTGGCGACCCCGAGGATCGTCCAGCGGTACGGCAGCGGGGGCGGCCCGCCCCGGACCTCGGTGTGATGACTCATGCCGCTCAGACTGCTGTAATGGTCTTATGCACCTCAACCCTTACGGCGAGGACGCCGTCAACCTGGCCGCCGAGTTGGCGAACGAGCGGCCGAGGAGCGTCGACGAACTCGTGGGCCGCTGCCGCGCGGCCGGACTGGTGGTCGAGGGGCCGTTCGCGGCCGACGACCTGTCACACGTCCACGCGGTGCTGGACGCCTGGGAGGCCGTCGTCGACGCCGCCGACGAGCGCGAGCGGGCCGCCAGGCTGAACCTGATGCTCGCCGCCGGCACGGCCCACCCCCGGCTCACCGACCACACCGGCGAGGGCTGGCACCTGCACTACCGGGACGACGACCTGCCGCTCGGCGCCCTGCTGTTCTCCCTGATCGGCGTCGGCACCGCGCTGCACCTGGTGGGACGCGGCATGCACCGGCTCGGCCGGTGCGCCCTCGCCGAGTGCGACACGATCTTCGCCGACACCACGCGCACCGGCCGGCGCCGCTACTGCTCCCAGCGCTGCGCCAACCGTGACGCCGTCCGCCGCCACCGCGCGAACCACCCGTCCGCCGCCTGAACGCCGTCCGAACGCCGGGGCCACCGGGGTACCGGGCCCCGGGGTACCGACCGGCGCGGCGGCTCGGTGCCGGTGGAGGACCGGTCGGTGACCGCTCGGCGACCGGCCACATTACGTCGGCATGACTGAAGCCGGTCGTCCGGCGGCCGGCCTAGTGTCAGTGACGTCACCCCAGCACGGAGGAGAACCGTATGCGATTTCGCCCCACCACCGAGGCCGACCTCGACCGGGTCACCGCCGTCACGGTGGACGAGCCGGTCGGCTGGATCGAGGCCGACCGCTACCTGGAGGAACTGAAGGAGGGCATGTACCGGCCGGAGTGGACCTGGATCGCCGAACAGGACGGCCGGGTCCTGGCCCGGGCCCTGTGGTGGGGCCACGCCACCGGCGAACACCCGCTCGCCCTGGACTGCCTGTCCGTCGACCCCTCGGTGGAGGACCGCGCCGCGCTCGCCGCCGAACTGGTCCGGGCCGGACTGCGGGCCTTCACCGCGCAGGGCGCGACCAAGCTCCCGCTCTACAACCTGACACTCCCGCAGGGCTGGCGCGAGGACCCCGCCGCGGTCGCGGCCACCGACTGGCGACGGGACGCCGCGCTGTCCGCCGGGCTCACCGACGTGGTGGAACGGCTGCGCCTGGAGTGGACACCCGACGCCAGCCTGCCCGCCTCCAGCGGGCGGCTGACCTTCACCGAGGGCGCGGACGAGGACTTCCTCGACGTCTTCCGGCGGATCGCGGTGGGCAGTCTGGACGGCGAGACCCGCCGCAACCTCGCCCTGATGGGGGCCGAGGCCACCGCCCAGGAGGAGGTGGACTTCTACCTCGGCTGCCCGGGGGAGCGCTCCTGGTGGCGGCTGGCCCGCACCCCCGACGGCGAGGTGGCCGGGCTGGCCCTGCCGTCGGCGACGCCGTACAACCGCAACGTCGGCTACCTCGGCGTGGTCCCCGAACTGCGCGGCCGTGGGTACGTCGACGACCTGCTGGCCGAGATCACCCGGGTCCAGGTGGAGGCGGGGGCCGAGCTGATCACGGCCACCACGGACACCGACAACGCCCCGATGGCCGCCGCCTTCGCCCGGGCCGGCTACCGGATCTCCCAGACCCGCCTGGTCTGGTCGGCGCCGGAAACGGCCCCGAACTCCTGAGCGGTCCCGCTCCCGACGCCTCGTTCCGGGCCGACCGGCCTC
>NZ_JAXCLC010000080.1:0-39048 GCF_034043715.1 Kitasatospora purpeofusca | reverse complement strand
CTCCGTTCAACGGACTCCGTTCCGCGGCGTCCATACAGCGGCCTCCGGCGCCGGGAACGGCCGGGCGGCGGCCGGGCGGCCGGGAACGGCTACGCGGCGGCCGGCTCCGTCGCGTCGGCCGGGGCGGTCCGCGCGGGCCGCAGGAGCAGCAGGTAGGACGCCGCGGAGAGCAGCGAGCAGCTGAGCACGACGACCGCGAGCAGCACCGCCGACGGGCGGCCGCCCAGGCTGCTGAGCGGGGCGACCAGGGCACCGCAGAGGAAGGTGCCGGTGCCGAGGAGCGCGGAGGCGGAACCGGCGGACTGCGGGGCGATCAGGCTCAGCGCGCGGGCGGCCGAGTTCGGCAGGACCATGCCGAGGCCGGCCATCATCACGAACAGCGAGGCGCACACCGCGACCAGCCCGAGGTCCCAGACCGCCGTGGCCAGGACCAGGGACACCCCGGCGGCGATCATCACCGCGAGGCCGGTGCGCATCAGCGCCCCGGCGGTGAACCGGGGGGCGAGGACCCGCCCGTTGAGCTGGGTGGCGCCGACGATCGCCACCGAGTTGAGCCCGAACAGCAGGCTGTAGGTCTGCGGCGACACGTGGTAGACGTGCTGGAGCACCACCGAGGAGCCGCTGATGTAGCCGAACAGCGCGCCGAAGGCGAACGTACTGGTCAGCAGCAGCCCCAGGAACGGCCTGTCGCGCAGGAGTCCGCCCATGGTGCGCAGGGTGCTGCTCAGGCCGCCGCCGCGCCGGGCGGAGGCCGGGAGGGTCTCGCGCAGGGCCGCGAAGGCCACCAGGGTGAGGAGGAGGCCGAGGGCGGCCAGGGCGCCGAAGGTGCCGCGCCAGGAGGTGAAGCGCAGCATCTGTGCGCCGAAGAGCGGCGCGAGGATCGGGGCCAGGCCGGATATCAGGGTGATCGAGGCGAGGAAGCGGATCATCGCGACGCCCTCGAAGCGGTCGCGGGCGACGGCCCGTCCGATGACCAGTCCGGCGGCGCCCGCGGCGCCCTGGACGAAGCGTGCCGCGATCAGCACGGTCAGGTCGGGTGCGATCACGCAGACGATGCTGGCGAGGGTGTAGACGACGAGTCCGGCGAGCAGCGGCGGACGGCGTCCGAAGCGGTCGCTGAGCGGTCCGAAGATCAGCTGACCGGCAGCCACCCCGAACATCGAGAAGGTGAGGGTGAGCTGGACGGCCGCCGGTTCGGCGACGAGGTCCTCGGCGATCGCGGGCAGGCCGGGCAGGTAGAGGTCGGTGGTGAGGGGACCGAGGGCGACCAGGCCGCCGAGGACGACGATGGCGGCGCGGCCGGTCGCGCCGGCGGCGGCATCGGCAGCGGCAGCGGTGGCGGTGGCGGCATCGGTGGGGGCGGCCGGGGCTGCGTCGGTGGGGGCGGCCGGGGTGGCGGGGGCGGTCGACGTGTCACCGGCAGAGCCGGCGGTCGGACCAGGCATGGGGCTCCTCTCGGAACGGGCACGGCGATCGTGCTCGCTCCGTCCTACCCCAGCGCTCCGGGCCACCGACAGCCGGGGCGGCCGCCCGGCCCATTTCTCCGCCGCGCGGGAGCCCCGGAGCGGGAGCCCCGCGGCGGAGGCGTCAGCGCGGGAGCCGCTCGGCGCGGAGGGCGGCCTGGACTGCGGCGCCGTCCTGCCACGCGTAGAGCTGGTTGCCGGTCAGGGTGACCCTGTAGTGGCCGCAGGAGCCGGTGACCTTCGAGGTGACGCCCTCCGGGAACCAGCCCGCCTTGAGCGTGACCGGCGCCAGGTGGGTGCCCTTGGCGGTCGCGGTGGTCGTGCAGCCGGCGGGCAGCCGCCCCTCGGGGACCGTGGCGCGCAGCAGGCGGTCGTCGCCGGTGGTGGACATCAGGTAGCGGACGGACGAGGCGTTGTCGGGCAGCCAGGTCGGCATCGAGCTGCGGTCGGCCTTGGCCTCGCTGCCGCTGGCGTAGCTGGCCTGCTCCTGGTGCCGGCCGTCGTACCACTCGGCGACCCTCGGCCCGACCGCCACGGTGGCGACGGCGGCGGCCATGCCCGTACCGACCAGTCCGATGGCGATCTTGCCCGCGATGCCGTTCATCCCCGTGCTTCCTCTCCTGCGTCCTGCTGCTCAGCGTCCGGTCCCGTGCGCTCCGTCGCGCCCCGTCGGGGCCGGGAGCGGCGCCCCGTCGTCTTCCATCCTGGTGGGCACCGGGGGGCCCGACGTCACCAGGAGGTCTTGATCCACCGCCGTCCTTGGGGGGTACGGCCTCCACCTTGAGAGGTACACGGGGCCGACCGGTCTCGGGGTTCACCCCGGACGAGCCTGGCCCGGCGCCGGTCGGCGCGCAGCCCGGCCGGGGCCGCCCGGGTGCCGCGGCGGCGTGTCGCTCACCCGGTCGCCGGACGGTTCGCGGCGGACGTCCCGCCGTTCCGGCGACCGGGCGGTGGCGGGTGTCAGGCCGCCGCCACCGCCGGCACGGCGACCGGGAAGGGCCGGCCGTCCAGGGTCCAGTGCGGGTCGATCGGCCGGCCGAGGGCGGCGTAGACCTGGGCCGCGACGTCGGGGTGGCGGATCTCCCCGGTGGGCGGGGCGGCGGGGATGCCGGGTCCGGCGCAGGCCACCCAGGCGGTGCGCTCCTCGACGGTCCGCCCGCCGTGGCCGCCCGCGTCCACGTGGCCGTGGTCGGTGACGACGATGACCGTCCAGGCCTCCTCGGCGTGGCCGGGCCGGGCGCGGACCGCGTCCAGGAGCCGGCCGAGCCGCTCGTCGGCGGCACGCATCGACGCGCGGTACTCCTCGCCGCAGCCGAGGAAGTGGGCGGTCTCGTCGACGGCGCCGAGGTAGACGAAGGAGGCTTCCGGGTCCGCGTCGCGCAGCACGTCCACGGCCTCCCGGGTGACCTCCTCGTCGACGGCCTCCCAGGCCTCGGGGCTGTCCTCGGCGGGGGCGACGTAGCAGAGGCGGCCGGGCGCGCGGAACAGCGGTCCGCCGGACTCGCCGATCACCAGCGGGTCCCAGCCGGCCGCGACGAAGGTGCGGCGCCGGTCGCCCCTGGCCAGCCGGGTGGTGAAGTCGGGGAAGACGTCGAGCCGGTTGCCGCCGAGGTGGTTGCCCCAGACGCCGTGCTTGGCGGGCTCCACACCGGTCACGATGGTGGCCCAGCACGGACCGGACATGGTGGGCGTGGACTCCGCCACCGTCACGGGCGCCAGGAAGCCGGCCTCGGCGACCTCGGCGAGCCTCGGCATCGGGACCTGCTCCAGCAGGTCGTACCGGACACCGTCGATCCCGACGACGAGGACCCTGGGGCGCGGCAGCGGCGGTACGGACATGAGCGGGGCGGTTCCTTTCACGGTGCGGGTGCCGACCGCGCCCGCACCGTGGCGGGCGGCGGCGACCGGGCCATGCTTCACGGCCCGCCGAACCGCGAGGTTGCCGCCCGGACAACGCGGGATGTCCTGGCCGTGTCCGACCGACGCCGACCGACGCCGACCGGCCCGTGACGGCCGGTCGGCGGTCACGGTGGGTCGTCACGGTGGGTCGTCACGGTGGGTCGTCGGGCCAGGTTCCGGGCCAGGGGTCACCGCTGCGGGCGGAACTCGTGCACCACCTCGATGCGGCCGACGATGTGCCGGTTGAACTCGTCCAGCTCCTCGGCCGGCACCCAGAGTTCGACGATGGTGCGGCCACCGACCTGACGGACGGGGTAGCGGCTCAGGAAAGCGGTCTCCACCTCGAAGCGGGTGACGTGGCCGACTCCGGAGGCCGGGACGTTCCAGTCCCGGGCGATCCGGATCGCGTAGTCCTCGTTCAGCACCGGGTAGAAGATCGGCTGGTCCGGCAGGCGCGGCGGCCAGGCCCGCCAGTCGGCCGCCGCGACCAGGGCCAGCTCCTCGGGACCGGTGGGACGCCAGAGCGTCGTCGTCGGCACGGCGTGCCGCACGGCGGAGGCGGCCGGGGCGGCGGTCGCGGTGGTCGGGATGGTCGGGATGGTCGAGGACTGGGGCGTCGGGCCGCTCATGGGCACGAAACTAGCCATGAACGGCCCGGACCGGAACCGGTTTTCACCGGCGCCGGGTGCCCGGCCGGTGGGTCAGTGGTAGGCGGACTCGCCGGTGATCTCCTCGCCGAGGATCAGGGTGTGGATCTCGCTGGTGCCCTCGTAGGTGAGCACCGACTCCAGGTTGTTGGCGTGCCGCAGGACCGGGTACTCGGTGGTGATGCCGTTGGCGCCGAGCACGGTGCGGGCGCTGCGGGCGATCTCCAGTGCGGCCCGGACGTTGTTGAGCTTGCCGAAGCTGACGTGTGCCGGGCGCGCCGCGCCCTCGTCCTTGAGCCGGCCGATCCGCAGGGCGACCAGGTAGGCCTTCTCGACCTCCAGCATCATCTCGACCAGCTTCTGCTGGGTGAGCTGGAACCCGGCGATCGGGCGGCCGAACTGGACGCGGCTCTTCGCGTAGTCGAGGGCGGCGGTGTAGCAGTCGCGGGCGGCGCCGACGGTGCCCCAGAGGATGCCGAAGCGGGCCTCGTTGAGGGAGGACAGCGGTCCGCGCAGCCCGGTGACGCCGGGCAGGACGGCGTCGGCCGGCAGCACCACGTCGTCGAAGGCGAGCTCGCTGGTCACCGAGGCGCGCAGGGACAGCTTGCCGTGCACGTCGGTGGCGGTGAAGCCGGGCATGCCGGGTTCGACCAGGAAGCCCCGGACACCCTCCTCGGTCTGCGCCCAGACCACCGCGACGTCCGACAGGGAGCCGTTGGTGATCCACATCTTGGAACCGGAGAGCACCCAGTCCGCGCCTTCCCCGGCGCCCTTGCGGCGGGCGCGGGTGCGCATGTTGGCGGGGTCGGAGCCGAAGTCCGGTTCGGTGAGGGCGAAGCAGCCGATCAGTTCGCCGGCGGCGAGGCCGGGCAGCCAGCGCTGCTTCTGCTCCTCCGAGCCGAAGGCGTGGATGGAGCGCATCGCCAGCGAGCCCTGGACGGAGACGAAGCTGCGCAGGCCCGAGTCGGCGGCCTCCAGCTCCATGCAGGCGACCCCGTAGGCGACGGCGGTCGAGCCGGCGCAGCCGTAGCCGTCGAGGTGCATACCGAGCACGCCGAGGGCGCCGAGTTCGGGGGCGAGTTCGCGGGCGGGGAAGACCCCGCGCTCGAACCAGTCGCCGATGTTCGGGCGGATCCGGTCCTCGGTGAACTTCCGCACGGTGTCGCGGACGAGCCGCTCCTCGTCGGTGAGCAGGTCACCGACGGCGAGCAGGTCGGCGGGGTCGATCCTGGTCGGCTTCGCCATTGAAGCTCCTTGTGGTCTCGGCGGCGCGAACCGGTCGCGGCGTTGGGTACCGGCGAGTATCGCGCACCGGCCGCCTCCCGGGACGGTCGGATGCGAGGGAGTGAGCATGTACACAGTCCGGCCGGCGACGGCTGAGGAACTGCTCGGCGCGGCCGAGCGGCTGGGCGGGCTGCCGGCGGACACCGCCAACGGCCGGCACCGGGCGGAGGGCGTGCGCGGTCACGTCGCTACGATGACCGCTTTCGCATACGCACAGGACGCGGGGGACGGATCGTGGGACGTTGGGCTGTGGTCGTCGAGGAGACCGAGGGCGTCGGGGACGACCGGATCTGGGGCAGCAAGGTGCTCGCCGAGGTGGCGGGCACCCGGGAGGAGGCCGTCGCCGAACTGCGGCGGCTCGTCCCGGCCTACACCCCGCAGCACCCGTTCAACGCCCGGCGGCGCAGGCTGCTGCGGGACGGCGACAGCTACCTGCTGATCCTTCAGGGGAGCATGCGGGACTACCACTGCGTGTTCAAGGTGTGGGAGCTGCTGTGGGACAGCAAGCACCCCGAGGTGCAGCAGGAGCGGCTGGCGGCGGCCCAGACCGGGGAGGCGGCGGCCGGCTGACGCCCGCGCCCCCGGCCGGGAGCTGCCCGGGCGACGCCCCGCACGTGTCCTTCTCGGGCCCCGGCGCCGGGCACCCTCGTGGTGGTCGTGGTGGAGCACGTCCGAGGTCGCCCGGCGGGCGGGCCGGCCGGGACTAGAGCTTCAACAGCCGGTCAAGGAAGGGGTTGCCGAACACCCGGTGCGGGTCGTGGCGGTCCAGAACGGTGACCGCCTCGTCCCAGCCGGCTCCGCCGCCGGCGCGGTGGCTGGCGGGGATGACCCGGTCCAGCATGTCCGCGTCGGCCCAGGCGGCGTCCTCGGTGTAGGCCCAGCCCTTGGACCATTCGACGCGCACGCCGGCCCGGGTGCCGTCGAAGGTGCGCAGCAGGGCCTGTTCGAGGTCCCGGGCGAAGCGGTGCAGTCCGGGTGTGCCGGGGAAGGCGAGCACGTCGAGCCAGACCGCGGTGTCCCATTCGGGCCGGTCGGGGCGCGGGCGCAGCGCGGAGAGCAGCGGCGGCCGGGCGCCGGGCACCCCGGACCATGCCGGGTCGTCCGTGCCGGTGACCCGGATCTCCACCGCGCCGTTCACCGGGAACTCGCCGCGGGACCGGTAGTCGTCGAGCAACCGCCGGTACTGGTCCGCGAATTCGGCCACCACCCACTGGAGGTCGGCGCGCCGGGCGAGGATCGCGTAGCCGTTCGCCGTGACCCGCAGGGTGGTCGGGCGGACGTACTGGAGCACGGTGCGGGAGGGGCCCCAGAGGTCGGAGCGCAGGCCGCCGGCGAGCAGGTGGGTGAGCACCTCGCCGGTGAGGAGGTCGCGGATCAGCCCGCCGGAGAGCAGGACGTCGGTGAGGTCGCCGGTGAGTCCCACATTGGCGATCAGGTACTGGAGTTGGCCGAACAGCGGGGCGGATCCCCAGGTGCCGGCGACGAGTTCGCCGGCGAGTCGGGCGACCGGTTCCGGGATCGAGTCGGAGAAGGGGTAGTTGTAGGGCTCGTCGACGGCGCGGGAGCCGAGCGGGCGGTTCGGGGCGATGCTCCAGGTCTTCAGCCACGGCCGGTCGGTGTAGGCGAACCAGATCGCCTCGGCCCGGCCGTCGCGGTCGACGAAGTCGGCGAAGGTGCGCGGGCGGGAGAGGCCGCCGAGCCCGGTCCGGGTGCCGGGGCGGGCGAAGAGTTCGGTGGCCGGGATGTCCAGCCGGCTGACGCAGCGCAGCGGGCGGTCGGCGCCGGCCCGGAGCACCACCTCGGTGACGAACGCCCGGCCGAGGTGGACCAGGAAGGCGGCGCTGTCCGCCTCGGAGCGGTCGAAGGTCCGCAGGGTGTAGCGGTCGGTGGCCGGGTCGAGGACGACGGCGGTCAGCCGGGTGACCTGGTTGCTGACCGAGCCGTAGCCGTGTCCGTCGGCGCGCGGTTCGCCGGCGGCGGGGACGGCGGTGCCGTGGCCCCCGATCGCGAGCACGCCGCCGACGGTGAGTTCGCCGGGGGCGGGGACGGCGGTGAGGCCGAGGCCCCGGTCGGCCAGGTGGGCGAGCAGTGCCTCCATGGTGGCGCCGGTCTGGACGCGGACGGTGCTGGGCGAGTCGGCGGTGACGGCGGTGAGGTGGCGGGTGGTGTCGAGCAGCAGCACCCGGGCCGCCTCGGGGGTCCCGTCGGCGACGGTGAGCGGCGCCCAGGTGTGCCGGTGGCCCTGGGCGCGCAGGCGCCAGCCGTGGGCGCGGGCCCAGTCGGCGAGCGGCGGGACCTCCTCGGGGGTGCGCGGGGCGCAGGTCCAGAGCTGGTCGGTGCCGACCTCGCCGGACCAGTTCCGGTAGACGCGTTGGAAGACTTCGGTGCCGGCGGGCAGGTCGGGCGGGACGGGGGTGGCGGCCCGGGCGCTGTCCGGTCCGACGGTGCCGCTCACCAGCCAGCCGGTGGTGCCGAGCGCGGCGGAGAGGCCGAGGAGACGGCGGCGGCTGAGGCTGCGGTCGCCCGGCTCCCCGGGCGCCGGGTCGGGGCCGGGCGCCGGGTCGGAAGTGGGCGCCGGGTCGGGAGTGGGGCCGGGAGCGGCGCGGTCGTCCGGGCGCTGTCCGTCGTGGTGCCGATGGTGCTGGTGGTCCGGTGCTGCCGTCATGCCCGCCCCTGTGTCCGGTGGACTCTCGTCCGGTGTCTCCCCCGATTCCGGGTGAGCGTACGAAGCAGCCGCCGGGGCGCCCTGCCACGGCTCGTGATCTTCACTCGAAGGAATGAACCTTGCCGGATTTCCCGGTGGGCTCATAGGTTGATCGTGATTGTCGTCCCCGCCGCTGCCGTCCCCGAACTTCTCCGGAGGCCCCACTGTGCCCGCGCCCCTGACCGTCGCCGTCGCCCAGCCCGCCTGCGCCGAACCGGGTCGGCCCGACACCGTCGCGGTCAACGTCGAGCGCCACGCCGCCGCCGTCCGGGAGGCCGGCTCCGCCCGGCTGGTGGTCTTCCCCGAGCTCTCCCTCACCGGCTACGACCTGGCCGCGCCCTCGGTCGACCCGTCCGACGACCGCCTCGCGCCGCTGGTCGCCGCGTGCGCCGCGACCGGCGCCACCGCCCTGGTCGGCGCGCCGGTGACCGGCCCCGACGGCCGCGACTTCATCGCCACCATCGCCGTCACCGGCGAGGGTGCCGCGATCGCCTGCCGCAAGACGAACCTCTACGGGAAGGAGTCCGAGCGCTTCGCCGCCGCCGAGCGGCCCGCCCTGCTGGAGCTGGACGGCTGGCGGCTGGGCCTGGCGATCTGCGCCGACGCCGCCGACCCCGGGCACGCCGAGCGGCTGGTCGCGCTCGGCGCCGAGGCGTACGTCGCCTCCACCCTGTACGGGGCGGGTCCGGAGGCGCTGGCCACCAAGGCGGCCCGCTACCCGGCGCGGGCGGCGGACAACGGCGTCTGGGTGGTGCTGGCGACCGCCGCCGGGCCGAGCGGCGAGTTCGCCGCCAGCTCGGGCGGCTCGGGCGTCTGGGCTCCGGACGGCAGCGAGGTCGCCAAGGCGGGCACCGGGGCGGGCGAGGTGGTGACCGCCGTCCTGGGGTAGTCACGGGCGTCGGGGCCGGGCACACGGTGTCCGGGCACACGGCGGGTGGGCACGCGGTGGGTGGGCACCTGGTGCGTGGGCACACGGTGTCCGGGCACGCGGGTCAGCGTCCGGCCCGGAAATACCCCGGGCCGGCGCGCGGCTGTGGTCAGCGGAAGCCGAACCCGGCCGGAGCGGGGACCCTGGATCCGCAGGGGTCCCAGGCCCCGGTCCGACCGGGACCGTTCAGGAGGTGCAGCGCACGATGGGTGACGAGCAGTACCGGATCGAGCACGACTCGATGGGCGAGGTGCGGGTACCGGCCGCAGCGAAGTGGCAGGCGCAGACGCAGCGCGCGGTGGAGAACTTCCCGGTGTCCGGCCAGCGCCTGGAGCCGGCGCACATCGCCGCGCTGGCGCGGGTCAAGGCCGCCGCCGCGCGGGTCAACGCCAGGCTGGGCGTCCTGGACGAGGAGATCGCCGGGGCGATCGTGTCCGCCGCCGAGGAGGTCGCGGCGGGCCGGTGGGACGAGGAGTTCCCGGTCGACGTGTTCCAGACCGGCTCGGGCACCTCGTCCAACATGAACGCCAACGAGGTGATCGCCACCCTGGCCGCCGAGCGCCTCGGCCGGCCGGTCCACCCCAACGACCACGTCAACGCCAGCCAGTCGTCCAACGACGTGTTCCCGTCCTCGATCCACATCGCCGCCACCGCCGCCGTCAGCCACGACCTGATCCCGGCGCTGGAGCACCTGGCCGAGGCGCTGGAGCGCAAGGCGGCGGAGTTCGCGGGCGTGGTCAAGGCCGGCCGGACGCACCTCATGGACGCCACCCCGGTCACGCTGGGGCAGGAGTTCGGCGGCTACGCGGCGCAGGTCAGGCACGGGCGGGAGCGGCTGCTGGCCACCCTGCCCCGGGTCGCCGAACTGCCGCTCGGCGGCACCGCGGTGGGCACCGGCATCAACACCCCGCCCGGCTTCGCGGCGGCGGTGATCGAGGAGGTCGCGCACGCCACCGACCTGCCGCTGACCGAGGCCCGCGACCACTTCGAGGCGCAGGGCGCGCGGGACGGCCTGGTCGAACTGAGCGGCCAGTTGCGCACCGTGGCGGTCGGGTTCACGAAGATCGCGAACGATCTCCGGTGGATGGGCTCGGGCCCGCGCACCGGCCTCGGCGAGCTGAACCTCCCCGACCTCCAGCCCGGCTCCTCGATCATGCCGGGCAAGGTGAATCCGGTCCTGCCGGAGGTGGTGCTGATGGTCTCCGCCCAGGTGATCGGCAACGACGCGACCGTGACGGTGGCCGGGGCGAGCGGGAACTTCGAGCTCAATGTGATGCTGCCGGTGATCGCCCGCAACGTCCTGGAGTCGGTCCGGCTGCTCGCCAACAGCGCCCGGCTGCTGGCCGACCGGGCCGTGGACGGCATCACCGCCAACGTCGAGCGGGCCCGGGAGTACGCGGAGTCCTCGCCCTCGGTGGTCACGCCGCTGAACCGGTACATCGGCTACGAGGAGGCGGCCAAGGTCGCCAAGCAGGCGCTGGCGGAGCGGAAGACGATCCGCCAGGTGGTCCTGGAGCGCGGCTACGTCGAGCAGGGGCGGCTCACGGTCGGGCAGTTGGACGAGGCCCTGGACGTCCTGCGGATGACCCGGCCGTAACCGCCGTAACGCCCGGGGCGGCCGGGCGGCCGGACGCGCGCCCGGGGCGCGGACGGCGGCCTCGCCGCTCCGCGCCCCGGGTGTCGGGCTTGCGTCGGACGTCAGCCCTTGGCTCGGCCGGCCCGGCCGAGTCGCATCGCGGCTCCGTTCGACGTCATGGTGGCCATCGAGATGGCGGCGAGCCCCAGCAGGAACATCACGCCACCCGCGATCATGCAGGTCACGATGTTCTTGCCCCGGTTCACCTCACCCGAGACGATCCACGGGGAGACGAACGTCCACGCGCCGAGCAGGGTCGCGGCCCAGGCCCGTGCGTGAGTGCGCTCGTACGCCGAGCCGTAGCCGGCCATCAGCACGCAGTAGGCGATACCGACGATCAGGCAGGTGACGGTCAGCGTGCTGAAGGCGGTGAAGCCGACGATCCATGGCGAGGCCGCCAGGAACAGACCGGCCAGGACGGCCAGGGCCTCGACGGCCTGAGCCCGTGGGGTCAAAGTGACCCGCTCGTAGTGCTCCCGGAGTTCGACGATGTCCGGATGGTGCTCCATGCCCATCGGAATCTGGGTAGACACCGATACCACCTCCTAGGTCTGGTACATGGAGGGCGGTAGCCCAGTACCATTCTGGCGCCGTTGGACCGTTTTGCACCTTTTCGCCGGGGAAGCTACTCTGCCGACCCGCCTCCTCGGCCCGGCGGGTGACCTCCGTCTCAACCCCGCCCGCCGCCATTGCGTATGCAACTCGTTGCATAGCAGGATGCCGCTCATGGCACTGGAGCACGCGATCCTCGTCTCGCTGCTGGAACAACCCGGTTCCGGCTACGAGCTGGCCCGGCGCTTCGACCGGTCCATCGGCCGCTTCTGGACCGCCACCCACCAGCAGATCTACCGGGTGCTGCGGCGGATGGAGACGGACGGCTGGATCTCGGTCGAGGAGGTCGCCCAGGACGGGCGGCCGGACAAGAAGGTGTACTCGGCGGCCCCGCCCGGCCGGACCGCGCTGGCCGCCTGGCTGCGCGAGCCCGTCGAGGCGGAGACGGTCCGCCACGAACTCGCCGTGCGGATCCGCGCGGCGGCCTTCGACGACCCCGCCGCGCTGATCCCCGAGGTCGAACGGCACCGGGACGGCCACGCCGCGCTGCTCGCCCACTACCGCTTCGGCGAGGGGCGCGACTTCCCGGAGCCGGACACGCTCGACGCCCGGCAGCGGCTCCAGCACGTGGTGCTGCGCGGCGGGATCGAGTACGAGCGGATGACGCTCGCCTGGCTGGACGACGTGCTCGCCACCCTGCGCGAGCTGGCCGCGGACGCGGCCACTCCGTCGCCCGGCAGCGGCACCGGCTCCGCCGCCCCCACCACCACCGGCTGACCCTCCGTACTCCTCGCCCCACCCTCAGCTCTCCACCCTCAGCTCTCCACCCTCGACACCCGGGAGCCCGCGATGCTCTTCAACCCGCGTTCCTACGACCCCGCGCAGTTCGACGAGCCGACCCGCCGACTGCTGCGCGCGACCGTCGACTGGTTCGAGTCGCGCGGCAAGAAGGCGCTGATCGACACCTACATCGATCGCAGCTGGTACGCCGACTTCCTCGAATTCGCGGCCAAGGAAGGTCTGTTCGCCGAGTTCCTGACGCCGTCCGCCGCCGACCCGGACAAGCGCTGGGACACCGCCAGGATCGCCGAGCTGAACGAGATCCTCGGCTTCTACGGCCTCGGCTACTGGTACACCTGGCAGGTCACCATCCTGGGCCTCGGCCCGGTCTGGCAGAGCGAGAACGAGGCCGTCCGGGCGCGGGCCGCCAAGCTCCTGGCCGAGGGCCACGTGATGGCGTTCGGGCTCTCCGAGCGCAGCCACGGCGCCGACATCTACTCGACCGACATGGTCCTCACCCCGGACGGCGAGGGCGGCTTCACCGCCACCGGCTCCAAGTACTACATCGGCAACGGCAATGTCGCCGGCCTGGTCTCGGTGTTCGGCCGCCGCTCGGACGTCGAGGGCCCGGAGGGCTACGTCTTCTTCGCCGCCGACAGCCGGCACGAGGCGTACCACCTGGTCAAGAACGTCGTGAACGCCCAGATGTACGTCAGCGAGTTCCGGCTGGAGGCGTACCCGGTCCGCGCCGAGGACGTGCTGCACACCGGCAAGGCCGCCTTCGACGCCGCGCTGAACACCGTCAACGTCGGCAAGTTCAACCTCTGCACCGCCTCCGTGGGCATCTGCGAGCACGCGATGTACGAGGCCGTGACGCACGCCCACAACCGGGTGCTCTACGGCAAGAAGGTCACCGACTTCCCGCACGTGCGGCGCGAGTTGACCGACGCCTACGCGCGGCTGGTGGCGATGAAGCTGTTCGCCGCCCGCTCGGTGGACTACTTCCGCACCGCCTCCCCCGAGGACCGCCGCTACCTGCTCTTCAACCCGATGACCAAGATGAAGGTCACCACGGAGGGCGAGAAGGTCATCGACCTGATGTGGGACGTCATCGCGGCCAAGGGCTTCGAGGCGGACACCTACTTCGACAAGGCCGCCAAGGACATCCGGGGCCTGCCGAAGCTGGAGGGCACCGTCCACGTCAACCTGGCGCTGATCCTCAAGTTCATGGCCAACTACCTGTTCGCGCCGGCCGAGTACCCCGCGGTACCGACCCGCCGGGACGCCGCCGACGACGAGTTCCTGTTCCGGCAGGGGCCGGCCCGGGGCCTCGGCGCGATCCGCTTCCACGACTGGCGGGCCGCCTACGACGCGCACGGGCACCTCCCGAACGTCGCCCGGTTCCGCGAGCAGGCCGACGGCTTCTGCGCGCTGCTGCTGGAGCACGCGCCCAGCGCGGAGCAGCAGGCCGACCTCGACTTCCTGCTGGAGATCGGCCAGTTGTTCGCGCTGATCGTCTACGGCCAGCTGGTGCTGGAGCAGGCCGAGCTCACCGGACTGGACCAGGACCTGCTGGACCAGGTCTTCGACGCGCTGGTGCGGGACTTCTCCGCGCACGCCACCGAGCTGCACGGCAAGGCGTCCACCACCGAGGCGCAGGCGGCATGGGCACTGGCGCACGTCCGCCGCCCGGTCGCGGACGGCGCGCGGAGGGCGAAGGTGTGGGGCATGGTCGAGGCGCTCTCGGGCGCGTACGAGATGGCCGAGTAGCCGTCCCGCTCGCAGGGCGCCCCGGGGGTGCCGGTCCGCGGACCGGCGCCCCCGGGGTGTTTCACCGGCGGACCGGCGTCAGAAGGTGAGCTTCCAGCTGTCGATGTAGCCGGTGTCCTGCGGCCCGACGTCCTGGACCTTGAGCTTCCAGGTGCCGTTGGCGGCCACCGCCGACGCGTTCACGGTGTAGGTGGTCTGCACGTTGGGTGTGGAGTCGCCGCTGGAGCCCTTCAGGCGGAAGGCGGTGCCGTTCGGTGCGACCAGGTCGATGACCAGGTCACCGCGGTAGGTGTGCTTGATGTCCACGCCGACCTGGAGCGCGGCCGGCGCGTTGCCGGTACGGCCGGTGACGGTGACGGCGGAGGTGACCGCCGCCCCGTTGTCCGGGATCTGCACGTCCGCGGTGTTCTCGAAGACGGTGCCGGTGGGCGGAGTGGTGCCGCCGGCGGAGAGGTTCCAGATCGCGTACGCGATGGCGTCGCTCATCCGGTCCAGCGCGGTGTCGTTGATGTTGGCGCTGGTGTCGCAGGAGGAGTGGTAGCAGCGGTCGAAGGGCTGGCCCGCCGTCCCGCCCCACTTGGCGGCCTGGGCGCTGGTCTTGGTGTAGTCGGCGCCGCTGAACAGGCCGCCGACCCGGATGCCCGCGTCCTGGAACGGGGCGTGGTCGGAGCGGCCGTCGCCCTCGAAGTCCTGCTCGGTGCTGATGCCGAGGCCGGCGAAGTAGTCGCGGAACAGGGCGTCGAGCGCGCTGTCGTAGCGGTAGGTGAAGTAGCCCGGGTTGGGCGAGCCGATCATGTCGAAGTTGAGGTAGGTCTCGATCTTCGAACGGTCGGTGGCGGGAAGGCTGTTGACGTAGTTCGTGGAGCCGATCATGCCGTACTCCTCGGCGCCCCACCAGCCGAACCGCAGGTGCTTGGAGGGCGTGAGACCGGCCCGGGAGACGGCGAGCGCGGTCTCCAGGATGCCGGCGGAGCCGGAGCCATTGTCGTTGATGCCCGGCCCGCCGGTGACGGAGTCCAGGTGGGCGCCGGCCATCACGACGTGCGAGGTGTCGCCGCCCGGCCAGTCGGCGATCAGGTTGTAGCCGGTCGAGCCGTTGTAGCTGAAGGTCTTCAGCGCGGTGGTGTAGCCCGCCGCGTCCAGCTTGGCCTTCACGTAGTCGATCGAGGCCTTGTAGCCGGCCCGGCCGTGGGCGCGGTTGCCGCCGTTGGCGGTGGCTATCGACTGGAGCTGGGCGAGGTGGGCCTTGACGTTGGCCACCGGGATGTCGGGGGCGGCGGCCGAGGCCGACGGGGCGGCGACGGGCGTCGTGGGGGACGCGGCGGCGGCCGGGGCCAGGAGGGCGGCCGCGAGGGTGACGACGGCGGCGGCGGACAGGGCGGATCGGCGCAGGCGGGATCGCCTCGGGGCGCGCTCGGTCAATGGAGGCTCCGATATCTGATGGGGCAGAACGGAAGCGCGCCACTTCGCGGGCGGTGTTGGGGTATTGAGGGGGTGTGGGGCCGACCGCATCGCAAAGTTGACGCGACCATGATGATTGAGGGAACCTCCGCCCCCGTCAAGAGGCAGGGGGCAGAAGAGCGGCTGTCAGCCGTCCGCCGCCGGGCGCTCCGGGGCGCGGGGAAGCTCCGCGCGGACGAGGGCGCCGCCGTCGTGGTTGCCGGTGGTGAAGCGGCCGCCCAGTTCCTCGGCGCGCTCGGCCATCGAGCGGAGCCCGAGCCCCGACCCGGCCCGACGGGACCCGTCGGCGTCGACCGGCTCCGACAGGTCCGAAGGGAATCCCCGGCCGTCGTCCCAGACCTCGACCACCACCGCCTCCGGCCGCACCCGCAGCGTCAGCCGCGCCTGTCCGGCCGCCGAGTGGCGCAGCACGTTGTTCAGCGCCTCGCCGCTGATCCGCAGCGCCGCCACCTCCACCGCCGCCGCCAGCGCCGGTGGCGGGTCCGGGTCCAGCACCAGCGCGATCCTGACCCGCGGCCCGTCCAGCTCCGCGACCAGCCGCCGCAGCGCCACCGCGAGCCCCTCCCCCGCCAGCGCGGCGGGCGCCAACCCTTCCGTGATCCGCCGCAGTTCGTCGATCGCCTGCCCGATCCCCGCCGACACCGCCCGCAGCGAGCGGGCCGCCGAGGAGTCCGCCGGCACGGCGGCCCTGGCGGTGTCCACCCCCAGCCGCAACCCCGAGAGGGTGGGCCCGAGCCCGTCGTGCAGGTCGTGCCGCAGCCGGCGGCGCTCCTCCTCGCGGGCGAGCACGATCCGCCGCCGCCCGCGCTGCAGTTCCTCGTACATGCGCAGCGAGGCGATCGCGGGCGCGGCCTGGTCGGCGAGGAAGCGGAGCACCTCGTGGTCCTGCGCGTCCAGCTCCGGCTGTCCGGCCCGCGGCGGCGCGTAGAGGTCGCCGATCACCGCGCCCTCGTAACTGAGCGGGAACACCTGGCTGTCCGGGCCGACGGTGCCGACGGAGGCGAGTTCGTGCGGTCCGGTGCGGGTGTGCAGGACGACCCGGGCGCCGGGCAGGCCGAGGGCGCCCACCACGGTGTCGCACAGCAGCGGCGGGGCGTCGGCCGGGCTGACGGCGCGGCTCAGGCGTTCGGCGAGCGCCCGCACCACCTGGTAGGGGCGGGCCCGGTCGCCGTAGTAGAAGCGGTCGACGGCCCGCACGACCCAGCGGGTGGTGGGTCCCACCAGTCCGCCGATGGCCAGCGCCCCGGCCGCCAGCAGCTGCGCGCCCGCGTTGCTGGCCGCCGGCAGGGCGCGGCGCAGCAGCAGGGCGAGGCCGAGGTAGCCGGCGATCAGCAGGGCGCCGAGCGCGAGGACGCTGAGCATCCGGCGGGTCGCCCGGTCGAGGTAGCGGGAGCGGTCGCGGGTGAACGCGTAGCCGACCGCGCCGAGCATCCACAGCGCCGACCCGGCGAAGTAGGCCACCGCCGCGACGCTCTCCGAGCCCCCGATCCGCAGCGCGATGTTGGTCGTGACCAGCCACACCAGGTAGGGCACCAGCACGGCGGTGACGCTGCGGTGGGGCCGCGCGGAGCGGCGCCAGCGGACGGTGGCCACGGTCAGGCTGGTGACGACGATGCCCCAGGCGACCAGGGTCGCGTGCCATTCGTCGAGCGGCAGTCCGCTGCCTTCCGGGACGAGGACGTCGCCGAAGTACGGCAGCGGGCTGCCGAGCCGTACGGCGCAGGCGTGCAGCGCGCTCCAGACGGCGACGGCGGCGACGAACGCGCGGCCCGGTCCGGCGGGCAGCCGTCCCTCGGGCAGCCAGAGCGGCAGGGCCAGGGAGACGAAGATGAACAGGGTGACGGAGGCGAGCAGCAGCGCGGCGCCGAGGGCCCGCACCGCCGGTCCGGCGTCGGCGGCGGCGCCCGCGAGGAGGGCGAAGCGGGAGAGGCAGCCGCCGAGTCCGGCGGCCAGCAGGCAGTGGCCGAGGCTGCGGCCGGCCGGGGCCGGGTCGGGGCCGGGGCCGCCGTCCGGGGTCCGGGCGGGCGCCGGTTCGTCGGCTCCCGGTCCCGCGCGGTGGGCGAGGACGAGCAGCCCGGAGAGCGCGAACGCGAAGCCGAGCAGGACGGTCTCGCCGTCGTGGAGGTAGAACGGCGCGGCCCAGGCGGCGTCCTGGTGGGTGACGGCGAGCAGCACCCAGCCGAACCCGCTGAGCAGGGTCGCCGCGCAGGCCCAGGCGGCCGGGGTGAGGCCGCTCCGCCGGGGTGGCGCGGCCGGGCGGCCCGGCCGGAGGGCCGACGGGCGCGCGGGCGCGGGCGCGGCGAGCCTGCGGGGGGTGGTGGACCCGGCTGCGCCGGTGGACGCGCCGGATCCGGTGGACGCGGCGGGTGCGGCGCTGTGCCCGGTCCCGGTGGTGGCCGAGGTCGCGGCCGGTTCGCTCATGAGAGCCTCCTCTCCGGCATCCTCGGTGTCCCGGCGTCCCGGGGGCGCGGGACGGCGGTCCGGTCCCGGTCCCGACCGCGCCCGGGCGCGGTCGCCGGCCTGCCGCTTGCCGACCTGCCCGCCTGCCCGCCTGCCCGCCCGACGAGCGGTGGCGGGCGGGCGCCGGGTCAGCTGTCGCCGAGGCCCATGTCCCTGGCCCGGGCCACGGCCTCCGCCCGGGTGGCGACGTGCAGCTTCTCGAAGATGTGGGTGACGTGGTTGCGCACCGTCTTCTCCGCGACCACCAGCTCGCGGGCGATCCGGCGGTTGTCCAGCCCCCGGGCCACCAGGTCGAGGACCTCCGCCTCGCGGGCGGTGAGCGCCGGGAAGAGCTGCCCGGCCTCGCGCACCCGCGCACCGGCCAACAGGGTGGTGATCCGCTGGGCCACGTCCGCGCCGAACACCGCGCCACCGGCCGCGACCGTCCGCACCGCGTGCAGTACCTCCTCCCGGCCGGCGCCCTTCACCAGGTAGCCGCGGGCCCCCGCCTGGAGCGCGGCGAGCAGGCTGCCGTCGTCGTCCGCCATGGTGAGCATCAGCACCGGCGGAGCCGGCCGGTCGGCGGAGAGCCGGCGGGTGGCCTCCAGTCCGGAGCCGTCCGGCAGCGAGAGGTCCATGACGACCATGTCGGGACGGTGGCGGGCGACCGCCTCCGGCACGTCGCCCACGCGCTCGGCCTCGGCGACGACGACGATCCCCTCGGCGCTCTCCAGGGCGGCCCGCAGTCCCTCCCGGAACAGCGGGTGGTCGTCGACGATCAGGACCCGCACGGGTGCGGCCGACGACGCCTCGTCCGGTCGCGGTCCCCCGGCCCGGGGGTCTTCGGCGGGCTGCTCTTCATCCACATGGCCGACACTACCAGCGATGCCGGTGTTACTTTCCGTGACCGAATCGCCGGGCGGCCGGGCCGGACGAGACCGCTGCCCCATGCGCCCGGGACGACGGGCGACCGAGACTGGGGGGAAGCGCCCGATCCGGCGACCGGCCCCCGGTGGACCCCGCCCTCATCCGTCCCTAGGCGGTGCCATGACCACGGTGACCCCTCTCCCGCCCCTGCCGCGTACGCCCGCCGGGGCTCCGCCGCGCCGGACGCCCGCACAGCGCCGGCTCACCGGGGCCGCGGCGCTCACCGTGCTCTGCCTGGCGGTGGCCGCCCTGTGGGTCTGCTACGTGCTGGTCCACCTCGACGCGCCCGGGGTGGAGGCCCCCCGGGACCAGCTCGCCATCCTGCTCTACGCCCTGCCCACCGCCGGCGCGGGCATGCTGCTGCACGCCCACCGCCCGGGAAATCCACTCGGCTGGGTGATGCTCGTCTACGCGCTGACGTCGATGCTGCCGAGCGCGGTCGCCGCGCCCGTCTGGGTGGAGGTCTCCGACCCCGCGCTCGTCGGCGCCGCCGCCGTGGTGCGCGCGGTGTGCGACACGGTCAGCCAGACGCTGTTCTACGTCCTGCCGCTCTGGCTGCCGGCCGGCCGGCTCACCACCCGCAGGTGGTGGTGGTACATCGGCGCCGTCACCCTTTGGGTGCTCCCGGACACCATGTCCTTCCTGGACCGCGCGACCGTGTTCGGCCGCCCCGACCCGCTCGCCGACAGCGCCGCGGCGAACGCCTTCGGCTCCGTGTCCGACCACCTCGACCGCCTCTACGACCCGGTCAACTACCTGCTGATCGGCATCGCGGCCGCCGTACTGCTGGTCCGGCTGCTCCGCCGGACCGCGCCCCGAAACCGCGCCCACCTGGCCGGCATGCTCGGTGCCTACCTGCTCTGGGCCGGTATGCAGGACTACTACACCCGGCGGTTCCAGTACGAGTACTGGCTGAGCTACTCGCTGTTCACGGCGGCGGGCGCGGTGTGGGCGGTCGCGGTGGCGTTCCTGGTGGTGCGCGACGGCGGATGGCGGCTGGACCGGGCCGCCCGGTCGGTGCTCACCGGCCTGCTGCTCGCCGCCGGGCTCACCGTGGTGTTCGTGGTCAGCGCGGCGGCGCTGTCGGGCTGGCTGGTGCCCGGCCGCGGCGGCGCCGCGCTGCTGCTGATCGCCCTGCTCCTCGCCCTGGGCGCGGGCCTGCCCCGGGCCGCCCGACGGGCGGTGGGCCTCGTGGACCGGCTCTACTACGGCGAACGCGCCCAGCCCTACCAGGTGCTCCGCACCCTGGCCGGGCAGGTCCGGCAGGTCGTCGACCCGGAGCAGCTGCCGTCCGCGCTCTGCGGCACCGTCGCCGGGGAACTGCGGCTGCCGGGTGTGGCATTGGCCGTCACCACCCGGGCCGGGCGCCGCCCGCTGGCCGCGGTGGGGCGGCTGGACGGGCCGGTCCAGGGCTTCGCGCTGGTCCACCACGGCACGACGATCGGGGAGTTGACCGTCGGACTGCGGGCGGGCGAGGAGCGGCTCGACCCCAGCGATGTCGACATCCTGCGCTCGCTGGCGGACCAGGCCTCGCCGGCCGTCGCCTCGCTGCGGCTCCAGGAGGACCTCCAGGCCAGCCGGGAACAGATCGTCGCGGCACGGGAGGAGGAACGGCGGTGGCTGCGCCGGGACATCCACGACGGGCTCGGACCGGCGCTGGCGGGCCTGCGGCTGCGGGTCGACAACGCGGCCTCGGCCGCGTCGGCTCCTGGGAGAGACACCGACGCGCTGGCCCTGACCCTGCAGGGCATCTCCGGCGACCTGGCGCTGACGATCAAGGAGGTGCGGCGGATCACGGACCGGCTCGGCCCCGCACCGCTCGGCGAGTTCGGCCTCACCCGGGCCATCGAGCACCTGGCGGCCACGTTCAGCAGCGACGGCCTCGCCGTCAGGACCGCCCTGCGGCCCGACCCGCTGCCGGAACTGCCGGCCGCCGTCGAGGTGGCCGCCTACCGGATCACCGCCGAGGCACTGAACAACGTGCTCCGCCACGCCCGCGCCCGCCACGCCGAGGTGGCCCTCCGGGTGGACGAGGCGAACCTCGTCCTGACCGTCCAGGACGACGGGATCGGCCTCGGCGACCTCCCGGCGCCGGACGAGTACCCGGGCCCCGTCGGCACAGGCCCCGCTGACACAGGCCCCGTCGGCACAGGCCCCGCTGACACAGGCCCCGTCGATGCCGAACCGGCGGGGACGGACCAGGCCGACGGGGTCGGGCTGCGGTCGATGTCGGACCGTGCGGCCGAGATCGGCGGCCGCTGCACCGTCGGCCGCCTCCCCCGCGCCAACGGCACCCGGGTACTCGCCGTCCTCCCCCGCCACCCCTCCCGGAGCCCGCACCTCGGCGCCCGTGCCCCCCGCGCGGGGGGCACGGGGGGCACGGGCGACGGAGGCTGAGGGGGAGGGGGATAGTGCCAGGTGGGAGCGCTCGGACTGCGTCAGCCCTTGCAGTCCTTCTCGCCCGGCTTGCAGCGGTGCTCGGTGGTCGTGGCCCCATCGGCGGGCGCCGCCTTGGCCGGCGCGCCGAGGGCGCTCCTGATGACCACGGTGGCTGCGGCGATGCCGACGACTACGGACGCGACGCCGAACGTCTTCGTTCTCGTGTTCGTTGCCATGGGTGGTGCTCCAGACTTCTTTTCTCTTCGAGCGGCCCGACCGATCGACCGCTTCGCCCTCCACTCTGGTCGGCGGCGCGCCCCGGGCGCATGGGCCTGCCGTCCTGTTCCGGTCCCAGGACCGGCCGGCGGCAGCCAGTGCCGCATCAGTCAAACGTTCGCCCCGGCCCACGAGGCCGGGGCGGTCGTCGAGAAGCGGCTCACCGAATCCGGGCAGTCCTTCTCAACTGAGGTGCGGAGCCGCCTCGTCCCGGGATCCATGGGCAAGCCGCAGCCTGGTGGTCGGAGCGATGTCCGCCAACGCCTCCAGCTCCTCGCGCGGCACCCAACGGACCTCGAAGGACTCGGAACTCGCGCGCCCAGACCGTTTCGAAGCTGTGCTGATAGGTCAAGTCCAACTGGACGGACCTCCGTACCCGTGCACGCCCGGCGCCGCCGCCCCGTCGACCGCCCCGCACGGCGACTCCGTCCTGCTGGGCGGCATCGAGGCGTGGAGCATCTGCGAGCACCCTGCTCCCGTTCCGCCTCGACGTCCCCGTCGCCTACGTACATCGGGCTGTCTCGTGATCGATGTGTCGTCCGTGCCCATGGGCACAGCATGGCCGCCAGGACAGTGCCTGACCGCCGGCCCCCGCCGGGGTGGCGGGGGCCGGCGGAGGCCGGGGATCAGGCGACGGGGGCGGCTGCGGGACCGGTGGGCCGGTCAGGGCCGGTCAGGGCCGGCTGCGCCGGTCGGCGCGGCGGCGGGCCAGGGAGTTCCTGGTCGCGGTGGTACGGCGCGGCGCGTCCAGGGCGAGGCAGAGCACCTCGGCGCCGAGCGGACCCGCCTCCAGTCGCAGCGAGCAGCCCCGGGTGGCCAGCAGCAGGTCGCCGTCGACGGCCAGGTGGTCCGGCTCGTCGGCGGTCCGGCCGACGAGCAGCGAGCCCCGTACGACGAACAGCACGGTCTCGCCGTCGGGCCGCCCCGGCAGCGCGTGGTGCGCGCCGGGGCCGAGCCGCAGGTGGTCGAAGGTCTCACAGGCGCTGGTGAGCATGGACCGACGGGCCAGGCAGCGGACGCGGACGCGTTCGCCGTTCGGGCCGAGGATGACGGTGGCCGAGGCCGTGGCGGTGGTGACGATCATCGTGCCTCGCCTCCCTTGGAATTCGGCGGGGTCTCGGGGCGGTCGGGGGTGTCGGCGGCGCCGTCCGGACCGGTCGGGGGCTCGGTGGGCGGGCGCCGGGTGGCCGGGCGCTCGGTGGTCGGACGCTCCGCCGCCGGGTGGGCGGTGGCGCCGCCCGGGTGGCCGGTGACGGCGAGGATCGCGTGGAAGTACTCGAGCCCGGCGGTGCCGCCCGTGAGCACGGTGCGCGCGCCGAGCGGCAGGGTCAGGGCGGTGCCCTCGACCAGCGGGAACCCGGAGTCGGCGACCGTCGGCGCGCCGGCCTCGGCCTCGGGCACCGTGGCGGTGCCCGAGCCGGCCGTGATGTAGAGGGCGCGTTCGACGCCCTCGGCGGCGACCTCGACGCTGCGGCCCGGGTCGAGCCACTGCAGTCCGACGGCGCGGAGCGGTCCGGCCAGCACCCGGCCCGGGTCGACGGCGCCGCGGCGGCGGAGGTCGGTGATGACGGTGCCCGTCATGACGGGAACTCCTTCTGCTGAGCTGCGGTCCCTGCTGGGCCGCTTCTGATCTCCACGGTGCTTCGCCCGCCGTCCCGGTCGCACGGGGACCCGGTCCCGTCCTGTTCCCGACCGGTGGCCGGGCGCTCGTCCCTACGGTCCGGCGGTGCGGCCGGGCCGGTCCCGGCAGCCCGGCTGTGCGGAACGGTGACCCGGTCGGTCCGGGCGGTCCCGTCGGCCAGCTCGCCCGCGGCGGCCCGCAGGACCGCGCCGTCCACCGGGGTCAGCAGCCGTCCGCCGGCGCAGTACGGACGTCCGAGGTCGGCGAGGAGCAGCAGGCCGGGCCCGGTGGCGGCGACAGGCCCGGTGGCGGCGACGGCCTCGGCGGCGAGCCGGTCGAGGTCCGCTCCGGCGGGCAGGGCGGTCGCGGAGCCGTTCCGCGCGAGCAGGTCCCGGTGGGCCCGGCCGGTCGGGCGGGCGGCCAGGCCGAGCCGGGCCGCCACCGCGGCGGCGAGCAACAGGCCCAGGGCGTCGGCGTCGCCGGGCGCGAGTTCGGGGCCGAGGGCCGCCCGCACGGCGGTGGCGAGGCTCTTCCCGTAGCCGAGGGCGAGCGCGGGGCCGGTCTCGTCCGGGTCGAAGCGGACCAGGGCGGACCGGGCGTCGGCGCACAGGGCCAGCAGTGCGGTCAGGGTCCGCGCGTCGTGGCGGGCCCCGGGCGTGAGCAGGCCCGCGAGCACCGGGTAATGGGCCGGGCAGACGGCGAGCACGTGCCGGACGACGGCGACGAGCCCGGCCCGGGTCAGCGCGGCGGGCCGGGCGGCGAGCAGGTCGGCCCGGACCCAGGCCAGGGCGGCCGGGACCGGCCGGTGCAGGGTCAGGGCGGGACCGCAGGCGGCGGCGAGGTCGGTCGGCACCCGCACGGCGGCCGGGACCGCGCAGGCGCGTTCGCCGCCGACCACGATCACCGTGCCGGCGGGGAGGGCGTCGGCGTCCGCCCTGCCGCCGGTAGCCGGGTCGGCGGGAAGGGGCCGGGCGCGCAGCCGGTGCAGGACGGTGGGCGCCTGGGCCTCGGCGAGCGCCCGGACGCGGGCCAACTGGCGCCGGGGTGCGGTGCCGTCGGTGACGAGGACGAACTGCCGGGCCTCGAACTCGGCGATCCGCGCGCCCAGTTCGCTCCAGGAGAGCTCGCCGCCGCGGACCGTGAGGGTGAGGTGCGTGGGACCGGACTGGATCCGCCGGTCCAGGCGGGCGCTGCGACGCATGGGGGCCTCCTCCCGTTCGGGGTCGGAGACCCAGCCTGTCGCGCCCGTCGCCCCGGGCACCTGAGTCCCGGGGCCCGTCCGTGCCCTGCCCACCGGGCGGGACTGCGGCGCGAGCGGGACAGCGGCACGGACGTGGCAACTGTACGGACGCCGCCGCTGTTCGGGCGCGGCGGCGGTGCGACAGCCGTCGGAAGCTGTCAGCCGTCGACCGCCGGCCCGCACCCTCCGGCCGCCATCGCCGACCAGGCGCGCAACCACCATGCCGCGCCGACGAGTTCGGGCCCGCCCAGGTCGTCGACGAGCACCCCCGCGCCGATCCCGGACGGCAGCGGCAGCCACCGCCGTCCGTCGCGTCGCTGCGCGGCGTCAGCGAGCGCCCCACCGAGCGCCTCGCCCAGCGCGATCGACTCCAGCAGCGGGTGCCAGACCGGCAGTTCGAGCCGCCGCATCAGCCGGAGGACCCGTTCGGCCTGCTCCGCGTCGACCAGGCCGCGCCGCCGGGCGACCGCCGTGGTGAGCGCCATGTCCAGGCAGACCGCCTCGCCGTGCAGCAGCTTCGGCAGCGCGCGCGTCTCCAGCGTCGGACTGAACGTGTGCCCGTAGTGCCGCGGGCGCTCCTGGCCGCCGCCCGCCCCGGCGCCGGTCCGGGCCTCGGCGCGACCGCCGACGACGCCCGCGAGCACGGCGGCGCCGATGCCCGCGGCCTGGAACCGGGTGTCGAGGAGGTCCCGGCCGCGTCGCTCCAGCAGCCCGAACAGGTCCGCGTCCGCGATCAGCGCGACCTTGAGGACCTCGGCCAGACCGCCGGCGACGTGGCGGCGCCCCAGGGTGACCAGGAAGGCCGGGTCGACCAGCGTCTCGACCTCGGGGCGGTGGGCGACCAGGCCGTGCAGGGTGGTGGGGATCCGCACGCACGGCGTGGAACGGCGGTAGAGGGTGCAGGCGAGTCCGACGACCTGGGCGAGCGTGCCGCCGCCGACCGCCAGCACCGGCGCGCCCCGGCGGGAGGTCCCGAAGGAGTCCATCCGGTCGGCGACCTGGAACACCGCGTCCATGGTCCTCACCTGTTCGCGGCCGGGCAGCACCAGCGTCTCGTGGTCGACGCCCCTGGCGTCCAGGTAGTGGTGGAGCCGGTGGCCGTGCAGCTCGTGCACCCGGGCGTCGACCACGACGAGCCGGCGCCCGCGCGGACCGCCGGCCCGGGCGAGCGCCGGGTTGCCCGGATCCAGCAGGCCGGGGACGAAGCGGAGCCCGGGTCGGGCGGGGCCTCCAGGAGCGCGGCCTTCGGGGGCGGGATCTCCGGGGGCGGGGCCTCCGGGGGCGGCGACCGTGGCGGCCGTGGCGGGGGGAGGCTCCGCGGGGGCGGGGCCGTCCTGGGTTCGGGGGACGTTCACGGGTCGGCTCCTTCGAGCGGGACGGGACGGCGCCTCGGCGGACGCGGGCGCGGACACCGGCGGACGCGGGCGCGCACATGGGCCGACGCGGGCGGACGGCCCGGCGGGCGAAGGACGGGCCCGCCGGGTCGCTGCCCCCACGGTGCCGCGCCCGCCGTCCCGGACGCACGGGTGGACGGCCCCATCCGCGTCCCGACCCGGCGCGGGACCGGGCCCCCGGAGGCCGCCGTCCAGGACGTCGCCGTCCAGGACACCACCCCAGGACACCGCCGTTCAGGGCGCCACGGTCCAGGACGCCACGGCCCCTCCGGCCGCCCCAGCGGCGGCGTACGGTGGAACGGAGAGGCCGCACCCATGCCCGCCACCCGGATCCACTTCACCGACCGCACCGACGCCGGCCACCGACTGGCCGCCCGGCTCGCCCACCTGCGCGGACCCGGCACCGTGGTGGTCGCCCTGCCGCGCGGCGGGGTGCCGGTGGCCGCCGAGGTGGCCGCCGCGCTCACCGCGCCGCTGGACATCTGCGTCATCCGCAAGCTGGGCCTCCCCCACCAGCCGGAGCTGGGGATGGGCGCGATCGGCGAGGACGGGGTGCGGGTGCTCAACGAGCAGGTGCTGCGGCCCGCGCGGGTCACCCCGGAGCAGTTGGCCGCCGTGGAGGCCGACGAACGGGCGGAGCTGGAACGCCGGGCCCGCCGCTACCGGGGCGACCGGCCGCCGGTGGACCTGCGCGGGCGGACGGTGGTCGTGGTCGACGACGGCGTGGCCACCGGTTCGACCGCGCGGGCCGCCTGTCTGATCGTGCGGGCGCGCGGCGCGCGGCGGGTGGTGCTCGCCGTGCCGGTGGCGCCGGAGGACTGGACGGAGCGGCTCGGCGACGTCGCCGACGAGCTGGTCTGTGTCGGCACGCCCTCGCCGTTCTTCGCGATCGGCGAGTTCTACGCCGACTTCTCGCAGACCGGGGACGACGAGGTGCTGCGCCACCTCGCCGAGGCCGCAGGAAGACCCGGGTCCGGGACCGGGCCGCCGCCGTGACTGCGCCGACCCTCCCCGCCGCCGCTGTCCGGCTGACCGGCTGACCGGTGATCGACTGACCGGTGACCGACCGGAACCGGCGGGCGCGCGAGCACCCGCGCTGCGAGAGTGAACCGGCGGTGGTCCCGCACGTCGGCCACCTCGGGCCCGCAGGCCCCCGGCGACCCGCCGACGACCGTTACGCAGAACCCGTGAAACACCGCTGATCCACCAGGCATTCTGCACAGCCCGGTCAGCGATTTCCTGATCACCTTGTACACATTGAACAGTGAAAACCCGACCTGTTGCCCAACCACCCCGACTGGAGCAAGCTCTCGGCTCAACCGCCCGCACAGCCTTGCCCACCCCCCAGCGGCGCGGCCGCCACCAGCGGATGCCTCAACGCCGAGGCCTCAATGTGGAGGAACGACCGATGACCCCGCAGTCCCACGCCCTTGCGCTGACCCCCGAGGAGCGCGAGGCCGGTCTCGACGCCGAGCAGCTGCGCCGCCTCGTCGGCCTCGTCGAGCACGACCCCGCCACCGACCCGTTCCCGGTCACCGCCCAGGACGCCGTCGTGTTCGTGGTCGGCAACGCCACCCAGACGGCCCAGTTCTACCAGGTCGTCTTCGGCATGGAGCTGGTCGCCTACTCCGGCCCGGAGACCGGCCGCCGCGACCGCAAGGCCTATGTGCTGCGCTCCGGCTCCTGCCGCTTCGTGATCAAGGGCGGCGTCGCCCCGGACAGCCCGCTGCTGGACCACCACCGCCGCCACGGCGACGGCGTCGTCGACCTGGCGATGGAGGTGCCGGACGTGGACAAGTGCATCGCGCACGCCCGCGCCCAGGGCGCCACCATCCTGGAGGAGCCGAACGACGTCTCCGACGAGCACGGCACCGTCCGCCGCGCCGCGATCGCCACCTACGGCGAGACCCGCCACACCCTGGTCGACCGCTCCCGCTACACCGGCCCCTACCTGCCGGGCTACATCGCCGCCCAGAGCCGGGTGAAGCACCCCGAGGGCTCGCCGCGCCGCCTGTTCCAGGCGCTCGACCACGCGGTCGGCAACGTCGAGCTGGGCAAGATGGACGAGTGGGTCACCTTCTACAACAAGGTCATGGGCTTCGTGAACATGGCCGAGTTCGTGGGCGACGACATCGCCACCGACTACTCCGCGCTGATGTCCAAGGTCGTCGCCAGCGGCAACCACCGGGTGAAGTTCCCGCTCAACGAGCCGGCCATCGCCAAGAAGAAGTCGCAGATCGACGAGTACCTGGAGTTCTACACCGGCCCGGGCTGCCAGCACATGGCGCTGGCCACCAACGACATCCTCACCACGGTCGACGTGCTGCGTTCGCGCGGCGTCGAGTTCCTCAACACCCCCGACTCGTACTACGACGACCCCGAGCTGCGCGAGCGGATCGGCCACGTCCGGGTGCCGATCGAGGAGCTGAAGAGCCGCGGCATCCTGGTCGACCGCGACGAGGACGGCTACCTGCTGCAGATCTTCACCAAGCCCATCGGCGACCGTCCGACCGTCTTCTACGAGTTCATCGAGCGGCATGGTTCGCTGGGCTTCGGGAAGGGCAACTTCAAGGCGCTCTTCGAGGCCATCGAGCGCGAGCAGGACGCCCGCGGCAACCTCTGAGGCCGGCCCGCCCACGGGCGACCGGCCACCGCTGGAGCCGTACGAAGGTCTGGGCCCCGGAGGGTCCGGGAGGAGCAGGGACGATGGCGTACTACCGGCAGCTGGGCAGCATCCCGCCCAAGCGGCACACGCAGCACCGTACACCCGAAGGCGGGCTGTACTACGAGGAGTTGATGGGCGAGGAGGGGTTCTCCTCGGACTCCTCGCTGCTCTACCACCGGGGCATCCCCTCGGCCGTCGTGAACGCGGTGACCTGGGAGCTGCCCGACCAGTCGACGGTGGCCAACCATCCCCTGCTCCCCCGGCACCTCAAGCTGCACGAGCTGTTCGCGGACCAGGAGTGGAAGTCCGCGGACGTCGTCGCCAGCCGCCGGCTCGTCCTCGGCAACGGCGACGTGCGGATCTCGTACGTCGCCGCCGGGGCGCCGAGCGAGCTGTACCGCAACGGGCTCGGCGACGAGTGCGTGTACGTGGAGTCCGGCTCCGGCACCCTGGAGACGGTCTTCGGCACGCTGGAGGTCGGCCAGGGCGACTACGTGGTCATCCCCCGGGCGACCACCCACCGCTGGGTGCCCACCGGCGACGAGCCGCTGCGCGCCTACTGCATCGAGGCGAACAGCCACATCACCCCGGTCAAGCGCTTCCTCTCCAAGTACGGGCAGCTGCTGGAGCACGCGCCGTACTGCGAGCGGGACCTGCGGGCCCCGTCCGGTCCGCTGCTGGTGGACGGCACGGACGTCGACGTCCTGGTCAAGCACCGCGGCCCGAACGGCATCGCGGGCACCCGGTACACCGTGCCGCACCACCCGTTCGACGTGGTCGGCTGGGACGGCTGCCTGTACCCGTACGCGTTCAACATCCGGGACTACGAGCCGATCACCGGGCGGATCCACCAGCCGCCGCCGGCCCACCAGGTGTTCGAGGGCAACGGGTTCGTGATCTGCAACTTCGTCCCCCGCAAGGTGGACTACCACCCGCTGTCGATCCCGGTGCCGTACTACCACTCCAATGTGGACAGCGACGAGGTGATGTTCTACTGCGGCGGCGACTACGCGGCGCGCAAGGGTTCGGGCATCGCCCAGGGTTCGATCTCGCTGCACCCGGGCGGCCACACCCACGGCCCGCAGCCGGGCGCGTACGAGCGGTCGATCGGCGCGGAGTTCTTCGACGAGCTCGCGGTGATGGTCGACACCTTCCGCCCGCTGGAGCTGGGCGAGGGCGGCCGGGCGAGCGAGGACCCGAACTACGCCTGGACGTGGGCCGGTCGGGGGCCGCAGTCGTGAGCACCACGCCCGCCGCCACCGGGGCGGCCGTCGTCCCGCCGCTGTTCCAGGGGCTGTTCGACGACGCGGCGGTGTTCCCGCCCGGGAACCTGCCCGTCGCCGAGGCGGTGCCCGCGCACCGCGCGCACCGCGCCGCCCCGTACGCCGACGCCGTCGGACCGCTCCTCTGCGGGGCGGGCCGGCTGGGCGAGTTGACCGCCGCGGTGGGCGCGGCGGACGGCACCGGCCCCCGGCTCCGGGTCGGCCTGGTGCTGCCGGGGGGCAGCTCCGAGCTCGGCCCGGCCCTCGCCGCCGCCGCCCCGTTCGAGCTGGCCGGTGTCGAACTGGCCACCCGGGACGCCCGCGAGGCCGTCGCCGCGCTCGACCTACTGCTGCCCCCGGACGTGCCCGCCGTCGTCGAACTGCCGCGCGAACTGCTGCGCGGCGACGGGCTGGAGGAGGTCCTGGACGTCCTCGTCGACAGCCCCTACCGGGCCAAGTTCCGCACCGGCGGCGTGGTCGCCGGCGCCTTCCCGGACGAGGCCGAGCTCGCGGGCTTCCTCACCGGGTGCGCGCAGCGCGGCCTGCCGTACAAGTGCACCGCCGGGCTGCACCACGCCGTCCGGCACACCGACCCGGTGACCGGCTTCGAGCACCACGGCTTCCTGAACGTCCTCCTGGCGGCGGCGGAGACCGACCCGAAGGCGGCGGCCGAGGTACTGGCCGAGCGCTCCGGCGAGGTGCTCGCCGAAGCCGTTCGTGAACTGACCGACCGTCAGGTGACGGCGATCCGCAACTCGTTCACCGCGTTCGGCACCTGTAGCATCGCCGAGCCCCTGGACGACCTGGCCGCCCTCGGCCTGCTGTCGCCCGCCCTGACGCCCCAGGAGGACCGTTGACCACCCCCCGCAGCTGGCTCACCGCCGCGAACGACTCGCCGTTCGGCGTGCACAACCTGCCGTACGGCGTCTTCACCGCGGCCGACCGGCCCGGCGCGCGGCGGATCGGCGTCCGGATCGGCGACTTCGTCCTCGACGCGGGCGCCGCCGCCCGGGCCGCCGGGGAGCCCTCGGTCCTGCTCGACGCGGACTCCCTCAACCCGCTGCTGGCGGCCGGCCCCCCGGTGTGGGCCGAGGTCCGCGCCTCGCTGACCCGCTGGCTGACCGACGGGACCCACCGGGAGGCGCTCACCCCGCTGCTGCTGCCGCTCGCCGAGGTGGCGCTGCACCTGCCGTTCGAGGTGGCCGACTACGTCGACTTCTACGCCTCCGAGCACCACGCCACCAACCTGGGGAAGATCTTCCGCCCCGGGTCGGAGCCGCTGACGCCCAACTGGAAGCACCTGCCGATCGGCTACCACGGCCGCTCCGGCACCGTGGTGGTGTCCGGCACCCCGGTGCGCCGCCCGCAGGGGCAGCGCAAGGCGCCGGCCGACGCCGCCCCGTCCTTCGGGCCGACCCGCCGGCTGGACATCGAGGCCGAGGTCGGCTTCGTCGTCGGCGCGCCCTCGGTGCTGGGCGAGCCGGTCACCCTGGACCGCTTCCACGAGCACGTCTTCGGCGTCTGCCTGGTCAACGACTGGTCCGCGCGGGACATCCAGGCCTGGGAGTACGTGCCGCTCGGCCCGTTCCTCGGCAAGTCCTTCGCCACCTCCGTCTCGCCGTGGATCGTGCCGCTGGCCGCCCTGGAGCACGCCCGGGTCGCCCCGCCGGCCCGTGACGTCGAACCGCTCCCCTACCTCGACGACCGCGCGGGCGACCGGCCCTGGGGCCTGGACCTCTCCCTGGAGGTCCGGCTGAACGGCCACCAGGTCTCCCGCCCGCCGTTCGCCTCGATGTACTGGACGGCCGCCCAGCAGCTCGCCCACATGACGGTCAACGGCGCCTCGCTGCGCACCGGCGACCTGTTCGCCTCCGGAACCGTCAGCGGACCGGAGCCGGAGACCCGGGGCGCGCTGATCGAGCTGACCTGGAACGGCGAGAACCCGCTCAAGCTCCCGGACGGCTCGACCCGCACCTTCCTGGAGGACGGCGACGAGGTGACCATCACCGCGACCGCCCCCGGCCCGGAGGGCACCGTCATCGGCTTCGGCGAGGTCACCGGGCGCGTCGGCCCCTGACGCGGCGGGGCCTCCACCCGGGCCCCGTCGCCGCACCACCGGCAGTACCGAGGGCGGCACCGGCAGTGGCCGGTGCCGCCCTCCGTGCTTGCGGACCGGCCGGGGCCCGAAGGTACGGTGGCAGCGCGGATCTTGACCGCACGGGCCGGGCGACGACGGACGGGAGTGGGGACGATGGGTGACGAGGTGCTGGTCCGGCGGGACGGCGGGGTGGGGCGGATCGTGCTCGACCGGCCCCGGGCGCTCAACTCGCTGACGCACGGCATGGTGCTGGACGTGCGGGCCGCGCTGGACGCGTGGGCCGGGGACGACGCGGTGCGGGTGGTGGTGCTGACCGGCGCCGGGGAGCGCGGGCTGTGCGCGGGCGGCGACATCCGGGCGTTCCACGACGACGCCAAGCTCGGCGGGGCCGGCACCCGCGCGTTCCTGCGCGACGAGTACCGGCTGAACGAGCTGATCTCCCGCTACCCGAAGCCGTACGTGGCCGTGATGGACGGCATCACGATGGGCGGCGGCGTCGGCGTCTCCGCCCACGGCTCGGTGCGGATCGTCACCGAGCGTTCGGTGGTGGCCCTGCCGGAGACCCGGATCGGCCTGGTGCCGGACGTCGGCGGCAGCCGGCTGCTGTCCCGCGCGCCGGGCGAACTGGGCACCCACCTGGGGCTGAGCGCCTCCTCGATGGCCCCCGGCGACGCGCTGCTGTGCGGGTTCGCCGACCACTTCGTGCCCTCGGCGAGGCTGCCGGAGCTGCTGGACGGGCTCGATGCCGCGCCGGTGGCGGAGGTCGTCGCCCGGTACGCGGAGCCGGCGCCGGCCGCGCCGCTCGCGGAGCAGCGCGAGTGGATCGACGCCTGCTACGCGGCCGACAGCGTGGAGGAGATCACGGCCCGGCTGGTGGCTGGCGGCGTGCCGGAGGCCAAGCAGGCCGCCGAGGAGCTCGCCGAGCGGTCGCCGACGATGCTCAAGGTCACGCTGAGCGCGCTGCGCCGGGCCCGGTCGCACGGCTCGCTCGCGGAGAGCCTGGAGCAGGAGTACCGGGTCTCCTGCGCGGCGGTCGCCCACCACGACCTGGTGGAGGGCATCCGGGCGCAGGTGGTCGACAAGGACCGGAACCCGCGCTGGTCGCCGGCGACGCTCGCCGGGGTCGACGAGCGGGCGGTGGCCGCGTTCTTCGAGCCGCCGGCCGACGGTGACCTGCGGCTGCGGTGACCGGGTGGCCCGGTCGGCGGGTGCCCGGTCGGCGGATGCCCGGTCGGGTGACGACCGTCTCGCGGATCGAGACTGGCGCGAGGCGGCCCGTTTCGGAGATCGTTGGACGGTCCTGGCGCGCCCCGAGCGGGGCCGAGCAGCGGAATGGGAGTCAACGGCGATGACCGAGACCTACGAGACGATCCTGGTGGACCGCAAGGGCCGGGTCGGGCTGATCACGCTCAACCGGCCGGAGGCGCTGAACGCGCTCAACACCACACTGATGAACGAGGTCGTGGCCGCCGCCACCGCGTTCGACCGGGATCCGGAGATCGGCTGTCTGGTGATCACCGGCTCGGAGAAGGCGTTCGCGGCGGGCGCGGACATCAAGGAGATGCAGGGCAACCGGTTCCCGGACGTCTACCTGGACGACTGGCTGGGCCCGTGGGACCGCCTCGGCGCGCTGCGCAAGCCGGTGGTCGCGGCGGTGTCCGGCTTCGCGCTGGGCGGCGGCTGCGAGCTGGCGATGCTCTGCGACATCCTGATCGCGGCGGACACCGCGAAGTTCGGCCAGCCGGAGATCAAGCTCGGCGTGATCCCGGGCATCGGCGGCTCGCAGCGGCTCACCCGCGCCGTCGGCAAGGCCAAGGCCATGGAACTGTGCCTGACCGGCCGGATGATGGGCGCCGAGGAGGCCGAGCGGGCCGGCCTGGTCTCCCGGATCGTCCCCGCCGACCAGCTCCTCGCCGAGGCCCTCGCCACCGCCGAGAAGGTCGCCGGCATGTCCACCCCGGCGTCGATCATGATGAAGGAGTCCGTCAACCGCGCCTTCGAGACCACCCTGGCGGAGGGCGTCCGCTTCGAGCGCCGCCTCTTCCACGCCGCCTTCGCCACCGCCGACCAGAAGGAAGGCATGGCCGCCTTCGCCGAGAAGCGCCCGGCGGAGTTCAAGCACCGCTGACGCGATCGGGTGGGTCTGTTCGCCCCCGCCTGTGCCGCCGCGTCCGGCGGCACAGGCGGGGTTCAGTGGGAGCGGTTGATCAACACCAGGGCCGCAGCGACGACATGGAAAGCCGCCGCCACCGAGACCCCGTACGCGGCCCAGACCCGGACGGAATCGGGAACAGGAGACGAGTCGTCGGAGTCGAGATCGTCGTCCGGCGGCTGCCGGCTCACCGGGCGATCACCAGGTCGGCGTGGACGATCTTCCCGAAGGGGAACAACGTGACGCCCCAGCGGCCATGCGTGAGCCGATGAACGATGGTCAGGCCTCGGCCGGACGTGGCATCGGATCCGGCCTCGACCATCACGGGCATCGCAGCGGAGCCGTCCGCGACGAGGAGCCGGACAAGATGGTCGGCCGGTCGGCGGACAGCAACGATCATGTGGGTCCGGCAACCGGTTCTGATGGCGTTGGTGGCCAACTCACTCACGATCACCGACGCGTCGTCCACAAGCTCGTCGAGGCCCCATTCGTCCAGCTTCGCGCGGATGCAGCAACGCGCGGCGGCCACGGATTCCGGCCGGTACGGCAGGCTGACGGTTGCCGGTCGGGTGGCATGGCGGAGCGCCATGCCACCGTCGGCGGCGTTCGAGGTGAGGGTCATCGACGCTTCTCCGTGGCGTAGTGAGGACTCGTTGCCTCGAGCATCGCCACTGGAGAAGGGCCGAACTATCACTCATTGGTGATAGTTCGACTCCAACAAGTGATTATCCGATTCCCACCCAGTGCGCCAGGCCAGTGAGTGTGCCCGGCGTCGACCGGTGCGCGGAGACAAGGCCGGCGACCGTCTCACGCACCATCGGGTGATAGCGCATCTGCTGGGGCGCAAGCTCCCGAGCCTCTTGCAACGACCTCAACGAGGCTTCCGACCGGCCGAGCCACAGCTGCGCCCGCGCCACCTCCGCGATGTGCGCGGCCGCCCGCGACGCCGGCCAGTCGCCCGGGACCCTGACCCGTTCGGCAACTTGGACGGCTTCTGCGTACTTGAACTGCTCCGCGAGTGTCGCAACCCGGTGGACCGCCACATTGGTCGGGCCGAAGGAGAGCCAATGCACTCGGACGGCCTCGCCGGTGGCCTCGGAGAGGCGCGCAGCCTCGGAGATGTGCGTGGCTGCCTTGTCGCCGTCACCGGATCGTGCGGCCAGCATGGCGGCACCGAGATGGAGTTGCCCCACCGCCACGTCCCGGACTCGATCGGCGCCCGCCTGTTCGAGGGTCGTCATGCCCACCCCGACGAGTCGCTTCCCGAGGTCGAACTGGCCCGATCGAAGGTAGACGATCGAGCGCAGATACTGGCGGATTCCGGCGAGAACCGGGTCGGACGCGCGTTCGGCGGCCCATGCCATCCGGTCCAGGGCGACAACGCACAGATCGCTGTAACCCAGCTTGGTGGTGATGTCGTAGGCCGTGCGGTACGTGCTCGCCAGCACCCGCCACGCATCCTCGGAAGGCGCCGAGTGCGCCGCCGTGGTGGCCTCGGCGATCAGGCCCGGCAGGGTCCGGGCCGCATCCTTGATCCGGGTCTCGCGGACCAGGTGGCACAACTGATCGGCCGCAGATCTGAGTTCGCCCGCAGGACGAGGTGCAATGTCGGGATCGGCACCGAGGTCGTACAGGTCGAGGGCTTCACGGATCGGCTGGATCAGCATGTCGAGCTCGTCCTGCCGCAGCTCCGCCAGGTACGGCTGGCCGGTGAGGTCGACGGTCTGCACGAAGAGCGTTCGAGCAATTGCGGCGATCACGGCGGGCGTTGCCGGTTTGACGCCCTGCTCGACCTTGGCCAGCATGCTGTAGGAGATGCTGGCTCGGGAGGCGAGTTCACGCTGGGTCAGCCGGCGAAGCTTGCGGTACTGGGCGATACGTTCGCCGATGTGCTCGGAGATGTGCCTGGGCATACTGGTACTCCGTTCCTAGCGACCAGGGCGGACGATACCCGCCGAGGACGGCGGGACGTGCCCTCTCCAAGGGAGTCGAGGCTTGACCGAGCACCACAGGCCGTTCCTCTATGCCGTCGTCTGTGCCTCCGGAGTCGCCGACGGGGTCGGCGAGCTGATCGCGGCAGCTCAGGCCGAGGGATGGGAAGTCGGAGTGATCGCCACGCCCAACGCGCTCGGACTCCTTGACCAGGCAACTGTCGAACGGCAGACCGGCTACCCGATCCGCTCCGCCTGGCGTACGCCTGGCAGCCCGCGGCCGCTCCCCCCGGCGGACGCCATAGCGGTCGTCTCCGCCACGTTCAACACCGTCAACAAGTGGGCTCTCGGCATCGCCGACACACTCGCACTGGCGATTCTCTGCGAAGCGTACGGCCAGGGAATCCCCGTGGCCGTCCAGCCGTACCTCAACTCCGCTCTCGCCGCCCATCCCGCGTACGCGGCGAGCCTGGCCCGACTCCGTGCCATGGACGTTCTGATCGGCGACTACGCCCCCCATCCACCCAACTCCGGTGGCGGCCGCGACACGTACAGCTGGACCAACGTCCTCGATCTGCTCCGACCGGTGGTTCGTTCGAGGCGAGCTTCATGCGCAGCGGGTAGGGACACTCCGACAACCAAGGCCCACCGATCCGATGGGTATCCGACCGAGGAAACGCCTGACAAGGCAGTCATGGACGTCTGATGCTGGTGGTCACGTCAACAGCCGAGCGCAGAAATGCGCGAGGTGTGCGAACCGGAGGAGTGCCATGGGCCTGGAGTTCTTCGGAATCGATCCTGAGACCAACGAGGAAGGCTCGCCCACTGTCTGGGCGGACGTGGATCGGCGTCGGCTGGTGATCCAGAGCGACACCGTCACCGGGGCCGAGCTTGCTGAGGTCAGCGAGACCGAGTGGGTTGCCGGTCACAAGGCCGGCGTGCCCGCGCACGAGTCCGTGATCAGCATCCCCGAGCGAATGATCCCCTTCATCAGGAAGGCTTGCGATGCAGTCGAACGTGCCGGACTTCAGGACTCTGCTCCGGGAGACGAAGAAGTCGGCCGTGCATCTGGAGATGCGTGATCAGTACAGCGTCACCGATGAGGCCGACCAGTTCGCCGCGTGGAAGGCCGGGCACCGGTATTCCACGGAGAACCGGGCCGAGTGGTGGCACACGTTCCATGACTTCGTGGTGGAGACCATCACTCGTGGCGTGACCATCCGGCGCGCGCGCATCGTGTCGGAGCCCGTCACCGAGTACATCCGCTACGAGCACTCCCACACATTCACCAACATCGAGGCCGGTGAACAGATCCGATGGCTTCCCCGGAGCCGGGCACTGGACCTTGCGCTGCCAGGGGCCGACTTCTGGTTGTTCGACGGTCGGATCGTGCGGTTCAACCTGTTCACCGGCGATGGCGAGTGGGCTGATCCCCGGAACGTGATGACGGAGGAACCGGCAACCGTGGAGCTTTGCGCAAAGGCCTTCGAGGCGGTGTGGGAACGGGCGGTACCCCACGGCGACTTCGAGGTCTGATTCGGTTCCGAGCCACCGGGTGGACAGCACATGTCATCGTCGCCTTCATCCAGCGTTGTCGCAGCACGGAAGGCCATCGCCGACCAACTGGCCGACATCCGCAAGGACGCCGGTCTCAGCGGGGCCGAACTGTCTGCCCTGTGTGATTGGCACCCGGCCAAGACCTCCCGTATCCAGTCGGGCAAGTCCGCCCCGTCGGAAGCCGACATAAGGACCTGGTGCACCGCCTGCGGTGCCGACGACCGGATCCCCGACCTGATTGCGGCATCCCGCGCCGCCGAATCGATGTACCAGGAATGGAGGCGCCGGAACAGCTCCGGCATGAAGCTCGCCCAAGAGAAGGCCATCGGTGACTACAAGCACACAAGACTCTTCCGGATCTACGTCTCGAACGTGCTCCCCGGCTTCTTCCAGACCGCCGAGTACGCGACGGCACTGATGCAGTCCATCACGGACTTCCAGGGCACTCCGAACGACGTCGCGGCGGCCGTACCAGCGCGTCTGGCGCGAGCCCAGCTCATGTACACGGGGGCGCACCGGTTCGCGGTACTGATCGAGGAGGGGGTGCTGCGGACCAGGATCGGAAGCCCGGCGGACATGGCCGCTCAGCTCCGCCACCTGATCACCTTGATGTCGCTGCCGTGTGTCGCCATCGGGATCATCCCGGCCGGCTGCCCCCGCACCGTCTGGCCCCTCGAAGCCTTCTACCTGTTCGATGATCAGCGGGTGGCCGTGGAGACCCTGACGGCGAAAGTCACCGTGCTCCAGCCCAGAGAGATCACGGACTACATCCGGGCCTTCGCAGGCCTGGCCGAGATGGCCGTGTACGGGCCGAGAGCCAGGGCGTTGGTCGCCGCAGCCGCAGCCTCTCTGGAGTGATGCCCCGCAATGAGGCGCAAGTTCATCGAGCCCGCTGCATAGGGGCTTCTACGGTGTATCACGCACCCGCCACCTCGGCGAAGGAGGACGCCGTGCCGAACCACGGAGAGGGGTCGTCCGACCCGGGCGGGTCCTGCAAGGCAGTGCACACGTGCCGTACGGCTCGACCGAGCCGTCGAGTAGACCGACCTGTAGGTACGGCCTCCGAGCAGGCGGCTACAGCGTTTGAGAGAGGGCGGTCATGGCGGACGACCAGGAGCTGAGGGGCACGACGGGGTACCTCTTCGAGGCGGGGATGCTGAAGCGGGCGAAGCGGTCGGGCTGGTGGATCGCCGGTGTGAAGGACCCCGAGACGATCGCCGAACACTCCTTCCGTACCGGTGTCGTCGGTGCGGTGCTCGCGATGATGGAAGGCGCCGACCCGGCGAAGGTCGCCCTGCTCTGCCTCTTCCACGACACGCAGGAGACGCGCGTCGGCGACATTCCGCACATCGGACGGCGGTACGTCACCGCCGCGTCCAACGAGGACGTCACGGCCGACCAGGTCAGCGCCGCTCACTCCGCCGTCGCGGCGGGGATCCGGGCGGTCGTCGAGGAGTACGAGAACGGAGAGAGCCTGGAGGTGGTCGTCGCCCACGATGCCGACAAGCTCGAATGTCTGATCCAAGCGGTCGAATACCGCGAGCAGGGCTACCAGAACGTCCAGCCGTGGATCGACAGCAGCCTCGCCCGCCTCAAGACTGAGTCGGCCCGGCAACTCGCCGAGGCGGCGCTCAGCATGTCTTCCCTGGAGTGGCAGAAGGTCTACCTCGGGTAGCCAGTGGTGGGATCCAGAACCTGTCGTCGGCCCGTTCTTCACCTCGTCCGAATGACCCACCGGGCGTCCCCGAGCTTCGTCAGGTGCTATCGGCCAGGGTGGTGTTGAGGTGAGCCCGATAGCGCTGCCGACCTCAGGGAGAGTTAGGTGATCAGCGGTCGGCGGCCGAGAAGGCGTCCGACCAGAAGGCCAGCACCTGCTGGGAAGGTAGGGGCTTCTCGACCCACGCACTGCTGGGCTTGGTGTCGTGCGAGGCCGAGGACCTATGGAGGACTGCCTTCGGGGGGGGGGGGGGGGGGGGGCGCGCG
>NZ_JAXCLC010000008.1:0-166882 GCF_034043715.1 Kitasatospora purpeofusca | reverse complement strand
CCGGGGGGGCGGGGTGGGGGGGGGGGGCGGGGGGGCCCCCCCCCCCCCCGACCCGGTGGGATGCCTGCGGCTTCACTCGACTCGCCCCTCCCTTCACTTTGCAAAGTGTGACTTTGCAAAGTGAAGGGAGGGGCGATACGCATGGAAATGACCGGTATGGGTCGAAAATCAGGGCCGGTCGCACTTTGCAAAGTGCACTTTGCAAAGTGTGCGGAGCGGGGGGCGGGGGAGCAGGGGCGTAAAGCGGGGAGCGTGTCGTGCAGGGTGAGAGTGAGGGCCGGTGCCGGGGGTGCCGCGCGGGATCAGCCCAGGGCGTAGACCGTGGTGGCGTGGGCGGCCGGCTCCTCCTCGCCCTCGGCGGTGAGGGTGATGTCCAGGAAGGCGATCCGCCGGCCCAGCTTGGTGACCCGGGCGTGCACCAGGACGTCCTGTCCGACGACCGCGCGCTGGAAGCCGGTGGACTGCTGCACCGTCGTCATCGGGCCGAAGCCGCCCCGGGCGGCGGACACCGCGATCACGCTCGCGGTGTCCGCCGCCGCCATCAGCGCCTGGCCGGACAGCGCGCCGCCCTCCCGGGCGAGCTGGTCGGACCAGGGCAGCCGGAGGACGGCGTGGCGCTCGCCGGTGCCGGTCACCGACAGGCCGAGCGCCTGCACCCAGGGAGCGAAGTTGTCGGCCAGGATCTTGTCCGCCTCGGCGGTGGTGAGGGTCATGCCGTCATTGTGGCGGCCCCCGTGAACGGTGTCAGGGAACCAGCGCGCCCGGGCGTCGAGGCGGCGGACGGCGGCGGGCCGGCTACTCGACCGAGGGGCCGTCCGGCTGCTCCCGCAGGGCCCGGAGCATCAGCTCCGCCAGGTGCAGGGCCCGGCGTCCGTCGGCCAGTTGGGCGATCTGGGTGCGGCAGCTGAAGCCGTCCGCGAGGATCACGGTGTCCGGTCCGGCGGCGCGGACCTCCGGGAGCAGGACCCGCTCGGCGATCGCCGCCGAGATCTCGTAGTGCCCGCGTTCGAAGCCGAAGTTGCCCGCGAGCCCGCAGCACCCGGAGTCCAGGACCCGGTTCCGGACGCCCATCCGCCGCTCGACCCGGCGGTCCGCCGCGCTGCCGAGCACCGCGTGCTGGTGGCAGTGGGTCTGGGTGACGGCGTCCACCGGCAGCTGCGGCAGCGGCGTGTCCGGCGCGTACTCGTCCACGAACTCGGCGAAGGTGCGGGTGCGTTCGGCCAGGGGGCGGCCCTCGGCGCCGAGCAGGCGCGGCACCTCCTCACGCAGGGTGGCGGTGCAGCTCGGGTCCATCCCGACGACGGGCGTGCCGGCGGGCAGGCCGGTGGCGGCGAGCGCGGCCAGGCTGCGGCGCATCACCCCCCGGGCGCCCGGGAGTTGGCCGGTGGAGTACCAGGTCAGGCCGCAGCAGACCGGGCCGGCCGGCAGCCGGACGTCGAAGCCGAGGTGTTCCAGGACCTCGACGGCCGCGCGCAGGACCTCCGGCTGGAGGTGGTTGGAGAAGGTGTCCGGCCAGAGCAGGACGGGCCGTGCGCCCGTCGGGGCCGGACGCCCGGCGCGGCGCCGCCGGTACCAGCGGGTGAAGGTCTCCGGGGGCAGGACCGGCAGTGGCCGGCGCCCGTCGATGCCGCCGAGCCGCTTGAGCAGCGGGGCGGCCGGTGAGCGGGTGAGCGCGTTCACCGGGCCGGGCGCGAGCTCGGCGCCGCGCAGCCACAGCGGCAGCCGACCCATCGCGTAGTGCGCGGCGGGCCTCGGCCGGTGCCGGTAGTGCTGGTGGAGGAACTCGCTCCGGTAGGTGGCCATGTCGACCTGGACCGGGCAGTCGCTCGCACAGCCCTTGCAGCCCAGGCAGAGGTCCAGCGCCTCGCGGACCTCGGCGGACCGCCAGCCGTCCGTGATGGCGGCCCCGGTGCCGGGCGGCGCCCCGGCACCGCGCAGCATCTCGGCGAGCAGCCGGGCCCGCCCCCGGGTCGAGTGCCGCTCCTCGCCGGTGGCCATGTAGCTCGGGCACATCACGCCCGTGGTCGGGTCGACGCACTTGGCGACCCCCACGCAGCGGCGGACCGCCTTGGCGAGACTGCCGTCGTCCTGCTCGTACGGCAGGGCGAGCGGCAGCTCGCGCACCGGCCGCCCGGCGAAGCGGAGGTCGGCGTCCAGGGGGCGCGGATCGGCCGGGGCGCCGGGGTTGAGCAGGTTCTCCGGGTCCCAGATGTGCTTGAACTCGCGGAACAGGCCGATGACTTCGGGCGGGTACATCCGGGGCAGCAGTTCGCCGCGGGCCTGCCCGTCCCCGTGCTCGCCGGAGAGCGAACCGCCGTGCGAGACCACCAGGTCGGCCGCCTGCTCCATGAACTCCCGGAACACCGGCAGCCCTTGCGGCCGCGTGAGCGGGAAGTCGATCCGCAGATGGACGCAGCCCTCGCCGAAGTGCCCGTACGGCACGCCGCGCAGGCCGTGCCGGCGCAGCAGGGCCCGCAGTCCGCGCAGGTAGTCGCCGAGCCGCTCCGGTGGGACGGCGGAGTCCTCCCAGCCGGGCCAGGCCTCGCCGCCGCCGGGCAGCCGGGTCACGATTCCGGCCCCGGCCTCGCGCACGGTCCAGAGCCGGCGCTGCTCGGCCGGGTCGGTGACGACGGCGGCGGTGGCGGTGCGTTCGCGCCGGACGGTGTCGGCGAGCCGGCGGGCGGCGTCGAGGGCCTCGGCCTCGGTGGCGCCGCCGGTTTCCAGGAAGAGCCAGCAGGCGCCGTCGGGCAGCCGGTCGAGGGCGGGCGGGCGCGGTCCGGCGGCGAGCAGCGCGGCGATCAGGTCGGCGGACATGCCCTCGACGGTGAGCGGGCCGAGCGGCAGCAGCGCGGGCACGGCGTCGGCGGCGGCCGTCTCGTCCGGGTAGCCGGCCACCACCAGGGCGCGGGCGGGAGGCTCCTCGACCAGTCGGACGGTGGCGCCGAGCAGCAGCGCGCAGGTGCCCTCGGTGCCGGTGAGGGCGCGGGCCAGGTGGTGGCCGCGCTCGGGCAGCAGCGCGTCCAGCGGGTAGCCGGAGACCCGGCGCGGGAGTTCGGGCAGGCCCCGGCGGATGGTGGCGAGGTTGCGGTCGGTGAACTCCTGGAGCCGGTGGTGGAGGCGGCCCTCGGGGCCGGGCCGGGCGGCGAGGGCGGTGCGTTCGGCGGCGGTGAGCGCACCGCCGACGGTCAGTTCGGTGCCGTCGGCGAGCAGGAGTTCCAGCGACTCGACGTTGTCGGCGGTGCGGCCCCAGGCGACCGAGTGGGCGCCGCAGGAGTCGTTGCCGATCATGCCGCCGAGCGTGCAGCGGCTGTGGGTGGACGGGTCCGGCCCGAACCGCAGGCCGTACGGGCGGGCGGCGCGCTGGAGGTCGTCGAGGACGGTGCCGGGCTGGACGCGGGCGGTGCGGCGCTCCGGGTCGATGCCGAGGACGGCGCCCAGGTGGCGGCGGAAGTCGAGCACCACGGCGCCGGGGCCGATCGCCTGCCCGCCGATGCTGGTCCCGGCGCCGCGTGCCACCACGGGGACCCGGTGGTGGCGGCAGAGCGCGAGGGCGGTGCGCACGTCCTCGGCGTCGGCGGGCTTGACCACGCCCAGCGGCAGCTGGCGGTAGTTGGAGGCGTCATGGCTGTAGACGGTGCGTTCGGCGGCGTCGAACCGGACCTCGCCGCGCAGCGCGGTGGCCAGCTCGCGCGCGAGCCCGGGTGCCGGTCCGGGTGCCGCTCGGCGTGCCGGTACGGGTGCCGGTCCGGGTGTCGGCTCGGGCGTCGGATCCGTGCCGGGGCTGGTGTCGGGGCGGCTCACGGGCGGTCCTCCCTGGCGGTGGCGAACGGTCCCCGCCGATCATCGCAGCCCGCCCCGGAGAACGGCACCGAGGAACGCGCGGAAGGAAGGGGACGCGAGGGCACGGACAAGGGCGCGCAGGCCGGGCGGGCGGACGGGCCCGGAGGAAAAGCGCTGGCGGCGGTCCCGGCGAGTGTGGGACGGTCGGCCTCCGTGATCACCGAGAACCCTGACGACCCCCGCCGTTTCCTCGCCCATCTGCCGGTCGGCGAGCGGCTCCCGATCCCGGAGGACGCGGCGCCTTCCTGGTCGATCTTCCCCTACGAGGGTGAGCTGACCGTCCGTCCGCTGGACGCCGCCGAGCTGCCCGAGCCCGGTCGGCACGGCGAGGCAGGGGCGGAGGAGTGCCACGAGTGCCGCCGTCCGGACGAGGACTTCGTCTGGACCGACGAGCACTGGCGGTTGAAGGCCTTCGACGCGCCCCACGGCCTGCCCGCCGTGCTGTTCCTCGGCCCGCGCGACCACCACGACCTGATGGACCTCCCGCCGGCCCGGGCGGTCGAACTCGGCCCGATGCTCCAGCGGGCGGAGCGGGCGGTCCTGGCGCTCGGCGGTGTCGGGCGCGTCCATGTGAACCGCTGGGGCGACGGCGCGGCCCACCTCCACCTGTGGCTGATCGCCCGCCCCGAGGGCCAGCGCCAGCTGATCGGTTCCACTCTCGCGCTCTGGATGGACCTGCTCCCGCCGCTGCCGGACGAGCTGCGCGCCGACACCCTGCACCGCATCGCCACCGCCATGGCCGCCGACGGCGGCACGGCGCACGCCTGACCCGGCGGCCCGGGGGCGGCACGGATCCGCGCCGCCTGTCGGCCTCGCCCCCCGCCCCGTCCCCCGCCCCCGCCGTCAGCGGCGGCGGGAGGCGCCGGTGAGGGTGCCGGCGGCGATGTGGGAGAGCTTGGCCACCTCGAAGGCCGGATAGGCGCCCCCGGCCAGCAGGGAGAACTTGACGCCCTCGCGTCCGCCGGGGCGGCGGTGGCCGGGCGGCTGGAAGCGCCGGTGGTGTTCGGCCGCGCGGTGGAAGAACTGCGGGCGCTCGGCGCGGGCGACGCAGCCGGCCAGGTCGAAGACGAACAGGTAGTGCCGGATCATCCGGGTGAACAGGGCGTCACGGACCGCCCCGGGGACGTCCAGCTCGTCCAGCAGCGCGAAGGTCCGCTCGTACTGGTCGAAGAGGTCGAAGCTGCTGCTCCCCGGCGAGCCGGTCGGGTGGACGGTCTCGCGGCGGCGCAGCTGCACGCAGGCGCGCGGCAGGACGGCGATCCGCCGGGCCGTCAGCATCGCCCGGTGGACGACGGGGACCTCCTCGTAGCGGCCCTCGGGGAAGGCCAGCGCCTGCTCGTGCCAGTGCTCGCGCCGCACCAGGCGGTCCCAGATCAGCGGCGGCGCGCCCAGCAGCTCCGGACGGTCCGCCGGACCGAACACCTCGGGTCCGGCCTGGGCCAGCAGCGTCTCGGCGCCGCCCGGCCAGTCCCGGCCGGCGTGCTGGCGGGTGTGCCCGAACAGCAGCAGGTCGACCGGCCCGGTCCGCTCCAGGTGGTCGGCGAAGGAGCCGAGGGCGTCGCGGGCGAGCAGGTGGTCGGCGTCCAGGAACAGCAGGTACTCGCCGCGGGCCCGGGCGGCGCCCGCGTTGCGGCCGAAGCCGACGCCGACCGCCGCGTCGAGCTGGAGGACGGCGACCTGGGGGTGCCGGGCGGCGTAGCGCTCGACGAGCTGGGCCGGGCAGTCGGGGGACCGGTCGGCGACCACCAGCACCTCGAAGTCGCGGAAGGACTGGGCGAGCAGCGAGTCCAGGCAGTCCGCCAGCTGTTTCTGCTGGTCGTAGGCGGGGATCACGACGCTGATCAGGGGTGAGGGCATGACGCCGGAGCGTAGGAGCGCCTGCGAACGGTGGCAAAGCCCTGACGGTCCGTAAATACGGCCAAGACCTGTCAAATCGTATGTACGTGCGCCATATCTTCACCAGCCGCCCCGGTCGCGTCCACGTCAGGAACCTCCGCTCCGCCCGACGTCCCCCGCCGCGGATGTCCCCCACCGCCGATCTCCCCTGCCGCCGACGGCCCCGCCGGCGGTTGGGCGCGCGGCATCCGCCGGCGGCGGGCAGTCTGGAGGCGATGCCGCGGGGACGCCGCGGCGGCGCGCGGACGGAGGCGGGCATGGAGCAGCGGACGCCGCCGCCCCGGCAGGGCGAGCTCACCGCCTTCCTGGCCCGACTGACCTCCGTCCTGCTGAGCAACAGCGGCGAGGGCGTCCAGCGGCTGGAGCCGGACGTCGTCGGCGCGGCGCGGGCGTTCGGCGGTGCGGCGCGCCTGCTGGTCGTCCCGGACGGTGCGGTGCTGACCGTCACCGCCGGCGGCGAGACCGGCACGGTGACGGTCCGGGCGTTCCCCGAGGTGTTCCGGTTGGACCAGGTCGCCGCCGTGAAACCGCTGCTCGCCGAGGTCGCGGCCGGCCGGCTCGACCTGCCCGCCGCGGCCGCCCGGCTCGCCGCCATCGACACGTCCCCGCCGCCGTACCCGTGGTGGGTGAAGGCGCTCGGGATCGTGATGTTCGCCGTCGGCTTCGCCCCGCTGATGCAGCCGACCTGGTGGGAGATCGGCTCCACCGCCGTCCTCGGCGCGGCGAGCGCGGCGCTCGCGGTCGGGGCGGCCCGGTGGCCACGGCTGGGCGCGGTGCTGCCGTTCGTGGCGGCCGTCCTGGTGTCGGTGATCGCGCTGCTGGTGTTCGCCCGGACCCCGGAGCACGGCGGGCCGGTGCTGATCATGCTGCCCGCGCTGTTCTTCTTCGTCCCCGGCGACTATCTGAGCGCCGCCGCCGCCGAACTCGCCGCCGGGCACATCACCCCGGGCGCGGTGCGACTGGTCTACGCGGTGTTCCTGCTGCTCCAGCTGTACGTCGGGGTGCTGGTCGGACTCGCCGTCACCGGACGGGACCGGCACGCGCTGTTCGACCTGGCCGCCGCGCAGGACCTGCCGCGCTGGGCGCTGTTCACGGCCTGGGTCGTCTTCACGGCCGGCACCGTGCTGGCCTTCGCGATCCCGCTGCGGCTGGGGCCGCCGCTGCTGCTGCTGGTCTATCTGACCGTGGCGGTGCAGACGCTGTTCACCTGGCTGGCCGGCGAGGTCACCGGGACCTTCGTCGCCGCCGCCGCGCTCAGCGCCGCCGCGACCAGGGTCGCCGGCCGGCCGGCCGCGCCGCCGCGACTGATCCTGCTGCTGCCCGGCTTCTTCACCCTGACCGTCGGCTCGCTCGGCATGCGCGGGCTGACCGATCTGGCCGGCGGCCACCCCATCGCGGGCTTCCGCGATCTGACGCAGTTGGTGACGCTGGTGACGACGATCGCGGTGGGCCTGCTGGCGGGCGAGGTGCTGGCGGCCGTCCGACGCGGGCCGTGAGCGGGGCGCCGGGTCCTGAGCGCGTCCGGGTCCCGAGCAGGGCACCGAAGGCTGGAGCGGGCCGGAGCGGGGTGCCGTCAGACGGAGCAGCCGGCCGCCGGGACGGAACGCTCCGCCGGGACGGCGGCCAGCTCGCGCAGGTACCAGTCGAGCCGGTTGCCGGTCGGTTCCCGCACTCGTTCGGAGTACCGGAATCCGGCCCGCCGGGCGACCGCCGCCGAGGCGGTGTTCTCCGGGTCGACCCGGATCACGCCCTCGCTCGCGCCCTCCTGCGCGGCGTACCGGCACACCAGGTGCACCGCCCGGGTCATCAGGCCCCGGCCGCGCCAGGCGGGGTAGAGGCCGTAGGCGATGTTGACCTGCCCCGGGGCCAGGCGCGGCATCGCGAACCGCAGGTCGATCGTGCCGACCAGTACCGGCTCCGGCCCGGTCCGGATGCCGAACACCCGCGCCGGCCCCCGGTACAGCCACTGCGCGGTGCACCGCCGCACGTACTCCTCGGTGCCCGCCCGGGTGCTCGGCCCGCCGTTCAGCCAGCGCACCAGCTGGTCGTCCTCGCCCGCCAGGTGCGCGTCGATGTCCGCCGCCCGGAACGGCGTGAGCGTGACGACCCCGTCCGAGAGCCTCACCTGATCCATGCGCCCACTCTGGCCCGGCGCGCGCCCGCCGGGCCACTGGGATTTCGGCCAGCCCGCACCCGAACGTACCGTCTGCGAAGTACCGCGAACCGTCCTCGAACGAGCCCCCGGCGAGCCCTCGACGAGCACTGAACGACCCCTCGACGAGCGTCGGGCGAGCCTTGAACGAGCCCCGGACCGCCCCCGGACGGGGCGGGGACGGCCGGGAGGCGTCGCATCCGGCGGGTCCGCTCAGCGGCCGGTCCGCGTCGTCGTGCCGCGCAGCAGGAGCGCCACCGCGACGGCGGCGAGGGCGACGACGCCGGCGGCGGTCAGCACGGTCAGGTGCATCGCGTCGACGAAGGCGTCACGGGCCCGGTCGGCGACCGGCGGCCCGAACCGGGAGGCGGCGGCGAGCGAGGAGCGGGCGGCGTCGGCGAGCTGCGGCGGCAGCCCGGTGACGTCCACCCGGTCGCGGTAGCCGGCCGTCAGGACGCTGCCGAGCACGGCGATCCCGAGGGCGCCGCCCAGCTCCCGGGCCAGGTCGTTCATCGCCGAGCCGACGTTCTGCAGGGCGCTCGGCAGGGCCTCGGTGATGGCGGTGGTGGCGGGCGTCATGGCGAGCCCGGAGCCCAGGCCGAGCGGGAACAGGACGGCTGCCACCAGCCACCCGGAGCTGTCGGCGTCCAGCAGCGCGAGCGAGCCCAGCGCGCCCGCGATCAGCAGCAGACCCGCGACCCAGGGGCCGCGCGCGCCGAACCGGTCGGTCAGCCGGGGGCTGAGCCGGGCGGCGGGCATCATCCCGAGCGCCATCGGCAGCAGCGCGACGGCCGCCGCCAGCGCGCTGCGCTCCCGGACCAGCTGGAGGTACTGCATGATCACGAAGAGGTAGCCGAAGAAGGCGAAGAACTGGCAGGTGATCGACAGCGTCCCGGCCGCGAACCGGCGCTCGCGGAACAGCCTGGGGTCCAGCAGCGGATGCCGCCGCCGCAGCTCCCAGCGGACGAAGCCGGCCAGCAGCGCCAGCCCGGCGAGCGCGCCGACGAGGGTCCACGGGTCGGCCCAGCCCCGGACCGGCGCCTCGATCACCGCGTAGACCAGGGAGCCGAGACCGGCGACGGCCAGCAGGGCGCCGACGAGGTCCAGCCGGGGAGCGTCCGGCTCGGCGGACTCCGGGACGAACAGCAGCGTGCCGGTCAGGGCCAGCACCGCGAGCACCACGTTCAGGACGAAGATCGACGGCCAGGACCACAGCTCCAGCAGGATGCCGGTGGCGAACAGGCCGAGCACCGCCGCCGCGCCGGCGACCGCCGCCCAGGCGGCGACGCCCCGGGCCCGCCGCTCCGGCGGGAAGGTGCTGGTGATCGTCGACAGGGTGGCCGGCATGACCAGCGCCGCGCCGACGCCCAGCAGGGCGCGAAGCGCGATCAGGGCGCCGGGGTCGGTGGTCAGCGCGGCGAGACCGGAGCCGGCGCCGAACAGCGCCAGACCCACCAGCAGGGCCCGCCGTCGCCCGAACCGGTCCCCGAGGGCGCCGGCGGGCAGCAGCAGGGCGGCGAACACCAGGCTGTAGGCGTCGATGATCCAGGACAGCTGGGTCTGGCTGCCGCCGGTGGCGCGGGCGATGTCCGGCAGGGCCACGTTGAGCGAGGCCATCGCGGCGACCACGGTGGCCAGCGCGAGACAGGTGACGAGGAGGACGGCGCGGTGACGGCGGTCCGGGGCGGCGGGGGCGGCCGCCCGGTCCGGTGGCGCGGCGGTGGCGGGCATGGCGGGACTTCCTCACGCTGGTCGGTCGGTGCCCGACCAGCGTGGGCGCGCTGCGGCTAGCATTTCAACCATGATGAATTCCTCCGAAGCGCCGGGCGGGACCCGGAGCGAGACCCGGACCGGTGCGCCGACCCAGGAGCCGACCAGGCCGACCCAGGAGCCGACCGGCGGGCCGGTGCCGCGCCGGGGTCGGCGCACCGGGAACTCCGGGGCCAGGGAGCAGATCCTCGCCGTTGCCCGCCGCCGCTTCCTGGCCGAGGGGTACCAGGCGGTCACGCTCCGGTCGGTGGCCGCCGAGGCGGGCGTGGACCTCGCCCTGGTCAGCTACTACTTCGGCAGCAAGAAGGGCCTGTTCGGGGCGGCCCTCGCCCTGACCGGGAACCCGGCGGTGCTGCTGGCCGGAGCGCTGGACGGAGAGCTGGAGACCTTCCCCGAGCGCGCCCTGCGGCTGCTGCTCGGTGTCTGGGACGCCCCCGACAGCGCGGGTCCGCTGCGCGCCATGATCGGCGGCTCGGCGCTGGACCCGGCGGTCGCGCTGCTGGTGGGCGAGGTCGTGCAGCGCGAGATGGTGGACCTGGTCGCGGCCCGGCTCGGCGGTGCGGACGCCCGTCGGCGCGCCTGCCTGTTCGGCACCCAGCTGGCCGGGCTGATCATGGCCCGCTACGTGCTGCGGCTCCAACCGCTCGCCGCCCTGTCGGCCGATGAAATCGCCCGCTCGTATCTGCCGCTGCTGCGCCAGGCACTGTGGGGGCGCCCGGGCGGCCCCGGTGCTCCTGGTGCTCCCGCTGCTCCCGGCGGCCCCGGTGCTCCCGGCGGGCGGAGGGCGGGAGGTGCCCGGGTCTGACAGCGGTCCCGCCCGCGCTCCGGCCGGGCCCCGAACGCGGCCGAGCCCGCAGGCGGGGGCCTGCGGGCTCGGGGCGGGGTGCCGGGTCGGTGGGGTACCGGGGCCGGCTCAGTACCAGTGGTGGGACTGCCAGAACGACCAGGCGCCGCAGGGGCTGCCGTAGCGGGAGTTCATGTAGTCCAGGCCCCACTTGATCTGGGTGGCCGGGTTGGTGCGCCAGTCCGAGCCGGCCGAGGCCATCTTGGAACCGGGCAGGGCCTGGACCAGGCCGTACGCGCCGGAGGAGGCGTTGGTGGCGGTGACGTTCCAGCTGCTCTCGCGCGACACGATGCTGTTGAAGCACTGGAGCTGGCCGGCCGGGACGATCTGGGCGGCGATCTCGCGCGGGCTGCCGGAGTAGGACGGCTTGCTGTTCAGCGCGGAGCGCTCCTGCGAGCGGGAGGCGGCGGCGTCCGACTTCGCCTTGGCGTCGGCCTGCGCCTGCGCGGCGGCCTTGGCCTCAGTCTCGGCCTGGGCCTGGGCCTGGGCCTGCGCCTGGGCCTGGGCCTGGGCCTGGGCCTGCGCCTGTGCGGAAGCGGCGGCGGCGGCAGTAGCGTCGGCCTCGGCCTGCGTGGCGGCCTGCGCGGCGGCCTGTGCGTCGGCCCGGGCCTTGGCGTCCGCCTCGGCCTGCGCCTGCGCGGCGGCCTGCGCGTCCGCCGAGATCCCGCCGGTGGTGGCGGCCACCGCGGCGACGGGCGCCTCGGCGACGGCGGTCCCGCTCTCCGGGATGGCGAGGGCGGCGGTGGCCGCGCTCGCCACCACGAGGGTGGCGATACCGGTGATCAGCGAGTTGCGGCGGGCATGGCTGAGCTGCATGAAGCGGACAATCCTTTTCCGTCGGGGTGCCGTCAGGGCCTGGGTGGCCGTCCGGGCGGCCGCCGCCCCGGGCGGGGTGGCGGCACGGGCGCCGGGCATCACACGGGCCCGCTCGGGGGAGCGGCCCGTGGTGGCGTACGGGACGGCCGTGGTGTGCGTGCCCCGACGAAGGTGCGGGGCGGCGGGAGCTGCGCGGCGGGGGGACCGACCGCGCTGCCTGGCGACGGACCATTCTTGGCAGAGTCCGGAACGAGCGGCAAAGGCGCCTGCTACTACGGCCGGTAGTGGCAGCAGGACCCCGAAACGGCGAAGCGCCCGGCCAGTGGCGGGCGCTTCGATGGGATTTGTCCGTTTCGGGGAATCAATGGAACGGGCCCGGGATCGTCCATCGATGATCGGCCCGAACCGGCCGACCACCTGAGTTCTCGGGGTTCGTGACGGCCGGTCCAGCGTTACGGCCGGGTCCCGGGCCGTGGGGCCCCGGTCGGGGGCTGCGGGCCGCCGTGCGGACAACCACTATCGGCGGTAGTGGATCGCCGGAGCCCTGTGGGGGGCCTCACACGCGGGCCCTGCGAACCGCACGCGGTGTGACGGTCCGGTCACGCGCTCCGGTACGGGTTCGGCTCCGCAGGCAGCGGCGCACCGGCGTACGGGTTCTCGGCGTAGGGGTTGGCCGCCGCGGGCTGCTGCGCCCGGTACTCCGGCAGGTCCGGGACGGCCGCCGGGTCCGGTGTCTCCCCGTCCGCCGCGTCGCCGTCCTCCGGATCCTCGTCCGCCGCGGGCTCCTCCTCGACCGGCAGCAGGTCGCGCGCCAGCAGGGTCGCCCCGGCGACGGCGCCCGGCATGGCGACCACCGTCACCAGCGGGACCAGGAACCCCAGCACCAGCGGCACGCCGAAGCCGAAGGCCAGCCCGAGCCGCCCACGCAGCAGCCGCAGCCGCTCCCGCTGCGGCACACCGCGCCGCTGCAGCGCGACGGAGGTCAGCTCCAAGGTGAGGAAGAAGCCGGAGACCAGGAAGCCCAGCACCGGGACGACGGTCTGCCCGACCACGGGGATGAACCCGGCCGCGAACAGCAGCACGCCGAACCCGCCCGCCCGCACCAGTACGAAGAGGCTGTCCCGGGCCGCCACCACCAGTTCGCGCCAGAGCGGCACGTCCGGCGGGGTCGGCGCGCCGCCCTCGGTCTCGTCGACCTTCTCGCAGAGCTCCTCGTAGAACGGCTGGCCGACCAGCAGGGTGACCGCCGTGAAGGTGAGTACGGAGAGCAGCAGCCCACCGACGAACACCAGCGCCGCGAGCGTGGTGCGCAGCAGGTCCTGCCAGAACGGGGCCCAGTGGTCGGCGAACGGGGTGGCCCAGGCGGCGATGTCGCCGGCCCAGCCGCCGAGGAAGAACAGCGCCACCACGTAACCGGCCAGGGTGATCAGGGCCGGGATCATCCCGAACGCCCACCAGCGGCCGTGCCGCGCCACCCACTTCTGGCCCTTGGCCAGGTACCCCATCCCCGCTGCAAGATCTCGCATGAGGGGAAGGGTAGGTGCTGACGGGTCGCCGGGTCATGTCCGTCCCGTCACGGAACGGAACCGGTGGTTCCCCACATAGTTCCCCCTAGTGGTTCCCCGCAGTGGTTCCCCCGCACGGGGTCGCGGAGCGGGCGCGACGGCACCGGGCCCGGGAGCCTCCGCAACGGCTCCCGGGCCCGGTGCCCGCGGACGGTACTGCGCCCCGGCTCAGGATGCCGGCGCCTCCGCCGCGGCCCGCCGCCGACGGCCCACCACGGCCGACGCCGCCAGCACGACGGCCGCGGCGACCAGCGACAGGTACATCTGCTTCCGACCGTCGGCGTCGGTGAACATGTACGCCATCACGAACCCGATCATGCCGATCGCGGCCCAGGTGAGGTACGGGTACAGCCACATCCGAACGGTCAGCCGCTCCGGCATCTCACGCTCGATGATCCGGCGCATCCGGAGCTGGGAGAAGCAGATCACGAGCCACACGAAGAGCGCCACCGCGCCGGAGGAGTTCAGCAGGAAGGAGAAGACCGTGTCGGGGGAGGTGTAGTTGAAGAAGACGGCCACGAAGCCGAACACCACCGAGGACAGGATCGCCACCCGCGGCACGCCGCGCTTGGTCACCGTCGCGAAGGCCCTGGGCGCGTCGCCGCGCTGTCCGAGCGAGAAGGCCATCCGGGAGGCGGTGTACATGCCCGAGTTGAGGCAGGACAGCACGGCGGTGAGCACGATCGCGTCCATCACCCGGCCGGCGCCCGGGATGCCCACGTGCTCCAGCACCGCGACGTACGGGCTGCCCTTGACGGCTGCGGAGTCCCACGGCAGCAGGGTCACCACGAGCAGGATCGAGCCGAGGTAGAAGATCCCGATCCGCCAGATCACACTGTTGGTGGCCTTGCTGACCGCCTTCTCCGGGTCCTCGGACTCGCCGGCGGCCAGGGTGACGATCTCGCTGCCCATGAAGGCGAAGACGACGGTGAGCATGCCGGTGAAGACCGCGCCCACCCCGTGCGGCAGGAAGCCGCCGTGGCCGGTCAGGTTGCTGGTGCCGACCGCCTGGGTGCCGGGCAGCAGGCCGAACACGGCCAGGGTGGCGACCACCAGGAAGGCGGCGATGGCCACCACCTTGATACCGGCGAACCAGAACTCGAACTCGCCGTAGGAGGCGACCGAGCCCAGGTTGGTCGCGGTCAGCACGGCCATCACGATCAGCGCGAACGCCCACTGCGGCACGCCCGGCATCCAGCCGTTGAGGATCTTCGCGCCGGCGGTGGCCTCGACGGCCAGCACCACGACCCAGAAGAACCAGTACAGCCAGCCGATGCTGAAGCCGGCCCAGCGGCCCAGCGCCCGGTCCGCGTACGCGGAGAAGGAGCCGCTCTGCGGGTCGGCCGCGGCCATCTCGCCGAGCATCCGCATCACCAGGACGACCAGCACACCGGCCAGCGCGTAGGAGAGCAGGATGCCCGGGCCGGTGGACGCGATGCCCGCGCCCGAGCCGACGAACAGGCCGGCGCCGATCACACCGCCGATGGCGATCATCGACAGGTGGCGGTTCTTGAGCCCGGCCTTGAGGTGGCCGTCGCCGCCGTGGCCGTGCCCGCCGTGTCCGGCGGGGTGGTCGGCGGAGTCGCGGGGCGGAGGGGAGCCGGCCCGGGTGGTGGTGTCCGCACTCATCGTGAGGGTTCCTGTGCCTTTCCGGCGCGGCCCGACCCTCGGCTCGATCACCGGAGGGTGGGGGACGGATCCGCGCATTGCGGTGCAACCTAACCTCTACCTCCGGGTATCGGAACAAGGCGTCGGCAACTGTTCGCTCAGCGGATGCGAAAACCCAGGTCAGGGCGGGTGGAGCGGGAGCCCGAAAAGCTCAGATCTGACGCAGCGCCAGCAACTCGGGGCCCTCCCGGGGGGTTTGTCGGGAGGCCGTACATACTGGCGGCGTGATGATCGTCCTCGTGGTGCTCGGCGCCCTCCTCGTCCTCGCCCTGCTGACCCTCGTCCACTGGTACCTCTGGCGTCGGCTGGTGCGCGACGTCTCGGCGCCCGGCGGCCCCTGGCGCCGGACCGGTACGGTGCTCGCCGTCGTCCTGCCGCTGCTCTCGGTGGGGGCGCTGGTCGGCGGGCGGGCGTTCCCGATAGCGGTCGAGCGCTGGTTCGCCTGGCCCGGCTACCTCTGGCTCGCGGTGCTGCTGTACCTGCTGCTCGGGCTCGCCGTCGGGGAACTGGTCCGGCCGCTGCTGCTCCGCCTGCCGTCCCGGGCGGAGCGGGCGGCGGTACGGGACGAGCCCGCGCCGGACGTGCCGATGGCGGACGCGCCCGGGGCGAACGCGCCCGCGTCGGACGCGCCCGCCGCGCCGTCCGTCGCCCCGGCCGCGCCCTCCCCGGAACGGCGGCTGTTCGTCGCCCGGGCGGTCGCGATCGGGGCCACCGGCGCGGCGGCGGCCGTGGTCGGCACCGGCATGTACGGGGTGCTGCGCGGCCCGAGGCTCAAGCAGGTGACCGTCCCGCTCGCCAAGCTGCCGGCCGGTGCGCACGGCTACCGGATCGCGGTGGTCAGCGACATCCACCTCGGCCCGATCCTAGGCCGCGCCCACACCCAGCGGATCGTGGACACCATCAACGCCGCGAGGCCCGACCTGATCACGATCGTGGGAGACCTGGTCGACGGCACGGTCCCCGAGCTCGGGCGGGACGCCGAGCCGCTGGCGCAGCTGCGGGCCCGCGACGGGGCCTACTTCGTCACGGGCAACCACGAGTACTTCTCCGGCGCGGCGCCCTGGGTGGACTTCGTCCGCGAGCTGGGCGTCCACCCGCTGCAGAACGCCCGGGTCGAACTCGGCGGCTTCGACCTGGCCGGGGTCAACGACATCGCCGGGGAGCGCGAGGGCGACGGCCCCGACTTCGGCCGGGCGCTCGGGGACCGCGACCCGGCCCGCACCGCCGTCCTGCTCTCGCACCAGCCGGTCACCATCCACGACGCCGTCCGGCACGGTGTCGACCTCCAGCTGTCCGGGCACACCCACGGCGGCCAGCTCTGGCCGGGCAACTTCGTGGCGGAGCTGGCCAACCCGACGGTCGCCGGGCTGGAGCGGTACGGCGACACCCAGCTCTACGTCACCCGCGGCGCCGGCGCCTGGGGCCCGCCCGTGCGGGTCGGCGCCCCGTCCGACATCACCCTCGTCACGCTCGCCTCACTGCGGGCCTGAGCGGCGGGCCTGAGCTATGAGCCCGAGCGGCGGGCCCGAGGGGCGGCCAGGGCGCGGGCGCCGGGCGGTTCAGGTCTCGGTGACGTCGAGGAGGACGATCCGGCGGCCGTCCGGGTCGTGGTGGAGCCGGGCGTCCAGGAGGGCCGGGATGTCGCTCTCCCGGGAGTGGCCCGGGACGAGGGTGACCTCCGCGTCCCGTACATCCGGGCTGCCGGCCACGGCGTAGCGGACCCGGTACGTCGTGGTGTCCGGCGGTGGGGGCGGTCCGGGGTCGCGCACGGTGCGTTCACCTCCGTTCGCCGTCCATTGTCCGCCGTTCGACGGCAGGTGGCCGATCGGGGCGAACCCGGGCAGAGTGGGAATCTCCGGGGCCGGGCGCCCCGGCCGGCGCGACCCAGCGCGTGAACCGCGGCGCGAACCGCGGCGCGGACCACCGGGACGGCTCCGGGAAGGCTCCGGGAAGGAGCGACCCCATGCAGACCACCTGGAAGGGGACGATCAGCTTCGGCCTGGTCTCCATCCCCGTCCACCTGTACTCGGCCACCAAGGAGCACGACGTCCCCCTGCACCAGGTGCACGCCAAGGACGGCGGGCGGGTGCGGATGAAGCGGTACTGCGAGCAGGAGGAGAAGGAGGTCCCGTACGCGGAGATCGCCAAGGGCTACGAGTCCCCGGACGGCCGGACGGTCACGCTCACCGACGAGGACCTCGCCGACCTGCCGCTGCCCAGCAAGAAGATCATCGACGTGCTGGCCTTCGTCGACGAGGGCGAGATCGACCCGCTGATGTTCTCCAAGGCCTACTACGTCGGCGTCGCCGACAAGGCCGCCTCGAAGCCCTATGCGCTGCTGCGCGACGCGCTGGTGGAGTCCGGGCAGATCGCCGTCACCAAGATCGCGCTGCGCAGCCGGGAGTCGCCGGCCGTGCTCCGGGTGCACGACGGCACGCTGGTGCTCCAGACCTGCATCTGGCCCGACGAGGTCCGCCCGGCGGCCGGGATCGCGCCCGAGGAGGATGTGACGGTCCGGCCGCAGGAGCTGCGGATGGCGCGTTCGCTGATGGAGACCCTGTCCGAGGACTTCGACCTGGAGCAGCTCCACGACGACTACCAGCAGGCGCTCCAGCAGGTGATCGAGGCGCGGTTGCAGGGCGTCGAGGTCCCGCACGAGGAGGAGGCGGGGGAGGCGCCGGACAACGTCATCGACCTGATGGAGGCGCTGCGCAGCAGTCTGCGGCGGGCCAAGGACGCCCATCCGGACCGGGCCCGCGCCGAGGCCGGGGAGGCGGAGGCGGAGGCGGGGGAGGCCGAGGCGGAGGCGGTGGAGGAGCAGGCCGAGCCGGCCGAGGAGCCGCCGCCGCGCAGACGGGCCGCCCCGAAGAAGACGACGGCCACCAAGACGGCCGCAAAGACGACGGGCACGAAGACGACGGCCACGAAACCGTCGGCGGCGACCAGCCGGAAGTCCACGACCGCGAAGAAGTCCGCCACCGCGCAGAAGTCCGCGACCGAGAAGAAGAGTACGAGCGCGAGCAGGAGCACGAGCGCGGGCAGGAGCACGGCCGCGAAGAAGAGCACCACCACCAGCACGACCCGGAAGCCCGCCACTCCCCGGAAGGCCTCGTGACCTCCCCCCTCACCCCCGGAGGCGATTCCCGATGGACCTGATCACCTACAAGGCGCAGGACACCGGCCCCGACGCGCCCACCCACCCGAGCCCGGCGCACCGGGCCTGGCACTGGCTGTGCAGTCTCTCCCCGACGGCCGTGGTCCTCCTGGTCGGCCTCTCGATCGGCCTGGGCGCCATCGGCACCCAGGCCTCGCTGACCTGGCTGATCATCTTCAGCATCGTCTGGGGCGTCACCGTGCTGGCACTGGTCGGCGTCGTCGCCCGGTGGGCCACACCCGGCCGGGGCCGCCACCGGATGGCCACCTGACCGTTCCCCGAAGGGTTCCCGTCCCCGAGCAGCGGCTCGGCGGAACGGGAACCCCCGGGCGGGAACCCCGCCCGGGCTCAGCCCTTGAAGAGGTTGTGGCCGACGTCGGAGGGGACGATCTCCTTGACCGGCGTGCTGCCGTCGTCGGGCACCCGCGCGCCGGGCACCGGCTCGTCGCTCTCGCGGTGCAGCAGCACCACCCCGTGCTCGCCCCAGACCTGCCGGTAGCCGTGGGCCAGCAGGAGGTCGATCCGCTCGGCCTGCTCGGCCGTGGCCTGGAACGGGAAGGTCCGGGTGTCGGAGCGGATCAGGACGTAGTCGCGTCCGCGCGGCACGCCGTCCACCAGGACCACGTCGGTGCGGCCGACCAGGCGCGGCACCACCTGGTTGTCGGCCTCCACCAGGGCGCCGTCCGGGATCTGCGCGGCGCCCCGGACCAGGGCCGCGTTGCTCGCCGAGGGGCGCCAGAAGGCGGGGGTCAGCAGGCTGATGCCGCCCAGCACCAGGCTGCTGACCAGGGAGATCGCGACCACCGCGGTGCCCAGGCCGTAGCCGGTGCGCCGGTGGAGCCCGCCCCGGGCGTGCAGGCGGCCGAGCGCCTCCAGAGTGGCGGTGAGCAGCACCGGCCACAGGAAGGCGTCGTAGTGGTGGGCGATCGACCAGTGGTTGGGGTTGTCCGACAGGACGCGTTCGGCGAGCAGCGGCAGCAGGCAGAGCGTGGTGGCGGAACGCAGCGGCAGCAGCAGCAGGGTGCCGAACAGCCAGAGCAGCAGCAGCGGCTTGACGGTGGCGTTGGTGGCGACCTGGGCGAGCAGCAGGGGGTCGCCGAGCACGTTGCCGAAAGCGGTCCCGGCGTCCGGGCCGAGCGGGCCGTACACCCAGTAGTAGTCGGGCTGGCCGCCCATGGCGGGGATCAGGACGACGATGGCGAGCGCGGAGGCCAGCGGACCGCCGACCAGCAGGCCCGCGCCGTAGGCCAGGGTGCGCCGGTCCCCGGCCCGTTCGCCCTGCCGGTCGCCCCGCGGGCGGCCGCGCCAGAGCAGGACCAGGCCGTACATGCCGACCAGCAGGCCGAGGTCCTCCTTGGTGAGGCAGAGCAGGGCGGCGGCGAGCGCGGCGGTGCCGTAGCGGCGGGCCAGGCCGCGTTCGAGCATCAGCAGGGTGAGCGGGACGGCGAAGGCGATCTCGTGGAAGCCGCCCCGGCCGGCCGCGAGCAGGGGCCAGCCGAGGCCGTAGACGAGGCCGGCCAGGTCGGCGACCAGGCGCACGGTCCGCAGCCGCGCGGGGTCGGTCCCGGCCGCCGGGTCCGCGTCCGTCCCGGACCCGGTGCCGTCGGTCGGCGGGGTGAAGCAGCGCACCGCGATCCGGCGGATCAGCGGCACGCCCGCGGCGAGCAGCAGTGCCTGTCCGAGGATCAGGGTGCGCGGGTCCTCCCAGATCCAGTAGAGCGGGGCGAACGCGGCCAGGATCGGCGAGAAGTGGTCGCCCAGCAGGGAGAAGGCGGGGGGGAACTCGTGGTGGTAGCTCTTGACCGGCGAGATCGGCAGCCCTAAGTGCGCGTAGCCGGCCACACCCTGGTGGAAGATGCCGAGGTCGAAGCCGCCCAGCAGGACCGCCGACCACTGCTGGAGCCCGCAGGCCGCGGTGACGGCGAAGCAGAGCAGCGTCAGCACGGCGGTCCGGCGGCCGGAGAGCGCGGCGGCGCCGGGCGCGGGCGGGCGCACGACGCGCGGCAGCAGGGGTGGACGGTTCGGGCGGGTGGACGGGCTGAGCCCGGTTTCGACTGGCACGGGATCCCTGAGGTGGTCGGGGGCGGGGGCGGGGTTGCTGTTCGGGCGGGCCGCGGGGTGGCGGGCGCCGGATCAGCCGGCTCCGGGGCCGGCGGGCGGCGGTGTGTCGGCCGCCGCCGGGGCGACGGTGCCGGGTGCCCGCCGCAGCAGCGTGATGCCGTGGTCGCTGCGCACCACCTGGTAGCCGCTGCTCCTGACGGTGGCGAGTTCCTGCCGCTCGCGGTCGGGCGCCAGCGGCCAGCCCATCGGCTGGCCCTCGTCGACCACGATCCATTCGGCCGTCGACCAGTTCTGCGGCCAGCCGAACACGATGACCTCGCAGCGGTTGGTCAGCTGCGGCACCAGCCGGTTCGACGCGGAGACCCGGGCGCCGTCCGGGACGGTGGCGAGCACCGAGCGGGCGGCCTCGACCCGGGCCGGGGTGCGCCACAGCTCGGTGGAGAAGAGCTGTCCGAACGCGAAGCCCGGCAGCAGCGCCAGGGTGACCGTCAGGCTGACCGGTAGCGCCGCGCGGGCGATCCAGCGTGGAACGGTCCCGCGCCAGCCGCGGGCCTTCACCAGGACGTCCACGAAGGCGGCGAAGACGATCGGCATCAGCACGGCGCTGTAGTGGTAGCTGGTGCCCCAGTAGGCCGGGTTGTTGGAGAGCAGCCGCCAGCCGAGGGTGGGCAGGGCGACGATCACCAGCGGGGAGCGGGCGGCCAGCAGCATGGTCGGTGCCAGCAGCAGCAGGACGGTGGTGACCTTCTCGCCCGGGGTGACCAGGTCGAGCGGCAGGGTGAGCAGATTGCGCCCGCCGGAGCCGCCGCTCAGGTTGTCCCAGTAGGCGAAGCTGCCGCCCGGGCTCATCGCCGGGAGCAGCACCAGGAGTTCGAGCAGCGAGGAGCCGACGCCGAGGAGGACGCCGGCCACGCCGACGCGCCGGTCTCCGCGCCACAGGATGTAGGCGCCGACGGCGGCCACGGTGATGCCGAGGTCCTCCTTGACCAGGACCAGCGGCGCGGCCCAGGCGAGGGCGGCGATCCAGCGGCGTTCGCCGAGCGCGACGACGGAGAAGGCGATCAGCGGGACGGCGAAGGTGATCTCGTGGAAGTCGAAGCCGAGGGCGGAGGCCAGCCCCCAGGAGAGCCCGTAGCCGAGGCCGGTGATCCCGGCGGCGACCGGTCCGAGCTCGCGCAGTGCCCAGCGGGTGATCGGGACGGCGGCGACGGCGACCAGGGCGGACTGGGCCAGCAGCAGGACCTTCGCGGAGGGCCAGAGCCAGTAGAACGGGGCGAGAGCGGCGAGGGCGGGCGAGAAGTGGTCGCCCAGCAGGTTGAAGCCGGGGCCCTTGAGTTCGACGATCGGGCCGCGGCCCTCGGCGTAGCCGCGCACGCCCTGTTCGAAGATCCCGAGATCGTATCCGCTGGTGAGCAGGAGTTCATGACGGCGAACGGTGAAGAAGGCGTAGACCAGGAACAGGGTGAGGGCGACCGCCCAGGGGATGAATTGCACCCGCCGATCGACGGGGGACGCCGCGCTCGACGGTTCGTCACCCTCCGTCCTGCGCTGGAGTGCTGATGTGAGTGTACTAATTGTCACTGAACATCCCCGTCGTTCCGGGTGCGAGTGGTCTGCGGCCGATTCTTGTTCGACGCCTCGGGGTGGCGGGCGGGTTCAGCCATCGGCGAACGCCGCCGGGCGTGTCGGCCCCCGGGCGGGCACCGTAGCATGGAGAGTCCCTCCCCGGCGATTGAGGCGCCGGGGAGGGACTCCTTTCCTGTCTGATCGTCAGATCATCACTATTGACCGACGATCACCGGTCTGACCGGCGCTCACCTCCACTGCTGGTACGAGCCGCCGTTGCCGCCCAGGGTGTAGACGTTGCCGTTGGCGTTGCTGTCCAGGTAGAGGCCGGTCGCGAGGTTCCGGTAGGTGTGCCCGTAGGCGCCGTTCCCCCGGACCCACTTCTGGTAGCTGCCGCCGTTGCAGCTCAGCGCGTAGACGTTGCCGTTGCCGTTGGAGTCGAGGCAGAAACCGGTGGCCTTGTTGCGCAGGGTGAAGGTGGAGCCGCCCAGGTCGCTGGAGTACCAGCGCTGGTACGAGCCGCCGTTGCCGGGGAGGGTGTAGACGTTGCCGTTGCCGTTGCTGTCCAGGTAGCGGCTGGTGGCGACGTTCTGGAGGGTGATCTCGGTGGTGGCGGCGCTCGCCTGGCCGGCGGCCAGAACGGTCGCGCCGCCGGCCAGGACGGCGGTCGAGGCGACGAGGGCGACGGTGCGCTGGAGAAGATTCATCGCATTTTCCTTCCCGTGGTGACCGGCCCTCCGGCCGGTCGTTACGGAACTTATCCGGAAATGCGCTGGTGGCGACAGACCGACCGGTCCGACCCGCCTTTCTTCGGCCATCGGTAATTACGTCGCCAAAATGCTCTGAGTATTAGCGTAATAATTCACGTCTGTTTGTCAACGAAGGGGTTTCTGTGGAGGGTCTGTCTCGCCACTGTGAAAGGCGGCGGGTTCCCTTTCGGGCAGCGGATCCGGGACAAACGGGCAAATCGGAGAAATCGACAGTGCCCGAACTTGGCCGGATCCGGCCGGGGCGCACGGCCCCGGCCGGGGGCGCGCAGGTCGCGCGGATGGAGTGGACTCAGGCGATCCACACCGTGGTGATGTTGCAGAACTCCTTGATGCCGTGGCCGGACAGCTCCCGGCCGAAACCGGAGCGCTTGACGCCGCCGAACGGCAGCGCGGGGTGCGAGGCGGTCATGCCGTTGAAGAACACCCCGCCCGCCTGGATGTCCCGGACGAACCGCTCCTGCTCCGCCGGGTCCTCGGTCCAGACGTTGGAGCTGAGCCCGAACGGGGTGTCGTTGGCCACCGCCACCGCCTCGTCCAGATCGGCCACCCGGTAGACCGTGGCCACCGGGCCGAAGGTCTCCTCCTGGTGGATCCGCATCCGCGGCGTGATGCCGGTCAGCACCGTCGGCTCGTAGAACCAGCCCGCGTCCAGGCCGTCCGGCCGCCGTCCGCCGCACTCCACCCGGGCCCCGTGCGCCCGGGCGTCCTCGACCAGCTCGGCGATGTCGTCCCGGCCCTGCCGGCTGGCCAGCGGGCCGACCTGGACCGCCTCGTCCATCGGGTCGCCGACCCGCAGCGCCCCCATGGCGGCGGTGAACGCGGCGGTGAACCGGTCGTAGACCTCGGTGTGCACGATGAACCGCTTGGCGGCGATGCACGACTGCCCGTTGTTCTGCGCCCGGGCGGTGACGGCGGTGGCCGCGGCGGCGTCCACGTCCGCGCTCGGCATCACCACGTACGGGTCGCTGCCGCCCAGCTCCAGCACCGCCTTCTTCACCTCGTCGGCCGCCGCCGCCGCGACCGCCCGCCCGGCCGGCTCGCTGCCGGTCAGCGTCACCGCGGCCACCCGGGGGTCGCGGACCACCCCCTCCACCGCCCCCGAGCCGATCAGCAGTGTCTGGAAGCAGCCCTCCGGGAAGCCGGCCCGCCGGAACAGCTCCTCCAGCGCCAGCGCCGTGCGCGGCACGTTGGACGCGTGCTTGAGCAGCCCGACGTTCCCCGCCATCAGCGCGGGCGCGGCGAACCGCACCACCTGCCAGAACGGGAAGTTCCACGGCATCACCGCCAGGACCACGCCCATCGGCCGGTAGCGCACATAGGCGCGGGCCGCCCCGGCGTCGGCCACGTCGGCCGGCTCCGGGTGCTCGTCGGTGAGCAGCGCCTCGGCGTTCTCGGCGTACCAGCGCATCGCCTTGGCGCACTTGGCGGCCTCGGCGCGGGCGGCGGCGATCGGCTTGCCCATCTCCTCGGTCATGGTCCGGGCGACGGTCTCGTGGTCCTCGTCGAGCAGCTCGGCTGCGCGGCGCAGCAGGCCGGCGCGCTGGGCGAAGGAGGTGGTGCGGTAGGTGCGGAAGGCCGCTTCGGCGCGGGCCAGCCGTTGTTCCAGGCCGGCCGCGTCCAGCGGTTCGAAGGTCTCCAGGGTCTCGCCGGTCGCCGGGTTCACGCTTGCGATGGGCATCGGGGCCCCTCCCAGGGGTGCGCGGGGGTGGAGGTGTCGGTCCTCCCACCCTGGCCCACCGCCCGCGCCCCGGGTACCACCCCCGCCCGGCGTGTCCCGGCGGACGGTCGGCCCGCGGCTACTCCGGCAGGGCCTCGGCCCGGGCCGCCGCGTCGCGCGCCCGGGCGCCCGCCCTGGTCCGCCCGGCGGTGACCAGGCGGTTGGGGAAGCGGTGCAGGTACTCGGCCTCCAGCTGCCCGGTGCGCAGGGTGTGCCGCTTCAGGGCCTCCTCCGACCCGTACAGGAAGGTCTCGTGCCTGGTCCGGTGCAGCTGCTCCAGCTCGTGCAGCAGCGTGTCGTTGCCCAGGGCGTGCGGGGAGATGCCCTCGGGCCTGGCGTGCGCGGTGTCGGGGTGCGCCATGTCCACTGCCTCCTCGGACGGGAACCGTCCCCCCGAATACCCGGTGCCCCGTCGGGCCCACCGGTACACCCGTTCGACCCCGGCGGAGCCGCGCGGGGGCCGGGCGGGGGCCGCCCGGCTCGGGGTGGAGGTGGGGTGAGGGCAGGGTGAGATGGGGCGGGGCGAGGCGGGAAACGTAGGATGAAACCTTCGCATTCGCACCGAACCCCCCGGACAGGCATCGATGGCAATCCCCAAGGCCGAACTCCACCTGCACATCGAAGGCACCCTTGAGCCCGAACTCGCGTTCGCGCTCGCCCGGCGCAACGGCGTGGTGCTGCCGTTCGCGGACGCCGACGAGCTGCGGCGGGCGTACGCGTTCGGCGACCTGCAGTCGTTCCTCGACCTGTACTACGCGCTGATGGCGGTGCTGCGGACCGAGGAGGACTTCGAGGAGCTCGCCGAGGCGTACCTGGCGCGGGCGGCGGCGCAGGGGGTGCGGCACGCGGAGATCTTCTTCGACCCGCAGGCGCACACCGCGCGCGGGATTCCGCTGCCGGTCGTCGTGGACGGGCTCGGGCGGGCGCTGGACCGGGCCGAGCGGCGGCACGGCATCAGCACCCGGCTGATCATGTGCTTCCTGCGGGACGAGTCGGCCGAGTCGGCGCTGGAGACCTTCGAGGCCGCCCGGCCCTGGTTCGGCGGGCGGATCACCGGGGTCGGTCTGGACTCGGCCGAGGTCGGCCACCCGCCGGCCAAGTTCCGCGAGGTCTACCGGCGGGCCGCCGAGGCCGGGCTGCACCGGGTCGCGCACGCCGGGGAGGAGGGCCCGGCCGCGTACATCACCGAGGCGCTGGACGTGCTCGGGGTGGAGCGGATCGACCACGGGCTGCGCTGCCTGGAGGACCCGGCCCTGGTCGAGCGGCTGGTCCGGGAGCGGATCCCGCTCACCCTCTGCCCGCTCTCCAACGTGCGGCTGCGCTGCGTCGACACCCTGGCCGACCACCCGCTGCCCGCGATCCTCGCGGCCGGCCTGCTGGCCACCGTGAACTCCGACGACCCGGCCTACTTCGGGGGCTATGTCGGCGACACCTTCGACGCCCTCGCCGAGGCGCTCGGCCTGGACGAGGACACCCTGCGACTGCTCGCCGCCAACTCCTTCCGGGCCTCCTTCCTGCCCGAGGAGCGCCGCACCGCACTGCTGGCCGAGGTCGCCGCCTACGAGTTCGGCACCGGCTGAGCCACGCCGCGGGGACGGGGCCCGGCGCGTCCGAGCCCGGTGAACGGTGACGCCCGAGGGCTCCGCCTGTGGTCCGGAATCGCGGTTGCCGACCGGATCACTCCGTGACGGGCAGGCACTCGGCGAGCAGGTCGAGGACGTCCCGCCAGGCTCGCCGCGCGTGCCGCGGGTGGTGACCGACGCCGGGGACCACGGTGTGGTCGACCGGCGGGTGGTGGAAGGCGTGCAGGGCGCCGCCGTAGACCGTGAGGCGCCAGTCGACGCCCGCGGCCTGCATCTCGGCGGTGAACGCGTCCCGTTGCGCGGGCGGCATGATCGGGTCCTCCGACCCGACGCCGGCCCACACCGGGCAGCGGATGCGCGCCGTCTCGCCCGGTCGGCCCGTGGTGGTCGCGTTGACCGTCCCGATCGCGCGCAGGTCGACGCCGTCGCGCCCGAGTTCCAGCGCGATCGCGCCTCCGGTGCCGTAGCCGACGGCGGCGATCCGGTCGGGGTCGGTCCGCGGTTCGGCGCGGAGCACGTCGAGCGCCGCGTGGCCGATGCCCCGCATCCGGTCGGGGTCGGCGAGCAGCGGCAGGCAACGGGCCAGCATCTCCTCGGGGTCGCCCAGATAGCGCCCGCCGTGGAGGTCGAAGGCCAGCGCCACGTATCCCAGTTCGGCGAGAGCGTCGGCCCGCCGCCGCTCGACGTCGCTGAGCCCCATCCCCTCGGGCCCGACCAGGACCGCGGGCCGGCGGTCGGCACCGGCCGGGAGCGCGAGGTGCCCGATCATCGTCAGGCCGTCGGCCGCGTATTCGACCGTGTGCGTTGTCACTGTCGTCATGCGCCTGGACTGTAGTGATCGCCGGGCCCGGTGGGCCGGTGTTCCGCTGCCGGCAGAAGGCAGGTGCCCGGCGTCTTCGGAACCACCCGTCAGTGGTTCGGCCAGAGCAAGGTCGACCAGTAATACCAGGACTGGGCGCGGACTGCGCCGGCCTGCGCAAATACGCCTACGTCTGGGCAAGTGATAGAAAATCGGACAAGCCTCTGGCCTGGACTGTCCCGGGGTAACCCGCTCGAATGTGCCCTCAAATGTGCCCTCTGTGTGGCGCCGCGTCACGTCCAGCTTGAGGGGATGGCGGCCCCCGAGCGACGAATGCTCCTGCGAGTCCGGACGCGGCCGTGAGCTGGGCCGGGGGACTGGTGAGGGCCGACCGAGTAGTAGGCGCCAGCGATGGAGCATACCTGAGTGCTTGATCAGCCATTTGCTGGGGCCACGCCGCACCCGAGCCGACCCGGCACGATCCTCCGCACGCTGCGATCGCCTCCGATCTGCCGATCCGGCAGCTCTTCCGGGAGGCCATCGCCGACCGCCTGCCAGGCCGCAGGCCGCCCCAGGCGGCGATGCTGGTCGCCTCCGAGATCGACCCCTCCTGGGACGACCGGAGGACGGGAAGCCGCCCGGCCTGGCACCAGCAGCTCGACCACCAGTCAAGTTCCGGGTCGCGCCGAGTTCTGAGGGAAGAAGAACGCTCGGGTCGCGGCGAGCAGTAACGACGCTGGCTGAGAACCGCCAACGGCAAAGGCGCACTAGCGCCTGATCACTCACGGCAATAGGTTGATCACGCTGCGCGCTGCGCCGTACTTTGCCCACCCGGAAGGACCTTTGTGATTCTCCGACCGCGACTGCCGTACCGAGCTGTCGCCCTGGCCGCAGCGCTATTCGCCGCTGTAGCGGCCGTCCCGGCCACAGCGGGCGCCGCGAGTGCGGCCACCCCTATCTGTCTCAGCGGCACGCTCCAGTACGACCACCCCAGCCACGGGGGCATCGACGCCCGGTACGACGAGCTGACGGCATTGCTCACCCCACACCGGCAAGCGCCCGCGGAAGCAAAGTTGCTGGTTGCTGAGTGGCGCTACGACGGCGGGGATCGTTACCGAGCCGATGGGGTCGACTACTGGGTTCGATGGCGCGAACGGCGAGCCCACGCTTCATCATGATCTGTTGTGTGGACAGCTACTGAAATTGAATGAGTGGTGTCGGGTTCTGGTCGGGGTCAGCCGTCCATGATCAGTCCGGCTTGGGTGAGGCATCCGTCGATCAGGTGCGGTCGGTACTGGATCTTCTTCAGGCTCCGTTTAACGGTCTTGGTCAGGTGGTCGAGGTTCGCCACGGCAAGGTTGCCGATGGTCCGCTTGACCAGCGACCAGACGCCTTCCTGTGGGTTGAGGTCCGGTGCGTACGAGGGCAGTTGGAAGACCGTCAGCCAGTCCTCGTTCGCGGCAACGAAGTCCTTCATCTGCGGCACGAGGTGGACTGACAGGTTGTCCCAGACGAGCACGATCGGGCCGCCGAGCTGGATGCGGGCCCGGACGATGAGGTCGCGGTAGTCCTGCCACGTGAAGCTCTTGCGTTCGCCATTGCGCCCTCGGTGCAGGCGGACTCTGAAGATCAGCCGGGAGCGTTCACCCTTCTTGTAGCAGCTCATCCCGGCCATGGATATCCGTCCGGAGCCCCCGCCCTTCACCCGCACGACGGGCGTGCACCCCACTCGGCCCCAGGTCCTGGCGCGCGGCGGTCTCAGCGTCTGCCCGGCTTCGTCCTCGAAGACCACCCAGGCTCCGCGAGCCGCCGCGGTGCTTTTAGAAGACATCTCATTTGGACTTGTAAGCTGCTCCCGTGACGATCGTGGAGCGCCTGGTGCCGGACGAGTTGTGGGAGCTGTTCCAGTTGGTGGTGCCGCCGGCGCCGACCCGCCCGCAGGGCGGCGGTCGGCGCCGCCACGGGGACCGTGAGGTGCTGGCGGCGATTGTGTTTGTCGCGACGTCGGGGTGCACGTGGGCCCAACTGCCGCCCTGCTTCGGACCGTCCGGGCCCACCGCCCATCGGCGCTTCACCGAGTGGAGCAGGGCCAGGGTGTGGGCCAAGCTCCACCGGGTCGTCCTGGACGAGCTCGGCGCGCGCGGCGAGCTGGACTGGTCGAGGTGCGCGGTCGACTCGGTGAACATGAGGGCCCTGAAAAAGGGGAGCTGACAGGTCCGAATCCTGTCGATCGGGGCAAGTACGGGTCAAAGATCCACCTGCTCACCGAACGCACCGGTTTACCCCTGTCACTCGCGATCTCCGGGGCCAACGTCCACGACAGCCAGGCCCTGATCCCGCTCGTCGACGCCATCCCACCGATCCGCTCACGGCGCGGCCCGCGGCGCCGCCGTCCCGGCAAGCTGCACGCCGACAAAGCCTACGACCACCGCTTTATTCGCTCCTACCTGCGCCGACGGCAGATCCCGGCCCGCATCGCCCGCCGAGGCGTCGAGTCCTCCCAGCGCCTCGGCCGCCACCGTTGGGTGATCGAGCGCACCGTCGCCTGGCTCGGCGGCTTCCGCCGACTCCACCGCCGCTACGAACGCAAGGCCGACCACTTCGCCGCCTTCGCCAGCATCGCCGCAGCCCTCATTTGCACCCGACGACTATCCAAATGAGATGACTTCTTACCTGGAGCCACACCTCCTTCCGCCACAACTCGAGAGCCGCGTCGTCGCGTTCGATCGCCCGCCGGGCCGGCTGCTGCCACGACCAGCCATGGCGCTTGAGCAGGCGCCATGTCCCTTCCACGGTGTAGCTGACGTGGAACATCCGCCCGATCAGCGTCTTCACCCGGGCCAGGGTCCAGCGCTGGTCCTCCCAGCCATGGGCCAGCGGACCGCGTTCCAACTCCCGTTCAAGCCGATCGATTTGCGCATCGCTGAGCCTCGGCCGCCCTGGCGATCCCTTCGACTGGACCCCGTCCCGCCCCCGCTCCCGCCACTGCCGACGCCAGCGTTCAACGGACCGCTCGCTGACCCGCAACGAGGCGGCGATCTCTCTGTTCTTCTCCCCGCCCTCGAAGCGGACGACGGCCTGCAGCCGGATCCGCTCGCGCGCGGCTCTCTCGGCGCCGGTCAAGCCGCCGCCTTGCGCGTATCTCACGACCAACAGCTACCGGAGCCGTCCGGCGCCTGTCAGTCGAACAGCCCCGACATCACTCGATCAAGTTCAGTAAACCCTGGTGTCAATCATGGCGTGACAACGGGGACTTTTGCATAATACTTTGGATCATATGCGATCTACTAGAATGCGAAAAATCCCCCCAAGAACCCCTGAAAAAGATGACCGGGACCCGGCGAACCGTCATTGACAGCAGCGGGAGAATCTCCTGACCTACCGAAACGGCAGAAACCGGCCGTGAGGCCGGCGCCACCGCCCCCACCACTCCGACGACGGCGCTACCGTCCGGGACTGCAGCACTCAACCGTCCAAGCCATCCGGCCCACGGGGTGCCGAACAAATTCCTCCGGAAGATTCCGGAGCCGTGTCACGAACCGCCTTAGCGTCTTTCCGATGGACCTCTCATCCCCCTCTCGACATACGCAAGGGAGACAGATATGAAGGAATCTGCGGAATTGACCGGAGGCCTTCCCCCAGCCCTGCGGGACCACCTCACCTCGCCCACCACGCGAGGGATCCTCCGGCTCCAGAACGCCTTCCTCCGGCACGCCCGTGACCTTCGCGTCCGGTCGGAAGGTCTACTTCGAGGAGGTGTCGTACCGCCGCGTCGCCCGCAGGCCGCCGTAGGCCGCCGCGCCCGTCCACAGCGCCATGATCAGCAGACCGGTCCAGTGCCCGTAGTGGACGCCGGCGTCGGTCTGGGTGCGCAGCGCGTAGAGACCGGCCCGGTCGGGCAGGAACTGGCCGACCTCGCGCACGCCGGGAATCGCGGCCAGCCAGGTGGTGCCCAGGAAGACCATGGGGGCGAGCAGGCCGAGCGCGGCGGTGAAGTTGCCCATCATGGAGGTCAGGCCGAGGCACAGCACCACCATCAGCGGGTAGTAGAGCACGCCCGCCACGAAGCTCCGCGTCAACCCCGGGGTGCTGAAATCCAGATCAGTCGTCGTACCGACGGCCAGGAACGACAGGCCGGTCGAGACCAACCCGAGCAGCAGCCCGAACCCGGCGCCGAGCGTCAGCTTCGCGAGGTACAGGTGCCCGCGTCGGGGGATGACGGTGAGCGACACGCTGATCATCCGGGTGTTGAACTCCTGCCCGATCAGTAGGACCCCCAGGCAGGCGACGGCCACATCGCCGAAGTTGAGGCCGTAGTAGATCATGCTGGCCGGGTCCTTGCCGGACAGCCCGCCCGGCCCGGCCGCGGCACCGAGGGCGGCGGAGATGCCGACGTTCAGCACCAGGGCGACCAGCGGGGCGGTCCATTGGGAAGGCAGGGTGACGAACTTGATCCGTTCGGCGCGTAGGACGTGTGCCATGGTCATCGGTTACTCGCTTCTCAAGAGGGGACGGCATCCCACGGGGGTGGTTCGGAGCGGCGGCCGGAACGCGTCGGGGTGTTCGCGGGGTCAGCGTGCGCGGCGCAGTGCGTACAGGCCGCCGAACGCCGCCGCGCCCGTCCAGAGCGCCATGATCAGGAGGCCGGTCCAGTGCCCGTACGCGATCTCCGGGTCGTCGGTGTAGTGGAGCGCGTACTGGCCGGCCCTGTCGGGTAGGAACTGCACCACCTTCCGCGCCCCGGACACACCGCTGAGCAGCGGCGAGAGCAGGAAGACGGTCGGTACCAGCACGGCCAGGGCGGCGGTGAGGTTGCCGAGGATCGTCGTCACACCCAGACAGAACACCACCAACAGGACGGGGTACAGCACGCCGGCGGTGGCACTGCGGGCGAACGCGGGGCCGTCCCAGTCGCCCGGGACGGTGGCCGCGTACCCGGCGAATGCGCCGGCCGTACCGCCCGCGCCCACGCCGAGGGCGACCAGCGCGCCGAGGGCCACCTTGGCCCCGTACAGGTGCCCGGGCCGGGGGACGGCGATGAGCGAGACGTCGATCATCCGAGTGTTGAACTCCTGCCCGATCAGCAGGACCCCGAAGCAGGCGACCGCGGCCTGACCGAAGGTGAGGCCGTAGTAGACGCCGACGCCCGGGTCATCCGTGAGGTGGTGCTCCGTACCGCCGAGGGCAGCGCCGATCGCGGTGGTGACGCCTGCGGTGAACACCAGGGCGAGCACCGGGGGAAGCCAGAGCGAGCGGAGGGTGGCCAGCTTGATCTGCTCGGCGCGCAGCGCGAAGGTGAAACTGCGGAGGATGGGGAAAGGCGCGGGCGCGATCCCGTGAGGTGCGCTCACGCCGTCGCCTCCGCCCGGTACTCGACGCTGTCGGCGGTCATCCGCATGAATGCCTCCTCCAGGGAGTCCTGCTGGACGGCGATCTCGAACAACACCACCCTGCGCTCGGCCGCGAGCGCTGCGATCTCCTCGGACGCGGCGCCCGTCACCTCCCAGGCTCCGTCCTCCACCGGTTCGGCGGTGGCCGTTCCGTCGCCCAGCTCCCGCAGGGCGTCGCCGGTGAGCAGACCGGCGAGCTTGGACGAGTCCACTGCGCGCACCCGGATCCGGGTGCGGCCGTGGCGGTCGATGAAGTCGGTGGTGGCGGCGTCTGCGAGCAGCCGGCCGCGGCCGATGACTACCAAGTGGTCGGCGGTGAGGGCCATTTCGGTCATCAGATGGGAGGAGACCAGCACCGCCCGCCCCTCGGCGGCCAGGTCGCGCAGCAGGGTGCGGATCCAGCGGATGCCCTCCGGGTCCAGGCCGTTCACCGGCTCGTCCAGCAGCAGCACCGGCGGGTCGCCGAGCAGTGCCGCGGCCACCCCAAGGCGCTGGCGCATGCCAAGCGAGAAGCCGCGGATCCGGCGGTCGGCCGCGTCGGCCAGGCCGACCTGAGCGAGCGCCTCGCCCACCCGGCGGTCCGGGAGACCGTTGCTCGCGGCGATCCAGCGCAGGTGGCCGCGCGCCGTCCGCCCGCCGTGCAGGGCCTGGGCGTCCAGCAGCGCGCCGACCCGCCGCAGCGGGTCGGTCAGCTCGATGTACGGGCGGCCGTCGATCAGGGCGCGCCCGGCGGTGGGCCGGTCCAGCCCGAGGACCATCCGCATGGTGGTGCTCTTGCCCGCACCGTTCGGGCCGAGGAAGCCGGTCACGACCCCGGGTCGGACCTCGAAGGAGAGGTCGTCGACCACGCGCTTCCCGTCGTACTCCTTGGTGAGGCCCTGGATCTCGATCATGGGCGCATCACCCTCCACTTACGTGTCCGCCATTGACGACCTCATTCGACCCGGGCGGGGCCCTCCTGCGGATCCCGCTGCGGAGTGGACGCGCCTCCCTCTCGAGAGGGAGCTGACGACGGGAGGCTGCGGGAGGACAACCGGACAGCCGCTGGTCTGGCAGGATGACCGAGTGCCCAGAATTCTCGCACCGCTTCTGGCCAGCGCCACGTACGCCCGCTGGCTGCACCTGCTGACCGGCTGGATCTTCGCGGGCGTCATCCTGATGATCTACCCCGGGACTTACCACAAGAGCCTTACCGAGATCCTGGCGGAGAGCGTGGCGGTGGACGTCGTGCTGCTCGCGCTGATCGCCATGCTGCCGGCGGTCAGACGGGTCGAGGGCATCCAGGCGCGTCTGCTGCTGGTGCCCGACCGGGAGGAGGACATCACTGCCGAGCCCGCCCGCACTTGGGCCGATCGGTGGCGTACGGCGACCTGGTTGATCGGACGGATCGCACTCGGCTCGGCGGCCGGGGTCGTCTCGGTGTTCACGTTCACTGTCCTCTATGATCTCCTGATCGCGCCCAAGGCCATCGTGGTCGGTGTCCAACTGGCTTACCTGGAAAGATCGTTCTGGTACCTGCCGGTGATACCACTGTTGGTATTCGGCTACGGCTGGCTGATGGTCTGGGCAGGCCGCCTTCAACTCGCCATGGCAGTAGGGCTACTGGGACCATCACGGGAGGAGCGAATGGTCGAGGCCGAGCTGCGGGCCGAACAGCTCCTGGAGCGCAACCGATTGGCCCGCGAGCTGCACGATTCCATCGGCCACGCAATGACCGTGACGATCCTTCAGGCTAGCGCGGCACGCGCGGTCGACGACGGGGCGTTCGTCGCCAGGGCGCTCGAAGTCATCGAGGAGACCGGACGCCAGGCGATGGAGGACCTCGAACGCACCCTCGTCCTGCTGCGCGAGGGCACCGAGGGCACGGCCATCGAGCGCCCCGGCGTCGAGCAACTGCCCGAGTTCATCGACGCCGTTCGAGCGGCCGGCAGCCTGGTCGAGGCGTCGATCGACGTGCCGCCCGGCAGACTGCCCAAGGTGCTCTCCCACGAGTCCTACCGGATCGTCCAGGAGGGCGTCACCAACGCGCTCAAGTATGCGCCCGGCGAGCCGATCAGAATCCGGATCGCCGTCCGGGAAGGGCAGTTGGAGCTCCGCTGCGCCAACGCGGCGCAGACCGGTGGCGTTCCCCGTCCCACGGGGAGCGCGTCCCGTTTCGTCGGCACGGCACAGCGCAACGGAGGCAAGGGACTTCGCGGCATCCGCGAGCGGGCCGCGCTGCTCGGCGGCGAGGCCACAGCCGGTCCCGAGTCCGGCGAGTGGGTGCTGGCTGTACGGATGCCCCTACGCTTGGGCGCGTGATGATCGACATTTTGCTTGCCGACGACGAGGAGTTGGTCCGGGCCGGGCTGCGGGCCGTCCTGGAGGCGCAGGGCGACCTGAGGGTGGTCGGCGAGGCCGATGACGGAGCCGAGGCGGTGGCGCTGGCCCGGGAGCTGCGCCCGCAGATGGTGCTGATGGACGTCCGGATGCCCACCATGGACGGCCTGGCGGCGACTCGCGAACTCCTCCGGTCCCGCCCGCCCGATGAGCAGCCGCCGCCCAAGATCCTGGTCGTCACCACCTTCGAGAACGACGACTACGTCTACCAGGCGCTGCGCGCGGGCGCGGACGGGTTCCTGCTCAAGCGCTCCCGCCCGGCCGAGATCGCTCATGCGGTCCGGCTGGTCGCGGCCGGCGAATCGCTGCTGTTCCCGGCCTCACTCCGCCGCCTTGCTGCCGGCCGGGGCAACCCGGCCGCGCGCGACAGCATGGCCCGGGCGGCGCTGACCGAGCGCGAGGCCGAGGTGCTGCGCCTGGTAGCCGGCGGCCTGACCAATGGCGAGATCGCCGAACGGCTGCACCTCGGCGTGCAGACGGTGAAGACCCACGTGAGCAGCGTGCTGGCGAAGCTCGGCGCGCGGGACCGAACCCAGGCGGTGATCGCCGCGTACGAGTCCGGCTTCGTCGAACCATCGGGGTGACGCGGCGGGGGAGCGCGGAGCGTCTCGTGAACAAGATGCGGCGGTCCGCCCCTTGGCATCGCCTGCCAACCCGGCCAACACCGGACGGCTGCTCACCGCGGCGCATGCCGGTACCGAGCAGGCCTTGGGACCATTTTGGGACCACGCGGGATGAGCGCTCATGAACGCTGACGGGTGAAAGCGGACGCTTGTGTGGAAAGTAAACATTGGGTCACCGTCGGCAGTCCGTGGCATCACTTCCGCCCAAAATCTCCAACTCACCTGTATCGCAAGATAGTTGAGCATCAGAGAAGCCGAGATCTTAAGGTCTCGGCTGTTGGCACTGGGGGAGAGGCTGATCCAGGTTCTACTGGCGTCGGTCTTGGGTTCGCGGAGGTGGATCTTGCCGTTGTCGATGGCGGCGAGGGTCCAGCGGACGTAGAGCTTGCGGACCATGAGGTGGACGTCGGACCAGTGCAGGGCGAGGATCTCGCCGCGGCGCATGCCGGTGCCGAGCATGACCTCGAAGAGGTCGGTCAGCTGGTCGGCGTACTGCTCGGCGTTGTGGCGCAGGAAGGTGGCGGCCTGTTCGGGGGTCCAGCAGGTGCGTTCGGCGGTGCGGGGCCGGGCGGGGACGGAGTGCTTGGCGGGGTTGTAGCGCAGTCGCCAGGAGCGGACGGCGGTGTTGAGGGCGCTGCGCAGGGTGGAGGCGATCCGGTAGGCGGTGACCTTGCCGCGCTTGGCCTTGCGCTGGGCGGCGATTCAGCGCTCGATGTGCTTGGGCCGCAGGTCGGGCAGCCGGTAGTGGCCGAAGGCGGGGATCAGGTCCCGTTCCACGCACGCCTCGTAGCCGGGGTACGTGTTCGGCGCGAGCTCCTCCTTCTTCACCTCCAGCCACTGCCACAGGAAGCCCGCCACGGTCACGCGCCGGTCCTCGTACACCCCGCGCGGCTCACCGTCCAACACCGCCTTCATCTCCCGGGCCGCCTCCGCACGGCTGGCGAACCCGCCGCGCTGGCGGGTTTTTCGCTTCCCGTCCTTCGGCGCCAGGTCGACCAGTACGTCCACGACCCGTGACCCGCCTCCTCCAGCAACCGCACACACCACAGACCCAACTGCCTCCCGTGCTCATCCGAACACCCACACCGCTGGTACACCCGACCACGCTGCGCACGCTGTCCCATGAGCTTCCCCTTCCCTTGGACTGGGTGGTGCCTCTGTGGCAAGAGTGGCTGTCGTATCGGGTGTGGCGGCAGAGCGTGCGGGGCGGTGCGTGAAGCACTCCGAACCACATGGCGAAGACACGCTCAAGACGACACACCGCCCGGAAGATCACCATCCGTAGTCGGTGGGTAAGCGACCATGATTCGCCTGCAGACGCCGGCCACGCGAGCTGGCCAGCGCCGTCGACGAAGCGGCCGTCGGGTTCGCTCGGCGGCTGGGGGTCAAGGGGTCGCAGGTTCAAATCCTGTCGTCCCGACTGTGAAGTCGGTTGTGAGAGACGCTACTTGGGAACCCAGGTGCCGTGCCGTCTCTTTTTGTTGTTGCGTCAGCTAGTGGTCGCATGGTGGTCGCCGGGCCACATCGGCCAGGCCGCTGAGGCTTCTTCTGTTCCTGGCTGCTGATACGCGGGAAGTCGCCGGTGCGGGCGCGGGTTCTGGTGCCAGGGGCGACGGGCGTGGCAGGCGGGCCGGCCGAGGGCGGCGCGGTCGGCGTTGTTGAGGATCCAGGCTACGGCGTCGACGGCTGCGCGGGCGGCGGGGAAGGTCAGGTCCGTGTAGATGTTCGCGCTGGTGGACAGGGTGCGGTGGCGCAGGGTCTTGGAGATGACGGGCAGAGGGACGCCGGCTGCGGTGGCGAAGCTGGCGGTGAGGTGGCGTAGGTCGTGGAGGGCGATGCGGGGGACGCCGGCTTTGTCGCAGAGCAGGTGGAAGTGGTCGAGGACGTTCTTGGGGTGCAGGGGGCGGCCGTGGCGGTGGAAGACGTAGCCGCCGGCGGAGGTGATCTGGCCGAACGCTCGTGTGCCGGCCCGGTCTTCGAGGGTGTCGACAACGCGGTCGGACAGAGCGACCCACGCCTTGCTGCCGGGGCTGCCCGGTCAGATGAGGCGGGCGCGGTGGTGGGCGGCGGTTTCGCGGACGAGTTGGGCGAAGCGTTGGCGGCTGCGGCTCTGGTGTTCCTCGGTCTGTTCGTCGTCCCAGTCCTCGGCGTCGCCGAGGTCTTCGTCCGTGTCGAGGTCGTCGTATTCGTTGTGGAGGAGCCAGCAGGCGTGGATGCCGGTGAGGAGGTCTTCGAGGAGGTCGCGGGCGGGGCGCTTGGGGTCGAGGGGGGTGAGGCGCAGGGCGATGTTCTCGAGGTCGGGGTCGTCTTCGCCGGTGTATTCGGCGAGGGTTTCTTCGAGGTCGTCGAGTTGTTCGCGCAGGGCGGTGGGGTCGGGGAGGAGGCCGTCGGTGATGTGCATGGCGTGGCGGACGAGGCGGTGACGGCCTGGTGCGGGGTGGCGCCGTCGTCGATGAGGCCGAGGACGAGGGTGGGGGTTTCGTGGGGGAGGGATTCGATGTTGTCGGCTTCGAGGACGACCTGGGTGGGTTCGTAGCCGGAGGCTTCGGCGGTGACCTCGGCTGCGGCGGCGAGCCAGTGGGCGGCTGCGACGGCGGCGGCGGTGGGGTCGATGGTGGAGAAGAGTTCGGCGGGGCCGAAGGGGTCGTTTTGGAGGAGGCGGTCGGCGGCGGCGACCTGGACGGGGGAGGCGTCCTCGCGGCTGAGGAGGACGGCCTGCTGGGCGCGGCCGGTGAGGTCGCCGAGTTCGGCGTTCTCGACGGCGGCGAGTTCGGTGGCTGCCTCGGCGAGTACGGCCGCGGTGAGGTCCGGGGTGTCGAGGTGGTGCAGGGCGCGTCCGACGCGGTTCGCGGATTCGAGCAGGTGGCTGTAGGAGACCATCACGGCGCCGCCGCTGGGCAGGTGCGGCTTGGTGATCGCGTCCACCACCTCGGCGAAGTGCTTGCGTTCCTCCTCGCGGCGCCAGCCTTCGGTGTTGGGTTCCAGGGAGTCGGCGGCGCCGGCGGGGTGGGTGTAGGTGCGCCAGGCGGCGTCGGAGAGCAGGGTGAGGGCGCGCGCCAGGGCCAGGAGCGTGCCCGTGTCCGTGCCGCGGGGAGGGCTTCGATGCGGGTGGCGAGGTCGCCCTCGCCGGTGCCCCAGGTGGCGATCAGCTCACGTCGGTGAAGGTCGACGCTGTACCTCGTCATGGGCTGTACCTCCGCGTCATGGGCTGTACTTCCGCTTGTATTGCGCTGCGCTGTGCGGCTGTTCGCCATTCTGGCGCAGCGGCAGGCGAGCGGGGGTGTCACGGCGGAGGACGCCCCGGGTCCGGTTGGCCTGCCGGCCGGGGTGGACGTGGTGATCGGGGGCGGCCAGCTGGTGCTGGTCGGGCATGGCCGAGCAACGGATGAGGTCCCGAGTTCCACGCGGCCACCTGGGGTCGCCATGGCCGTCGGCGCGCCGCCGCTCCGCTTGTACAGAGGTGAGAGCCAGAGGCGTGCGAAGGCGGGACGCCGGTGCCGCTGAGAGTCGGGTGTGGATGCACTCGTGCAGCGCCAAGCGGGCGGTGCCGTCCAACCCGGCCTCCAGGACATCCTCCAGTCTGCCACCGGCGGCATCTCCCAGCCGAAAACCTGCGCGGCCGGAACCGCCGCCCCTCACCGCAAGCCTGTGAAAGACCGTCCGCTCGCACGGGGTGCCGGTGGCCTGCACCCCGGGATGCTGCTCCTCGGTGATATTGAGTGCCCGTTTCTGAGCCTGTCGTGCCTGGTCAGCGGTGTGACGATGATCCGAACGGCTTTCTGGTGGTGATGGCGATGCCGTTGGGGACGGCGCGTTCCTGCTGGTGGTCCAGGTGGGCGGTGACGACGTGGACGCGGGTGGTGCCGCGGGGGGTGGCGAGGGTGTACGCCTGGTACTCCACGCCGGGTGTCACCTGCTCGGGAACGGTGTCCGGACCGGCCGGGGCTGCGTGGACGGCTCGGGTGGCGTGGGCCGGCGGTGTTCCCAGGGCGAGGGTGATCAGGGCGAGGGCCGTGGCGGCACCGGCGACGGGTCTCATGGGGCCACGGTGTGCGGCACTGGTGGCGGTGGGGCCGTGGGGCCGTGGGGCCGTGGGGCGGTGGGGCGGTGCCGCGCCGGGCCGGGCGCTGGGGCGGGCGTGCGTCCGCGCGCACTCTCCGGTGTGCAGATGGGCTGATACCGGGCATCGCCCGCTGCTTGTCGAGAGGACTGTCGTGAAGCGCATCGCTCCCGTCCGCACCACCACCCTGGTCGCGGCCGCCGTACTGGCCGGCGCCGTGGCCTGGGCCGCCGTCCCGGCCACCGCCACCAGCCCCACCGCCCACCGGGCGGCCCCCGTCCCGGCCCTGACCCTGGACTTCAAGGAGGCTCCGACCGGTAAGGCGTTCAGCACCGGCCGGATCTCGGACGGCGACGGCAAGAAGGTCGGCACCGCCTACAGCCTCTGCGACCAGGACGCCATCGCCGCCCAGGCCAAGACGGCGTTCTGCACCACGATGATCACGTTCGACGTCGACAACGGCCAGGACCAGGTCAGCTACAACGTCATGTTCCCGGTCACCGAACCGGCCTCGGGCGTCGTCTACCGCGGCCTGGTCACCGGCGGCACCGGCGCCTACGAAGGCATCACCGGCAACGCCGAGATCACCCTCGACGAGGACAACACCTTCCGCGTCGCGTTCAACTAGCCCCCGCCCGGCACCCCCGGCCCCGCCCCGCGCGGGACCGCCCGACGTGCGCGGAACGAGAGGCCCTGATCCGGGCCGACCGTCCTGACGGACGGTGCGGCGGCGTGGGTGGATCACCGGTGAGGGCAGGGACGGCCGGACGGGCCGTCCCTGGCGGGTACGGAAGCGGATGACGAGAGGGCTGCCACCCGAGCGGTCGCTTTCTCGTCGTCCGCTTCTCCGCAGTGGGAGGCGTCTTCGAGCCGGGGCCCGAGCGGATCGGCCGGGAGCAGCTGCCGCCAGTGGGGTCCTTCGGTGTCAAGGGCGAGGGGCCGGCGTCAGCGCCCCACGTCATCGGCATTGGCGCCGGGACGGGGTACGGCCGTGAGGAGTTGAGGGGGCCATGCGGGCAAGGCCGGAGCGGTGACTATGCCGAGCCGAGCAGGTCCGGACCGGCACACGGCGCGACAGGTGCCTGGAGAGTGGCGGGGTTGCGTGCGGGTGGAGCGATCGGCCCCTAGAAACCGCCGGGCCGGCTCCGGGGTTTCAGTGGGCCGGGGACCGGTGGTAGGTCGCGTACTGGCGGATCCGTTCGGCGCAGTTCACCTCGCGGCGATGGTTCAGCCTGCGCTGTACGGCGATGTGCACGGCGGCCCCGGCGATGCACGACAGGACGAGGGCGCCGGTACCGAGTGCGTGGAAGGGCCCTCTGAGGACGGGAAGCACCCAGTCCAGCGTCAGCACGGCGATGCCCAGCACGGCCAGCCAGAGAGCGGCGATCTCCCGGGGGGTGGCCGGGGGCATCGGGTTTTCGTGGTCCCATGCCCCCGCCAGGTCGCCTTTGCGGCCCAGGTGGCGGCGCTGGGGGGATGTGGCGAGCGCGAGGGCGGGGGTGAGGACCATCCATGGTGCCAGAGCCGCGGTCAGGCCGATGCAGTCGCCGGAGAGCGGCAATGAGCAGGCGAGGGCCAGGGGCAGGAGCCAGAATGCGAGGACCGCGGCGGCGGCCGGCCGGCCCCCGCGCGGCACCTCCCGGTGGGTGGGGCACGGTTTGGGGCACAGGACGCGCAGGTGGGGCCAGGTGAGAGGGGCGGGGGCGATGACTACCGCCGTGGTCATCAAGGCGACACTGCCCATGTGATCTCCCAGGTACTGGCGGAGCCCTGGCGGCCCGCTCGCCGTCGCAGATTGTCACGATTGGTGGCGATGCGCTACCTCGTCCCCGAAGCACATCGGGTGCTGGACCGCCTCGGCCCTCGTCCGGGCTCGCCGTCCCGATGGGGGGTGCACGGTGCGACGGTGTGACCGGCCGGGCGGGCCCCGGCGCCAGGGCCCCCGACCCCGACCCGACCCCGACCCCGATGACCCTGACACCGGGGACTCCGCCCCCGAGGCCGAGGCGCCCAAGTGCTCCGACCACGCCTCCGTGATCTGCACCGCCCCGTAACGCAGGGCCCCACTCCCAGCACACCCCGGTGCCCGGCCGGATGCCGTCGCGTCCTTTTCACACCGGCATCGTTGCGGTCAGCATGAAGAAGATCATCTCGGTGGCTGTCATGACGCTCGCCACGGCCACCATGACCGTGCCCGCCCACGCCCACGCCCACAACGACTCCAACTTCGGGGATGGCGCAAACGCAGCCAACCTCTGGAATTTCACCGCCGACGTGGTCTGCCTCCAGGAGGTGGCGGTCGTCCCGGTCCTGGGCGACTGGGTCGGCGGCCATGCCAACAACTGCTCCAACGGCAACGTCATCGACCACAGCGGCCGCTAGAACGCCCGTGCAGTGTCCCGGCGGTCCCCGATGGGGACCGCCGGGACACTCACCAGAGTCAGTGGCTGGGAACACTCCGGCGAGACGGCGCCGTCTCAGAGCCCGGTCAGTACCCCTTCGCCAGGTCGACGATGTACACCCGAACGTACGGATCAGGACGGGCGGCTACTGCTGGAGCGTGCTCGCCCGCGGGGCCCCGGTCTGGGTGCCCAGCGCCACCGGTAGGCGACATCGGTCATCGGCAGGAGGAGCAGCGGTCCGACGGTGAGACCAGGGTCGGTGGTCTGGTCGAGACCGGGGTCGACGGCCGGGTAGAGGTGGAACCGGCTGCAGCGGCGAGCGTTAGCCACACCACCGGTGCCCGTTCGGGGTCGTCCCCCTCGGAGGCGGCGACGGCTTGGCGGAGGTTGTCGGGCAGGGCGGGCGGTGAAGACCAGGGCGTCCCAGCCTCCGCCCGGCGCCGGCCGGCCGCAACGCTGCCGCCCGGGCGCCGCCCCGGAAGGTGGCCCGGAAGGTGGGCCATCCGTCCTTGCCCCCGTGCGGCCGGCGGGCCAACCTCGACAGCAGGGCCGGGGCGACCCAGGGCCCGACCGTCAGACCATCGAACCGACCGAGGAGGACGTCATGACCCTGTCCGAGCTACGGGCTCTGGGATTCCCCGAGCTCACCGAGACGGAGGCCGAATCCGCCGCCGCCGAGGGCCTGAGTGCGGCCCAGTGCGCGTACATCTGGACCCTCGCCACCACCAGCGCCGTGATCTCCTGCGGGGGCACCCCCTCCGACTACATGGCGATCTACAACCGCGAGTGCCGCTAGGCACCGGGCTTGAAGGGCCTGGACCGGAAGGAGGACGGGGCCGTGCGCTGGAGCAGGTACCACACCAGGCAGAGCGGGGACACCGACTGCGGGCCCGCCTGCGCACGCACGGTCCTGCGCCGGCACGGGCTGTCGGTGGACACCGCGGTGCTGCGCGATTCGGTGGGCCTCGGTGAGCGGGGCTCCAGCCTGCTCCGGCTGCGGCAGGTGCTCTCCGGCTACGGCCTGGAGAGCCTGCTGCTGCGGCTGGACGTCGCCCAACTGGCACGGGCCGTCGGGGTGGCCGGGCCGGCCATCGTGCTCGTCCGGGTGGCGGAACGCCCGCACTTCGTGGTGGTGCACGAGGCCGGCGCGGACGGCGGCTTCACTGTCAGCGACCCGCTCCGGGTGCGACCGGTGCGGATCGGCCGCGCGGATCTGGCCGAGGTCTTCCTCGGCGCCGCCCTGGTGACGGAGAGACCGCCCCGCCCCACCGGGCACCGCCGCAGGCCGCACCTCTCCCTGCGGCATCAGCCCGCCGCCGGGCAGCGCGAGCGCACCGCGCTCTGGCCGTTGCTGCGACTGCGCCGCCCGGCCCTCCTCCTGGTACTGGCACTCACCCTGCTGGCCTCCACCGTGGTCCTGCTGACCGGGCTGTTCCTCCAGATCGCCCTCGACGCACTGGCGCGCGGTGGCGGGGACCGCACGCTGGCGGTGCTCACCGCCGGATTCGCCTCCGTGGTCCTGGTGGCCGCCGGTGCGCAGTACCTGCGCGGCCGCGTGACGGTAGCTCTGGCGCAGTGGCTCCAGCGGGAGTTGTCGCTGCGCTACGTTCGCAAGCTGGCCCGGCTGCCGCTCGCCTTCCACCAGGGTCGGCGCACCGGTGACCTGGTGGGACGCCTGGACGACGTCCAGGAGATCCAGGTGCTGGTCGCCTCGACCACGGTGCGGGCGGTCTTCGACTGCTGCGTGCTGGTGACCGCGGCCGGCTACCTGGCCTGGCGGGATCCGGTCGTGCTGCTCCTGGTCCTGCTCTCGGCCGGGGTGAACGCGGCCGGCTCCGCCGCCCTCTACCGCACCGTGCGGGAGTCCTCCGAGGAGGTGCTGCAACGGGACGCCACCCTCAAGGCGGAACTGTTCACGGTGCTGCGCGGACGCTCGGAGGTGACCGGCCCGGTGCGCCGGGCGTACGCCACCGGCCGGGTGCGGCACGCGCTGGACCGGCGGGTCGAGGCCGCGACCAGGCTGGGCCGGGCGGAGAACCTGAACGCGGCTGCCAAGAGCGCCACCCTGGGCGTGACCTCGGTGCTGCTGGTCTGGGCCTGCCTCACCCGGGCACTGGCGGGTGTGCTCACCCTCGGCCAGGTGCTCGCCCTGCTCGCCGTCGCCGGGTACTTCCTCACCGCGGCCGACTCTCTGGCCGCGCTCCAGATCCGCCTGCAACGGCTCGGCGCCGCCCTCGGCCGTTACCGCGACGTGCTGGCGCAGCGCGAACCGCCCACGGCGGCCTCCAGTACCGGAAGCGGCCCTCGCACGGGTACCGGCACCGGCACGGACCTGCTGGTGCGCGGGTTGACGGTGCGTCACCCAGGTGCCGTGCGGGCGGCGGTGAGCGGCTTCGACCTGACCGTCCCGGCCGGCACCAGCTGCCGCCTGGAGGGGACGAACGGGGCCGGCAAGAGCACCGTGCTCCAGGCCGTCGCCGGGCTGCGGCCCGGGTACGGCGGCAGCGTCACCCTGGCGGGCCACGAGCTGGCCGGGCTGCCGGAGGTGACCGTCCGGCGGGAGGTGCTCTACGTCCCGGAGGTGCCCGCGCTGTTCGCCGCCTCCGTCCGGGAGAACCTCACCCTGGGCGCCGCCAGGTCGGAGCAGGAGCTCGCCGAGGCGTGCCGGCTGGCCTGCCTCGGGGAGGTCCTGGGGAGCCTGCCGGGCGGTCTGGACGAGCCGGTGCGCGAGGACGGCGCCGGGCTGTCGCGCGGTCAGGTCCAGCGCCTCGGGCTGGCCCGCGCGGTGCTGGCCGACCCCCGGATCTACCTGTTCGACGAGTCCTTCAGCTCGCTCGACCCGGAGACCGCCACCCGCGTCTGGCGCGGCCTCGGCGACCGGGGGGCCAGCCGTGTCCTGGTCTCCCACGGGCACCCCTCGGCCTTCGAGGCCGACCAGCGGGTGACCGTCACCCGGCCGGAGGAGGGTTGATCACCGTGCGCTTCGACGACCTGCGCCGCCACCACCCGGAGCACCCGGGCCCGGCCGCCTCCCGCCTGGACCGCGACCTCCCGTTGCTCCGGGAGCTCGGCGCCGGGCTGACCGGCCGTCACCTGACGGCGGGCCGCGACCGGCGGGCCACCGCCGAGGAGTACCGGCTCCGCCCGCCCTCACCGGTCACCGCCGTGGTGCTGACCCGGGACGAGGAGGCGGCGATCGGCCCGTGCCTGCGCGCCTTGGCCGCCGACGCGGACCGGGTGCTGCTGATCGACTCCGGTTCCACCGACCGCACCGTCCAGGTCGCCCGGGCCCAGGGCCTGCCGGTGCAGGTGGTCCACGCACCGTGGCGGGACGACTTCTCCCACCACCGCAACCTCGCCTTCCGGCACCCGCGCCCCGGCTGGTTCCTCCACGTGGACGCCGACGAGGTGCTCGCGCCGGAGTCCGCAGGGGCGGTACGGCGCGCCCTCACCCTGCTCGACCTCCTCTTCCCGGACGCCGGCCTGGCCGGGTGCCCCGAGGTCCGGGACATCGGCCGTCCGGCCGGCGCCTTCCCGGCCCGGGCCGTACGCGCCGCCGGTGCGCTGCGGTTCCGGGGCCGGGTGCACGAGCGCCCGTACGACCGGGACGGCGAGGCCCCGGACACCGTCCGGTTGGACGTCCGCTTCGACCACCACGGGCACCGGCCGGAGGCTGTCGCCCGCCACCGCAAGCTCCCCGCATACGCCGAACTGGTAGACCGATGCGCGGCCGAGGAGCCGGACAACCCCAAGTGGCTGTACTACCGCACCCAGGCGGCGTTGCTCGGACCGCTCCGCCCCGACCGGGCCCGCAGCCTCTACCGCGAGCTGGCCCGGGCCCTGGACGAGCTGCCCACCGATGCCCCCGGCTACTGGAGCGAGCGGCGTGGTGACTCCTGGGCGCTGCTCTGCGACCTGGCCCTGCGATTCGGCGGCGCGGCCGAGATCGCCGACCGCACCGCGCAGTTGGAGCGGGCGGCCCGCCGTGCGGAGGCCGTCCTCTACCGCTCGCTCGCGGCGGCCGGCGCCGCGTTCCGCACCCTCTCGGGCGTGGTCGACGCGATCGAGGAACTACGCCCCCGCGAGCGGCCGCAGGACTCCCGCCGGGCCGGCACGCTCTACGAGCTGGAGGCCCTGGCCGCCCTCGCGGGCGGGCGGCACCGGGAGCTGCGCTCCGCGCTGGTGCGCGCGACGGCGGCCGGCGCCGGGGCCGGCGTACGGGCCGAGCTGGCGCGGCTGCGCCGGATCACGCAAGGTCAGGAGCAGGAGTCCGGAGGGCCTCGGCCGCCCGGTCACCGACGAGTGAAGAGTGACGAGTGAGGAGGAGCGGGCCATGGGTCTCGAGGACATGCCGATGGACGACTGGAAGATCCGTTCGGCTGCGGGCAAGGAGTACGCCTTCGACTCGGAGGAGGAGGCGCGGCAGGCCCTGCCGGAGTACGGGGACGGCGCGACGCTCTGGAAGCGCCGGGCCTACCGGGGCATCCTGCACCTGACCATGTCGCCGGGCGGGTGGAAGGAGGTCACCGACTGACCGGCGTTCACCGCCGGCTGTTGTGGAAACCGATCAACAGCGCTCCCCACCAGTCGAGTTGGGAGACAGCGGCGAAGGCCGCCCCGCGCAGCAGCAGTGGCGGGGCGGCCGTTCGTCGCCGCACACCGCCAGGTGGCACAGGAGGGCACCGGCCTGGACGCCGTTGAGGGCGATCACCAGGACCAGCGGGCACCCGGCCACCGCGGCGCCACAGTCAGGACGTCCACCAGGCGCAGCGCACCCGACGGCAGGGCTTCCACCGGCCTGATCACCGTGGCTGAGGCGCGCTGCGCGCTGCCCTGCCGGGGAGATCGCTGCGGGCGGCGGCTACGAGGGCAACAGGCAGCTGAACGCCGAGCGGCCACGCCTGCCTGAACGTCAACGCCAACCGACCGTATGGCGACGGAAAAGGCTGAGTGATCAAGGCGTTCGATGTGCCGGACAACCACAAGCTCTCCGCGTACGCGATGTGCGTGAACCCATAGTCCCCCTGCCCCACCCAAGCCAGCGATTCCCACCCGCGGTCCGCCGGCACGCTGGCACGCCAACAGCGGGCGGCCCCGTGCTCGGGACCCTGGGATGACCACCAAGTGGTCCGGGCGGGCCCGGGATCTCCACGTCGGGGTGTGCGATGACCAGGTGCTCGGCGGCGCAAGCGGTGCACAGCCCGGCGTCGTCCGCGTGCGGGTCTGCAACACGTCGGGATTCCTGTCCATGATCCGCCGTGCGGCTGGTCATGGACCAACAGGGCTGGTCAGGCCGATATAGCGACGGTTCGAGAAGGCTCGTCTGATCGGTTGACCGTCATGCAGGAGGGAGGGACTCGCGCCGGTCCGCCGACCGGCGCGAGTCCCTCCCGTTGGTGCTGCGGCGCGTCCGAACGGCGCTCTCCCGGTCGTCGGTCGTTGTCACCGGCTGGTTCACACGGTCAGAGACAGCTCAGCCCGTGGCCGGCGGCCAGGGTCCATACGACGAGAGTGCCCCAGATCCCGGGAGAGGGCTTACGCCCCCTCACGGCCCCGACGGCTATTCCCAGGACAATGGACAGCAGGGCCGCGCCCTGGAGACTCCAGGCCCATGCGAGGAATTCGGAGTGGCCCGGCCGTGACAGGATCCGGAGAACTCCTGCGGGCAGCACCAGAAGAGCGCCGAAAACGGCGATCGAATCCTCTGCGGTGCTCCCGCGCGGGGGGAGTGGATCAGACATCACGGGCTTTCTTCGGGGTGGATTTCCGGACTGTACCGACGACAGCGGCCTCGTTCAGCTGACTATCTTGGCGAGCTCGTCGATGACCCAGATCTGGACACCGCCGCTGAGCAGCCAGCATGCCCCGCGAACCGCCGCCCCAGCACCGGGCTGCGGGCCCGGCCTGCGCCGCGGCCGCCCGCTCCGCTGGGGCCGCCCGCCCAGGGGCGGCAATACCCGGCGAGGGTCCGCAGCGACCGCGTGGAGGGCCGCAGGGGCGCGCCCGAGCGCCGGATCTCCGCCGCTACCCGTAAGGGCCGTTCGGCATGGTCGGGCCGCCGCCGTGGTGGACCGGATTGCTCGTGCAGGCAGACCTCAGCTGGGCGGCCTCCGCGGTGCGCCGTCGTTCGATCAGCAGGCCGGTGACGTCTCCCTCCCTGCGGTGGCGGTCACGCCGGACCAGGTGGACAACGGCAGCGCCGGCCAAGCCGCCGAGGCCCGCCAGGAGGCCGACAATCGTGTACATGTTTCTCCGACTCCCGCGTCCGTCCCTTTCTCAGCCCTTCTTGAAACCGATGGACCCGCTGGCGCACTGACGCCATTCGTTCTGGAAATCTTTGGGCATCTTGCTGACGACTCCGCCGTTCGAGCGCAGGTAGGTGTAGATGCCCTCGCAGTTCTGCGCGGTCGGCGAAAAACTCGACGAGCCGCGGTCGCCGGCACCTCCGCCGAAGTTCATCTCCCCGTCTGCGGAGGCGGGTGGCGAAGCCGCCAGCAGCAGCGCGGGCACGGCGGCCACAGCCAGGGCGGACAGTGAGACGGATCGGATCAGGCTACGCATAAGAATTCCCTCGGTCAGTCGGGCGAATCGCCCACGAGAATTAGATGCGATGCCCGTTCCTTGCGCCACGAAATAGGGGGTGCCTGGGGGTGCCTCGTGATTTTGACAGCGCCAGCGGTCCAGCATATTCTGGGGGCGGGGAAATCCTAAAAATGGAAAGCATTGGCATGGCACTGCACCCCCTGGCGGTTCTGCGGACCTCGATCGGTCTTTCACACCCCGCCTACGCACGGCTGGTCGCGCGTACGCACGCCGAGCTCGGCTTCGGGCAGATGGCCGCGCGCCGGGAGAAGGTGTCCCGCTGGGAATCGGGCCGGATCGCCCCCGAGACCACCGCGCAGCTGGCCATCGCCCACATCCACGACATCCCCCAGGACGACGTCCTGCGCCTGGGCTGGCCGCACTGGCTGCTCCCGGCCACCGGGGACACGAGCCTGCTGACGAGGCCGTGGACCGCGGACGGCGCCATCGCCGCCATCAACAGCCTCCCCTTGGCAGCCGGGCCGTGCGCCGCGCACCTCACCGTCACCGGCCCGGTGCTCGCCGCCCAGATCCGCGCTGCCCTCACCTGCCTCTCCGATGCCCCCCGAAGCTGCTCTGCGAGCGGGCACCCCGCCCTCGCCAAGACACTCGCCTGGACCGGGACCCGGCTCCGTGCACTGGAGGCACTCGAGGCCGGAACCCCGATCCCGGTGGCCGCGCTGCACACGGCCGCCGAAGCCGAGTACGACCTCATCACCCCGCTGCTCACAGCCCACGGCCCCGACAGCCCCGACGGCTCCCGACTGCTGCTGCTGGCCGCACGTGCCGCCGCCCTGCGCGCGTGGCTGTGCGGCGCCCAGGGCGAGGAGACCTGGGCCGAGCGCTACGCGCTGGCCGCACTCCGCGCCGCGGCGGCGGCCGGATCCCGGCGGCACACCGCCGCCTACCTCTCCCAGCTCGCCGTCCGGCACCTGCGCTTCGGCGATCCCGGCGACGCACTGGCGCTGATGGCCGCCGCGCGTACCGTCCTTCCCCGGCCTGCGCCGCGGTTGGCGGCTGCCCTGGAGAGCCGGGAAGCGCGCTCGCTCGCCGCCTTCGGCGATGCGGGCGAAGCCGTGCGCGCCCTCGAGCGGGCCGGCCGGGCCCTGCGGGGCGCCCCGCCGTGGCACACCGACGCGCAACCCTCCTGCGCGGCGGTCGACGAGAGGTACCTCGCCCTCGCCCACGGCAACACCTGGCTGCTCCTGGGCCGCGCCGAGCGGGCGCTGGCGTACTTCGAGTCGGCGCCGGACGCCGCACCGGCCCACCGCTCCCCCCACCTGGGCGAGCGTCTGCGGGCAGTGGTGGTGGCTCGGCTGGAACTCGGCGACGCCGACGCGGCAGCAACCGACATCGACCACGCGCTCGCCCTGGTCGGCCGCCTGTCCCCGTGCCTGCAGGAGTGGTTCGGCGAGCGACTCGCCCCGCACGCACACCGCCCCGCCGTCGCGGGCACGCTGACCCGCTTGTCCCCGCCGGCCCGGATGCCGCTGCAGGAAGCCCTGCCCGAGCGGTAGGAACCGGCGCTCCCCGCTGACGAGGCAGACAACCGGTGGTGTCGTTCAGTGGATCTGTCCGCTTCAGTCCGTGGGGATACGGGCTGTGGCACCCTCGCGCAGTACGGTTCCCTCCATGATGCCGTAGGGCCGGTCGGGGGCGTAGAAGACCTCGTTGTCGTTGTCGAGGTCGAAGGGGTTCAGATCGACGGCGAGGTGGTGCATGTTCCTGAGCGAGAGGCGCACTTCGTCGAGTTCTCCGCGGTGTTCGAGCATGCGGGTGCCCATGGCGTACAGCGTCTGCTGCTGGGAGAAGCTGTAGGTGTCGGCGAATGCCTGGAGCATGTGGGTGCGCGTCCGGTGGTGAGCGCGGGTCCAGCCGTCGGAGGGGCCGTCGTCCGTGGTTGTGCGGTGCCGCCACCGCGCGGTGATGGCGGGGGTCATGACGCGGTCTGCGGTGTCCAGGAGCGTGGTGTAGCGGTCCTGGGCGAAGCCTTGGAATTGCGATCCTGATGTCTTGAAGGCGTGCAGGCCCGTCAGGCCGCAGGTGACGGAGAACTGTGTGCCGTCGTAGACGACTTCCGCGGTGCGGGTCTCGCTGCCCGACCGGGTGAAGGCATGCTGGGCAGGCGGGGCGCTCTCCGCATCGAGGGATTCCGGGGGAAGGGCCGCGTTCCACGAGTACTCCTCGATCCGAACGCGGGAACGGTGGATCGGCGGGTGCGAGTCGACGAAGTGCCGGGCCAGGAGAATGCCGAAGTCCTCGATCTCGTTGATTCCGTGTTCTTTGGCGAACGCGTAGACGGTGTTCTTCTGGGTGTCGGTGACGAGAACCTTGCTGTTGTCACGGCCCAAGTGGGTGTCGTCCAGATCTCCGGAGAGCGAGATGCTGACACTCAGATCCTTGATCCGGTGGCTCTCGGGGCCGCGCTGCACACGAACGACCCTGACCTGCTCCTTGCCGTACTGGTTCTGTCCGAGGACGATGCGCATGACGGGCCAGCTCCTGGGGGTCGCAGAACGCATGGGACGGTACGGCAAGGCACAGGTTGCGGACAGCCCCGGTGATCCTCTGGCCGGCCTGGCCGTCCGAAGTCTGCAGGTCACCGATCTGGGCGTCTTGCGGTGTAGCTCGGGTGCACGCGGCGCTCGTGCCGATTCACCATTGGGAAGGTGACGGCTGCTCTTGGGGGCGACGGAGCTAGGCCAGGACCCGACCACGGCCAAGGAACCCTTATACGGCGGCGTTCGCGGTGGAAAGGATGCTGAAGCGGGTGGAGTTGGTGGAGCGGTCGCCCTGGGTGTCGCTCCCGGTGGGGACGATGATGCCGGTCGCGGGGATCAGCTGTCGGGGGGCGTCGTTCTGGACCTGGAAGGGGATGTTGATGACGGTGGGAACAAGCGGTCCCAGCGCCCCCAAGCCGGCGGGGACCGCCAGTTGGTAGACCGAGGGGATCGCCGGGTCGTCGTTCTCGTACAGGGCGGTGAGCCCGGAAGGACGGCCGGCGGAAGGAACCCGGGTGTGGAAGGGCGTCGTGAAGGTGAAGCAGGCCGGGTGTGAGGTGCCGTGGAGGAGGGTGCCGGCCCCGTTGTAGAAGCTGAATGGAATGCTCTCTGCCGCGCCGCCCACGACGAGGGGCTTTTGGGGGACGGTGAAGTACAGGTTCGCGTTGCCGGCCGTCGGCGCGGCCAGGCTGGCCCCCAGGAAGGTGAACAGCCAGTTGTTACGGGTCAGATCGCTGTCGGCATCGGTGGTGTTGGCCGCGTCGGTGGTGAAGATCGCGCGCCCGATCGGCGGCAGGTTGGGATGACCGGCGTCCAGAGCACATGAGAGCGTGAGGGTCTTGGTGGAATTGGCGGGGAAGCCGTCGAAGGCGACCTTGATGATGGACGGCACCTCAGGTGCGGCGTTCTCATAGAGCCAGCTGGATGTGCCGCCGGCGACAGTCGGCAGCGCGTTGATGTTGGCGTAGAACGGAGTGAGTACTTTGAGCGAGACGGGGCCGGTCGCGGCCACGCTGCCGAAGTTTCCGACCGTGATGTCGATAGTCACATTGCCACTGCCGTCATAGACGGCCGTGGCCGTCCTGCAATAAAGATTCACCGTGTTGAGCAGCAACCGGGACGGCTTTTCCGCGGGCGTGCCGCGCGGACCCGCGACTGCGGCACCACCGGGGACAGCAGCCCCCAGACCCAGCGCAGTGACGCCCAGGCCGGCGGCTTTGATCAGGCTGCGTCGCCCGAGCCGGGCGGGTTCGGGCGAGGTCGAGTCGGGCATGGAGCGCCTCCGAAACGTAAGCAGCCGGGCAAGTCGTTTCCCGCTGGCTGGACACGATCGTGACACACCGACTACGAAATGATTCCACGGAAACGAGCCAATGTGAAATATTTGTGCAGCTACGCGGCCTCCTGCGCCCCTTGGAATCTCCGACACCAGAAACCGTCAACAGTCACACAAAATGAAGAATCGTCATCGTGTCAGGGCGACATCGTTCCGAGATCCGTCTGTTTCGGTGCTGATTCAGAATCGGTGCGGGCGGAGTTCGGAGACCGGGGCCGGATGAAGGCTGGCACGGCTTCCGGGGGATCATGAGGTGTTGAGCCCCTGATCACGATGGAATACCGTGCCTGCCCGCGAATCATCCGCCCATCCCTGCGGACCTGGGCCGCCTCACCGCTGCCCGCCCTCGATATCGGTACAGGGGCTGGAGTTCGGGGGAGCCGGTCGTCGAGTCACCGCTGGGGCGCGAGGCGTCTCTCTCCCCAGGAGGGCGGGGTCAGGTCGAGGATGTGAGGCGAACCGGCGGCTCAGGGCGGCGTATGGCCGTTGGGGCGGCGGTGCGAGGTTGGTGCCCGGGGCGCTGGTGCCACGGATGGCGTTCCTGTGGTGCGGGGGTGTCCGGGGGTGGTCCGGGCGCGCTGACAGCCAGCCCGCCGGTCCTCGTACCGCCGAGGGTCGCAGGAGCGTCTTCGAGGGCGTGATCGCCGGAGCAGAGCCGGGTCAGTGTGGGGCCGGGCTGTGCCCGGCTTGGGTGCGGTACTGCAGCGGGCTGAGTCCCAGGGTGCGGTGGAAGGCGCGCCGCATGGCTTCCTGGCTGGGGTAGCCGGCGCGGTGGGCGATGTGGTCGATGCTGTCGGTGCTGTCCTCCAGTAGATGGCGGGCGGTCTCCAGGCGGGTGCGGTCGACGTAGCGGCCGGGCGGGACGCCGGTCTCTGCGGTGAAGGCCCGGGTGAAGTGCCGTGGGGACATGCTGGCGCGGTGAGCCAGCGCGTCGACGCTGAGGTCGGAGTCGGGATGGTCGGCGATCCACTGCTGGATCTCGCGCAGTCCCGGCCGCTCGGCGGTCTGGGCTCGCAGCTGGGTGGAGAACTGCTGCTGGTTGCCGTGACGGCGCAGGAAGAGCACGAGGTGGCGGGCGATTGTCAGGGACGCGTCGCGTCCGAGGTCGTCCTCGACGAGGGCCAGGGTGAGGTCGATGCCACTGGTGACGCCGGCTGAGGTCCAGATGCGGCCGTCGCGGGCGAAGATCGGTTGGTCCTCGACCCGCACAGCGGGGTGGCGCGTGGCGAGTTCGGCGGTCCGGCTCCAGTGCGTGGTGGCGCGGCGACCGTCCAGCAGGCCCGCTTCGGCCAGCAGGAACGCGCCCGTGCACACCGAGGCGGTCCGTCGACAACGTGGGGCGTTGGCGCGCAGCCAGGCGACGACGTCGACGTCCAGGACCAGGCTCCCGTCCGGTGTGGTGGAGCCGCCTGGGACGAGCACGGTGTGCGGTACGGGCGCCGCGTACAGGTCAAGGTCCGGGGAGAGGGTGAGTCCGCTGGAGGTGCGCACCGCGCGCCCCTGCGGACTGGCCGTGCGGATCCGGTAGGCCGCCCCGTCCGGTGTCGCGGGCGGGCGGCCGGCGCGGTAGGCGTTCGCCGCGGCGAGCACCTCCAGCGGGCCGGCCACGTCCAGTCCGACGACACCGTCGAACAAGATGAACAGGACATCGCGGACCTTCGTCACACCGTCCAGCCTCCACCCGTCCGGCCATGGCGGCAACGCCACACGCCCCCCTTTCCATGCCATGCCGCAGGCAACGCCGATGCCTGCCCTGCGGGCGGGTGAGCCCGGTCCGATGGCTGGCCCCGCACGGCGAAACCCCACGATTCAGAGGAGAGTGGCAGCGCGGCCGGGCAGGACCCGCAGGGCGGCGTGAAAGGCGGGAATGCCGTCCTTGCCGCCACGATCGCCCGGCGCAAGGCTGGGCTGCGGTAGCCGATCGATGCAGGACGGAGAAGGCCATGAACCTGTGGACCGTCACCATTCCCACCATCCGGCCGACCGGGGCTGGTTGGGTGAGCGGCACTCAGACCTGGTTCGTGACGAGCACCTCATCCGCGCAGGCCGCCAAAGTGGCGCTGGGCCGGTCACAGTCACCCGCTTGCGTCCGCCACCGGCGCGGTGCCGCTCTCGTTCCCGACCGGATGACCTGTGCGCCTCTGCGCGATGACGGAGTCCTGGGATACCGCCACTGATCGCGGGAACTCACGCGCTCCACGTCAACAGGCGTGCCCGGTCCGCTGCGGCACCACCTCCGGGGCCGTGCGGACCCGCTGCCTCTGTTCAGGGCGGGCGAATGCCTCGCCCGCCTTCGTCTACGGCCGTAAGGCCGCAGGTCACGACCCGAAGGAAGTGCCCCGATGTTCTCCCCGATGAGCAAGACCGTTCTTTCGGCCGGGGCGAGGCCAGCTCGTACTGCGTAAGCCCGGGGCCGCTGAACCTGAACGAGCATCGCGCCGTCATCAAGTGCACCGTGGAGCGGGGACGCGGAAACTCCCACGGCATCACCTTCCCGGTCTACGGGTCCTGGGTGGGCGTGGCAAGAAGTCGGTCGCCCTGTGCCCTCTCAGCCCCAGTACAGTCGGCTACTCGTACCAGACGCGCTAGATCATGGACCACCGCACCCCCCTCGGCAGCCGCGCCCCCGCCGACCTCGAACTGCGCATCAGCGGCGAGGCGGTCCCTGTCCAGCCGGGCCTCGGCTTCATCAGGAGGCGCTCCCGGCGCGTCGACGTCCGCTACAGCGGCCACGACTACCGTCTGGCCCCCACCACCACCACCAGCCGAAGCGCGCTGCTGCGAGAGGGGGTACCGATCGGCGAACTCCACGCCATGACCGACGGCAGTGCGAGAGCGCACTGGCCGACGGGTTCGGGAACCACCGCCGCCGAGGCGGCGCCGGCCTACTCCCTGGCCGCGGCCTTCGGAATCGGCTCGCCCGGACTCGTGAAGTCCGCCATCGGCGCCGGAGTCGTCTCATTCCCGTTCTGAGGCAGCGGTCCAGGCGTGCTGTGACACTCTGCCCGCGGCGACAGGACGAACTGATCCCGATCCGAACACCGGCGCACCTCGGGTGCCACCTGTGGCCGGCCCGACCTCGACTGGGTCAGACCGGCCACAGCCACGCAGCCCCCGGATCTCCCGACACATCCACGTCGCCGGGTGGGGCCACAGGGACGGGTACTCCGCTCCGCTGGGGTGCTAGCCGACGTCCGTACCACCGTGGCCGCCGTGCCGCAGTTTGCGGACGGATCGTGTCAGGAGCACGGCGCCGCCCAGGAACAGGGCGGCTGCGAGTGCCAGGATCCACGGTGACTTGGCAGGCTCCGGTGCTGCGTACCCCATGCCTGCGGCGATGAGGATGAGCGCGAGGACGACGCCCGAGAACCCTGCCCACAGTTTCCTTGCCGGTGCTGCGACCACGGGAGCTTCCTTCCTGGCTAGGGGGTGGTGAAGATGGGGAAGACGGTGGAGTTGGACGAGTGAGCCGTTGCCCCGGTCTGCGGACCCATGGCGTTCACCACGTCGTCGAAGGTCACTGTGGAGGAAGGACCGCAGACGGGTAGCTTCCTGGCCACGCAGGCTTGCAGCACGACCTTGCCCTGGATCTGGTAGCGGCCGCCCTGTCCGCTGACGACGTAGGGCTGGGTGAAGTCCATGCGGATGCCCAGGGGTGGTCACGACGAAGTCGATCTCCCCCGTCCGCGTCGTGTACATACCTCCCCCGGGATAGAACTTGTAGACCTGGCTGGAGACGGTGTTCCCCTCGGCGTGGGCGGCCGGCGCGAGCGCCAGTCCCGAGAGTGCGGCCATGGCGGTTGCGCCGAGGCAGGTCACCTTACGGATGAGCCGCGTCCCGGGGGGCGGGGGGGGGGGCCCCACCCCCCACCACCTCTGTGCGTTACCATATTCAAGAGAAGTATTGGCCTTATATAGGGGAGCCAAGCATGAGCGTGACGACGATCGACTTGGACGATGACGCCCTGGCGAAGGCCCTGCGCGTCTCCGGCGGCGCGACCAAGAAGGACGTGGTCAACGCAGCCCTCCGTGAGTACGCCGAGCGCCACGAGCGGGCCACCCAGCGCGCTCGGCACATGCAGGCCGCCCAGCAGTGGGACTACGAGGGATGGCAGCAGCTCCGTGACGCCGAGAAGCGCGGCAAGGAGTGATCCAGTACCTCGCCGACTCCACCGCCGTGTGGCGGCTGGCACGCGAACCGCACCTGAACGACGCGTGGGGAGAGGACATTGACCTGCGCGTCATCGGATCCTGTGCTCCGCAACGCACTGAGTTCCGTCACTCCGCCCGCAACCTCGTCCACTACGAGCAGATGGGCGAAATGTTTGCGGACCTGTACCCGGACGTGCCCCTGCCGAAGAACATCTGGGGCTGGATCGAGTCCGCGCAGTTCCAGCTCGCCCGGGCCGGTGGAGCCGTCCGGGCGCTGTCCACCGTCGACCTGATGATCTGTGCGACCGCAGCTCACCACGGGCTGATCGTGCTGCACGACGACAACGACTTCCTCACCGCGGCGGGTGTCCTGCCCGACGTCCACCAGCGCAGCGTCCGCGACATTCCGGCATAGGCGGGTAGCGGCATGCCGCGAGGTGGTGCTTTTACTGATGTTCTGCCCGATGAAGATCTCGCAAAAGACCCGCGACGAGCACGGCGACGGTTCGACGGCTGTGGCAACGGAGTTCGATGCCGAGGCGGTGACCGGAATGGCCGCCAAGTCGGAGGAGTCCGCGGCCAAGGGCAACCGGGTCCACCTCCCGCTGGCGGACTGACGTCCACTCGCGGCCGGGTAGCGCCCCGGCGGGCTTCGACGCCTGCCGGGGCGGTGCTGTGTCCGTCGGCAGGTTCCGCGGACACGGCCACCTCGGTTCGGCTACCTTGAGTGCGGCCTTGATCTCTCTGTGTGAGGAGCTGGTATGCCGTACTCACCGCTGCTGGTGAAGCCGATGAAGGAGGAGCTGACTTCGATCGGGTTCAAGGAGTTGCTGGACTCCGGGGCAGTCGACGCCGCGATGGGGGACATCGGGACGGGCATGACCTTCGTGGTCATCAACGCCGTGAGCGGCACTGCGGCCGGCATCGCCCGGCCCGGGGTCCGGATCGCGCTGGAGAACGGCTCCAAGCGCCCCGACAGGCTGCTGACGGTTTTCGCCGAGCAGGACCTGGAAGCCACCGCGCGGATGCGTGCCCATTTCGCGGACATCCCGCCGTCCGAGCCCTCGTTCGCCCTGTTCAAGGACGGCGAACTCGTCTACTTCATGCCGCGCCACCGCATCGAGGGCAGTGACGCCCAGGTCGTGGCCAGTGATCTCGGTGCCGTGTTCGACGAGTTCGGCGGGTAGTCCCGACCTGCCGTCGCTCCGCTACGGCCCCTGCCTTCGTGCGGTGGGCGACAGGGACCGAAGGGCGGCCGCCCGGGTGCTGACGCCCGGACGGCCGCCCTTCGGTGGTCAGACGTCCCAGGCGCTCACGATCGGCTCCGGCCGTTTCCCGCCCGCCGCACGGTCGGGGGCGGTGCAGGTCAGGCGGCGTCCTCCGGGTACCAGCGGAGTTCGACGGTGTTGCCGTCCGGGTCCTGGACGTAGATGGAGGTGGCGCTGCCGCGGGCGCCGTAGCGGGGGACCGGGCCCTCCAGGACGTGGAAGACGCCGGCGTCGATGACCTGCTGCCAGTCGAGGGGGTCGACGGTGAGGCAGATGTGGTCGACGTTGGACTCGCCGCGCGGGCGGGACATCAGGTCGATGATCGTCTCGGGGGTGACCCGGAGCGACGGGAACGAGACCTTGCCGGCGCGCCACTCCTCGACCCGCACCGGCTCCAGGCCGAGCAGGCCGCCGTAGAACTCCAGCGAGCGCTCGATGTCGCGGACGTTGAGCACGAGGTGGTCGAAGGCCTTCACGCGGATGGCGGTCATGATGGCTCCAGTCGGGAGGGGTGCTGCCGGTGACGTGTTCCACGATCCGCCAGGCAGCCGGTGTCATCAAGACGGCATCGGTCAACGATCATTGAGCCGGACTAAACGGTGGAGGGGTGGACGGTGCTGGAACGGGTGGAGATCGAGGTCTTCCTGACGCTCGCGGAGGAGCTGCACTTCGGCCGCGCCGCGGAACGCCTGCGGCTCAGCACCGGCCGGGTCAGCCAGGTGGTGCGACAGCTGGAACGGCGGCTCGGCGGCTCGCTGTTCGAGCGCACCAGCCGGTCGGTGCGGATCACCCCGGTGGGCCTGCGGCTGGCGGAGGAGCTGGCGCCGCTGGTGGCCGGCATCACGGCGGCGGTGCGCCGGGCGGCCGAGGCGAACCGGGGGGTCGCCGGGGAGCTGCGGGTGGCGTTCCTCGGGGAGGGGACGGCACCCGTGCTGCTCAGGGCCGTCGCGCTGTTCAACGAGCGGCACCCGGACTGCCTGGTGGACGTCCGCGAGGCCCAGCTGGCGAACACCCGGTCCAGTCTGCTGGACGGTTCGGTGGACGTGCTGATCGCCGCCTTCCCGTTCGACGGGATGGCGAACGGCCCGGTGCTGATGACCGAGCGCCGGGTGCTCGCAGTGGCGGCCGGGCACCCGTTGGCGCGGGCCGCCTCGGTGTCGCTGGAGGTGCTGGGCGACCACCCGGTGGTGCAGTACCCGGCCGTGACCTCGGCGGCCTTCAAGCGGGACCGCACCCCGGACCGGACCCCGTCGGGGCGGCCGGTGCCGCCCGGCCCGGTCGGCGAGACCTTCTCCGAGATGCTGACGCTGGTCGCGCTGGGCCGGGGGGTGCTGCCGGTCGGCGAGCTCTCGCTGCGCTACCACCCGCGTCCGGACCTCGCCTATGTGCCGATCGAGGACGCCCCGCTGATCGAGCGCGGTCCGGTCTGGCGGGAGGGGAACACCACGGAGCGGGTCCGCGAGTTCGTCCGGGCGGCGGCCGACTCGGTGGTGGCCGACTCGGTGCCGGCCGACCCGGTGGCGGCGGACTCCGCGGCGGCCGGCTCCTAGGGCGGGTCCTGGGGCCCGTCCCGGTTCAGCTGTCGTCGGGCCCGGTCAGGGCCGGGGCGGTGGCGGCCCGGGCGGCGGCGGTGAGGTGGGGGACGAGCGCCCGCTCGCGCAGCGCGCGCTGCCAGTCCCGGCGGGCGTCGTCCAGCTCGGCCGCGAGTTCGGGGTCGGTGCCCGGTGGGAAGGGCACGGTGGGCGGGGCGGAGCCGTCCCGCAGGGCGGTGAGGATCAGCCCGACGATGCCGACCGCCATCGCGGCCACCCCGGCGGCGAGGGCGAGCCACCCGGCGGTGAGCAGTGAGCGGGCCAGCGGGCTGTCCGGGTCGGCGGCCCGCAGCGCGTAGCCGAGTAGCAGCAGGACCAGCGCGGCCGTCCAGGCGAGGATCGGGGTGAGCACGGTGAGCACGGGGAGCAGCCCGGCGCCGCCGTTCTCCGAGCGCAGCTGGGTGAGCAGTCCGGGCGCGGCGGGTTCGCCGGGCGCGGGCGGGGTGGCGCGCAGGTTCTCGCGCAGCCGCAGGTAGTGCTGGTACTCGGTGGCCGCCGGGGCGGCGACGTTGTCGGCCGAGGCCAGCGCGTGGGCGCGCAGGTCGTCGGAGGGTGGCGCGCCGGGCGCGCGCAGGACGGTGCGGAGGCTGTCGTCGCGCAGTGCTTCGTCGAGGAGGCGCTCGAAGTCCGGGCGGTCCTCGGCGAGCAGGTGCGGGGCGTCGTTCATGGGGACCCCGTTCGTGCGGACCCCCGCGCTCTCCGCCCCGACAGGCACGGGGCGGGGCGCGGAGTCGGGCCGCCGGAGGGGCGGCCGGGTGTGGTGTGTCCCCGATGGTAGGGGTGGGCGCGGCCGGGTAGACAGTGACTTTCCGGAATTTCGCGCCCCGGGGTGCGCGTGCGCGACCGCCCGTGCGCCGGGAACGCGCGTTCGGTCGACGGTCCGTCACCTGCCGTGGGCGGAGGGTGTTCCGTGACGGCGGAAGGGCCGGACCGCGTGCGGTCCGGCCCCGTGGCGCGGTGGCCGCCCCCGTGCGGCCGTGCCGGTCCCCGCTGTGCAGGCGCCCCGACGGATCAGATCGGCAGCCGGGAGACCAGCAGTCGGCCCTCCATGGTCACCCCGCCGTCCATGGCGACGGCGAGGTCCTCCGCGTAGACGTACGGGCCCGGGACGTGCGGCGGCATGCCGTCGTCGGAGTTCACCGCGCCGGTGAGGTACGGGATCGGGCTGTGGCCGTGCACGACACGCGTGCCGCCGTAGGCGTCCAGTAGTTCGCGGACGGCGGTCGGGCCGGCGTCGCCGCGGAAGGCGAAGCGCTTGGTGAACCGGCGGAAGCAGTCCCACCACTCGTCGACGCCCTCGTCCGCGAGCAGGTCGTGGACGGCGTCGTTGACCTCGGGGATGGACTCGCCGTACTCCAGGTACGCGGTGGTGTCGGAGTGCAGCAGCAGGTGGCCGTCCTCCAGGGCGATCGCCGGGAGCCGGGAGAGCCAGCTGATGTGGTGCGCCTCCAGGCGCTCCAGGTCGCTCTGCTGTCCGCCGTTGAGCCGCCAGGCGGCGAGGAAGGAGGCGGTGCCGGCGGTGGACTGGACCGGCTCGTCGCCGTACCGGGCGGCGCCCAGGAAGAGCAGTTCGTGATTGCCCATCAGGGCCCGGCAGTAGCCGCCGGCCGCCGCCGCCTCGGCGGCGAGCTGCATGACCAGGTCGATGACGCCGATGCCGTCCGGGCCCCGGTCGGTGAAGTCGCCGAGGAACCAGATCCGGGACCGGCCGGCGGACCAGTGGCCGTCGGCGTCGATCAGGCCCTGGTGGCGCAGCTCGGTGCGGAGCTCGTCGAGGTAGCCGTGCACGTCGCCGACGACGTAGAGCGGGCCGGGGGGCTCGCCGGGGCCGGGGGCCGGGTACGGGTGGTAGGGCTGGCCGGGTTCGGCGAACGGGGGGCCGAGCTCGATGGTCGGCGGGTCGTCGCTCTGCGGTCCGGGGCCGTCGCCGGGGTGGCCGCCGTGGGCGGGGGAGGGGTGGTCCGGCAGGGTGGGCTCGTAACCGGCCTGCTCGGGCGGGCCGTTCTGGGAGTGCACGGTGTGGCCCTGGTCGGGGCCGGTGGCCGGCCAGTGCTGTTCGAGGTACCGGGCGCCGCCGTAGCCGCTGTAGGTCTCGGCCTCGTAGCCGGTCGGGGAGTACCCGCCGTTGGGGTCCGGTTCGTAATAGGTGCCGTAAGGCAGCACGTCGAGGTCCGGCTGGTGGCGTGGGCCTGAGTCCGGGTGTTCAGGCCCGGGGAAGCGGTCCTCGGGTGTCATTCGCCCATCATAGGAAGACCACTCTCCCGGCGTCGTCACCTGGTGGGTATCCAATCCTCCGGAGCGTCAGCCGGGCGGTCCGTCAGGTCCGTTTTGTCCCGACTCGGTAGGGGCCGGACCACAGCCCGCTGGGGTGCGGTCCCGGTGGTCACACCTCACCCGGCGGGCGGGGCGGGCTGACCGTGGTGCGCGGGCTCCGTCGTTGCGAGGAGGCGCGGACGATGAGTTCGGTCGGCATCAGGGTGCCGGGCGGCGGCCCGGTGCCGGCGGTGCGGAAGCGGGGCGGGAAGAGCCGGGCGATGTCCACGCCGGTGCCGGAGTCCACGCCCTCGATGGCGTCGATCAGGAGGTTCACCACGGTGGTGCCGATCCGCCGGGGCTTGAGCGACAGGGTGGTGATGGGCGGCTCGGTGGTGGCGTAGACGTCGCTCTCGCTGCAGCAGACCAGCAGCAGGTCGTCCGGCACCCGCAGGCCGTAGCGGCGGGCGGCGGCGAGCAGGTCGGTGCCGTTGGGGTCGAACAGGCCGTAGACGGCGTCCGGCCGGTCCGGGCGGGCGAGCAGCCGGTCGGCGGCGACGGCGCCGGCGGCCGGGTCGTGCGCGGGGTAGGTCTCGTAGACCGGTTCCTGGCCGACCTTGGCGCACCAGCCGAGGTAGGCCTCGGTGGAGAGCCGGGTGTAGGTGTCGGTGCTGGTGCCGGTGAGCAGGCCGATCCGGCGGGCGCCGGCCTCGGAGAGGTGGTCGAGGATGCCGAGCACGGCGGCCTCGTGGTCGTTGTCCACCCAGGCGGTGACCGGGCAGTTCCCCGGCTTGCCGTCGCTGACCACCGGGACGCCGGACCGGTACAGCTCGCTGACCAGCGGGTCCTGGTCGGGCGGGTCGATCACCACGGTGCCGTCCAGGGCGATGTTGCCCCAGACGTCGTGCCGGGACGAGGCGGGCAGGACCACCAGTGCGTAGCCGCGGCCCAGGGCGGCGCTGGTGGCGGCCCGGGCCATCTCGGCGAAGTAGGCGAACTCGGTGAAGGTGAACGGCTCTTCGCCGTAGGTCGTGACGGTCAGCCCGATCAGGCCGGACCGTCCGGTGCGCAGGGTGCGGGCCGCCGCCGAGGGGCGGTAGCCGAGGCGCTCGGCGACTTCGCGCACCCGGCTTCTGGTCTCGTCGGGCAGGCGGCCCTTCCCGTTCAGCGCGTCGGAGACGGTGGTGATCGACACTCCGGCGGCTGCTGCCACATCCCGGATGCCGGCCCGCTCCAGACGCCGTGAGGTGGTGGGCCGCCGACCGCTCTGGTTGGCTGCTGCTGTCATGGCGGACCGATCGTATGGCTCCTGACAAGGGTCTGTGACCGGCGCATCGGGAGCCTGTGGAGATACGTTTCTCCGTGAGTGAGCCCATGTGCGCCCCTTCGATCCCCGCACGGAACCAGCTGGTTTACCTCTGACATGTGCCAAAGGAACCCAGCAGAATGGCTGATCCGCGTCTGTAACCCGACCGGGCATCTCACCCCTTCGGGTGAGTGCGATCGGTATCGTTCAGGGCACCCGACCGGGGTGGAACCGCGCGCGTTCGGACTCCCGGGCACGGCGGCGAACCCGACCGTGGCGGGCGAACGCAGCGGAAAGACCGAAGGAGACCGACCGTGACCGCAGCACAGGGCCCCCGCCTCAGGCCGAGCCTGGACGGCATTCCCACCTACAAGCCCGGCAAGCCGGCAGGCCCCGACGCCTACAAGCTGTCGTCCAACGAGAACCCGTACGAGCCGCTCCCGGGCGTGCTGGAGGCGGCGGTCGCCGCGGCCGGCAAGCTCAACCGCTACCCGGACATGGCCGTCACCGAGCTGACCGCCGAACTGGCGAAGCACTTCGACGTGCCGGTCGAGCACATCGCCACCGGCACCGGCTCGGTCGGCGTCGCCCAGTCGCTGATCCTCGCCACGGCGGGCCCGGGCGACGAGGTGATGTTCGCCTGGCGCTCCTTCGAGGCCTACCCGATCATCACCCAGGTCGCCGGCGCGACCCCGGTCCAGGTCCCGCTCACCGCCGGCGGCGACCACGACCTGGACGCGATGCTGGCCGCGGTCACCGAGCGGACCAGGCTGATCTTCGTCTGCAACCCGAACAACCCCACCGGCAACGTGATCCACCGCGCCGAGCTGGAGCGCTTCCTGGACGCCGTCCCGGCCGAGGTGCTGGTCGTCGTCGACGAGGCGTACATCGAGTTCATCCGCGACCCCGAGGTGCCCAACGGCCTCGACCTCTACCGGGACCGCCCGAACGTCTGCGTGCTGCGCACCTTCTCCAAGGCCTACGGCCTGGCCGGTCTGCGGGTCGGCTTCGCGGTCGCGCACGAGCCGGTCGCGAACGCGCTGCGCAAGACCGCGGTGCCGTTCGGCGTGGTCCAGATCGCCCAGGACGCCGCCGTCGCCTCGCTGCGGGCCGAGGCCGCGCTGATGGTCCGGGTGGACGCGCTGGTCGAGGAGCGGGCCCGGGTGGTGGCCGGTCTGCGGGCCCAGGGCTGGGAGATCCCGGACTCGCAGGCCAACTTCGTCTGGCTGGAGCTGGGCGAGCGCTCGCAGGACTTCGCGGCCGCCTGCGCGGCCGCCGGGGTGATCGTCCGGCCGTTCCCGGAGGGCGTGCGGATCTCGATCGGCGAGGTCGAGGGCAACTCGATCTTCCTCTCGGTGGCGGAGGCGTTCCGCAAGGAGCTTTAGCCCCCGCGCGCGGTCGGGCCCCGCGGGGCCCGACCGCCGGTCCGGACGATCGGGAATGCCTGGGGATTCCTGGGAGACGGCTGGGAGGACGGTCAACGGATCGTCCGGAACCGGCCAAGCCGGCCCCGGTGGCGGGCGGAGCGCGGCAAATGCCCGGTTCGGCCGGTCAGCCTTCTCCCAGTCGGCGCCCAGGACGGTGCAAGAGCGCCCCGGGAAGCTGTCCGCCATGAAGGTGTTCCCGCGACGGCGAGGTGCCGTCCTCGTCAACTCCGCGCTCGGTGTGGCCCTGCTCGGTGCCGCCGCCCTGGCGTACACGGTGCTGGACGACGGCTCCGGCACCACGGCCGCCAAGGCCCCCGTCCGGACGGCGACGGTGACCAAGGGCACGGTCCTGGCCACGGTGTCCGGAACCGGCACCCTGGCCTCGCCCACCGACGCCGCCCAGGACTTCACCACCGGCGGGCGGCTCACGGCCGTCAAGGTCGCCGTCGGCGACCAGGTGGCCAAGGGGCAGGTGCTCGCCACCGTGGACACCACGGCCGCCCAGCAGCAGGTGGACGCCGCGCAGGCGGCGCTCAACACCGCCTCGGTCAATTTGACCAAGGCCAGGGCGGGCGTCACCACGACGACCGTCCAGCAGCTGCCGGCCAAGGCCGTCAACGGTTCGTCGGGCTCGTCCGGCGGGAACGGCACGGGCGGCGCGGGCGCCACCGGCGGCTCCGGCGCCACGGGCGGCCGGGGGGCGGGCGGGAGCAGCGCGTCCGCCCCGTCGGCCGACCCGTCCGGGCAGACCGCCCCGTCCGCGCAGGCCACCGTCCCGGCGGCGCCGCCCGCCGTCCCCGAGCCGCAGACCACCACCGTCTCCACCACCAAGGTGGACGAGGCGGCGGTCGCCCAGGCCGAGCAGCAGCTCGCCACCGCGCGGACCAACCTCTCCAACGCGCAGACGGCGCTGGCCGGCACCACGCTCACCGCCTCGGTGGACGGCACGGTCGCCTCGGTGGCGGCCAGGGCCGGCGACACGGTCGGCGCGACCGGCGGCGGCTCCTCCGCCACCGGCGCCAAGTCGACCGGGAGCTCCGCCACCGCCCCCAGCGGCTTCATCGTGCTGACCAATCCGACCGGCATGCAGGTCACCGCGAACTTCTCCGAGCTGGACTCGCTCAAGCTCAAGAAGGGCGAGGCGGCCACGGTCACCCTGAACGCGCAGTCCGACAGCAGGTTCAACGCCTCGGTGCTGTCGGTCAGCCCGCTGCCGGTGAGCGGCTCCGGCGGTGGTTCGGCCGCCGTGCAGTACTCGGCGACGCTCCAGATCTCCGGTGACACCAGCAAGCTGCGGACTGGCCTCAGTGCGACCGTCTCGGTGGTCACGGGCGAGGCGGACGACGCACTCTCGCTGCCCACCTCGGCGCTGTCCGGCACCGGCGCGAGCCGCACCGCGACCGTGGTCCACCAGGACGGCAGCACCGAACGGGTCACCGTCGGGGTCGGGGTCGAGGGCGACACCACGGTGCAGGTGCTGACCGGGCTGGCCGAGGGTGACAAGGTCGAACTGGCCTCCACCAGCGGGTCCAACGGCTTCCCCAACGGCTCCTTCCCGGGCGCGAACGGCGGCCAGGGCGGCCAGGGCGGCCGGACCGGCGGCGGCGCGGGCGCGGGCGCAGGTGCGGGTGCGGGTGTGGCCGGGATCGGCGGCGGTGCCGGTGCCGGTGCGGGCGGCGCGGGCGGCGGCCGGGGCGGTGGCCGCTGATGGCCCGCCGCGCCCTCCCCGCCTTCCCCGGCCTCTCCCGGCCGGCCCCCGGCCCGGCCCACCCGGAGCGGCCGGCCCACCCGGCCACGCCGCCCCCGGTGATCCGGATCCGCCGCCTCACCAAGTCCTACGGCCACGGCGACGCCACCGTGCACGCGCTGCGCGGCCCGGACGACCCCGCCACCGGCGCCCCGCTCGGCGTGGACCTGGACATCGAACAGGGCGACTACGTCGCCGTGATGGGCAGTTCCGGCTCCGGCAAGTCCACGCTGATGAACATCCTCGGCTGCCTCGACGTCCCGACCGACGGCCGCTACCTGCTGGACGGCACCGACGTCGGCCACCTGGACGAGCGGCAGCTCGCCCTGGTCCGCAACCGCAAGATCGGCTTCGTCTTCCAGTCCTTCAACCTCGTCCCGCGCACCACCGCGCTCGCCCAGGTCGAGCTGCCGCTCGCCTACGCGGGCGTGCGGGCCGCCGAACGCCGCCGGCGGGCACTCGCCGCGCTCTCCCTGGTCGGCCTGGCCGAGCGGTCCGGGCACCGGCCCAACGAGCTCTCCGGCGGCCAGCAGCAGCGCGTCGCGGTGGCCCGGGCCCTGGTCACCGCCCCCGCGATGCTGCTCGCCGACGAGCCCACCGGCAATCTGGACAGCCGCTCCACCGAGGAGGTGCTCGGGCTGATCGACGGCCTCAACGCCACCGGCCGCACGGTCGTGCTGATCACCCACGAGGACGAGGTCGCCCGGCACGCCAAGCGGGTGCTGCGGCTGGTGGACGGCATGATCGTCTCGGACCTCCGGCAGGCCCCGGTGGACGGGCCCCCGCCCGCCGCGCACCGGGCGGGGGTGCCCGCGTGATCCTCTGGCAGACCCTCCGCTTCGCGGCCGGCGGCCTGGCCGCCAACAAGGTCCGCTCCGCCCTCACCATGCTGGGGGTGCTGATCGGCGTCGCCTCGGTGATCCTGCTGCTGGCGGTCGGCAACGGCTCCTCCGTCGCGGTCAAGGAGTCGATCACCTCGCTCGGCACCAACTCGCTGACCGTCACGTCCGGTTCCTCCTTCGGCGGCGCGCGCTCCGCCGGCAGCGCCAGGAAGCTGACCGTCGCCGACGCCAAGGCGCTGGCCACCGAGGCGGACCCGAACGCCGTCCGCTCGGTGGCGCCGGTGGTGACCGCCGCCGGCACCGCGCTGAACGGGGACATCTCGTACAGCCCCGGCTCGATCGTCGGCACCTACCCGGCGTACTTCGAGACCGCCAACCAGAAGGTCGACCACGGCGAGTACTTCACCCAGGACGACGTGCTGGCCTCCCGCAAGGTCGCGGTGCTCGGGGCGACCACCGCGAAGCAGCTCTTCGCCACCGCGGACCCGGTGGGGAAGCCGATCGTCGTCGGCGGCACCCCGTTCACCGTGGTCGGCGTGCTCAAGGCCAAGGGCGGCACCGGCTTCACCGACCCGGACGATGTGCTGGTCGCACCGCTGCCGACCGTGCAGAACGCCTTCACCGGCTTCGGCCCGGTGAACCAGATCATGGTGCAGGCGGCCTCGGCGGACACCACCGCGCAGGCCCAGTCCGAGATCACCCGGATCCTGCTCGGCACCCACGCGATCGCCGACCCGGCCAAGGCGGACTTCCGGATCAGCAGCCAGACCTCGCTGCTCGGCGCCCGGGAGTCGACCACGAGGACCTTCACCGTGCTGCTCGGCGCAGTGGCCGCGATCTCGCTGCTGGTCGGCGGGATCGGCATCACCAACATCATGCTGGTCACCGTCACCGAGCGGACCAGGGAGATCGGCATCCGCAAGGCCCTCGGCGCCCCCCGCGGCGTCATCCTCGGGCAGTTCCTCACCGAGGCCACCCTGCTTTCGGTGGTGGGCGCCGGACTCGGCGTGCTGGCCGGGATCGCCGGCTCGCACTTCCGGATCGTCGGCATCGAGCCGGTGGTGATCCCCGAATCGGTGCTCGGCGCCTTCGGGACCGCCGTCGCCATCGGCCTGTTCTTCGGCAGCTACCCCGCCAACCGGGCCGCCTCGCTGCGCCCGATCGACGCCCTCCGGCACGAGTGACCAAGGACCGCGGACCATGAGCAACGAGACCGAGCCGTCCACCCCCGCCGAGCAGGTCGTCCTGCTGTCCACCGCGCCGGACGGCAGGGACGTCACCGCCGAGCTGGCCGCGCCGCCGCGGCGCCGGCTGCCCTGGGTGCCGCTGGTGCTGTCCGCCGCGGTGATCGCCACGACGGCCTTCGCCGGAGGCGTCTGGTACCAGCGCGACCAGGGCCCCGACCGGGCGTCCGGGGCCTCCGGCCGGACGGCCGCCGCCGGTGCGCAGCAGCCGCGGCCGGGGGCGACCGGCACCGGCCAGAGCGGCAACCGCCGCAACGGCCAGGGGGCCCAGGGCGGCCAGGGCGGCCAGAACGGGGGTCAGGGCACCGGCGGCGGCCAGGGCGGCCAGGGCGGTTTCACCCGGGGCACGGTCAAGGCCGTGGACGGCACCACCGTCTATCTGACCGACGCCAACGGCAACACCGTCAAGGTGACCACCGGCGACTCCACCAAGGTGCAGCTCAACAAGGAGGGCAAGGTCGGCGACCTGCAGCCCGGCCAGAGCGTCACCGTGGTCGGCACCCCGGCCGACGGGGGCTACGCCGCGACCCAGCTGGTCGAGGGCGGCACCGGGTTCGGTGCCGGCGGCGGCGGGTTCGGCGGCGGTGCCGGCGGTGGCTCCCGGGCCGGCTCCGGCGGCTGACCGGCCGCCGTACGCCCGCCGTACGGCCGCGCGTCCCGGCCCCGGCGGAGGCCGGGCCGGGACGCGCGTCCCCCCGCCGGTCCGCGCCGGAGTACTGTCGTGGCGGGTACGCGCACCATCGGTGCCCGACCTGGGGGTCTGTCCGCACAAAACCGCCCGATAAGGTGTTAATCCAACATTCATCGATGGCCCATAGCCTCCCCGAGCTAGCCTCAAGCTGAACGCCATCGTCCGACCGGGAGGCGGAACCCCCGTGCAAGGCACTGTGTCGACACCAGGAATCCCGGCGGTGAGCAGCGGCGGCCAGGGGGAGGCCTACCTGCTCGTCGTCGACGACGAACCGAACATCCGCGAGCTGCTGTCCGCCTCGCTCCGCTTCTCCGGCTTCCGGGTCGCCTCCGCCGCCAGCGGCGCCGAGGCGCTGGAACTGATCGCCGTCGACCGCCCCGACCTGGTCGTCCTGGACGTGATGCTGCCCGACCTCGACGGCTTCACCGTCGTCGAGCGGCTCCGGGAGCAGACCGGCCGCGGCCTCATCGCCGGCCCCGGCCACGGCCACCCCGGCGACCACCTGCCGGTGCTCTTCCTCACCGCCAAGGACGGCGTCGGGGACAAGGTCCAGGGCCTCGCCGCGGGCGCCGACGACTACGTCACCAAGCCGTTCAGTCTGGAGGAGCTGATCGCCCGGATCCGCGCCATCCTGCGCCGCTCCGGCGGACCGGCCGAGGACGGCCGGCTGATCGTCGCCGACCTGGTGCTCGACCCGGTGGCCCACGAGGTCACCCGCGGCGGCGTCGTGGTCGCGCTCTCCCCGACCGAGTTCAAGCTGTTGCACTACCTGATGGCCAACGTCGGCCGGGTGGTCTCCAAGGCGCAGATCCTCGACCACGTGTGGGCCTACGACTTCGGCGGCGACCTGTCGATCGTCGAGTCCTACATCTCCTACCTGCGCCGCAAGCTCGACTCCGGGCCCAGCCACGGGCCCAAGCTGATCCACACCGTGCGCGGCATCGGCTACGCCCTGCGCCGCCCCCCGCAGAGCTGACCCCGGACCCCGCCGCCCCGATGCCCCGCCCGCTCCCCCGCCGCGCGCTCGCGCGCCTCTCCGCCCGCCCCTTCACCCGCCCCTTCACCCTGCCGCTCGGACGCCGCCTCGGCCGCCCGCTCGGCCGGATGTCGCTGCGCGCCCGGCTGCTGGTGCTGGTGCTCGCCCTGGTCACCACCGGCCTGGTGGTCAGCGACACCGTGGTGCTCGGCACCGTCCGCCACCAGCTGGTCCAGCGGCTGGACGAGCAGCTGGAACGCTTCGGCGAACCGCTGGCCCGCCGCGCGCCGACCCGCAACAGCTGGGCGGAGTCCAAGCAGCAGCCCTCGGTCGCCGGCAAGCGCTCCCCGCAGTACCTGGCCGCGCTGCCCAGCCAGTACCTGGTCCAGTACCTGTCCGCCGACGGCAAGGTGCAGTTCGTGGTGCGCCAGCCGATGTCGGAGACCGACCCGGCGCCGCAGCTGGACGGCTTCGACCCGGCCGCGGTCGGCTCCGACACCCCCGTCGACCTGCCAGACCAGCGCGGGCGGGGCAGCTGGCGGGCGATCGTCCTGCCGGTCCAGCGGCAGAGCGCCCCGGTCAGCGTCTTCGCCGCGCCCACGCCCAACGCCGCCTATGTGATGGTCGCCGTCTCCCGCGAGGACATCGACACCACCGTCAACCGGCTGCGCACCGCCTTCCTGGCGATCGGGGGCGTCGTCCTGCTGGTGATCGCGGCGCTCGGCTTCTTCGCCGTCCGCACCGGACTGCGTCCGCTGCGCCGGATCGAGGAGGGCGCCCAGTTGATCGCCGCCGGTGAGCTCTCGCACCGGATGCCGGCCCTCCCGGCGAACACCGAGGTCGGCCGGCTGTCCATCGCCCTCAACGGCATGCTGGCGCAGATCGAGGCCGCCTTCGCCGCCCGGGCGGAGTCCGAGGGCCGGATGCGGCGGTTCGTCGCGGACGCCTCGCACGAGCTGCGCACCCCGCTGGCCGGCATCCGCGGCTTCGCCGAGCTGTACCGGATGGGCGCCCTGCCCGCCGAGGCCGACGTCCGGCGCACCATGGGCCGGATCGAGAACGAGGCGATCCGGATGGGCACCCTGGTCGAGGACCTGCTGGTGCTCGCCCGGCTGGACGAGGAGCGCCCGCTCGACCTCGCGCCGATGGACCTGCGCACCCTCGCCGCGGACGCCCTGCACGACCTCACCGCCCTCGACCCGAGCCGCCCGGTCGCCCTCACCGGCCCGGCCGGCAGCGGCCCGCCCGGTCCGGCGCCCGTGCTCGGCGACGAGGCCCGGCTCCGCCAGGTGGTCACCAACCTGGTCGGCAACGCCGTCAAGCACACCCCGCCCGGCACCCCGGTCCGGATCGGGGTGGGCCACGAGGGCGGCCTGTGCCTGCTGGAGGTCGCCGACTCCGGCCCCGGCCTCACCGCCGACCAGGCCGCGCTGGTGTTCCACCGCTTCTACCGCGTCGACGCCTCCCGCAGCCGCCACGACCAGCGCGGCGGCGCCGGCCTGGGCCTCGCCATCGCCACCGCCCTCACCCACGCCCACGGCGGCGCCCTCACCCTCCACACCGCCCCCGGCACCGGCGCGACCTTCCGCCTGGAACTCCCCCACCAGCGCTGAAACCCCCCGATCGAGTGAATCCGCTTCGTTCACCCCGGTATCGGGGCGACGGGGTGCGAGTGTGCGGGTACGGCTTGTGCGGAGTTGTACGGGCTGATCACACTGGACGGGAATAAGGGGTGTCTCAATGTTCGCGCTCGAAGCCGAGGAGACCGTCGTGAACCTGGACCAGGCGCTGTGGCAGGTGTGGAAGGCCATGGATGTTCCCGAGGGCTACCACGCGGAGATCATTGAGGGAGCCATCGGGATGTCACCTGCAGGCGGGGCCCGGCACATGATGATCAACCGGCGGATCGTGCTCGCGCTGCATGATCATCTGCGCGGCACGGGCTGGGCTCCGGGCAGCGACGGCAACGTCATCAGCGGTCTCAAGGTCACGATTCCCGATGTCTACGTCGCGCCTGACGACCTTGAGGAGATCTTTCACCCCGAAGGCTTGGGAATTCTGGCTTCGGGTGTCGAGCTGATCGTCGAGACCGTTTCACCCGGTCACACGAACCGTCAGCGCGACCGGGTCCTCAAACTCCGTGCCTACGCCACCGCCGGCATCCCGGTCTACGTGATCATCGACGACTACGACGACGGCGGCGCCGTCACCGTCCTCACCGGCCCCGATCCCGAGCGCGGCGCCTACGCGTCCTCGGTTCGGACCCCGTACGGCGAGGACGCCGTGGTCCCGGAGGGTCCCGCCAAGGGGTTCGCGTTCGGGCCCGGGATCACCGGGGAGCGGCGGGACTGACCTCCTCGTCCAGGAGGCCGCGGGCGAGCAGGCCGGCCTGGAAGCGGGAGGAGGCGCCGAGCGAGGTCATCAGGTCCGCGACCCGGCGGCGGTAGGTGCGCAGGGAGACGCCGAGGAGGCGGGCGCCGGTCTCGTCGGTGTGACCGGCGGCGAGGGCGCGCAGGGTGTCGCGGGCCTGGCCGGTCAGCGGGGGCGGCGGGGCGGCGCAGTCGGCGAGTGCGGTGGCGGTCTCCCAGGTGGCGCGGAACAGCGAGCGCACGCCGTCGACGACCTCCGGCGCCTGCACCACGGTGTACGCGTGCACGCCCCGCACCGGTGCGCCGGCCAGGATCGCGGTGTGCCGGTCGATGACGATCGCCTCCCGGGCTATCGGCCCGTCGGAGATCCGGATCTCGATGCCGGAGGCGGCGATCCGCCGCAGCCGCCGGAGCGACTCGGGGTCGGCCAGGGCCCGGCGGCTGTACAGCTTGCGCATGGTGAGGCCGGGGACGACGTGCGGCCGCTTCCCCTGGCGGAAGGCCGCGTTGACGCCCGCGGAGAAGGTCATCAGATCGGTGGCGGCGACCAGGAACTCCTCGCGGGAGGCGACGAAGAGGTGTCCGGCCCGCTGGACGAGTTCCTGCTCGCCGTGCAGGGTGATGATCCGATCGGTGCTCATGGCAGCAAACTGCCAGATCGGTCGGGGCCGTGGCGAGCCGGGCCGAGGCTTGGGGCCATGACGACGAACCCCGTACTCCCCGCGAACGCCGCCGGCACCTTCCTCCTCGGCGGCGACCTGCCGGTGTCCCGGATGGGCTTCGGCGCGATGAAGCTGCCCTCCCGCGACTGGGAGGGGCCCGCCTGCGACCCCGAGCAGAGCGTCCGGGTGCTGCGTCGGGCCGTCGAGCTGGGCGTCGACCACATCGACACCGCCTGGTTCTACTTCTTCCGGGAGGTCTCCGCCCACGGCCTGATCCGGCGGGCCCTGCACCCCTACCGGGACGGGCTGGTGATCGCCACCAAGGTCGGCCCGGGCCGCGACCCGGAGGGCCGGTGGCTGGAGCCGGCCGACCGGGAGGCTCTGCGGGCCGCCGTCCACCGCGATCTGCGGGAGCTGGGGGTGGACCGGCTGGACGTGGTCCACCTGCGCCGGATGCCCAGTCAGTCCTCGATCGCCGAGCCCTTCGCCGCGCTGGCGGAGCTGCGCGAGGAGGGGCTGATCCGGCACCTGGGCGTCAGCAATGTGAACGAGGCCCAGCTCGCCGAGGCCGAGGCGATCGCCCCGGTGGTGACGGTGCAGAACAAGTTCAGCGTGCTGGAGCGCACGGCGGAGCAGGACCGGCTGCTGGCGGACTGCACGGCGCGGGGCATCGCCTTCGTCCCGTTCTACCCGCTCGGCGGTTCCGGGGTGCCCGAGCACCCGGCCCTGCGCCGGGTCGCCGAGCGGCACGGCGCCACCCGGGCCCAGGTGATGGTGGCCTGGCTGCTGGCGCTCTCGCCGTCGGTGCTGGCGATCCCGGGCACCTCCTCGCCGGCGCACCTGGAGGAGAACGTCGCCGCCGCCGCGCTGCGACTGGACGCGGCGGACCTCGCGGAGCTGGAGAAGCTGACAGTGTCCGCCAAGTAGGACTGTCTGATGAATCCTGCTCCTGGTTTCCCCGCCGGACCGCCGGGAAGGGCCCCGCCCGTACCCGAAGATCCCCCGATTCCCAGGAGCGGTCAGGATGGCAGCGTCAGCAGCGGGTCCCGGGGGGTCCTTCCGGCGGGACCTCTCGGAGTGGCGGATCGTGCTCGTCGCCTGGCGGCTGGTGGTGCTGCAGGCCGCCCACCCGGTGGTCGCCGCCGGGATGGCCGAGCACTCCACCTACCGCGGTCACCCCTGGCGCCGGGTGGAGCACACCATGGCCAGCGGGCGGCGGCTGTTCCAGGCCGACGAGGAGCAGCTCTGGCGGGAGGTCCAGCGGCTCGACCGGGCGCACCGGCGGATCCGCGGCACCACCGAGGACGGGCGCTCCTACGACGCCCGCGACCCGGCCACCCGGGCCTGGGTGCTGCTCACCCTGTTCGAGAGCGTCGTCGCGATGCGGGAGTTGAGCGGCGAGCCGTACTCGGCGGAGGAACTCGAAGCCTCGTACCAGGAGTTCGCCGGGATCGCGGCGGTGTTCGGGCTGTCCTCGGGGGAGCTGCCCGCCACCGCCGCCGAGCTGCGGGCCCGGCTGCGCCGGACGGTCCTCGACGAGCTGGAGTTCACCGACACCGCCCGCCATCTGCTGTACGGCGTGCTGCGCGAGGCGCCCTGTCCGCGCCGGCTGCGCCTGCTCGGCCCGGTCGGCTGGCGGGTGCTGAGCGCGGTGGTCGCCCGGCTGGTCGCCGACCTGACCGTCGCGGACCTCCCGGCGGTCTTCCGCGAGCGCTTCGGCCTGGTGCCCACCCGGCGCGGGCGGCTGCTCTCGCTGCTGCTGCACCGCGGCGGCCGGGCGGTGGCCACCAGGCTGCCGGACCGGCACCGCTACCGCGCCCCCGGGGCGGCCTCCTCCGGCCGGCCCCGGCGGCCGCCCCGGCAGGACACCAGGCCGCCGCGGCTGGACCGGTTCTTCCGGGAGGTGCTCGACCAGACCGGGGACGGCCACCTCACCGCCCACGACTTCCGGGCGATGGCGCACAACGTGTGCTGGCAGCTGGAGCTCTCCGAGGAGGGGGAGGCCCGGCTGTACGACGCCTTCGGGCGGTGGTGGGAGGAGCTGCGGGCGAGCATGGACGCCGACGGCGATGGCCGGGTCACCCGGGCCGAGTACATCGCCGCCACGCTGGCCGGCTGCGACCGGGACCCGGCCTACCTGGAGCGGGGGCTGATGCCCGCGCTCCGGGCGGTGTTCGCGGCGGCCGACGCCGACGGGGACGGCCTGCTGGACTTCGCCGAGTACCGGGTGCTGTTCGACGGCCGACGGGTACACCCGGCCGAACTCTCGCACGGCTTTCGGCAGTTGGACACCGACGGGGACGGTGTGATCACTGCCGCGGAGTTCCTGCGCGGCTTCGTCGACTACTTCACCGCCCGCGCCCCGTCCGCCCCGGGGACGCAGCTGCTCGGCCGGGCCTGACGGCTGGCGGGCCCGACGGCTGCTGGGCCCGACGGCTACCGGGCCTCGCGGAGGGCCGCCTCGGTGTCCTCGACCAGGCCGTGGGCGGCGGCGACGGTGGCGGTGAGGGCCGCCGGGTCGCCGCCGGGTGCGGCGAGCAGGGCGCGGGCGCGCGCGCCGAAGCCGGGCGGGGCGGTCGGCAGGGTCTCGGCCACCGCCAGCGCGCCCTTCTCGTTGAGGCACCAGCGGCGGTCGGCCGCGTACAGCGCCTGCACCAGGACGCCCACGGCGCGGGCGAGGCAGAGCGCGACGTACAGGGTGTCGCCGCGGGCCGCACCCTTGGCGGCGCCGTCGAGCAGGAATCCGGCCTCCCAGGTGCTCGCGGTCAGCGCGGCCCGCAGCGGCTCCGGGTAGTCCGCGTACGCGGCCCGGCGCTCCGTCAGCGCCCCGGACGGGTCGGCGAGGACCACGCCGAGCGCGAGTTCCCCGACGTAGCAGGGCGACCAGAAGCCGAGCGGGTGGCCGGCCTGGACGCCCACCTCGTAGCGACCGGCGAGACAGTCGGCGTGGACCCGGTCGACCCGGTCGAGGTCGCGCAGGATCCAGTCGACCCGGCCGAGTCCCTCGACGGTCAGCCAGGCGCCGCCGTCGACCCACGGGCCCCAGCCGCCCGGTCCCGCCACCTCGGCCCCGGGGCCGGCGAGGGCGCGCAGGGCGTCGAGGTCGAGGCCGGTCCGGTAGTAGAGGCCGAGGTCCCAGTCGGAGCCGGGGGTGTGCTCGCCCCGGGCCCGGCTGCCGCCGAGCACGACGCCGACCACGCCCGGAACCCCGGCCAGCCGGCCGGCCATCGCTTCGATGATCGCTCGCACGGTGGACATGCCTTTCTGTCAGGGCGGTAGGTGTCAATGCTACGGACCGTCCATATTTCCCGTGCCGCCTTCCCGGCTGCTCGTTGTGGCCGGGCGGCCCGCTTCGCAGACTGTGCGCACGGCATCACCGCCGGTCGAACCCCACCCCGCCCGCTCTTTCCGCGTAAGGGTGGTGGATACTGAGCTTGTGAACGTGTTCACGTTCACAAGCGGGCGAGTATGCGCACCAGGGCAGCGGCCCCCGGCTATAGATGAAGTTTGTCCGAAATGTGACCTCGAACGAGGTCGGTTGGAGAGAGGGCGACGTGGAACTGGCAATCGCTCACGAAACCATCGCGCGATGGCAATTCGGCATCACCACCGTCTACCACTTCCTCTTCGTACCGCTCACCATCAGCCTCGCCGCGATCGTGGCGGGGCTGGAGACCGCCTGGGTGCGGACGGACAAGGAGAAGTACTTCCACGCCACGAAGTTCTGGGGGAAGCTCTTCCTGATCAACATCGCGATGGGCGTGGTCACCGGCATCGTGCAGGAGTTCCAGTTCGGCATGAACTGGTCCGACTACTCCCGCTTCGTCGGTGACGTCTTCGGCGCCCCGCTCGCGATGGAGGCGCTGATCGCCTTCTTCTTCGAGTCGACCTTCATCGGCCTGTGGATCTTCGGCTGGGACAAGCTGCCGAGGAAGCTGCACTGCGCCTGCATGTGGATGGTCGCCCTCGGCACCGTGCTCTCCTCCTACTTCATCCTCGCGGCCAACTCCTGGATGCAGCACCCGGTCGGCTACGCGGTCGACCCGGTCACCGGCAAGGCCCAGCTGACCGACATCACCAAGGTGCTGTTCCAGGACACCACCGTCACCGTCGTCCTCCACACCCTGACCGCGGCCTTCCTCACCGGCGCGGCGTTCATGGTCGGCATCGCCTCCTTCCACCTCTGGAAGGCCAAGCGCAAGCCGGAGAGCGCCGCCGCCGCCCCGCAGAAGGTCGCCGTGATGCGGACCTCGCTGCGGCTCGGCCTGGTGCTCGCGGTGGTCTTCGGCGCCGGCACCGCGCTCAGCGGTGACGAACTCGCCAAGGTCATGTTCCGCCAGCAGCCGATGAAGATGGCCGCCGCCGAGGCGCTCTGGGACACCAAGGCGCCGGCGCCGTTCTCGATCTTCGCGGTCGGCGACGTCGGCAAGGGCCACAACTCGGTGGAGCTGGAGATCCCCGGGATACTGTCCTTCCTCGCCAACAGCGACTTCAGCTCCTCCGTCCCCGGCATCAACGACACCGCCGACGCCGAGGCCGCCAAGTACGGCGGCGACCCCAAGGACTACATCCCGAGCATCTTCGTCACCTACTGGGGCTTCCGCCTCATGATCGGCTTCGGGATGACCTCCTTCGTGGCCGGGCTGATCGGGCTCTGGACCACCAGGAAGAGGCGCTTCCTCGCCCCGGAGTTCCGTACCGGGGACACCGAGGTGCCGAGGCTGATGCTCACCCCGAAACGGGAACTCGGCCCCTTCCTCACCAGGTGGAGCTGGCGGATCGGCATCCTCACCATGGGCTTCCCGCTGATCGCCAACAGCGCCGGCTGGATCTTCACCGAGATGGGCCGGCAGCCCTGGGCGGTCTTCGGACTGATGACCACCGCCAGTGCCGTCTCGCCCAACGTGGGCATCGGCACCCAGATCGGCGCCCTGGCGACCTTCACCACGCTGTACGCGGTCCTCGCCGTCGTCGAGGTCAGGCTGCTGGTCAAGTACGCCAAGGCCGGACCGGTCACCGACGAGCGGCCGCCCGCCGAGGACCCGACCCTGCGCGGTCCCGCCTCCGGCGACGACGCCGACAAGCCGCTCGCCTTCGCCTACTGAGGCCACCGAGGATCGATAGGACCGACACACCATGGAACTTCACGACGTCTGGTTCGTCCTGATCGCCGTCCTCTGGATCGGCTACTTCTTCCTGGAGGGCTTCGACTTCGGCATCGGCATCCTCACCAAGCCGCTCGCCCGCGACACCGCCGAGCGCCGGGTGCTGATCAACACCATCGGCCCGGTCTGGGACGGCAACGAGGTCTGGCTGCTGACCGCCGGCGGCGCCACCTTCGCGGCCTTCCCGGACTGGTACGCGACCCTCTTCAGCGGCTTCTACATCCCGCTGCTGCTGATCCTGGTCTGCCTGATCGTGCGCGGCGTCGCCTTCGAGTACCGGGCCAAGCGGCCCGAACCGCGCTGGCAGCGGAACTGGGAGGAGGCGATCTTCTGGACCTCGCTGATCCCGGCCTTCCTCTGGGGCGTCGCCTTCGCCAACATCGTCCGGGGCGTCGACATCGACGCCCACAAGAACTACGTCGGCACCCTCTGGGACCTGCTCAACCCGTACGCGCTGCTCGGCGGCCTGGTGACGCTCAGCCTGTTCACCTTCCACGGCGCGGTGTTCGCCGCGCTCAAGACGGTCGGCGCGATCCGCGACCGGGCCCGGGCCGCGGCGCTGCGGGCCGGGCTGGCAGCCGCGGCGCTGGCGGCGGTCTTCCTGATCTGGACCCAGGCCGACAACGGCAACGGCTGGAGCCTGGCCGCCCTGGTGATCGCGGTGCTCGCCCTGGTCGGCGCGCTGCTCGCCAACCAGGCGGGCCGCGAGGGCTGGGCCTTCGTCCTCTCCGGGGCGACGATCGTGGCGGCCGTCGCGATGCTCTTCCTCGCGCTCTTCCCCGACGTCATGCCGTCCAGCCTGAACCCGGAGTGGAGCCTGACCGTCACCAACGCCGCCTCCTCGCCGTACACGCTCAAGCTGATGACCGTGGTGGCCGCGGTGTTCACCCCGCTGGTGCTGCTCTACCAGAGCTGGACGTACTGGGTGTTCCGCAAGCGGATCGGCGTCCAGCACATCCCCGGGCACGACCCGGCCGCCGCGCTCGAGCAGGGCTGAGGCCATGAAGCCGGTCGACCCCCGCCTCCTCGGGTACGCCCGCACCACCCGGGCCTTCCTCGCCGGATCCGTCCTGCTGGGGACGGCGAACGCGGCCCTGGTGGTGGCCCAGGCGGGCCTGATCGCCGAACTCGTGGTCCGCGGCTTCCAGCAGCGGGCCGGGCTCGGTGAACTCGGCACGCCGCTGGCGCTGCTGGTGCTCACCTCGGTCGGGCGCGGGCTGGTCGGCTGGCTCACCGAACTGGTCGCGCACCGGTCCGTCGCCCGGGTGAAGTCCACCCTGCGGCGCCGGCTGCTCGACCACGCCACCGCGCTCGGCCCGGCCTACCTGGCGGGCCGGCGCACCGGCGAACTCACCACCCTGGCGACCCGGGGCGTCGACGCGCTCGACGACTACTTCGCCCGCTACCTGCCGCAGCTGGCGCTCGCCGTGGTCGTCCCGGCCACGGTGCTGCTGCGGATCGTCGGCGCCGACGTCACCTCGGCCGCGATCATCGCCGGGACGCTGCCGCTGATCCCGCTGTTCATGGTGCTGATCGGGATGGCCACCCAGGCCCGGATGGACCGTCAGTGGGAGGGCCTGTCCCGGCTCTCGCACCACTTCCTGGACGTGGTCGCCGGACTGCCCACGCTGAAGGTGTTCAACCGGGCCCGCGCCCAGGCCGCCACCATCGCCCGGATCACCGCCGACTACCGCCGGGCCACCCTGCGCACCCTGCGGATCGCCTTCGTCTCCTCCTTCGCGCTGGAACTGCTCTCCACCCTCTCGGTCGCGCTGGTCGCCGTCACCATCGGCTTCCGGCTGGTCGACGGCACCCTCGACCTGGAGACCGGGCTGCTGATCCTGGTCCTCGCCCCCGAGGTCTACTTCCCGATCCGCCAGGTCGGCGCGCTCTACCACTCCAGCGTCGAGGGCCTCACCGCCGCCGACCGGATCTTCGAGGTGCTGGAGACCCCGCTGCCGCCGGCCGGCACCGTCCCCGCGCCCGCCCTGTCCGGCGCCGTGATCGCGGCCGAGGGCCTCACGGTGGCCTTCCCCGGCCGGAGCACGCCCGCCCTCGACGGTGCCTCGGTGGTGCTGCGTCCGGGTGGGACGGTGGCGCTCACCGGCCCCTCCGGCAGCGGCAAGTCCACCCTGCTCGGCGTCCTGCTGGGCCTCACCGCGCCCACCGCCGGGACGGTCCGGATCACCGCCGCCGACGGGCGGACCCACGACCTGGCCGATCTCGATCCGGACAGCTGGCGGCGGCAGATCGCCTGGGTCCCGCAGCACCCGCACCTGTTCGCCGGGACCGTCGCCGACAACCTGACCCTGCACCGGCCCGGGGCCACCGAGGAGCAGCAGCGCGCCGCCCTGCGCTCCGCGCACGCCCTCGACTTCGTCGACCGGCTGCCGCAGGGCCTCCGTACCCGCCTCGGCGAGGACGGCGCCGGGCTCTCCGCCGGGCAGCGCCAGCGGCTCGCGCTCGCCCGGGTGCTGCTCGCCGACGACCGCCCGCTGGTCCTGCTCGACGAGCCCACCGCCAACCTGGACGGCGCCTCCGAGGCGGCCGTCGTCGACGCCGTCCGGGCGCTGGCCGCGGACCCGGCGCGCACCGTGCTGGTGGTCGCGCACCGGCCCGCGCTGCTGGCCGCCGCCGACCGGGTCGTCCGGCTGGCCGGCCCGGCCGCTCCCCCCGTCCCGCCGGCGGCCGTCCCCGTCCCTGTGCCCGTGCCCGTGCTCGCGCACCGCGGCCGGCCCACCCCGCCGGCGCCGGACCAGGACGGGCCGACCCCCGCCGCGGGCGCCGTCCGCCCCCGGCTGGCGCTCTCGGTGCTGCTCGGGGCGCTCGCGCTCGGCTGCGCCGTGGCGCTGATGGCCACCTCCGGCTGGCTGATCTCCCGGGCCTCCGAGATGCCGCCCGTCCTCCACCTGATGATGGCCGTCACCGCGGTGCGCGCCTTCGGCATCGGCCGCAGCGTCTTCCGCTACGCCGAGCGGCTGGTCTCGCACGACGCGGTGCTGCGCACCCTCGGCACCCTGCGCGCCGCCGTCTACCGCCGGCTCGCCGTGCTCGCCCCGGCCGCGCTGCCCGCGTTCCGGCGGGGCGACCTGCTCTCCCGGCTGGTCGCCGACGTCGACGCCGTCCAGGACCACTACCTGCGCTGGCGACTCCCGGCCGCCGTCGCCACGGTGGTGTCGCTGGCCGCCGCGCTCGCCCTGGGCGCCTTCCTGCCCGCCGCCGGGCTGGTGCTCGGGCTCGGCCTGCTGCTCGCCGGCCTGGTGGTGCCGGCGCTGACCGCCCGCTGGTCGGCCGGCGCCGAACGGCGGCAGGCCCCGGCGCGCGGGCGGCTCGCCACCGCCGTCCTGGACACCTTCAGCGGCACCGCCGAACTCACCGTGGCCGGGGCGCTGCCGGGCCGGCTGGCCGCCGTCCGCGCCGCCGACGAGACGCTGACCGGGCTGGCCGCCCGCTCGGCCGCCACCGCGGCCCTCGGCACCGGGCTGGTCACGCTGCTCACCGGCCTCACGGTGGCCGCCGCCGCGGCCGTCGGGCTGCGCGGCGTGGCGTCCGGGGCGCTCGCCCCGGTCTGCCTCGCGGTGGTCGTGCTGACCCCGCTGGCCGCGTTCGAGGCGGTCACCGGGATGCCGCTCGCCGTCCAGGCCCGCCGGCGCAGCCAGGCCGCCTCGGCGCGGCTCGCCGAGGTACTGGACGCGCCGGAGGCGGTGGCCGAACCGGTCTCGGCGCAGGCCCTGCCTGCGCACCCGCTGCCGATCGCCGTCCGCGGGCTGACCGCCCGTCACCCCGGGCAGGCCGCGGACGCGCTGATCGGCGTCGACCTCGACCTCACCGCCGGCCGGCGGATCGCCGTGGTCGGCCCGTCCGGCTCCGGCAAGACCACGCTCGCGCAGACGCTGCTGCGCTTCCTGGACCAGAGCGCGGGCAGCGTGGTCCTCGCCGCCGGTCGTCCACAGGCTGTGGACAGCCGGGCGCTCGCGGGTGAGGACGTCCGCCGGGTGATCGGGCTCTGCGCCCAGGACGCCCACGTCTTCGACAGCTCGTTCCGGGAGAACCTGCGCCTCGCCCGGCCCGACGCCGCCGAGGACGACCTGCGGGCCGCGCTCGCCGCCGCCCGGCTGCTGGACTTCACCGACTCGCTGCCGGACGGCCTGGACACCATGGTCGGCGAGCACGGCGCCCGGCTCTCCGGCGGCCAGCGGCAGCGGCTCGCGCTGGCCCGGGCACTGCTCGCGGACTTCCCGGTGCTGGTCCTCGACGAGCCCGCCGAACACCTCGACCTGCCCACCGCCGACGCCCTCACCGCCGACCTCCTCGCCGCCACCGCCGGCCGGAGCACCGTCTTGATCACCCACCGGCTGGCCGGCCTGGACGACAGCACCGTGGACGAGGTGCTGGTCCTGGAAGCCGGCCGGGTGGCCGAGCGCGGCAGCTGGTCGGAGCTGCTGTCCCGCCCGGAGGGGCGCCTGCGCGCCATGCACGACCGCGAGCGGGAGACGGACGGCGTACTGGTGGCCTGACCGGCGCGGCCGGTTCTCGTGAGGCCGATTCCCCGCAGAGCGTGCGGTCCGGGATGCCAGACTGGCCGCATGCAGGACAACCCCTTCTCTCTCACCCGCGTCAGGCTCAGGCACTACCGGAGCATCGCGGAGGCCGATGTCGAACTGGGCCGTCTACTGCTGTTGGTGGGGCCCAACGGGTCCGGCAAGAGCAACTTCCTGGATGCGCTGCGCCTGGTGGCCGAGTCGCTGCAGACCTCGCTGGACCAGGCGCTCAGGAGCCGTGGCGGGGTGGGCGAGGTGCGGAGAAGGTCGACCGGACATCCGACTCACTTCTCGATCGATCTCGACTTTCGGGGGAGCGACTACGAGGGAGAGTACGGATTCGAAGTCGCCGCCGTGCGCGGCGGTGGCTTCCGGATCTCTCGTGAGTACTGCGGAGTCCGGTTTGACTCGCGAGGCGATGACGGCAATCGATCTGCCGACGCCCGCTTCCTGGTCGAGAGCGGCCGGCTCGTGGACCAGAGCGAGTCGGTGATGCCACCGGTCGGTGAGCAGCGCCTCTACCTGGTGTCTGCGGCCGGCCTCGAAGGATTCCGACCGGTGTTCGACGGGCTCGCGGGAATCAGCGTGTTCAATTTGAATCCTGACGTGATGCGGCAGCCGCAGACACCGGATTCCGGAGAATTTCTGCACAGGGACGGCTCCAATATCGCCAGTGTCCTGCACCGTTTGCAGCGCAGTCAGGGCGGAAAGGCAGACAAGTCCCGCATCGAGGACTACCTGCAGCTGATCGTTCCTGGAATGCATGGGGTTTCCCGCTCGGAATTGGGAAACTGGGAGACGTTGGAGTTCGCCCAGGAGGTACCCGGGGCCAAGGGTCCGTGGCGCTTCCAGGCGCACTCGGTGTCCGATGGCACGTTGCGGGCCTTGGGCGTTCTGGTGTCGTTGTTCGCGGGAACCGGACAGACCCTGAGCACAGTCGGGATCGAGGAGCCGGAGAGTGCGCTCCACCCGGCGGCGGCCGGCGTTCTGCTCGACGCTCTGCGGGATGCCAGCGAACGGCGGCAGGTGATCGTTACGAGCCACAGCCCGGATCTCCTGGACCGTAGCGACTTCGACCTGTCCGAGCTGCGGGCTGTCCGTTCGGTCGGAGGCGAGACGCGTATCGGCCAGTTGGACGCGGCGGGAGCGCTCGCCCTGCGCGAAGGGCTCTATACGCCCGGCGAGTTGTTGCGGTCGGACCAACTACTGCCGGCCTCGGCCGCAGGTCCGGCGGCCGAGGCGGACCGATGAACTCTGCGCCGGTGGTCGCTCCCATTGTGGAAGGGCACGGAGAGGTCAGGGCCGTGCGTGACCTCGTCACCCGGATCGCGGCAGAGTTCTTCGGGGTCTGGACCGAGGTCGCGCAGCCCTTTCGTCTCGATTCCGGGAAGATGCGCAAGCCGGAGGAGCTGGGTAAGGCCATCCGGGTCCAAGCGGCACGTGTGACCGGGCGGGGCGGCGTGCTCGTCCTACGGGACGGGGACGACGGCGACGTGACCTGCCCGGTCGAGCTCGCTCGTATGATCACCCCACGGCGGGATCTGGTCGAGGTTCCGGTACAGATCGTCATCGCCAGGTATGAGTACGAATCCTGGTTCTTGGCCACTGCCACGTCGCTGGCCGGCCACCCGGCCGTGCGGGACGACGCGGCGACGCCGGCCGATCCCGAGGCGCGGTGCCAAGAGTCAGCTGGAAAGCATGATGCACGAGTCGTACAAGGAGACCTTGCACCAGGCCAGGTTCTCCGCGGTCATGGACTTGCGCGCCGCTGCGCAGAACAGTAGGTCGTTTCGCCGGATGGTCCATGCGGTGGAGCAGCTCATCGGGTAGGAGAGCCTGTTCGCTGTTTCCGGCCGGCGGGCTGACCACCGGGTGGGTGTCTCAGGGCCGGTTCCCGTCGACCGGCGATCGCGTATCGGCGGTCGGTCGTGCCGTCCATCGGCAGAAATCAGCACAAACTACGCTCATCAGTATGGACCCCACGCCAGACCTGCCCGAGCCCGCCGGGACCGCCGGGACCGCCGCGTCCGGAGGGGCCGCCGCTCCTGGCGACCCGGAGGCGGACCAGGCGCCGCACCGGGTCCCCGAGATCTCGTCGCTCGGGCTGGACACCCTGGTCACCGAGGTGGCCGAACGGCTGCAGTCCGCCGCCGCCGTCACCGACCGGATGCAGCGGCTGCTGGAGGCGGTCGTCTCGGTCGGCTCCGGCCTCGACCTGCACGCCACCCTGCACCGGATCGCCACCGGCGCCGCCGAACTCGTGGACGCCCGCTACGCCGCCCTCGGCGTGATCGCCCCCAACGGGCACGGGCTGTCCGACTTCATCCACGTCGGGGTGGACGACGCGGTGGCGGCCCGGATCGGCGAGCTGCCGGTCGGCCGGGGCGTCCTCGGGGCGCTGATCGACCGCCCGGAGCCGCTGCGCCTCACCGAGCTCGGCGCCGACCCCCGCTCGTACGGCTTCCCCCCGCACCACCCGGAGATGAAGACCTTCCTCGGGGAGCCGATCCGGATCCGCGACGAGGTGTTCGGCAACCTCTACCTGACCGAGAAGAAGGGCGGCGGCGCCTTCACCCCCGAGGACGAGCAGGTGGTGCACGCCCTGGCCGCCGCGGCGGGGGTCGCGATCGAGAACTCCCGCCTCTACGAGGAAGGCCTGCGCCGGGAGCGGTGGATCGCCGGTGCGGCCGCCGTCACCACGGCGCTGCTCTCCACGGACGCGGCGGAGATCGCGCTCACCGTCGCCGCCGAGCAGGTCAGGGAGCTGGCGGACGCCGCGTTGGGCATGATCCTGCTGCCGGTCGCCGACGAGGACGCCGGCAGCGTGCGGATGCGGGTCGCCCACGCCTCCGGGGAGGCGGCCGAGTTCGTGCGCGGCGAACTGCTGCCGACGGACAGCTTCGCCGCCCGGCTGTTCGACGGCGAGAGCGTCCACCTCGACGACATGTCCACCGATCCCACCGTGGTGATCCGGCTCGCCCGCAGCTTCGGCCCCTCGCTGGCCGTGCCGATGGTCGCCGCCAGCCGGGTGCTCGGCGGGCTGTGCGTCTGGCGCCCGCGCGGGGCGCTGCCGTTCACCGACGGCGAGAAGCAGCTGGCCGAGACCTTCGCCTCGCAGGCCGCGCTCGCGCTGCGGCTCGCCGAGGGCCAGCGCGACCAGCAGCGGCTCGCGGTCTTCCAGGACCGCGACCGGATCGCCCGCGATCTCCACGACCTGGTCATCCAGCGGCTGTTCGCCACCGGCATGATGCTGGAGGGGGCCGCCCGGCGCGCCGTCGTCCCCGAGGTGAAGGTCCGCATCGGCGAGGCCGTCGACGAGCTGGACGCCACCATCCAGGAGGTCCGCACCACCATCTACGCGCTCCAGCACGACGACCACGGCGACGCGCCCGACACCCTGCGGACCCGGGTGCTGCGCGAGTGCAGCCAGACCGCGGCGGCGCTCGGCTTCAAGCCCTCGGTCTCCTTCGTCGGCCCGGTGGAGAGCCTGGTCGGCGAGAAGACCGGCCGTCAACTGCTGGCGGCGCTGCGGGAGATGCTCTCCAATGCGGCCCGGCACGCCCGGGCCTCCCGGGTCGGCGCCGAGGTCGACGCGACCGTGCACCTGGACGACGACGGCCGGCCCGTCGGCGGCGACCCGGAGTCGCTCGACCGGGGCGGGCGCCCGGGCGTCCTGCTGACCGTCACCGACGACGGCGTCGGCATCCCCGAGGGCGGGCGGCGCAGCGGCCTGCGCAACCTGACCCGGCGGGCCGAGGCGCTCGGCGGGGACGCCTGGCACGAGCCGGGGCCGTACGGCCGGGGCACCAGGGTGCGGTGGACGGCGCGGCTCTGAGTGGCCGTCGGGACCGTCGGAGTGCACGTCGGAAGGCTCTGGCGCGCCCGTCGGGAGGCTCTGGCGCGCCCGTCGGGAGGGCTGGGGCACTCGTCGGAATGGTCGGGGCGACTCGGGACATTCTCGAACGGTTGGTGAACGACGCGCAGCGGCGGCGGGAGTGCTTGGCGCGCGGAAGGTGTGCAGTCGGTGAAAGTTTAACGAGGGAGAACTTCGCGGCCAACGGAGAAAGTTGTGCATTTCGTGGCCTTCCGGCGCTCTCGTGTGCACACATAGCTTTACTCCCGTCTCGGAGAGAAACCGGACCGTGGGGGAGCAGTGGACGCGTCTGGCCGCGGTCACACCGCAGCAGGGGCAGGTCGAGGGGGATTCCGGGCCGAACGGGCGCCGGACGGACGGTACCGCTGGCAACTGAAGGCGTCGAACGGGCGTGTTGTCGCGGTCACCGCGGCCGCGTACGAGACGGCCGTGGAGGCGGAGCGCGGATTCGACGGCTTACGGGTCGTCGCCGACGCGCTCACCGCCCGGATCACGCACGTCCGGGACGGCATCGGGTGGGTCTGGGTCGTCCCGGGCACCCGCAACCTCCCGGAGGTGCGGTCCAGCCGTGCCTACGAGCGGTACGCGACCTGTCAGAACGCCTTTCGGCGCTTCGTGGTGCTGCTGGCGAAACAGCCGGCCCTCGAACGTCCCGAACCGATGGAGCGGGGGCCGTCGTTGAGAACATCCGATGTCCGCTGAGCGGCGCGGGCCGCGCCTGCTCTCCGTCCCGGTCGGCGACCGTTCGCTGTCCTGGGCGCTGCGCGCGGCGAACGGCAGACAGCTCGGCGTCGGCGTGCGCACCTATCGCAACGAGCTGGAACTCGCCGAGGCCGTCCGTGAATTGATCATCGAGCGGACCGCTCTGCGGTGCACCGTCGGCCAGTCCGAGGCCCGGCTCTGGGTGTGGACGGCGTACCTGCCGGTCCGCACCACCCGTCCGGGCGCCGCCGAGGCGGCCGGGCCGGTGGCCCGCAGTGCCCGGGGCTACCTCCGGCGCGACCAGTGCCGGGCCGGCGTGACCGGATTCCTGTCCGGTCTCCAGCGCCTGGGGCAGGAGTCGCGCCGCCCCGGCCGGGAGGACGGCTGGCCGTTCTGACGGCCCGTCCGCCGTCCCGCAGCCGCCTTCGGGCGGCTACTCGTGCTGGCCCGGCGCAAGAACCGCCCTTCCCCCTCTTCCGGTGAAGCCCAGGTATCCGGCAACCCCCCGAGTCGCCACCTGGAGAAGAACGTCACCGGCCTCCCACCTGCGACTTTCCCACCCTCCGCGACCGGGCTGACCTGTCGCTAAACCTCTCTGAACCGAGAAATCGACAATCGGTGGCGGCCTCGGTCGGCCCTTCCGACGGAACCGGGCCGACCGACAGGATCGGCACTGCCGGAGCGGCCACCGCGGACGTGGCCACCGGTTCCTGGGACTGACCACCAGTACCCGGGCTCAGCGATGTACTGCTCTCCCACCGGAGGAAGAGGAACATGCGCAAGACCGCTGCCAAGCTGCTCGCCATCGCCGCCATCGCCACCTCGGTCGCCACCGTCGCCGCCGGCACCGCCGTCGCCGACCCGGCGTCCCTGCCGGCCGCGCAGGACATCGTGGGTGTCGGCTCGGACACCACCCAGTCGGTCCTGAACGGTCTGTCGGTCGGCTACAACGCCGCGCTGACCGCCGCGGGCAACACCACCTCCCCGCGTCTGTACAGCTGGGACGCGACCGGCTCCTCCCCGATCACCACCAAGACCGGTGCGACCTCGATCGCCCGCCCGAACGGCTCCGGCGCCGGCATCACGGCCCTGGGTGCCAACACCAGCGCCACGGTCGACTTCGCCCGCTCCTCCCGCGCCCCGCAGACCGGCGACCTGACCACCGACCTGTTCGTCGCGCTCGCCAAGGACGCCGTGTCCTGGGCCGCGAAGAACGGTGGCAACGCCCCCGCGGACCTGTCCACCGCCCAGCTCAAGGGCATCTACGAGTGCACCATCACCAACTGGCAGCAGATCAGCCCCTCGCTGGCCAACGCCACCATCAAGCCCTTCCTGCCGCAGACCAGCTCGGGCACCCGCACCTTCTTCCTGAAGACCATCGGTAGCGGCACCCCGGTCGTCCCGGGCGCCTGCGTCACCTCCGGCACCCAGGAGAACCAGGGCAGCGACCCGGCCCTGAACGACATCAACGCCGTCGTTCCCTACTCCGTCGCGCACTACGTCGGCCAGGTCTACTACGGCCAGGGCGCCGGCAGCGACGTCCAGGGCCCGCTGACCGTCCGCAGCGTCAACACCATCGCCCCGGTCGACACCGTCAACAAGACCATCGCGTCCGGCTTCGCCGGCACCACCTACGGCCGCGTGGTCTACAACGTCGTCCGCGGCGCCGACTGGAACGCGGGCGACGCCCACGCCGCCGCCCTGCGGGCGATCTTCGGTGTCGGCGGCTTCATCTGCACCAACGGTGGCGCCGGCTCCACCATCGTCAAGAACTACGGCTTCCTGGCCCTGCCGAACGGCGCCTGCGGCTCGACCACCCACATCTGATCCACCCCGCACCGCTCGCACCACCGCACCGCCGCGCCACCGCGCCACCAGCACCACCGCACCACCAGCACCGACCGGCGGCCACGGGCTCGCGACCGTGGCCGCCGGCCCACCGGACGGCTCACCGGCACAGCAGGAGGAACGATGCGCAGGACCACGGGCAAGCTGCTCGCAGTCGCCGCACTCGCCGGCTCGCTGGCGGCCACCACCGCCGGCCCGGCTCTCGCCGACCCGCCCGCAGTGCCCCTGGCCCAGGACATCGTCGGGGTCGGCTCGCACACCACCGGGCCGCTGCTCAACGCCTTCTCGGCGGCCTACGACGCGTATCTGACCGGGCTCGGCGACACCACCTCTCCCCGGCTCCGCAGCTGGGACGCGACCGGCCCCTCGCCGATCACCACCAAGGCGGGCGCCCCGGCGATCATCCGGCCCTACGACGTCGGCACCGGTCTCGCGGCCTTCCACGCGGTGCCCTCCGGCATCGACTTCGTCCGGGCCGACCGAGGCCCGCAGGTCGGGGACCCGACCACGGACCTGTTCGTCGCCCTGGCCAAGGACGCCGTGTCCTGGACCGCGACGAACGGCGGCCACGCCCCGGCCAACCTGAGCGCGGCCCAGCTCAAGGGCATCTACAGCTGCGCGATCACCAACTGGCAGCAGATCGACCCCTCGCTGGCGAACGCGACGATCAAGCCCTTCCTCCCGACGCCGGGCTCCGGGACGCGCTCGGTCTTCCTGACCGCGATCGGCAACCCGACGTCCGGGCCGTGCGTGACCAACGGCCTCCAGGAGAACCAGGGCACCGACCCTGTCCTCAACGACCCCGACGCGGTGTTCCCCTACTCGGTCGGCCACTACGTCGGGCAGGTCTACTACGGCCGCTCGACCACCACCGACGCACCCGGCCGGCTCACGGTCCGCAACATCAACGGCATCGCCGCGGTCAATCCGACCGCGCAGACGATCAACCCGACGTTCACCGTGACCGCCTTCGGGCGCCTCGTGTCCGACGTGGTGCGTCAGGCCGACTGGACCGCCACCGACGCCCACGGCCAGGCCCTGCGCAACGTCTTCGGCAACCGCGGCTGGATCTGCGGCAACTCCGTGGCCACCGCGCTCATCAGGACCCACGGCTTCCTGACCCTGCCCCCCGCCGCCTGCGGCTCCACCAGCCACAGCTGACCCACCGTCCGGCCGCGGCCGGCAGTCCCCTGGAGGACCTGGAACATGCGCAAGGCCATCGTCAGGCTCCTGACGAGCACGGCTCTCGCCCTCTCGTCGGCGGTCGGACTCGGCGGCGGTCCGGCCGTCGCCGATCCGTGGACTCCCGCTGCCACGGACATCGTCGGGGTCGGCGGGCACTCCTCGGCGGCTCTGCTCAGCCGGCTCTCTCAGGACTACAACGCCTTTCTCGCCGGGAACGGCGACACCACCTCGCCCCGGCTGTACAGCTGGGACGCGGTCGGGCCGTCACCGATCGTGCCCAAGAGCGGGGCGGCGGCGATCGCCCGGCCGATGGGCGCCGAGGCCGGGCTCCGGGCGCTGACGAACACCACCAGTGCGACGGTGGACTTCGCCCGGGTGGAGCGCAGCCCGCGCGCGTCTCCGGAGGACACCTCGGCGAACAACTTCGTCGCACTTGCCAAGGACGCGGTGTCCTGGGCCGCGAAGGGATCCGGTCACGCGCCGGCGAACCTCACCTCCGCCCAGCTCAAGAATATCTACGAGTGCACCGTCACCAACTGGCGGCAGATCGATCCGACGCTCCCCGACGCAACGATCAAGCCCCGGCTGCCGTTCGTGGGCTCGGCCGTCCGGGCCCACTTCCTGCGCACGGTCAACCAGGGTACGGACCTGGTGCCGGGCGCCTGCGTGGTCAGTAGGACCGATCAGATCGAGGACCAGGGAACCGACCCGTGGCTCGACGACGACGATGTCGTCCTCCCGTACTCCGTCGGCCACTACGCCGGCCAGGTGTACCGGGGACATGCCTCCGGTGCGGACGCCGCAGGACCGATGACCATTCGGAGCATCAACGGGATCGCGCCGGTCGATCCGGTGCTCGGCAGGGTCAGTCCCGCCTTCGCCAACACGACCTACGGGCGGGTGGTGAACAACGTGGTCCGGCGCGCCGATTGGGACGCGGGCGACGTTCACGCCGCGGCGCTCAAGGCGATCTTCGGGACCCAGGGCTGGATCTGCATGAACGCCGCCGGTGCCGCCGCCGTCGCGGACTACGGCTTCATCCCGCTTCCGAAGAACGCCTGCGGAAGCGTGAGCCGCGCCTGATCCGGGGGAATCCGAGAACTTCGGCCGGTCGGTCACGCCGGGCATCGCGTGGGCCGGCAGGCCGTCGAGGCGGCACCGCACGGCTGCCGTCTGCACCACCCAGCACCACTTTCACCTCTCCCAAGGAGTCCAGCATGTCCCGTACCCGCGCCCGCCTCGCCGCGACCAGTGCCGCCGTCGTTCTCGCCGTTACCGGGATGAGCGGTGCGGCTGTCGCCGACGCGGCCCCGGCGGCCACGGCGGCCACCGGCAGCGCGGTGGTCACCTCCAGCACCACCTTCCTGAAGGACCAGGCGCTCAACGGCATCGTCGTCATCCCGCTGCCGACCGCCGACCCCGCGTACGACGCCACCACCGGCATCACCACCACTTTCCCGGTGACCGGCGGCTCGGGTGACCTGGCCGCCTACTACGGCGACATCGACCTCGGTGGCGGCCTGCTCTTCATCAACCTGTTCACCGGCAAGAGCGCCACCTTCAAGCAGCTGCACTTCAGCGTCGGCAACTGGCAGATCACCGGCGTCCCGGTCGGCGGCACCACCCCGGTGGCGCTGCTCGACCCGGCCGGCGACAGCCAGGTCTCCCGCGCCAACGGCGTGCAGACCCTGACCTCGACCGACCTCCAGGTGGACCCGGCGGGTGCGCAGTACCTGGACTCCAAGCTCAAGACCTCGTTCTTCACGGGCGGCCAGTCGGTGGGTTCGCTCGCCGTCAACTTCACCCCCGCGAGCTGATCATCAGTCAGTTTGCAGTTCCCGTATGACGGCGAGCCCGCGCCCACGCGCGGGCTCGCCCGCTTACGGAGTTCCCAACTCCGGTACGGAGTCGTCGCGTTGTCGTCTCGTACATCCGGTCGACCTGATCCGGCCATGTAGGGCTGGCCGAATAGTAGGCAACCGGAGCCGTCAGCCTGAGCGCGACCATTCCCTCGTGCCGCCCTCCGGGGCGGTTCGCAAATCCCGGAGGTGCCAGCCATGAGATTCCGCGTACCCGAACCGAGAGAGCGAGGGCGGTGGCGTCGGCGACTACCCTCGCTGACGCTTGTCCTGGCCGTGGTGGGTGCCCTGGTGGCGGTACCGGTCGGGCTGGGTGGGGTGACCGAGGCGCACGCGGCCTCGTCGGTCACGGTGAAGGGACCGAAGGTCTGGCGTCCGGGGCAGGTCCCGGACTACGGGGACGAGGGCAGTGTCACCGTCTCCCAGACGGAAAGCCTCACGGACCAGGTGATCCAGGTCTCCTGGAGCGGCTTCACTCCGAGCGTGGACCTGAGCGGTGCGCCGGCGAAGTCCGTGCAGCAGCGTTCCAGCACGGTGCTCTACCCGGTGCGGATCTACCAGTGCCGCGGCCTCGACCCCAAGATCACCGACTGCTACGGCAGTTCCCTGTACGGCGGTAAGCCCGAGCTCGGGTTCGAGCAGCCCGCGCTGCCCGCCGGTGTGAACGAGCCGGACCTCCCGTCGAACATGCGGATCTCGGTCACCGGCGCGGACGGCTCCGGTACCGCGGCGTTCGAGGTGCGCTCGAAGCGTCTCAGCCCGTCCCTGAACTGCGACGCCACGCACCCGTGTTCCATCGCGGTCGTCCCCAACTACGGAGGGGACGCGGCCGACCTCTACGGCATGCGCGGCGGTGCCCCGGACTGCAACGAGCACATGCTGGACCTCGACGGCGTCTTCAACACCGCCTCGGACTTCGTGATCGACGGGTCCGACAACCCGACGACCGGGGTGCACTCGGGCGAGATGTGCGCCTGGGCGCAGCGGGCCGTCGTCGGGATCGACTTCGCACCCACGCCGGACGAGTGCGGCTCGGCGGCCGCCGATGTCGTCACCTCCGGCCTGGAGATGGCCAACCGGGCCATGCAGCAGTGGATCACCGGGCTCTGCCTGGACAAGTCCCCGCTCGGGATCCAGTACTCCTCCGGCGGCGGTGAGCCGCAGGCCCGCCAGTCCTTCCTCAACGGCACCCGGCTGGACCTGGGTCTGACCGCGCTTCCGGACACGGGGGCACCCAAGCGGCCGTACGTCTACACGCCCCTGGCGACCACCGGCATCTCGGTCGTGTTCTGGGTGGACGACCCGGAGGCCGGCCGGCAGATCCGCGACATGCGGCTGAACGCCCGGCTGGTGGCCAAGATGCTGACGCAGACCTACCGGGCACCGGGTCTGAGGATGGAGTCGGTGGACGGCAATCCGTTCTGCATCTTCGAGGACGAGGAGTTCAAGCAGCTGAACCAGCTTCCGGCCTCGAGCGGCCTGAAGTGGCCGGCCTGCCGGGGCCCGGAGTACACGCTGCCGATCGTGCTCGGCACGGCCACCGACCTGACGGTCAGGTTGACCTCGTGGGTCGCCAACGACGCTGCGGCGGCGCGGTTCATGGCGGGCGAGTCGGACCCGTGGGGCACCAAGGTCAACCCCCGCTACATGGTGCCGACCTTCCACGGTTACCCGATCGACCAGTTCGTCCGGGAGGACGACACCGGCGCGGTCCAGCCGGCGGGGCAGCCCCCGATCGCCGACCACCTGAAGCACTGGAAGCAGTACGAGTGGAACCCGCTGCAGACCAGTCTCAACAAGGTGCTCCGTGACCTGCAGGACGGTGTGGTGACCGCGAAGCAGGCCGCGCCGATGGCCGACGGCACCCACCCCGGCTACGCGGCCCAGCCGATCGGCAACCGCACGCTGTTCGCGATCATGGACAGCGGGCAGGCCAAGGCCTATGGCCTCTCCGAGGCGGCGCTCCAGAACGAGGCCGGCGCATTCGTGTCGCCGTCCCGCGACTCGCTCCTCGCGGCGGTCAGCACCATGCCGGTGGACGCCGCGACCGGTACCCAGCTGGTGCCCTACGGTGAGTCGGGCAGCGCGTACTCCAAGGAGCAGCGGGCCTACCCGCTGACCGTGGTCCAGTACGCCATGACGCCCACCGGCGGGCTCTCCGCGGCGAAGACCTCCGCGGTCGCCAGGTTCCTGAACTCCGTCACCACCACCGGCCAGCTCTACGGCGTGGAGCCGGGCCGGCTGCCGGACGGCTTCCTGGCGCTCACCAAGGACCAGCGGGCGCAGGCCCAGGAGGCGATCGGGCACGTCGAGGCGCAGGACGGCAAGTGGCCGGGCAACCAGAAGCCGCCGGTCGAGCCGGTGGAGAAGCCCGAACAGCCGGTGGAGAAGCCGGAGCAGCCCGCTACGGGCACCACCGGCGCGACCGGGGGCGCTCCGGCCGAGACCACGACCGGCGGCACCGGCTCCTCCGGTGGCACCGGCTCCACGGGGACGACCGGGACCACCGGCTCCACCGGGACCGACACCACCCCGGTGACCGACAGCGGCAGCACCGGGTCGACCTCCTCGGGCAGCTCCGGCAGCTCGACCTCCTCCGGTAGCTCCGGCAGCTCCGGCAGCTCGGGTTCCTCCGGCAGCCTCGGCTCCGGGACCACCGGCACCACCGGCGGGACCGGCACGGCCGCGGGCACCGGCGTCCCGGCGGCCCAGCCCGGGGCCAAGCCCGGCACGGGAGCCGGCCAGGCCGCGACGCCGGGCCGGAGCGCCGGCCCGCTGGCCGCGGCGCCGGTGGCGGCGGGTTCGCCGGCGCCGGACCGGTCAGGTGGGGCGCGGCTGCTGCTGCCGATCGCGCTGATCGCCGGTCTGGTGCTCCTGGTCGGTGGTCCGGCCGCGCTCCTGCTGGGCGGCACTGCCGCCGGTACGCGGGCGGTCGGAGCCGTCCGCACCGCGTGGACGCGGATCGTCCGCCGTCCTTGACACCGCCCGAACGGTGAGGACTCGGCGGGGCCGCTGTCCCGGCCCCGCCGAGTCCCCTTCCCGGGGGCGGGAACCCCTGTCCCGGCGTTCCGCGCCGGGGCGGCGGCCCCTGTCCACGGATCCCTGGACCGAGCACTTTCCACCGAGCGCGCCGGAGAGCAGACCATGACAGCCGCCGCCGAGCCCGCGGCACCGTACGCCGAGGCTCCACGCCAGCCCGACCCCGATGTACCCCGCACCATCACCGCCCCCGCCACCAACGGCGACCGCGTGTTCCGCGGCCTGCTGCGGACGGCCGGCCTCTCCGTCTTCGCGATCATGGGGTTGATCGCCTTCTTCCTGCTGCTGCGCGGTTCCCAGGCGCTCAAGGCGGTGGGCTTCGACTTCTTCACCGAGACGAAGTGGCAGACACAGGCGCACAACTTCGGTATCGCCGCGGTGCTTCCGAACGGCCTCCTGATCGCGGTCATCGCCCTGGTCATCGCCGTCCCGGTGGCGATCGCCGCGGCGATCTTCATCTCCGAGTACGCGCCGCTCCGGCTGCGTGCCGTGCTGATCTCGCTGGTCGACCTGATGGCGGCCATCCCCAGCATCGTCTACGGCCTCTGGGGTCTGTTCTTCCTCCAGCCGCGGATCATCGGCGTCTCGCGCTGGCTGACCAACCACGTCGGTGACACGATCCCCTTCCTCAAGGTGCGGACCGGCGACATCGGCACCTCCTACACCTCGTCCACCTTCATCGCGGGCGTGGTGGTCTCACTGATGATCATCCCGATCATCACCTCACTGAGCCGCGAGGTGTTCTCGCAAGCCCCGCAGGGGGAGCGCGAGGGCGCGTACGCGCTGGGGTCGACCCGGTGGGGCATGGTGCGCACCGTGGTGCTGCCGTTCGGGCGCGGCGGTGTGATCGGCGCGGTGATGCTCGGCTTCGGTCGCGCGATGGGCGAGACCATCGCGGTCGCGCTGATCATCTCGCCGAGCTTCAAGCCGATGACGCACATCCTGGAGAACGGCGGCAACTCGATCTCCGCCCTGATCGCGCTGCGGTTCGGCGAGTCCGACTCGCTGTCGCTGTCCGCGCTGATGGCGGCCGGTCTGGTGCTGTTCGCGCTCACCCTGCTGGTCAACGTGGGCGCGGGCTTCGTGATCAACCGCTCCCGCTCCGGCGCGGCGACGGCGGACTGATCCATGGCTGCTCAGAGAACCCGCCGCCGGGACCGCCGGCCCCGGCCCCGGCCGCTGCCACCGCTCCGCCGCCGTGAAGGGACGTACCGATGACCACCCTGGACAAGGCGCCCGCCGAGGCGTCCGCGCCGACCGCCGCGCCGGGCTCCGCGCCGACCGCCGCGCCGGGCTCCGCGTCCGCGCCGACCGCCGCGCCCGGACCGGCGGCCACCGGCCCGGAACGGAAGCTCAAGCTGGGTGGAGTCACCCGCGAGGACGTGTTCACCGTCCTCGGCGCGCTCGTCGGATCCCTCGGGCTCGACTGGGTGCTGTACGAGCGGGTGCTGCCGTTCAGCGGCGTGCTCGGCTTCCTGCTCTGCTGGTACCTGCTCTTCCTGGTCGGCTACTACGGCCTGGGCCGCCTCCAGTGGGGCGGGCTGATGGTGCGGGAATGCCTGGTCTCCGTGGTGGCCTGGAGCTCCGGTGCGCTGGTGATCGGCCTGATCGCCGACCAGATCGGCTATGTCGCCTCGCGCGGCTACGAGGCCGCCCAGCACGGGAACTTCTTCACCGAGACGATGGACAGGACCGCCTCGCTGTCGCCGATCACCTCCGGCGGCGCGATCCACGCGGTGGTCGGCTCGCTCGAACAGCTCGGCCTGGCCACGCTGTTCGCCGTTCCGCTGGGCATCGCCGCGGCGGTCTTCATGTCCGAGGTGGGCGGCCGGCTGGCCCGCCCGGTGCGGACCCTGGTCGAGGCGATGACCGCGCTGCCCTCGATCGTCGCCGGCCTGTTCATCCTCGGCGTCGTCATCCTCACCTTCGGATTCGACAAGAGCGGGTTCGCCGCCTCGCTGGCGCTGACGGTGATGATGATGCCGATCGTCACCCGGGCCGCCGAGGTGGTCATCCGGCTCGTTCCCGGCACCCTGCGGGAGGCGTCCTACGCGCTCGGCGGCAGCCAGTGGCGGACGGTGTGGAACGTCGTCCTGCCGACCGCCAAGCGCGGCCTGGTGACAGCCGTCGTGCTGGGCATGGCGCGCGCGGTCGGCGAGACCTCGCCCGTTCTGCTGACCGCGGGCTTCACCTCCCGGATGAACGCCAACCCCTTCGAGGGCCACCAGATCTCGCTGCCGCTCTACATCTGGAGCTACGTCAAGCTGCCGGTCGACCAGATGGTCGCCCGGGCCTTCGCCGCCGGACTCACGCTGATGGCGGTGGTGATGATCCTGTTCGTCACCGCCCGCGTCCTCGGCGGCCGCGCCGCCGGTGACATGAACCGCCGCCAGAAGCGCCGGCTGGCCCGGGCCGAGCGGCAGGCCCGCGCCGCGCGGCCGTCCGCCGCCGCGCCGTCCTTCGGAGCGGCCCCCGGCGCCACGTCCGGCGCCACGTCCGTCACCGCGTCCGTCACCGCGTCCGCCGACTCCCCCGTCCGGCCGTCCGCCGCCGCGCCGTCGCGGCCCGCCATCGCCACCGGGGAGCACTGATGTTCCGATCCGCCACCCTCCGCACCAGAGGAGTTCCCATGTCGCGGGAGGCCGCACGCCGCCCCCTGACCCGCCCCTTGGGCGTGTTGCTGTCCACCCTGCTCGCGGCCGGCTCGGCGCTGCTGGCGCAGGCCCCCCCGGCACACGCGGCCGTCGCGCTGACCGCGAGCGGTTCCAGCTGGGCCTTCCCGGCGATCGACCAGTGGCGCCAGGACGTCGGCCCGCAGGGCATCCAGATCGACTTCAACGCGGTCGGCTCGGCCGTCGGCCGCCAGGACTGGAACACCGGCCGGAACGACTTCAGCGCCTCCGACGTGCCTTTCCGCACCCGGGCGGACACCGGCGCCGGTGACGCCGCCCAGCGGGCCGGACTGGCCGGCGTCGAGAAGGTCGTCTACGGCTACTCGTACGTGCCGATCACCGCCGGTGGCACCGCGCTGATGTACCACCTGACGGTCGGCGGCAAGCAGGTCCGCGACCTGCGACTGTCCACGCAGACGATCATGGACATCTTCACCAGCAAGATCACCAACTGGAACGACCCGAAGATCACCGCGGACTACGGCAAGGCCCTGCCGAACATTCCGATCACCCCGGTCGTCCGCTCCGACGGCTCCGGCGCGACCGCGCAGTTCACCCGCTGGATGAGCCACTCCTTCCCCTCGCAGTGGGAGGAGTACTGCAAGTCGGTCAACGGCGTCGCCTGCGGTGACTACACCGAGTTCTTCCCGCCCTCCGGCCGGATGACCGCGCAGAGCGGCTCGGACGTCGTCGCCACCTACATCAAGGCCAGCTCCGGCGAGGGCACCATCGGCTACGACGAGTACGCCTTCGCCAAGCGCAGCGACTGGCCGGTGGCGAAGGTCCTCAACCCGGCCGGCTACTACACCCTGCCGACCGCCTCCAACGTGGCCGTCGCGCTGACCGCCGCCAAGGTCCGCGGCGTCGACGACAACACCGCGCCGGACGACCCGAACTACCTCCAGCAGAACCTCGACGGCGTCTACGCCAACGGCGACAAGCGCTCGTACCCGCTGTCCAGCTACAGCTACCTGATCGTGCCGCGCACCAACTCCCTCCAGGCGCTGCCGAAGTTCAGCAACGACAAGGGCGGGGCGCTCAGCCGCTTCCTCTCCTACGTGCTCTGCCAGGGCCAGGGCGAGGCCGACGACCTGGGCTACTCGCCGATCCCGCGCGGCCTGGTCCGCGGCGGTCTGCTCCAGACCCAGCACATCCCCGGCAACGCCAGCACCGTCAACCCGGACACGCTGGCCGGCTGCGCCAACCCGACGCTGAACGCGGCGGGCCAGCTCACCATCCTGGACAGCGCCCCGATGCCCAGCGAGTGCGACACCAAGGGCACCCCGCTGGACTGCAAGGTCGTCAACGGCAAGCCGACCAGCGGCTCCGGCAGCACCGGCGGCGCCACCTCCGGCGGTGCGGCCACCGGCGGTGCCGGAAGCACCGGCGGCGCCACCTCGGGTGGTGCGGCCACCGGCGGTGCCGGCTCCTCCGGCGGCGCCACCTCGGGCGGCGGTGCTGCCGCGAGCGGCGGTACCGGGACCACCGGCAAGACCACCACCGGTGGCGCCGGCACCACCAAGACCCCGGGCGCCACCGGCGGCACGGGTACCACCGGCACCACCGGCGGCGCGGGTACCACCGGCGGGGCCGGCACCACGGGCGGCACCGGCGGTGACGCCGGCACCGGCGCGCCGGCGGCCGACCCCAACGCCGCGGCCGGCGACCCGGGCGCGGCGGTCGACGGGGGCGACGGCCAGGGCGTCGAGGAGGTCGTCGACCCGCAGACCGGCCAGGTGGTCGCGCGCGGCCGCGGCAGCGGCACCGCCACCGAGGTGGCCGCGGACGTGGTCGAGGTCGCGGGCCGCCCGGAGGACTGGACCCTGAGCACGCTCACCGCGCTCGAACTGCTCGCCGTCGTCATCGTCCCGCCGCTGCTCGGCCGTCGGCTGCTGCGCCGCCGCTCGCAGACGGGCGGCCGGTCATGACGGCGCCCGCCCTGGAGAAGCCCGCCGGGACGGCGCCGTCCGTGCCGTCCCCGGCGGCCCCGGCACCGCCCGCGGCTCCGGCCCCGGTCCCGGAGACCGCGCCGGCCGGGTCCGACGGCTCCGGCCGGACGGCCAAGCGGGTCAGGTTCCTCCAGGCGGCCTGGGCGGTGAGCCTGCTCGCGGCGCTCACCATGGGCTTCGTCGGCTATCTGTTCACCCTGTCGCACGTCCAGCAGAAGCACTTCCAGTCCACCGTGTACAAGTCCTTCCGGGACCAGCTCGGCAAGGCGACCGCCCCGACCGGCAAGGCCGCCGACGGTTCCCCCGTCGCGCTGCTGGACATCCCGGCGATCGGACTGCACCGGACGGTCGTGGTGGAGGGCACCACGGGCCGGGACCTCATGCGCGGCCCCGGCCACCGCCGGGACACCGCGTTGCCCGGGCAGACCGGGGTGGCGGTGCTGTTCGGCCGGGGGGCGACCTTCGGGGCGCCGTTCGGCGAGCTGAACAAGCTGCGGGTCGGCGACAAGATCGAGGCCACCACCGGCCAGGGCAGGTTCACCTACACCGTCAACGTGTACGGCGACGAGGACCACCCGATCGTCGACCCGGTCCGCAACCGGCTGGTGCTGGTGACCAGCGACTCCGACTGGATCCCGGAGTCGACGGTGATGATCGGGGCCCGGCTGGACGGCGACCCGGTGGCCAACCCGGGCGGACGCCCCGCCACCGTGCCGTACGACAAGGCGCTGGCCGCCGACAAGGGCGCGCTGGCCGCGCTGCAGCTGTGGACGCTGGGACTGCTCGGCGCGGTGGTCGCCGTCGTCGTGCTGGCCCGGTACTGGCACCGCTCGGCCGCCTACCTCAGCCTCGCGCCGGTCATCGGCGCGCTGCTCTGGTCGGTCTACGAGAACGCCGCCGCCCTGCTGCCCAATCTCTACTGACGCGCGCCCGGAGGACCGTACCGATGACGGATGCACCGATGACCGACGTACCGCCCAGCCACGGGCCGGGCGACTCGGCCGAGACCACGATCACCCTGCCCGCCGTCCCCGCGGGCACCGACGGCGGCTACGCCGGACCGGCCGGACACGGCGGGCAGGCAGGGCAGGCAGGACAGGCAGGACACGGCGGACCGGCAGGACACGGCGGGCAGCAGCTGCTCTACCCGCAGGACGCGCACTACCAGGGCTACCCCGAGGAGCCCGTGCTGGCCGGGCTGGAGACCCGCGACGTCTCCGCCTGGTTCGGCGCCCACAAGGTGCTGGAGCGGGTCTCGCTCACCATGCCGGCCGGCGAGGTGACGGCCCTGATCGGACCGTCCGGCTGCGGCAAGTCCACCTACCTGCGGATCCTCAACCGGATGCACGAGATGGTCCGCGGCGCCGCGCTCTCCGGCGAGGTGCTGCTGGACGGCGACGACGTTTACCGTCCCGGCCGCCGCCCGGCCGAGGTGCGCCGCCGGATCGGCATGGTGTTCCAGCGGCCCAACCCGTTCCCGGCGATGTCCATCAAGGACAACGTCGCCAGCGGGCTCAAGCTCGCCGGCATCAAGGTCACCAGGGACGAGCGCGAGCACCTGGTGGAGACCAGCCTGCGCCAGGCCGGCCTCTGGGACGAGGTGGCCGGCCGGCTGGAGGCCCCCGGCGGCTCGCTCTCCGGCGGCCAGCAGCAGCGCCTGTGCATCGCGCGGTCGCTGGCCGTCTCGCCGGACATCCTGCTGATGGACGAGCCGTGCTCGGCGCTCGACCCGACCTCGACCCGCCGGGTCGAGGAGACGATCGCGGAACTGCGCGGGCAGCTCACCATCGTGATCGTCACCCACAACATGCAGCAGGCCCAGCGCGTCTCGCAGACCTGCGCGTTCTTCCTGGCCACCCACGACACCCCGGGCCGGATCGTCGAGCACGGGACGACCGAGCAGGTCTTCCACCAGCCGCGCGACCAGCGGACCTCGGACTACGTCAACGGCCGCTTCGGGTAACCGGGCCCCGGGCCCGCCGCTGCTCGCCCGCTCGCCCGCCTACTCGCCCGCTCGCCTACTCGCCGCGGTGTCGGAGGATCTCCTCCAGCACCGCGGCGACGCCGTCCTGCTCGTTGCTCACCGTGTGCTGCGCCACCGCCGCCAGCACCTGCGGGTGGGCGTTGGCGACGGCGTACGCGGTACCGGCCCAGGCCAGCATCTCCAGGTCGTTCGGCATGTCGCCGAAGGCCACCACCTCGCCCCGGCCGATCCCCCGCCCGGCGCACCAACGGGCCAGCGTGCTGGCCTTGGTGACGCCGGGCGCGCTGATCTCCAGCAGCGGGATCGGCGCCGAGCGGGTGATCTCGGCGAGGCCGCCCGCGGCCTCCCTGGCCTCGCCGAGCAGCTTGTCCGGGTCCAGGTCCGGGTGCTTGGCGAGCAGCTTGAACAGCCCGCGCACCGGACCGCCGGCGCCGAGCAGCTCCTCCGCCGGACCGACCGGGTGGTTCTCGTCCTGCCCCCACATCCGCACCTCGTAGCCGGGCTCGCGGGCGAACCCGGCCGGGTACTCGAAGGCGAACGCGATACCCGGCAGCTTGGCCCGCAACCGCCCGACCACGGCGAGCGCCTCCGCCTCCCCCAGCGGGAACGACTCCAGCAGCTCGCCGCGGCGCACGTCCACCACGGCGCCGCCGTTCGAGCAGATCGCCACCCCGTGGCCGCCGATGTGCGCGCTCACCTGCTGCATCCAGCGCGGCGGGCGGCCGGTCACGAACACCACCTGGATCCCGGCCGCCTCGGCGGCGGCCAGGGCGGCGGCGGTGCGCCCGGTGACGGTGCCGCCGGAGCAGAGCAGGGTGCCGTCCAGGTCGGTGGCGATCAGCCGGATCGGGGGAGCGGTGCGCGGTGTGGTCACCGCCCCATCTTCGCCCACCGCCGCCGGGAGGTCACCGGGGTGGGTGGCCCGGCTCCCGGATCGATCTTTGCGGCACGTTTCGGCCCCGGCCGCACCGGTTTCCGGCCGATCACCCCGCCCCCGGGGTGTCCCACCGCCCCCGACCGGGCAGGACTCCCCTCGGCCACCCCGTCGGCAGGAAGAGCCATGCCAACTCGCCAGGTCCGAGACGAGAGCCCCCCGACCGCCCCCGAGGACGCCCCGCCGCCCTCCCGCGAGCCGGTCCTGATCGGCGACATCCTCTTCGACACCCTCGCCGACCTCGCCCGCCGCACCACCCCGACCCACCCCGTCCACCTCCCCGCCCAACGGCCGCACCCCTGAAGCAGGGGGCGGGAGGCGGTGCGGCCGGCGTCGCCGCGTTCGGCCGGGTCCGGCTCAGATCGCGATGAGCCGGACCCGGTCGCCGCAGAGCCTGGCCATGTCGTCGATGTCCGAGGTGAGCATGGCGACCGGCCCTGGTAGGCGGAGCGCCATCTCGGCGACAGTGGCGTCGATGGCGTACTTGTGGCCGTGCAGACCGGCCTGCTTGAGCAGTGCCGCGGAGGCTCTGGCGGCATGCTCTGTCACCGGCTCGATCCGGACCTGGGAGAGGACCCAGTTCAGTCGGGCGGTGTTCGCCTTGGCGTGCGAGATCTCCACGATGGTGTTGGCGCCGATCACCAGACCGGCCGCCATCGCATGGAACGCCTTGATCAGTGCGAGGGCGCCACGGTCCTGCGAGATCCAGGCGGACATTCCCTGGGAGTCCAGGACGACGGTCTCGATGCGCTCACTCACGCGGCGGCCGCTCCGCCGCCGGGTTCGGACGAACCGAAGATCCTCGCGTGCGCGGAAGTGAGCTCCTCCTCCGTGAAGGCGCCGTGCTCCTCCTCGTAGCGGCGGAGTTCCTCGCCGAGCAGTTGGTGCCTGATCTGCCGGGCCACTGCCTCGGCGACGTAGCCGGAGACGTTGTCCGTGAGCTTCTTCAGCTCGGCGACCTGCTCGGTGGGCAGGGTGACGGTGATCCGCGTGGTGGCTGCCATGAGGCAAGCATACCGTCGGTATGCGCAGGCCTGTCCTGGATCACGGAAGAAGGCGGCCCCGCCCGCCGGCGCGGGCGGGACCACCGGTTCAGGAGGCGAGGCGGTTCAGCGCCGCGGTGGTGATGCCTTCGACCGCGGCCGGGGCGCCGGTGGGGCGGCCGGTGAGCTCGACGAGGGCGACCCTGGTGCCGCTGCGCAGGACCGCGACCCCGCCGCCGACGGTGCCGTCGCCCTGGTAGGCCTGGTACCAGTGGGCGGTGCCGCCGGCGGCGGTCAGGGTGTGGGCCGTGCCGTAGTACCAGTGGCCGGCGGGCTCGTCCTGGCAGGACTGGACGAGCGCGACGAGCTTCTTCTCCCAGGCGTCGGCCGCCGTCCCGGTGGGAGCGCTCGCGGCCGACTCGGTCAGGAGGCCGTCGGTGGCGAAGGTCCAGGTCACGGACGCGTACCCGGTGGCCTGACCCTTGGTCAGGTCGCGCATCGTGTCCTCGCCGGAGCAGGCAGACAGCCCCTGGCGCCCGGTCAGCGCGACGGTCGCGCCGACCGGGCTCAGGCCCTGCCGGACCTGGTCCTCGCTCTGGACGAGGGCGGCGGAGCCGAGTCCGGGCGCGGGGACCGCGGCGGCGGCCGACTGGGCGGCGGCCGGCTGGGCGGCGACCGCGGCGCTGGGCGTGGCGTTGCGCGCGACCCCGTCGGCGGTGGCCGACTGGGTGCCGACGACGCCGACCGCGATCAGCGCGGCGGCCGAGCAGGCCGCGGCGACGACCCGGCTGCGGCGAACGGACTTCTGCTGGACGGCCTGGTTCTCGGTCATCTGGTCCCCCTGCTGGTCGGGACGCCTGCTGCGTCCTCGTACAACGGGGGAGATGCCGCCGGAGGAAGGAAAGTCGGAGCCCCGAGCGGCTGTTTCACAGCTGTGACAGAGCGGTCCTGACGACGCGGTCCATCGCGGCCGTCCCCAGGCAGGCATGGACCTCCAGCACCCCGTAGTGGCTGCCGCTGCGCAGTACGGCGATGCCGCCGCAGGGCTCCACAGCCTCCGGCGCTCTGCCGGTGGTGTTGAGGAGCCCCTCGTAGGTGCCCATCCAGCTCGCGGTGACGTCCGGGGCGAGCCGCACCGTCGTGGTCCTTCCGTAGACCCAGTGCCCCGGCGGTTCCTTCTGGCAGGGCACCAACTCCAGCAGCAGGCGCTCGGTGAAGTTCTGCGCCAGGGAAGGGCTCGGGGCCTCGGCGGCGACCTCGCGGGCGACCTGGTCGACCTGGTCGGTGGCCCGCGTGGGGTCGCCCGGGTCGGTGCGGAGACTGGTCATCAGTCCGCGGAAGTGTGCACCTGGCCCGCCCAGGGTCTGAGTGAGGGTCTTCTCGCCGGTGCAGGCCGCGTTGGCGTAGGCCCCGTCGCCGTACCGGTCGGTGACGTGGATCCGCCCGGTGGCGACCTCCGGGCGGAACGCCACGGGTTCCAGAAGGTTCGCGGTGGTCACGGGCCCGGGCGCACCGGGCGCACCGGGCGCACCGGGCGTTCCGAGCGCACCGGTCGGCGAGCCGGATCCGGAGCCGGAGGTCAAGGGCGCGGACGCGGACGTCGGGACGGACCCGCCGACCCCGCCGGGGGGCGGCGGCAGGACGAACCGGCCGGTCGCCAGCCCGAGCGCGGCGGCCGCCACCAGGGCGGCGACGGCGGACCGGAGCCGGACGGCGGTGCGCCCGCCGCCCGCCGCGGGACCGCCGTTCACGGACCGGTGACCAGGCGCTCGCGCATGAAGCGGCGGGCCTTCTGGATCCGGTCCTTGACCGTGCCCATCGGGGTTTCCAGCTCCTGGGCCACCTGGGCGTAGGTCAGATCGCCCAGGTCGCGCAGCACGAAGGACTCCACCAGGGCCGGGTGCTGCTGCTCCAGCGCGGCCAGCGCCTCCATCAGGTCGAGCCGGGTCCCGGCGATGACGCTGGTGGTGCGCGGGTCCACGGACTCGGGGAGGTCGGCTTGGCTGTCCTCGGCGCGCCGGCGCATCGAGCGGTAGGTGGACCGGGCGGCGTTCGAGGCGATCACCGTCACCCAGCCCAGGAAGGAGCCGCGGCCGCCGTACTCGCCCAGGTGCGTGCTGATGGACAGCAGCGCGTCCTGCGCGGCCTCCTCCGCGTCGGCGTGGTGGGGCAGGAAGCGCGAGCAGCGGCGCATCACCACCGGCCGCAGCTTGGCCAGCAGGTGCTCCATCGCCCCCGGGTCCCCCGCCCGAGCAGCCGCCACGAGCCGTTCCAGCTCGCCTTCCTCGAACACCCGGATCCCCCCGTTCCGTCCCACCCGGCATCCCGCCCGGCGTCCCGTCCGCCGAATGGGAGTTCCGCACTCCACCCGACTCCGGCAGAATGCTGCCACATGCGCAAGCTCGGCCGTTACCTCCTTCTGGAGCGGCTCGGAGCCGGCTCCTTCGCGACGGTCTGGAAGGCCTACGATCCGGAGCTCGACACCGAGGTCGCGGTGAAGGTGCTGGCCGAGAACTGGGCCGCCAACGCCGATGTGCGCGAGCGGTTCCTGGCGGAGGCGAGGCTGCTGCGCCGGATCGCCAGCCCGCGGGTGGTCCGGGTGCACGACGTCGGGGTGCAGGAGGACCGGCCCTACTTCGTCATGGACCACGTGCTCGGCGGCACCCTGGCCGACCGGGTCGGCCAGTGCGACCCGCAGGAGGCGCTGCGGCTGGCCGCGGAGGCGGGCTACGCGGTCCAGGTCCTGCACGAGGCGGGCGTGGTGCACCGCGACGTCAAACCGTCCAACCTGCTGCTCACCGCCGGCCCCGCGCCCGCCGAGGTACTGGTGGCGGACCTGGGCAGCGCCAAGCAACTGGCCGACGCGTCCGGGCTGACGGTGACCACGGGCACGCCCGCGTACATGGCGCCGGAACAGGCCTTCCAGACCGGCGGGTTCGACGGGAGGGCCGACGTGTACGCGCTGGCCGTCGTGGCCTACGAACTGCTGACCGGGCAGAAGCCGTTCGGCCCGGGCGGACGCGCCACCGCCATGATGACCGACCGGCCGACCGTCTCCACGCTCCCGGCCCTCCCGGCCGGAGCGGAGCTGCCGCCGCACGTGGCCGTGCTGCTCCGGGCCGCGATGTCCGTCGACCCGGCGGACCGACCGCCGACCGCCCGGGCCTTCGCGGACGCGCTGCTGGCTCCACCCCCGCAGCCCCGGCCCCCGGAAGGCCCGAGGTGGCTGGCCCCGCGCACGGTCTACCTGGCGTCGGGCACCGTCTTCACGGCGACGGCCCTGCTGAGCTGGCTGCAGCGCTGAGCCCGACGCGGAGCCGGTCCGCACCGGCGCTCGTGCCGTCCACCGGTGGGCCGAGAGCAGAAGATCCTGGCGGCGGGCCGTTGTATCCGGTTGTCGTTCCTGATCACCGAAAGCCGACGACCGCGCTTACGGACGGCCGGGCCGACGCGGCGCGCGCGGCGCCCTGCTGAACTTCGGCCGTCCGGTGCCGGCGGCGAGTTCGCCGAGGCGCTCGCCGATCACGGAGACGCCGGGGTGGGGCTCGCTCTCGTAGTACCAGGGCTTGCGGCGGCGCAGCAGTTCCTCACCGTGCTCGCCCCAGGTGAATCCCGGCTTCCGCAGCAGCTTCCGGAACACCGCGTCGACCGTCTCCGGGTGGGCGGCGGCCAGCCGGCGGATCGGCAGTGGCGCGATCGACTCCTCGCGCAGGTAGGCGCGCAGCACGTCCTGGTACGGCCTGCGGCCCGCGAGGGCCGGCTCGGCGAAGAGGTCCCGGAGCATCCCGTAGTCGGCGTAGAAGTTGAGTCCGTCGACCTCGTCGTAGATGACGCCGACCGTGTCCGAGTCCGCGAGCTCTGCCGGCAGTTCGAAGGCCGGGAAGGCCGGGCCGGGGAGCCGCCCGCCCCGGGTCCGGTCGGGATTCTCGGCGACGGCGGCCTCCTGCCGGTGCCGGTAGTAGGAGTTGAGCTTCTCCTCGGCCTCGGCAGGGGGAAGGACCAGTTCGTCGCTGCCGCAGAACTCGATGAACGCGGCCCGGTCCGCCCGCATCGACTCCCATCCCTGTTCGGCCTTCGCGGGGTTGCGGAAGACCAAGGAGGGGTTACTGGCGGCGAGTTGGAGCGCGGCCCGGGCGATCTCGGTGGCGCTGGACTTCGGGTAGTGCGACATCGCGCCCGAGATCAGCCACGCCCCGTCGGCCGAGTGGACGGGCACCAGGCAGGCGTGCAGGAATCCCCCCTTGGACATTCCGCGGAAGGCCGCCCGCCCGACGTTCGAGTACGTGCGGTATTCGAGGTCGTCGATCAGGTTCAGCAGGACGACGGCGTCCCCGTCCTTGTGCCGGATCTCGAAGACGCCCTCGACCGGGTCGCGCCAGCCGAGCAGCGTCTCCCGGTCGAATTCGGCCAAGTCCTGCCGTCCGGCGACGAACCGGTCCACCACGGTGGTCCCGTCGGGCAGGCGGTACCGGAGGATGAAGTGGTCGGTGATCCGGACCGCCTCGGCCTCGTCCAGCCGCCGCTCAGGCCCGGCTGCCTCCAGCAGGAGGGGAGTCAACCACCGGTCGAAGCGGGCGCCCTGGGCGAAGGCGACGAGTTCGCCCTTCAGTTCAGAACTTCGCTCGATCAGGACTCGCAACGATGCCTCGTCCTCGCCCCGTACAGCAGCAGTCATGCGAGCTCTCTCGATCGTGAAGGTTCCGACGCTCACTGCGCCCAGTGGTGTGTCGACCGTCGCCTCCTCGCCCGACGCGGTCGGCTCCCACCTGCTCGGCGCACCCGTGGCGCCACGCTAGCCGACCCGCCCCCACCGCTGCGCGAGCGGTCCGAAGGTGCGCCGAAACACGCGCGTATTGTCGCCGCATGCGCTTGAGTACCGTGATCCTCCCCATCCACCGGTGGAGCGAGGGGCAGAAGATCTGGCGGCGGGCCGAGGACCTCGGGTTCCATGCCGCGTACACCTACGACCACCTGTCGTGGCGGTCCTTCCGGGACGAGCCGTGGTTCGGCTCGGTGCCGACGCTGACCGCGGCGGCCACCGCGACCGAGCGGATCCGGCTGGGGACGCTGGTGACCTCGCCGAACTTCCGGCACCCGGTGACGCTGGCGAAGGAGCTGATCACGCTGGACGACGTGTCCGGTGGGCGGCTGACGCTCGGGATCGGGGCCGGCGGGACGGGGTACGACGCGACGGCGATGGGCCAGGAGGCCTGGTCGCCGAAGGAGCGGGCGGACCGGTTGGGGGAGTTCCTGCCGCTGCTGGACGAGCTGCTGACCAACGACGCGACGACCCGCGAGGGCGCGTACTACTCGGCGGTGGAGGCGCGGAACATCCCCGGGTGCGTGCAGACGCCGCGGGTGCCGTTCTACGTGGCGGCGACCGGCCCGCGCGGGCTGGGGCTGGCCGCCGAGTACGGGCAGGGCTGGGTGACCTACGGTGACCCGAAGGGCCCGGCGGAGGTGCCGGTGGAGCAGGCGCCCGGGGTGGTCGCGCAGCAGATCGCGAAGCTGGCGGCGGCCTGCGAGGCGCGCGGGCGGGACGTCGGGGAGCTGGAGAAGGTGCTGCTCCAGGGCTCGACGGCGGAGAAGCCGCTGGCGTCGGTGGACGCCTTCGTGGACTGGGCCGGGACGTACCGGGAGCTGGGGATCACCGAGCTGGTGGTGCACTGGCCGGTGCCGGACTCGATCTTCGCGAACGACCTGGCGGTCTTCGAGCGGATCGCCACCGAGGGCCTCGCCCAACTGGGCTGAGGGGTGCGGCGCGCGGGCGGTCCCGGGCCGTCCGCGCGGTGATCCCTTAGGGGACGGGCGGGGCGGCGTCATACCGGAGCAGCATGCGGGCTCGTCATCGCAGCTCATGTCCACCAGGGCGCGCGCGCACTACGTTGAGCCCGTGTCCACTGTCATCAAGACGGACGGCCTCACCAAGAGGTTCCCCCGGGTGACCGCCCTCGATCAGCTGACCGTTGAGGTCGAGCCCGGGGTGGTCGGCCTGGTGGGAGCTAATGGCGCCGGCAAGTCCACACTCATCAAGATCCTGCTCGGGCTCTCCCCGGCGACCTCCGGGACCGGGCGGGTGCTCGGGCTGGACATCGCCACCCAGGGGTCGGAGATCCGCGAGCAGGTCGGCTACATGCCGGAGCACGACTGCCTGCCGCCGGACGTCTCGGCCACCGAGTTCGTGGTCCACATGGCGCGGATGGCCGGGCTGCCGGCCGCCGCCGCCCGGGAGCGGACGGCGGACACCCTGCGGCACGTCGGCCTGTACGAGGAGCGGTACCGCCCGATGGGCGGCTACTCGACCGGTATGAAGCAGCGGGTGAAGCTGGCGCAGGCGCTGGTGCACGACCCGAAGCTGGTGCTGCTCGACGAGCCCACCAACGGTCTGGACCCGGTCGGCCGGGACGACATGCTGTCGCTGATCCGCCGCGTGTACAGCGATTTCGGCATCTCGGTGCTGGTCACCACCCACCTGCTGGGCGAGCTGGAGCGCACCTGCGACCACCTGGTCGTCATCGACGGCGGCAAGCTGCTGCGCTCCTCGTCGACCGCCTCCTTCACCGGCGCGACGGCCACCCTGGCGGTCGAGGTGACGGACCACCCGGAGGACCACGGTCTGGACGCGAGCGCCGCGGTGCGCACGCGGCTGGTGGCGGCGGGCCTCTCGGTGGAGACGGAGGGGACGCGGATCCTGCTGGTCCGGCTGGCGGGCGACGAGACCTACGACGCCATCCGGGACGCGGTCGCCGGGCTCGGGCTCGGCCTGGTCCGGCTGGAGCAGCGGCGGCACCGGGTCGCGGAACTGTTCACCGGGAGCACGGACAAGGCGGAGAGCGCCGCGGGCGCGGAGAGCACCCGGACGACGGAGAACGAGGGGAGTACCGCAGATGTCGCTTCCTCCTGAGTTCCGGCCGGCCGACACCGGCGTCATCCACGACATCGGCTACCGCGGCTACACCGGGCCCCGGCTCGGCCGGGGGTACGCCGCGCGCTCGCTGTTCACCCAGAGCCTGCGCGCCGCGTACGGCCTCGGGCGGTCCGGCAAGTCCAAGGTGCTGCCGATGCTGGTGCTGGGCGTGGCCACCGTGCCGGCCCTGATCATCGTCGCGGTCGCCGTGGTCACCGGGGTCGACAAGCTTCCGGTGGACTACGCCCAGTACCTGAGTTCGATCGGGCTGGTGGTCTCGATCTTCCTGGCCTCGCAGGCGCCGGTGCTGTTCTCCCGGGACCTGCGCCACCACACCGTGCCGCTGTACTTCTCCCGGCCGATCACCCGCACCGACTACGTCCGGGCCAAGTTCGGGGCGATGGCCTGCGCCCAGCTGCTGCTGATGCTCGCGCCGCTACTGGTGCTGTACATCGGCTCGCTGCTGGTCGGGCTGAAGTTCGGGGACCAGACCGCGCACTTCTTCTACGGTCTGACGGCCGCCGTGCTGTACGCGCTGGTGCCGACCTCGGTCGCGGTGCTGATCGCCGCCACCACGCCGCGGCGGGGCTTCGGGGTGGCCGCGATCATGGGCTACCTGGCGGTGAGCACCGCGGTGGTCGGGGTCGTGATCGGGATGGCGAGCACCACGGTCGGCTTCGACGAGCCGCTGCCGACCTACCCGCAGTGGGCCGTGCTGCTGTCGCCGGGCGGGCTGGTGGAGAGCCTGACCAACGAGCTGTTCGACCTCGGCTCCGGCACGGCGCGGATGCACGCGCCGGGCGGGCTCGGCCTGCTGGTGTTCACCCTGGTCGCCGTCGCGATGGTGGCCGGCTCGTACCGGCTGCTGCTGCGCCGCTACCGGAACGTTTGAGAGGGCGTCATGGCCACCATCACCATCGACAAGGTCTCCCGCTGGTTCGGGAACGTGGTCGCCGTCAACGACGTCAGCATGACGATCGGCCCCGGCATCACGGGTCTGCTCGGTCCGAACGGTGCCGGCAAGTCGACCCTCATCCACATGATGAGCGGCTTCCTGGCGCCGTCCACAGGCACGGTCACCCTGGACGGCGCGCCGATCTGGCGCAACCAGGAGGTGTACCGGCAGATCGGCCTGGTCCCCGAGCGGGAGTCGATGTACGACTACCTGACCGGCTGGGAGTTCGTTCTCGCCAACGCCGAGCTGCACGGACTGCCCCACCCGGGCGCCGCCGCCCGCAAGGCGCTCGCCCTGGTCGAGATGGAGTACGCCCAGGAACGGCGCACCGGCACCTACTCCAAGGGCATGAAGCAGCGGGTCAAGATGGCCTCGGCGCTGGTCCACGACCCGGCGGTGCTGCTGCTCGACGAGCCGTTCAACGGTATGGACCCGCGCCAGCGGCTCCAGCTGATGGACCTGCTGCGGCGGTTCGGCTCGGACGGCCGGACGGTGCTGTTCTCCTCGCACATCCTGGAGGAGGTCGAGCAGCTGGCCCGGCACATCGAGGTGGTGGTGGCCGGACGGCACGCGGCCTCCGGGGACTTCCGCAAGATCCGCCGGCTGATGACCGACCGCCCGCACCGCTACCTGGTCCGCTCCAGCGACGACCGGAAGCTCGCGGCGGCGCTGATCGCCGACCCGTCGACGGCCGGCATCGAGCTGGACTGGAAGGAGAAGGCGCTGCGGATCCAGGCGGTGAACTTCCAGGGCTTCACCACCCTGCTGCCGCAGGTCGCCCAGCGGGCCGGTATCCGGCTGTACACCGTGGCCCCGGCGGACGAGTCGCTGGAGAGCGTGTTCTCCTACCTCGTCTCCGCGTAGTCCCGGCGGGCCTCTGATACCGCAGACCGCCGACGGCAGACCGCCGACCCGCACCCCTCACCAGGACCAGGAACCCCAGGAAGGCCGACCCACCATGAACCCGACCGTCGCCAGGCTGACGCTGCGCGGCCTGCTCGGCCGCCGCCGCGGCCTGCTGCTGCTGGTGGTCCCCGTCCTGCTGCTGCTCGTCTCGGCGTTCGCCGCCGCCGCCGACGGGAACCACCACGACCTGGTCGTCGACATCCTCGGCAAGCTCGGTCTGGGGACCCTGCTGCCGATCCTCGGACTGGTCGTCGGCACCGGTGCCATCGCCACCGAGATCGACGACGGCTCGATCGTCTACCTGCTCGCCAAGCCCCTGCCGCGCTGGAAGATCATCACCACCAAGCTGACCGTGGCGATCGGCATCACCTGGGCCTTCTCGGCGGTGCCGATGCTGCTGTCCGGGCTGCTGATGTACGGCACCAAGGAGGGCCTGGCGCTCGCCTACACGGTCGCCGCGCTGGTCGCCGGCGCCGCGTACAGCGCGCTGTTCCTGCTGCTCGGCGTGGTGACCCGGCACGCGGTGGTGGCCGGGCTGGCGTACGCGCTGGTGTGGGAGGCGGTGATCGGCAACTTCGTCGAGGGGGCCCGCAAGCTGAGCATCCAGCAGTGGGGGATGGCGGTGGCCGAGTCGGTGGCCGCCGAGGGCTCGATCACCTCGGTGGTCTCGCTCGGCGCCGCCGTCGCGCTGTTGCTGGTGGTCGCGGTGGCGGCGACCGTACTCGCCTCGGTGAAGCTGGCCGGGCTCACCCTGGCCTCGGAGGAGTAGGCAGCCCGGAGCACAGCCCCTGCGGCCCGCACGGCTCACCGAGCCGTGCGGGCCGTCCGCGTCAGAGCGTGCGGTTCCGCCCGGCGCCCCAGCCGGCGACGGCGACCACGCTGACCAGGACCAGCATCAGCGCCAGCGGCGTGGTCCAGCCGCCGGTCGCCTGGCGCAGCGCCCCGGCCCCGACCGGTCCGGCCGCCGCGACCAGATAGCCGACCGCCTGCGACATCCCGCCCAACTGGGCGGCGCCGGCGGCGCTGTCGGTCCGCAGCACAATGAAGGCGAGGCCGAGGCCGAGCGAACCGCCCTGGGCGACGCCGAGGATGACGGCCGCCGCCCAGGCGCCGGGCACCGGGGCGATCAGCAGGACGGCGATGCCGACCGCGTTGAGCAGGGCCATCGCGACGGCGAGCGCCCGCTGGTTGGTCATCCGTCCGGCGAACAGCGGCACCAGGAAGGCGCCGGCCACCTGGACCAGGTTGGAGAAGGCGAAGACCAGGCCGGCCTCGCCGCGGTCCATCCCGTGGTCGGCCAGGATGGTCGGCATCCACGCGACCAGCGTGTAGACCAGCAGCGACGAGATGCCCATGAACAGGCTGATCTGCCAGGCCAGCGGCGAGCGCCAGATCCCCTGGACCGGCCGGCCCGGCGCGGCCGGCTTGGCGGCGGCACCGGGAGCGGTACCGGTGGCACCGACAGCGGTACCGGCGGCGGCGACAGCGGCGCCCGCCCGGGCGGCCCGGGCCCGCAGCACCTGCGGCAGCCAGGCCACCGCCGCGACCAGCGCGAGCAGCGACCAGGCGCCGAGCGAGGCCTCCCAGCCGCCGCCGAGCGCGTGCTCCAGCGGCACCGAGAGACCGGCCGCCATGGTGGCACCGACCAGCATGGTGGTCGAGTAGACGCCGGTCATGGTGGCGGCCCGGTCCGGGAACTCGCGCTTGACCAGGCCGGGCATCGAGACGTTCAGCACGGCGATCGCGACCCCGATCACCACGCACCCGGCGTAGAGCGCCGCCACCGAGGGCAGCACCCGCAGCAGCACCCCGGCGCCGAGCACCAGGACCGCGCCCAGCACCACCCGCTCGGTGCCGAAGCGCCGGGTCAGCCGGGGGGTGAGCGGCGCGCCGACGCCCTGGAAAAGCACCGGCACGGTGGTGATCAGTCCGCTCGCGGTGGCGGAGAGCCCGAAGGAGCGCTGGATCTCGCCCACCATCGGCGACACCGCCGCCAGGCAGGCGCGCATGTTCAGGGCGACCAGCAGGATGCCGGTCAGCAGCAGCGCGGGGTGGGCGAGCCGGGAGCGGACGGGGAGCGGGACGGCGGTGGTGGCAACCGGCTGCTGGGCACGGGTGACGGCCATGGGTGGTGCTGCTCTTTCGTGGGATTCGGAGTGCGTCCGAGCGGGCGGACGGAACGGAAGGGGGGCCTCGGCCCGCTCACTTCCGGGCGGCGATGGCGGCGAGGAGCTGCTCGACGGCCGCGGTGGGTTCGGCGAGCAGCTCGCGACAGGCCCGTTCGGCCCGGTCCGGGTCGCCGCTCTCGATCGCGTCGACCAGGGCCGCGTGGGTCGCCACGACCACCTCGGGCATGTCGTGGTCGCCGAACGCCGTCCGCATCGACTCGCGCACCGAGGCGCCGAAGTAGCGGTACACCTCGGTCAGCGCGGGGTTGTGCGCGGCTTCGACGATGGCGGTGTGGAACTCCAGGTCGTGCTCGACGGTGGCCTCGCGGCCGGCCCGCTCGGGGTGCGAAGCGATCACCTCGGCCTCGCGGGCCAGCGCGGTCCGCATCCGGACGATGTCCTCGGGGGTGTGCCGCAGCGCCGCCAGCCGGGCGGCCTCGGCCTCCAGGGCGGCCCGGACCTCCAGGACGTCCCGCACGCCGGAGCGCTGCACCCCGCGCAGTACGGCGGCCGGGTCGCTGGTGGAGCGGACGAAGGTGCCCTCGCCCTGCCGGGAGACCAGCATCCCCGCGTGCACCAGCACCCGGATCGCCTCGCGGACGGTGTTCCGTCCGATGCCGAGGCGTTCGGCGAGTTCGTGCTCGGTCGGGATCCGCGAGCCGACCGGCCAGACGCCGCTGCTCAGCTGCTCCCGGAGCTGGTCGATCGCGGTGTCCACCAGGGAGCGCCGCCCGGCGGTCTGCAGCGTGTCGTTGCCGCTGTGCGCGCTGCTCATGGCGGGCCCTCCTGACGCGTCGAGGCTTGGTCGTCGGTCATCCTACAACCGCTTGCCCGGTCATCCTACAACTGGGGATGAACGGCCCGGGAACCGTCCGCGGCGGCCTCGCGTTGCTCCGGACGACCGGCGCTCCGGACCGCTCCGGAAGGATCCGGAAGGACGGGCCCGGTCCACACCCCCTGATGCGAGGAGAACGTCCGCATGGTGTTCAAGAAGCTGCTCGGTGCCCTGGGCGTCGGCGGTCCCGGTGTCGACACCGTCCTGAGCACGCCGGTCGTGCGGCCCGGCGGGACGATGGCCGGCACGGTCGAGCTGACCGGGGGGACGGTGGAGGCGGACATCCGGGGGATCACGCTGACCCTGGTCGCCCGGGTGGAGGTCGAGCACGAGGACGGCGAGAGCACCGGTCTGTACCCGTTCGCGCGGTTCTCGGTCACCGCGCCGCTGAAGCTGGCGCCGGGCGAGAACCGCTCGATCCCGTTCGCCGTCCAGGTGCCGTGGGAGACCCCGGTCACCACCGTCGCCGGGCAGCAGCTGCACGGCATGCGGCTCGGTGTGCGCACCGAGGTCGACATCGCGGGCGCGCTCGACAAGGGCGACTCCGACCCGCTGGAGGTCGAGCCGCTGCCGGTGCAGCACCGGATCCTGGAGACCCTGCTCCAGCTGGGCTTCCGGTTCCGCTCGGCGGACCTGGAGGCCGGGCACATCCGCGGCACCGGGCAGACCCTGCCGTTCTACCAGGAGATCGAGTACTCCGCGGCGCCGCAGTACGCGCACTCCTGCAACTCGCTGGAGGTCAGCTTCGTGACCACCCCGGACAAGGTCGAGGTGGTGCTGGAGGCGGACCGCCGGGGCGGCCTGTTCGGCGGCGGCGGGGACGTGATCCGCACCCATGTGGTCGGCCACGGCCAGGCGGACGAGGACCTCACGGCGCTGGTGGACGGCTGGATCCGCGCCGCGCTCTGAGGCCGGGCGGGACCGGTCCCGGGGTACCGGAGCGGCGTCGGTCCGGTACCCCGGGGCCGGATCAGCCGTAGGAGACGTTGCTGCAGATGTCGTCGTCACCCGATCTGGCCTCGCTGACCACCTCGGTGGGCAGCGGGGCCGGGGCGCCGGCCGGGCCGGTGGCGGTCGGGGACGGGGAGCCGCTCGCGGCGCCGCCCGCCGCGTAGTCCCGGCCGAGCCGCAGACTGATCCCGGCCGCCTGCCCCGGAGCCACCGCGGCGCCCGGGAACAGCGCGGCGACCTTCTCCGCGGCGGCCCGCTGCCCGGCGCCGTACTCGACCGTGGTGGTCGCCCGCGCGGTGCCGCGGCTGGTGGCCGTCCCGGCGACGGTGACCCGGGCCGCCCGCAGCGTCTCGGCGGCCCGGGCGGCCAGGCCGGAGGCGTTGGCGGCGTTGTAGACGGTGACCCGGATCGGCGTGCCGTCGGCGCCGGCCGCCGGGGTGGGCTCGGCGCTCGGCGCGGGTGCGGGCGTCGGTGCGGCCGTCGGTTCGGCCGTCGGCCCGGCGTCCGTCCGGCGGCCGGTGGCGTCCTGGCCGTCGATGGTCCGATCGGCTTGGAGGGTCCGCCACAGGGTGTCGACCGCCGGGTGCACCAGATCGATCCGGGCGCCGGAGTAACGCCACGGCGTGGTCAGGAACTTGACCTCGTGCAGGTCGATGCCCTTCAGCGTCAGGGCGAAGTCCACCAGCTTGGCGGCCGAGTCGAGGCCGGGGTCGACCGTCATCGAACGGGTCGCGGCGTCGGCCAGCGGCAGCAGGGTGCCGGGGCTCAGGCCCTTGCTCTTGATCTTCGCCAGCAGGGAGGACAGGAAGGCCTGCTGACGTTTCATCCGGCCGACGTCCGAGTCGTCGCCGATGCCGTGCCGCAGCCGCACGTAGTCCAGCGCCTGCTGACCGGACACGCGCTGGCGGCCCTTGGCGAGGACCACCTTGCCCCTCCGGCCCAGATTGGGGTTGATGCTCCCCTCGTGGATGTCGTTCGGCAGGCAGACGTCCACCCCGCCGACGGCGCCGGTCATCGCGGCGAAGCCCTCGAAGTTGACCTCGATGGTGTGGTCCACCCGGATGCCGGTGAGCCGCTCCACCGTGTTCAGCGTGCAGGCCGGGTTACCGAACTCGGAATTGCCCACCGAGAAGGCCGAGTTGAACATCTGTCCGGGCTGCTCCCGGGTCCACTTGCCGTTCGGCAGCTTGCACCGGGGCACGGTCACCAGGGCGTCGCGCGGGATCGAGATGCCGACGGCGTGCCGGTGGTCCGCGTACACGTGCAGCAGGATCGTGGTGTCCGAGCGGGCGCCGGCCTCGTCGCCGCCGCCCAGGTCGCTGTTCTTCCCGGCGCGTGAGTCGGAGCCGATCAGCAGCAGGTTGACGGGTCGGTGGCCGTGCGAGTCGGCGGCCGATTCGGGGGGGCGGTCGGGGGCGATGGCATCCGCGTCGAAGGACCGGAGATTGCCGTTCAGCTTGTAGTACACCGCACCGCCGGCGCCGGCCAGGACCACCAGCACCCCGGCCACGGACCAGGCGATCAGCCGCCGGGCGCCGCCCCGGCCGTCCCGTCCGGGGCTCCGGGCGGCGCTCCGCCGCCCGCTCCCGCCGCTTCCGCTCCGGCCGTCGGCGCGGGGCTCCCTGGGGGTGTCCCGACGTGCGGACCGGGCGGCCGTCCGACCGCCCTCACCGGTCCCGCCGCGGCCGGGGCGGACCGGTACGGCGCGGTTCTGGGCGGCCCGACGGGTCTCGGCCCGGCCGCCGGGACGCGGCGCGGGGAGCCGGCCGGGGCCGTCCTCGGGCCACTCGGTCCGGACCGCGTCGTCGGTGCGGACACCGCCGCCGTCGGCGCGCCCCCGCCCCGCCGGATCCGGCGGGCTCCCGTCCCACTGGACTGACATGGCGCGCACCTCTCAGTGACCGAAGCGGGCAACCCTGGGAGCATACAAACTCTTGCGCCGCCGCCCGGCCGTCGAACCCGGCCGCACCCCCGCCGACCCGGGCGTTCGCCGTACCGGGCCGCCGTACGGTCACTCCAACGGCTGAACCGGCGGGCGGCGCGGGCAGGTTCACCCCGGCGTGCGCGGACGGACCGCGACCCCGGTGCGGGCACCGGGGTCGCGAAGAAAGATGGAGTGGCGAGGAGAGCTGGAGTGGCGAGGAGAGCTGGGGTCGCGAGGAGCGCCGGGGCTCAGAGCGCCGGGAAGAGGCGCTCCAGCACGGTGGCGACCCCGTCCTCGTCGTTGCTCACGGTGACCTCGTCGGCCACCGCGAGGAGTTCCCGGTGCGCGTTGGCCATCGCGACGCCGTGCCGGGCCCAGCCGAACATCGGCACGTCGTTGGGCATGTCGCCGAACGCGATGGTGTCGGCCGCCGTCACCCCGAGCCGACGGGCGGCGACGGCCAGCCCGGTGGCCTTGGAGAGGCCGAGCGGCAGCAGTTCGACCACACCGGCGCCGGCCATCACCACACCGACCAGGTCACCGGCCACGGTGCGGGCGGCCTCGGCGAGGGCGTCGTCACCGAGCTCGCGGTGCTGTATGTACAGCTTGCTGATCGGGGCGGCGAGCAGGTCGCGCGCCGCGACCGGGACGACCGGCAGTTCGGAGCCGATCTGCAGCCGGTAGCCGGGGCCGGCCAGGACGTCGCCCTCCAGGCCGTCCTGGTTGGCGGCGACCGCCAGCGGGCCGACCTCGGCCTCGATCTTCTCGATCGCGAGCGCCGCCACCCGGCGGTCCAGGGTGAGCGAGGTGAGCAGCCTGTGCGCGCCGGCGTCGTAGACCTGGGCGCCCTGGCCGCAGACCGCTATGCCCCGGTAGCCGATCTCGTCGAAGACCGGGCGGGCCCAGGTGGCCGAGCGGCCGGTGACGATGATGTGCAGCGCCCCGGCCGCGGTGGCGGTGGCCAGCGCGGCGCGGGTGCGCGCGGTGACGGTCTCGGAGCTGCTCAGCAGCGTGCCGTCGAGGTCGGTGGCGACCAGCTTGAAGGGCAGGCCGCCACCGTCCGAGGGGGAGACGGGGCTGGGGCTGGTGGTGCTCATGGGCCGTGCGTCTCCCGGGAGTTGCTTCTTCACTGCGGACCGGCGGGGCCGGTGCTACTTGACCGGCTCCAGCACGGTGCGGCCGCCGAGGTAGGGGCGGAGCGCCTCGGGGACGACGACCGAGCCGTCGGGCTGCTGGTGGTTCTCCAGGATCGCGACGATGGTGCGCGGAACGGCGACCAGGGTGCCGTTCAGCGTGGCCACCGGGCGGACCTTGCCGTCCTCGCGCATCCGGATGGAGAGGCGGCGGGCCTGGTACTCGGTGGTGTTCGAGGTCGAGGTGACCTCGCGGTACTTGCCCTGGGTGGGGACCCAGGCCTCGATGTCGAACTTGCGCGCGGCCGAGGCGCCGAGGTCGCCGGAGGCGACGTCGATGACCCGGTAGGGCAGTTCGAGCGCGTTGAGGAAGTCCTTCTCCCACTGGAGCAGGCGGCGGTGCTCGTTCTCGGCGTCCTCGGGGGTGGTGAAGACGAACATCTCCACCTTCTCGAACTGGTGGACGCGGATGATGCCGCGGGTGTCCTTGCCGTAGGTGCCGGCCTCGCGGCGGAAGCAGGACGAGTAGCCGGCGTAGCGCAGCGGCAGCTTGTCGGCGTCGAGGATCTCGTCCATGTGGTACGCCGCGAGCGGGACCTCACTGGTGCCGACGAGGTAGCGCTCGTCGTCCTCCAGGTAGTAGACGTTCTCCGCGGCCTGGCCGAGGAAGCCGGTGCCGTCCATGGCGGCCGCGCGGACCAGGGCCGGGGTGATCATCGGCACGAAGCCGGCGGCGGTGGCCTGGGCGATCGCCATGTTGACCAGGGCGAGCTCCAGCAGCGCGCCGACACCGGTCAGGTAGTAGGACCGGGCACCGGCGACCTTGGCGCCGCGCTCGGTGTCGATCGCGCCGAGCAGCTGGCCCAGCTCGACGTGGTCGCGGGGCTCGAAGCCCTCGGCGGCGAAGTCGCGCGGGGTGCCGATCTCCTCCAGCGTGACGAAGTCCTCCTCGCCGCCGACCGGGGCGGCCGGGTCGATGAGGTTCGCCAGCGAGCGGAGCAGGCGCTCGGCCTCCTCCTTGGCCTCGCCCTGCTCGGAGTCGGCGGCCTTGACCTCGGCGGCCAGCTCCTTGGTGCGCTGGAGCAGGGCGGTCTTCTCGTCGCCCTGGGCCTTGGCGACGAGCTTGCCGAGCGACTTCTGCTCGGCGCGGAGCTCGTCGAAGCGCGTGCCCGAGGACCGGCGCCGTTCGTCGGCGGAGAGGAGGGCGTCGACCAGGTCGACGTCCTCGCCACGGACGCGCTGCGAGGCGCGCACTCGGTCAGGGTCCTCACGGAGCAGGCGAAGGTCAATCACGGGCCCAAGCCTACCGGGCGGGGGCCCGTCCCCCGGTACCGGTTTTCGCCTGGGGATAACTCGCCCCAGCCTGTGGATAACTCTGGTGGAAAACGGCCCTCGGCCCGGTTATCCACAGGCTCGAGGCCGGGCCTGTGGATCGTGGGGCGGTGTCGGCGAACTGCGGAACGAACCATGGAATTCGGGTTTGAAACCTCGCTTGACCTTCTTGGGTGAGGGAATTGAAGCACTCGGACGGGTGATTTGCCGACACCCGGGTGACTCTGGTCCGATTAGTCATCTCTGCGACGCAAACCGATGATCCGACCGATGTGTGTAGTGGCTATACCGGTTTGTCGACTCGTCCCCAAGCCTGTGGATAACTCGAGCCTGTGGACAGTGGAAGCCCCTGTGGACAAGCCGGGGGCCGGGGCGGCCGCCCTGTGGACGACCGCCCGGCGGTGCAGAAAACGGTTCTAAAAGGACACGTGGACGGTGAATGTCCCCCGGATGTCCTCAGATGTCCCCGCGCCCGTCGAGGCAACGGGAGAGCCAGTCCGCGGCGGCGCCGAAATCCGCGTCCGAGGTGCCGGGCCGCTGGTGCCCGGACGCCTGCCGGTCGGCGCGCGGATAGGAGCCGAGGAACCGCACCTGCGGGCAGATCCGCTTGAGGCCCATCAGCGCCTCGCCGACCCGGCGGTCGCTGAGGTGCCCCTCGCAGTCGATGAGGAAGCAGTAGTTGCCGAGCCCCTCCCCGGTCGGCCGGGACTCGATCCGCATCAGGTTGACGCCGCGCACCGCGAACTCCTGGAGCAGCTCCAGCAGCGCGCCCGGGTGGTCGTCCGGCAGCCAGGCCACCATCGAGGTCTTGTCCGCCCCGGTCGGCGAGGACACCCGCCCCGGGCGGCCCACCAGGACGAACCGGGTGGTCGCGCTCTGCACGTCCACGATGTCCTTGACCAGCGGGTCCAGCCCGTAGATCGGGGCCGCGAACTCGCCCGCGAACGCCCCGTCGTACCGGCCCTCGGCGACCAGCCGGGCGCCGTCGGCGTTCGAGGCGGCCGCCTCCCAGTGCGCGTCCGGGAGGTTGGCGGCGAGCCAGCGGCGGACCTGGGCCTGCGCCACCGGGTGGCTGGTGACGGTCTTGACGTCCGCCAGCCCGGTGCCCGGCCGCACCAGCAGCGCGAAGGTGATCGGCAGCAGCACCTCGCGGTAGATCATCAGCGGGGCGCCGGAGGCGAGTTCGTCGTTGGTGGCCGTGACGGCGCCCTCGACCGAGTTCTCGATCGGCACGAACGCGCCCGAGGACTCGCCGCCCCGCACCGCGTCCAGCACCAGCTGCACCGAGGACATCGGCACCAGCTCCCGGGTCGCCGCCTCCGGCAGGGTGCGCAGGGCCGCCTCGGTAAAGGTCCCGGCCGGCCCGAGGTACGTGTAGCGGGTGGCCGACATAACGCCTCCAAGGGGAACAGGACCAGCGGGGATCGGCGGTCCGCCGAAAAGAGTCACCTTAGTCACTCCGGGCGCCGCCCACGATCGCGTCCCGCTCCGTGGGAGGACTCCGGACGACCGGTGGACGGCCGGGGCACGACGGCCGGTGCGCGACGGGCTGCGGGCGGGCTGCGCGACGGGCCCCGGGCGGGCGACGGACGGGCGGCGGAAGGGCCGCCGCCCGCCGGTCGCCGTCGGAGCGGCCGGTCAGCCGAACAGGGCCTGCCCGACGTACCCGTCCGGCGACGCCCCCGGCGGGACGGCGTACAGCCCGCTCGCCTCGTGCCGCAGGAAGCGGGACAGCCCGTCCCCCCGGGCCAGCTTGCGCTGCACCGGGGTGAACCCCTTGCGCGGGTCGGCCTGGAAGGCCAGGAAGAGCAGCCCGGCGTCCGGCGACCCGTCGGCCAGCAGCCCGTCGTGGTACGAGAACCCGCGCCGCAGCATGGCCGCCCCGCCGTTGGCGGCCGGCGCCGCGACCCGGATGTGGGCGTCCGCGGGCACGGCCAGCGACCCGTCCGCCCCCTGCGCGGCGAGGTCCACCGGTGTGCGCTCGCCCGCGTCGGCTGCCGCGCCGAGCGGTGCGCCGTCCGACTTGCGCCGGCCGATCACCCGCTCCTGGCGGTCCACCGGCAGCGCCTCCCAGTGGTCCAGCAGCATCCGGATCCGCCGGAACACCAGGAACGAGCCGCCCGCCAGCCAGGCCGGCTGCTCGCCCCCGGCGGCGACGAACACCTTGGCCGCGAAGCCGTCCTCGTCCGGCCGGGGGTTGTTGGTGCCGTCGACCTGGCCCATCAGGTTGCGTCCGGTCATGGGGCCGGGAGTGGCGCCGGGCGTCCGGGCGAAGCCGGACATCTGCCAGCGCAGCGCCGCGGTCCCGGCCGCCTGGCGCTGGAGCACCCGCAGCGCGTGCACGGCGACCAGGGCGTCGTCGGCGCCGATCTGCACGAACAGGTCGCCGTCGCCGCGGGCCGGGTCCAGCGCGTCGGCCGGGAAGGCGGGCAGCGGCTCCAGCCCGGCCGGGCGCTGGTCGGCCAGCCCGGTCCGGTCGAAGAGGGACGCGCCGAAGCCGAAGGTGACGGTGAGCGAGCAGGGACCGGCGTCCAGGGCGATCTGGTTCTCGAACTCGTCGGCCGGCTCGCCCGCCGCCATCCGGCCGGCGGTGCGCGACCAGCGCCGGAGCAGCGCCCGCACGCCGTCCCGGCCGACCCCGCCGGCCAGGTCGAAGGCGGCCAGCTGGACCCGGGCCTGCTGGGGTTCGAGGATCCCGGCCTGGTGCTCGCCGTGGAATCCCACCGCGGCGGGCCCCAGACCGGGGCCCGCCCCGGTCGCCGCCCGCGCCGGGCCGGGGTCGCGCCGTTCCACGGCCAGGGCCGTCGAGGCCCCGGCGCCGGCGCCGACCACCAGGCCGGCCCCGGCGGTTCCCAGCAGCGTCCGCCGGGTCAGGCCGGGGGCCCGGCCGGCGGGGGCGGCGGCGTCGCCGGTGTTGGCGTTGGTGCTGGTGCTGGTCTCCATGGGGATGGTCCGCCCTATCCGATCTTCAGCTGCTTGATCTCCGTGGTCTGGTCGATGTCGGAGGATCTGATCACCACCGACACCACCCAGTTCCCGGCGAGCGGCAGCTGCGCCGTCCCGGTCCAGCGCCCGGTGCCCTCGGCGGTGAGCGGGACGGTGAGCGGGCCGAGGTCGCGGTCCGGCAGGGTGAAGGCGAGCTCGACCTCGGGCACCTCGACGGGCGAGCCGTCCGCGCCGTCCAGCTTCAGGTGCACCTCGTTCGACCCGGTACCGGCCGGGTTGAGGGTGACGGTCGCGGTGCCCTTGGCGTTCGGCGTCCGGCCCTTGGTGTCGTACGGGAGCTTGAGCTCCACGGTCCGGCCGGGCACCGTCTGCGGGGCGGGCGCCCCCCCGGTGGTCCCGCCGGTCGTCCCGCCGGAGGTGCCGCCGGACGTCGTGGCGGCGCCGTTCGCCGCGGCGGCCGCGACCTCGCCCGCCACCCGTCCGGGCGGGGAGTTGGTGAGCAGAGTGGTGACCACCAGGACGGCGACCGCGACCGCGGCCTCGACCAGCACCGAGCGGCGCAGCCCGGCCCGGGTCGGGGTGAGCCCCCGGTCCCGGTCGGCGTTCGCCCGGGCAACCCGCTGACGGGCCAGCTGGGCCTGCCGGACCGGGTCCTCGGCCTCCGCCCGGCCGGCCGGGGCGGCGGCGACCGCGGCCGGCTCCGGTGCGGTCCGGGCCGCCTCCGGTGCGACCTCGGCCGCCTCCGCCGGGGTGGCGCGCAGCCGGGCGAGCCAGGTGCGGGACATCCAGGCGACGCCGAGCATGGCGATCACACAGCCGGTCTTCACCAGCAGCAGCCGTCCGTAGTCGGTGCCGGTCAGCGCGCCCCAGCTGCCGAGGCCGCGCCAGGACTGGTAGACGCCGGTGCCGGCCAGCACCAGGACGGCCCCGAACGCGATCTTCGAGAAGCGGTCCGCGACCTCCGCGCCGATCCCCTCGCGCAGCCCGACCAGCATCGCGGCCAGGCCGCCCAGCCAGAGCGCCATGGCGACCAGGTGGAGCATGCCGAGCGGCAGCGCCAGCCAGACCTGGATGCCCACCGAGGCGTGGTCCGCGCCGACCCAGGTCGCCGAGAGCGCGACGGCCAGCACCAGTCCGGCCACCCCGAGGCCCAACCGGGCCTCGCGCTGCGGGCGTTCGGCGGCGCGCCGCTCCAGCTCCCGCAGCTCGGCCTCCTCCGGATCGCCGGCCGTACCGGCCGTACCGGCCGTACCGGCCGTACCGGCCGTACCGGCCGTACCGGCCTCGTCGGCCCCGCCGGCCCCGCCGGTCGCGGCGGGTCCGGCGGCCTTCGCGGCGCCGCCCTGCGGCAGCCCGAGCTGACCGACCAGCAGGGAGAGGAACACCCCGCTCGCCGCGAGCAGCAGCAGCCGGGCCGCCAGCGCCGTGCCGATCCGCTCGTCCAGCGTGGCCCGGACCAGCGACAGGTCGAAGGCCCTGCCGACCCCCGAGCCCCGCTCGTACGGTCCGCGCAGCATCAGCACCGCGACGGTGGACACCAGCAGGGCCACCCAACCGGTCATCAGCAGTCGCTGCACCGGACGCCGGGCCGCCCCGGCCGGCCAGCAGAGCAGCACGAAGCCGGCCGCGCCGACGAGCAGCGCGAACGCCGCGTAGGCGACCGTCCGGCCGGTGCCGTAGAGCGCGGCGACCAGGCTGTCGGCCTCGGCGTCCTGCAGGGCGGTGGCGGAGACGGTGGTGGCCGAGGGCGCGCCGATGGAGAAGGTGAACGCCCCGCCGATCGGGTGCGAGTCCTCCGACACGGCCCGCCAGGCGACGGTGTAGGTGCCGTTGGCGAGTCCGGGGCCGAGCCCGACCCGGGCGGTGTTGTCCTTGCCGTCGGCGTGCGCGGGGCTGCCCGAGTCCACCGCCCGGCCGGTCGGGTCGAGCACCCGCACCGAGTCCGAGGAGAGCGAGACGGCCTCGCTGAAGGTCAGGGTGACGGCCTGCGGTGCGGCGGGCAGGACGGCGTTCTGCGCCGGGTCGGTGGACTGCAGGGCGGCGTGCGCGGAGGCCGGTCCGGCGCCGGCGAGCAGCAGCGCGAGGACCGCGCCGAGCACGCCGAGCAGCCCGGTGATCCGCCGTCCCAGCAGCCGCGCCGTCGCCGCCCGCGCCGTCGCGGCCCGTACTGCCGTCGTCCGAGCCGTCGCAGTCCGAGCCGTCGCCGGCCGTGCCTCGGGCGTCCGTGCCTCGGGCGTCCGTCCCATCAGCATCGTGCGATCCCTTACTGCTGGCCGGGCCGGTAGGTGAGCTCCTTGACCGGCACCTTGACCGAGATGGTGCCGGTGCGGGCGAAGGTCAGGTCGAGTTCGAGCTCGTCACCCAGGACCGGGGCCTTCTGCCACCCCATGATCATCAGATGGGTGCCGCCCCGGGCGAGCTGCAGCGCGCCGTGCGCGGGGACGTCGAGTTTCTCGACCTGCTCCATGGTGCTGGCGGTGGAGCGGTGCATGGTGACCGAGGAGGCGCCGGGGCTGGAGACCTTGACCAGCTCGTCGCCCTCGCCGCCCTCGTTGCGCACCGTCAGGTAGCCGGCCGCCATGCCGCCGGCCGGCGGCATCGGGATGTAGGGGTCGGCCACGCTGAGTCGGGCCGCCCCGCCCCCGGCGGGCGCGCCGCCACCGTCCTGGCCGCCGGCCCCGCAGGCGACCAGGAAGGCGCCGCCGCCCAGTGCCGTCGCCAGCACCGCCCCTGCCAGCGCCGTCCGGCGGAAGCCGAGGGCGCCCTTCATGCGGCGACCCCCCTGGCGAGCAGCGGCAGGTCGTGCTCGAAGGTCTTCACCTCGGTGCCGCTGAGGTAGAGCACGTGCGCCTTGTCGTCGGAGGGCAGGAAGGCCAGCACCTGGGCGCCGTGGGTGGAGGTGACGGTCCCGTCGGCGTTGGTCACCGGGTCCTCGATCAGGATGCCGAGCGCCTTGGCGGCCGCCTTCACCTTGGTCAGGTCCCCGGTCAGGCCTATGAAGTCGCCGCCCATCGAGTCCAGCCAGGCGCGCAGCACCTGCGGGGTGTCGCGCTGCGGGTCGGTGGAGACGAACACCACGTCGACCTTCTGCCGCTCCTCCGGGGAGAGCTTCTTCATCGCCACGCCGATGTCGCCCATGGTCGTCGGGCAGACGTCCGGGCAGCTGGTGTAGCCGAAGAACAGCAGGGTGGTCCGGCCGCCGGTCTTCTGCCGCAGGTCGTAGGGCTGGCCGGAGGTGTCGGTCAGCTGGAGGTCGGGCTTGTCGAAGTGCTTGCCGAGCACGGTGCCCTCGTAGGGCGAGTCGGTCTTCTGCTGGACGACCTTGGCGGGGCCGGCGGTGCCGGAGCCGGAGGAGCCGCAGGCCGTCAGCGCGAGTGCGGCGGCCAGGGCGACGGCGGTGGCACCGGCCAGGCGGGCGGCGCGGGGGGTACGGGCGGAGCGGGGCATGGGAGGGTCCGATCGTGTGCGGTGGATCACCGGCGGGGCCGCGCCCGGGGCTCGGGCGCGGCCGTGACGGGCGCCGGACGCGGCCCCGCCGGTGCTGGGGTCAGGAGGCCGAGCCGCCGTTGCGGCGGCGCAGGCCGAGGACGCCGACGGCGGTGCCGATCACACCGACCACGATGCCGACCACGCCGAGCACCCGGGCGGTGGAGTCGCTCGCCTTGTCGTCCGAGGCGGCGGTGTCGTTCTTGGCCGCGTCGCCGTGCCCGGTGCCGTGGCCGTCGGCGGCCGACGGGGTGGCGGTGGCGGTCACGCCGTGGCCGTCGGCCGAGGCGGCCTTGGTCAGCTTCAGCACCGGGGCGGGCTTGGCCGGCTCCGGCTGGCCGGCCTTGGCCTCGTCGATCCAGCGGACGACGTCGCCGTTGTCGTAGGTCTGCAGGGCCTTGAAGACCAGCGCGTCGGTGTCGGTCGGCAGCGGGCCGAGCGAGACCCGGAACTCCTGGAACTGGCCGGGGGCGACCTTCACGCCGGCGTCGGCGGTCCAGGTGATCTTGGCGACGGCCTCGTTGACGTCGTTGCCGTGGACCTTGATCGGCTTGTCGAGCTTGGCCTTCTCCACGGTGGAGGTCCAGCCCGGCAGCGGCTGGGTGCGGACCGAGGCCAGCGGGTGGTCCAGCGGGAGGTTGACCTCCAGCTTCACGGTGCCGGCGGCGTCGTTCTCGTTCGGGACCCGGAAGTCGACGGCGGTGTAGCCGCCCTGCTCGGCGCTGCCCGGGTTCACGGTGACGTGGGCGAAGGCGGGACCGGCCAGGGCCACCACCGAGGCGGCGGCGGCGAGGGCGACGGCGGCGGTACGACGGGCGGGAAGGGAACGCATGGGGTTCGGGTCTCCGTTCGGAGGCTCGGCAGGCCCGCTCCCGGGCACGGAGGGGTCCGTGCCCCGGCGGGGCCGCGCGGCGGGGGAAGAAGTGGGGGGAGGCCGCAGGACCGCACGGATCGGGCGGGTACGGCACGGCGCCGCGTACTCCCGACCGCCGCCGGACCGGTACCGGTGGGGGGACACCGGGGACACGGGGGCGCGGGTCAGTACGCGAGGGCCCCGAGGGGCGGCCCGCGCCGCACCACGCTGTGCCGCAGCACGGCACCGGCCGGCAGCGGGTCGTCCCCGCCGCGGCCACCGGACCGGCGGACCGGTCCGCCGGGCAGCCCGAGCAGGCCGCGCAGCAGCACCGCGGCCAGCGCGCACGCCGTCCGCAGCGGCTCCGCCGCCCGGGTCCGCGCGGCCGAGGCGGTGATCCGCACCAGCCGCCAGAGCGCCGCCTCGCCGCGCCGCAGCCACCAGCCGGCCAGCAGCGCCGCGCCGAGGTGGGCCGCCAGCATCGCCGGCGTCATCCCGAGCACGCCGCCCTGCCACCCGGGCGCCACCGAGTACGCCTGCGGGTCCAGACCCGCGCCGGCCACCAGCTGCTCGGCGGTCGGACTACCGGGCAGACCGGTCAGGGTGCCGGGGCGGGACTCGTTGCAGACCAGCCGGCCGGCCACCTGGGGCAGCGTCAGCGGGCCGGAGCCCAACGGGCCGCCGTGCTGGTGCGCGCCGGTCGCCGCGTGGCCGCCGTAGGAGTGGAAGAGGAGGTGCAGGCCGAACTGGCCCGCGCCCAGCGCCCCGGCGATCGCGCCGAGCGAGCGCTCCCGCCCGCCGAGGGCGGTGGCCAGCACCAGCACGGCGGCGAACCCGGCCGCGAGCGTGGGCAGGGCGACCTCGCCGCCCGCCGCGAACGCGTGCCCGGCGGCCGCGATCAGCGTGCACACCAGGGCGAACGGAACCGCCCGGGCAAGCCGCAGGTCCCAGGCGGCGGCCCCCACCGGCGCGTCCGGTGCGGGGGCGCCCGGGTGCGGGGCGGCGGCTGGGGCATTCATGGCCGGGACATCATCTCATCGCCCACACCCACCGGATCGGCAGGGTGGGAAATCCCTACGAATGCCCCGTTCGGCCCCGCGCACGGCCCTCGGTGTGCGCTGCTCGGCACATGCCTGTCCCCCCGTCCATCCGCCGAACGGGCGGTGGCGGCCCCTCGGCACGGTTCACCCCCGCACCACCCGGAGATACCTCGTTATATGTGGAGCCGCAGCCAGGAGGGACCTCCCGTGGACATCTGGTGGACTCTGCACCTCAAGCGCGACCCGGCCAGCGTGCCGCTCGCGCGCCGCATACTGCTCGGCGCGATGGCGACCGCGGGCGTCGATCCGCAGATCGCCCACGACCTCGGCGTCGCCCTCAGCGAGGCGTGCGCCAACGCGGTCGAGCACGGCGCGTGCGGGCGGCCCGACGACGGCTACCAGGTCACCGCCTCGATCAGCGGCGACCTGCTGCGGATCGAGGTGACCGACTCCGGCCCCGGTCTGCCCGGCCCGGACCGCCCGGCCCGCCGCCCCGCCCCCGCCGCCGTCCCCGCGCCGCCGCCCGCCCGACCCGAGGGCCGGGCGCAGCCCCGCCGCCGCCCCCGGCGGGGCCGCGCCACCGTCCCCGGGCCGCTGCTCACCACCCACCGCCCGCGCCGCGACGGCCGCCCGTACGACACCCACGTCCTCCCGCCCGCCGCCGACCCCGTGCCCACCTTCCGGCCGCTGGACCTGGACGCCCTCCCCGACCTCACCGCCGAGTCCGGCCGGGGCCTCTTCCTCATCCACGCCCTCACCGACCACGTCCAACTCCGCAACCACCCGCTGCGGGGGGCGATCGTCAGCTTCGACAAGGTCCTCAAGTGGCAGGACGGGGCACTGCTGCGCCGGGCGTCGTAGCAGTTTTGGCTCTCTGACCTGGACGAACGGTCGCTATCGGGGCCCAGGTCGCGGCAAATGCGAGCCAGGGATCAGGTCGCCAGGGCACACGTGGGGCACGTGCCCTCGGATTTCGGCGCGGTGTGCCCCGCGCCCGCACCCGGAAGCACCCTGTCGATCGCGGAACGGGTCCGCGACTCGCTGGTCGGCATCAGGTTGCCGTCGTCGGTGAACAGCAGGCTCACGGTGTGGGCGGTGCCGTCGGCCGTACGCCACGGGAGGGTGACCCGCTTCGGCGGGAACGCCTTCATGTGGGCCTTCAGCGCGCCGGCCAGTCGGTCGGGGAGGGGGACCCCCCGCACCTTGCCGCCCTTCGGCGGAGCGAAGACCATCTTCCCGGCTACAAAATGGATCTGACGCCGAATCTCCACCACGCCACGGTCGAAGTCGATGTCCTCCACCGCGAAGGCGAACACCTCTCCCTGGCGCAGGCCACAGCCGAACGCGAGCGAGCCGCCGGCCTGGAAGCGCTGGCGGCAGACCGGCGATGACGGCGTGGACGCGCTCCGCGGGCCACGGAATGACCGGCACCTTCTCGACCTTCGAAAAGATGACGGACCGGGCCCGGCAAGGGATGGTGGCGATGGCACCGACGGCCGCGTCCAGTATCCGGTTCAGGATCGACCGAACCAGCCGATGGTGGACGGCTCGAAGCCCTCGTCCTGGAACTTCCGCACCCACCCCTGGACCGTCGACGGCTTGAAAAATCGCAGGTTCAAGTGCTCGCGTGGACAGATGATGTGATTGTCGATCACGCCCTCCTGGCGTTCCAGTGTGGTCGGGCCGGCAGGCACGACGGCGAGCCACTTCCCCGCGTACTCGCACACGGTGGCCGTGCCAGCGGCCGGGTCGATGTACGAGCCGGTCCTGATGGCGACGTTGAGCTCAGCGGCGCGGTCGTCGGCCTTGGTCTTGAGCTCGAAGTCCTCCTTGCGCTGGTTGCCCTCGGGGTCGCGGTAGCGGACCTGCCAGCGCTCGCCCTTGCCGTGCTCGGCGGTGGGGAACTTGCCCTTGTGCTCGCGGCACTCCTGGTCGGTCGGGCAGGGGTAGGTCTAGTGCCAGGTGTCGTATACGGTCGCCGAGTCGGCTCCTTCGGGCGGGGGTATGGGGAAGCGCGGTCGGCGAGCGGCGGCGTGGGATTTCGGCTGGGTGGGCGGCGCGGGGTCGGGTGGACCGCAGGCCCGATAACTCGCGCTCTGAGCGAAGCCCGGGGCGGGTGTTGGATTTCTATCGACCGGCGGTCGATTATCGAGTAAATGCCTCGGATGAGTCCCATCAGTGCCGGACAGTGCGCGACGGTGTCGGATTGTCCCAGCCGGTCCGTGCTCATTATCGAGCTGTGGAGTGCACGAGCAGTTGCAGCGTTCGGTGACGTGCAGGACGTGTGCTGAGCTGGTGAGTTGCTTGACCGGGAGACTACCTGCGGCGACCAGTGTGATCATTTGAGTGGATTCGCTGAATTCCTTGCTCGGGGGATATGGCGATCGATAGCGTCGTTGATCGGCCGTCCGGCGAGAGGGTCTCGGATTTTTCGCACCGCGTTCTGGAAGCCGGAGAAGGGGCGCTATCTGCATTCCGTGGAGAACCGCGCGATCATCGGCGGACGCCTGTCCTGATGAGCGCTCATGATGAGGCGGGCCGCTCCTCGGTCAGGGAGGGGGATCGTCATGGGTGAGCGGGGTCACCCGGCTGATGCCGGCGCGTCGTGGGCGTCGAGCGAGGGTGTACGACGCAACATGCGCTCCAACGAGGGCCGCGATACACGGCCCGAACTGAAACTGCGGAGTTCCGTGCATGCGGCAGGGGCTCCGGTATCGAGTGTCCGCCCGGCCGTTGCCGGCCGTTCGACGTACGGCCGACCTCGTCTTCACGCGGGTCGGGCTCGCGGTCTTCCTCGACGGTTGTTTCTGGCACGGGTGCCCCGAACACCACACCCGGTCCAAGACGAACGCCGAATACTGGGCCGACAAGGTGCGAGTGAACGGCGAACGCGATGCGGAGACCGACCGCTTGCTCGCCGAGGCCGGCTGGGAAGTGGTGCGCATTTGGGAGCACGAAGAGACCCAGGACGCGGCGAGGCGTGTCCTCGAGGCGTACGGCCGTCGTTCCGCCGTGATGGCCGAGGCCACTGCGCGGAAGCGATCAGGCGGAGATCAGCGACTGTGAGGTATTTGTCACTGCACCTCACTATCGTGTGGTCCCGACCAGTCTTCGTCGAGTCGGACCGAGGTCGCCCCACGATCACCGACTCCCGGCAGCAGGAGCGATCATGGAAGATCCGCGCATCGAGGCGGCGTGGAAGCGGTTCCAAAGCAGACTGGATACGGCACTCCCTCACGAGGTCACGCAGGAGCTGCGCGACCTGTTCGTGCCCGACCATGTGATCGAGGAGCTTTTGCGGCGGCACGACGTCGAGACCACGCGGATCGCCAGCCTGAGGGAACCGCTGGCTCTCGGGCGCGAGAACACTCTTCCCTGGTACACCGGCCCCCGTGCCGAAGACAAGAACTGGCCGGCCTTCGAGGGCATCCTGCGGCGGGCACTCGGGGCGGATTCGGCACAGAAGATCGACGAGGCGTCCACGAAGGTGGTCGCGATGCTCGACCACCCGGCCACACCCGCGTTCCGGTCACGGGGTCTCGTGGTGGGGCATGTACAGTCCGGCAAGACGAGCAACTTCACCGGCGTCGTCTGCAAGGCGGCGGACCGTGGCTACCGCATGTTCATCGTGCTGTCCGGGATCCACAACTCATTGCGTCGTCAGACCCAGGCCCGGCTCATCCGTGACGTCGTTAACCTCAATCCGCCCTTGTGGCACCAGATCACGAGCCCGGAGCGCGACTTCGTTCCCCCTCCCAACGCTCAGTCGTTTCTGGCCTCGAAGGACCAGAGGCTGCTGCTGGTGGTCAAGAAGAACGCTGTCGTCCTCCGCAAACTGCGTGACTGGCTCGAGCAGGCTCAGGAACAGCTCGGCAACTGCCCGACGTTGATCATCGATGATGAAGCGGACCAGGCCACGTTGGCGACCCGCCGGATCAATCCCCTCATCAGGGATGTGATTACCCGTCTGCCGAAGGTCTGCTACGTGGGTTACACGGCGACCCCGTTCGCCAATCTGCTGAGCGATCCGCTCGACCACGAGGACTTCTACCCGAGGGACTTCATTCTGAGCCTTCCCCGGGGCGCGGAGTATCAGGGGCCGGAGACGCTCTTCGGGCGTCACCCCCTCGACGGGGAGGATCCTGCGGAGGTGCCGGGTGGCCTCGACATGATCAGGACGATTCCGGACGACGAACTCGACGACTTGCGGCCCAAGAAGCAGGCGGCCGCTTCAGGCTTCGCCCCGGTGGTCACCAGGTCTCTCCGCCGAGCAGCACTCTGGTTCTGGCTGGCCACCGCCGCTCGGCATTCACGGGGTCAGCAGGACCAGCACTCCTCCATGCTGGTTCACGCACACTCCGACACCCGCGTTCACGACTCTTACGGGCCGCCCCTCCGAGCGCTGCAGGAGGAAGTGGCCGTCGGCCTCGCAGATCGAGACACCGCTCTGCTCGAGGAGCTTCGCCTGCTCTGGGAAGACGAGACTGCGCGGGTCGACCCATCGGGGTTCGGAAACCTCGCGGTCGGCTTCGACGAGGTGCTCGATCATCTGGACGGTGTGGTCAAGAGGACGAGGATCGTGATGGACCACTATCGGAGCAACGACCGGCTCGACTACGACTCCGGGCCGGTAAATGTCATCGCGGTCGGCGGGAACACGCTCTCTCGCGGGCTCACGCTCGAAGGACTCGTCGTCAGCTTCTTCGTGCGTTCCTCGAACGTATACGACACACTTCTCCAGATGGGCCGCTGGTTCGGCTACCGTCCAGGCTACGGGGACCTACCTCGGATCTTCATGCCCGACGAGACCCGACGCTGGTTCATGCACCTGGCCACGGTCGAGGAGGAGATGCGCAAGGAGATCGATCGGTACCTCACGGAGCACAAGTCGCCTTTGGAGCTGGCGGTGCGTATCCGATGCCACCCTAAAATGCGTGTCACTGCGCCCTCCAAAGCCGGTGCGGCGGTCCGAACGGCGGCATCGTACGGCGGGCAGCTCGTGGAAACCCGGTACTTCCCCTGCCTGCCCGTCGATGACGCCTTGAAGTGGCACGAGAGGAACGCGGACGCAGTCCTCGGTTTCCTGGCCGCGGCCTCCACTGATGGCCGGGTGGACAGGACTGTGAAGCCCGGCCGAGCATTGTGGCGGGAAGTGCCGCTCACCCGTGTGCTGGACTTCATCGGTGCCTACCAGTTCCACCCCAAGTCGGTCGACGCGTCCGCGGATCTGATGGTGGAGTACATCAGGAGGCGCAACGAGTCAGGTGCCCTCGCATCCTGGAACGTCGGCGTCATCGGGAACGCCGTAGGGGCCGATTCCACACCGCTGTCGCTCCCGAACGGCATCACCGTGGCGCCGGTCACCCGCACTCGTCTGGCCGCCAGTGCCTCCGACGAGGTCGCGGACATCAAGACGCTGACCGGTTCCCGAGACGAGGCACTGGACCTTAAGATCCCGCAGAGTGAAGGATCTGTGAACCGAAGCCGGCTCCAGGAACTGAGGGTTCAACAGCAGCCTGAGCGTGGACTCGTCATGCTCTACCCGATCGATGCCAGGTCCGAGGTCCCGGTGCGTAAGCACAACGGCGAGGAGAAGAAGATCGAAGGACGCGCTCCGCTCGACGCCCCCGGCGACATCGTCTGGGGCGCCGCCCTGGTCTTCCCGCGCCCCAGCAAGGGAGGAAGGGAACTGGCCGTCGAGTACGACTATGTCGCCGCAGACCTTCGCCAGGTCTTCCCGTCTGCCGGTGAGGACGACTCCGAGGACGTGTCCGTGCTCTACCAGGACCTCGACAGCGATGCAGAGGGAAGCGCGTGAGCACGACGTCGGACGTCTCCGCCCAGTTGAGGGAGACGTTGGAACTGCTGTGGACTCGGCTGGACGATGAGTCTCGGTCCGGGCCTCCGGCCCTCATGCTGTCCGCAGAGCTCAAGATCACCACGCGTCATGGCCTCGTCAGGCTCGGCCGTGATGCCGACGGCATGCGACACCTTCTCGTTCCGATCTCGCCGACCCAGCGGCTGGACGACGACCGGCGCAGCGGAGGCGTGCACCTCACCAGCCGGGTGCTGCTCGTGGACGACATGCCCGTCCGCTTCGCGGACCTCCTCTGCCGACGCCGGGACCTCTCCGGCGTCTTCACCGGACTCGTCGCCGACGTGTGTGCCAGAGTGGCTGCGGAACCGGAGGGCTCACCGTTCCGCATCGCTCAGACCCTCAACTCATGGCGTCTCCTGTTCGGGGGGCAGACCGGCCGTTGGACCATTCCGCGACTTGCCGGTCTCTTCGCTGAACTCGTCGTTCTCGAGAGCCTGTTGGACGAGAGGTCCGATGCCCTTGGCGCCTGGCAGGGACCGACGGGCTGCGCCCAGGACTTCCGGAGCACTCACCACGCGATCGAGGTCAAGGCGTCCACGGCGGCCGGTGGACGAATCGTTCGCATTCACGGCGTCGACCAGCTGGAGGCCCCGGAGGGCGGCACCCTGTACCTCGCATGGTTCCGCGTCGCGGTCTCCACAGGGCAGGCGGCAAGATCGATTCTCGACTTGGTCGAATGCTGTCGAGCCAAGGCCGATGCGGTGGACCTATTGGACGCGCGGCTCGCGACGCTGGGGATCACCGGCGAGGCCAATGCCGTTGTGGCAGATACTCGCTTCGAGTCGACGGACGAACGTTGGTACGAAGTGGGTGATGCCTTCCCCAGAGTCATCCCGGCCAGCTTCACCCACGGCGCCGTACCCGCAGGTGTCGGCGGTATGGAGTATCTCGTCGATCTCGACAACGTTCCCGCTCGAGCCGACCGAATCGTCGCTCTCAACCGACTGGCATCCGATCTTTGAACGCGCACACTTGGTACTCACAACCGTTCCGCGCAGACGGAGGCATCACGGCCGACGGGTTGTTGGGTCAGTTGGGCAGGCCCCAACTGTCTCGCCTGACGATCTTGGTTCGAGAAGCCGCACAGAACTCCTGGGACGCTCGATGCGACGACCAGGCGATCGTCAGATTCCGTCTCGACCTGAGCAGCGTCGGTGCCGCACACATCGGAGAGTGGCGACGGCTGTTCGCGAACGGCCTGCCCCAGGCGGGCGACGCCGACGGCGCGTTCAGAAGTCTCGCCCAGTCCTCCTCGATCCGCTACCTCGCCGTGTCCGACCGCGGAACCAACGGGCTGGGTGGGCCCACACGCTCCGACGCCGGACACAGCACCCGTCGTGAGTGGCTTCGTTTCGTCCTCAACAGCGGGGATCGGGACGGCGATCAACAGCATGGTTCGACGGGCGGGACGTTCGGCTATGGGAAGGGCGCGTTCTTCCTGACTTCCAAGGTGGGATGCACGTTCGTCTACACGCGTTTTCGCGATGACGACGGCACCCTGCGATCCCGCTTCATCGGTTCGGCGATCCGCAGGTCCTTCTGGCACGAAGGCTTGCGCTACACCGGCAGGCACTGGTGGGGGACGCCTGACGCGGAGCATTGCGAGCCACTTCACGACGCGGTTGCCGACGACGTCGCACGACGAATGGGGCTGCCTGCCTTCGGTGGAGAAGACACCGGGACGACAGTGGTCATCGTCGAGCCGGACCTGACCGACCCGACCCTTCCGGACACCGACGCAGCCGAGGAGATGAACACCAACGACGCGGGTACCTATCTGGCCGACGCCGCGGCTTGGAACCTCTGGCCGATCATGCTGGAAGAACGGCCGAGTCGAATGGCGGTGTCGGTGACCGCGAACGGAGTGCAGATCGGAGTCCCGACGCCCGCCGACGACGCCGCGCTCGCGTTCTTCGCGGACGCCTACCGGAAGGTGGCCGGCGGTCAGGGCGAGATCCTCAACTGCCTCAAGCCGAAAAAGGAACTGGGCGACTTCGCGTACGAGTACACCTACGGGGCGACCGTGACGTCTCCCGCTGCACGTGATCTGGGCGTCGAAGGCGCGCCTCATCACATCTGCCTGATCCGCGGGCCCGAACTCGTCACTCGCTACCACTCGGGGCCTGAGCGGCCCAACCCGCAGGTCGGTTATGCCGGAGTCTTCAAGGTCACCGACGAACTCGATCCCGTCTTCGCGCGTTCCGAACCGCCCACTCACGACGCCTGGGCGTATCAGCAGTTGAAGGGGCACGAGTCGACCTTCGTGCGCACGCTGGGTCGGCGTCTGAAAGAGCGTTGCGACGTCATCAGCGGGGCTACGAACAAGAAGGCGTTCAAAGTCGACGACTTCGCGGTGGGGTCCGTCGCGCAGCGGCTCGGTCACCTCCTCGCGGGCCCCGGTGGCACGGGCGCCGCAGTCGTCGACGTTGCACCAAGGCCGGGAACCTCCTTCACCCCCGGGCACACTCCGGCGGAGGAGGCGGTGTCCGGTGAGCACCACGAGACCTCGGACTCCGACGAGGCGCGCTGGCACGGCTCTCAGACCGGAGCTGGCGGCGACCACTTCGGCGATCTGAAGGCGCCCAAGAGCGGCTCTGGCGGCCGCACGACCGCGACGCGCAGGCCGACCTTGGTCTCCCACCCTAGCTATGAGATCCTCGCCGGCCGCCCGGTGCTGGTCCAGCAGGTCAGGATCCACGGATCCGGGCGCAACGAAGGCCATGTCAAGGTCGTGACGGGAGAAGGGGCCACAGAGGGCGTCTCTCCGGTCGGGGTAATCGAGCCGACGATCCACGGATGGCGGATCGCAGGCGGGGAGATCGTGCCCGGCGAGGTGCTCTACCACTCCGACGGCCTGGTCGAGGTCGAGCTGATCGTGAACGCCGTCCCTGATGCGGTTCTCGAGATCAACGTGACGGGGCAGGTATGAGCGTGCAGGCGTGGCCGTACCGACGGCCGTCGAATCGCGTGGAGGCCGAACGCTGGCGCACGGACGAGCTGACGGGCGCCCTTCTACCGGCTGCGCTGCCCGCGTGGGACTATCAGACCGACCTTACTCTGGCCCGCGTCGTACACCTCGACCTGGCGGGCATCCGAGAGGACTGCGGACTTCCCGACGACGCGCCGCTCCGCCTCTGTGTTCGGTACTGGCCGTCCACGTCTCGCCTACGCTACGCGGCGTTCGAGAGCCGGCTTCCCATACATTCACGGCAGAACGTCACTGTCGTGGAGATGACCGCGAGGGGGACCGATCTCGGCGGCTACCTCACCATCGAGACCATCGTCGAGCTGGCCGCAGACGTCGACACGGGCATACCGTTCGTACCGCACAGGGCCGGATCGATTCTTTGGAACGACCAGGTGCGAGTGCACTTGGAGGGGGCCGCAGGCCTGCTTCCCACCGTGCCGGTCTCCTTCTCCGAGGCCGGCCTTCCACACGGCGCCGCGTGGTACGTCAGCATGGACGGAGGCGACTGGCAGCAGGCGGCGATGGGGAGCCTCCTGGTGCTCCTCAACACTGACAACCTCGCGATCCAGAAGGCCCTCGAAGCCGAGAAGGACGAAACCACTGCTTTGCTGTGGGACACCCTCGGAATCGACATCGTCACCGACCTCGTCGGACGAGCTCTGGACGATGAGGCCTTCGATGAGGACCAGGACGTGGCGGAGGTCGAGGGAGACCTGACCATGGCAGGCCTTGTCCGTGCCCTCGTCCGGACCTACCTCGCGCATCCCACCGAGACACCTGCGCTTGCGATCAAACGACTCAGGGACGAGCGCCGAGGCGATCCTTCGAAGTTCCGCGCACAGGTCCAGACGGGTGTCGGACTTCCCCGAGAGGCGGCACGATGATCGTCCTGTACCCGAGGCTTCTTCCCGGAGAGGCCGACCGGCTGTTCGCCGAGCTGCACGACCATCCAGTAGGCACGCACGGGACCATGGTCGCCAACCACTCGCCGCGTGCGGTGTTCGCAGCAACCGGCGGGCGACGGATCACCAGGGACGAGCTGGACGATCTGCGTCACGCGATCCTGACTGTCGCTCAGGAGCAGGGCTATCCGGAGCAGCCGGGAATCGCCCAACGGCACGCGTTCGACCAGAGAGTCGCCCGCATTCTCCATGAACAGAGTCTGATGGTGTCAGGTGAGGCCGCACAGCGACAGGTGTGGGCCTTCCTCGCCCTGGTACTGCTTCCCGATGTCTGCGTCTGGCGTTGGCAGGCGAACGCCGACCGGAGGTACTTGGCGGACCGGTTCAAAGGATCGGACCTCACCCGCCATTCGCTGGCTCGGCTCTGGACACGGGCCCACATCCTTCATGAACCCACGGCCCCCGAACCCTACGGCCTTCTGGACGTCCTGGGTGAGGCAGATCTGGATCAGATCATGGCGAGACGTGGTTCCATCGCGGCGTCATCAGCGTTGGTACGGGCGGTTGTGCGCGGCCACCGGGACGACCAGGGCGCCATCGGCGCCGAAGCGACGTCGCGCAGAATTCTCCGAGAATGCCTGATGCGCCTTCTGCGCTTGACGGCTTTCCTGGACGTCGACTCGATGGCCGAACCGGAACTCGACCACCTCGTCCGCATGCTCAGGCTGGAGAGCAGGACCGCGTTGCAACGATCGATGAGCTGAAGCCTTGTGAGCTGCGTCAGCCGCCTATCCAGGTGTTGCCGTCCACGGCGGACACAGGACGTGTTGTTCACCCTCCCGGTGGCGTCAGCATCTCGGACTGCGGTGCGCTCAGGGGCGCGTTGACCAGAAGTGGTCAAACTCGATCGCCTTGAGCTGTGCCCGTCGAACTCACCCGTGGTCGCGCCTACGGAGGCCAGGCGGTTGGCCTACGAGATCCGCAGATCAGGCCGAGTGGCGACTGACGCCAGCCGCTGACCGCCGCGAGCGGGTGAGAAGCCGTCATGTCAGGTCGCCCCCGCTCCGGCGGGGGAGGCGCCCTGAAGGGCATATCTGGGTCGCATGGGGGCCAAAAACGCCGCTGACCAGTGTCAACCACCGAAGGTCGTTCGCCCAGGTCAGCGGCGTTCTGGCGGCAAACTCGCAGGTCACCGCGCCATGCCGGTCAATCGGTCCTCAAGTGGCAGGACGGGGCACTGCTGCGCCGGGCCTCGTAGCCGGGGCGGGCGGGCCCGGGCCGGGGTCAGTCGCGGGTGGTGGTGGCCGTGGCGGTGGCGGCCCGGTGGCGGCGGCGGGCGACGACGACGGCGGCGAGGCCGAGGGCGACGGCCATGCCGCCGGTGACGGCGAGCGGCACATTGCCGGCGCTCGCGCCGGTGCCGGCCAGCCGGGGGCCGGTCGGGTCGCCGCCGGTGGTCCCGGGGGTGGTGCCCGCGGTGGTGGCGGAGGGTGAGGGCGACGCGGTCGGGGAGGTGCTCGTGGTGGGTGTCGCCGACGCGGTCGGGGAGGCGCTCGCGGGCGGGGCGGTGGTGACCGGGGCGCGGTCCACGACGGTGAGCCTGCTGGTGAGCGAGCCGAGCAGCCGGTTGCAGCGGTACTTCACATTGACCGGGCCCACCCCGTACGGGAGCACCTCCGAGGAGCCGACGACGGTGACGGCGTAGTCCCCGGCCGCCGTCGCCGGCTCGTCGGCGAACCGCAGCTCGGCGGTGATCATCTCGTGCGCCGGGACCCGGAAGGAGCCGATGGCGGTCGTCCCGGTGCCGTCGTTCGGCTCGACCGGGGTGAAGGGGCCGCCCTGGATCCTGACCAGGGGCTTGAACGGGGCGCTGCCCTGCGGGCCCTCGATCCGGTAGGTGATCCGGAAGTCCGTCAGCACCGCGTCGCTGCTGTTGTAGAAGGAGAAGGCGAGGTTCTGCGGCGGGCCGCTCCTGACCAGCGTCGCCTCGGTCGGCACGGCGTGGGTCGGCATCGTCACCTGGTACTCGGACTCGCAGCCGGCGGGCAGGGTCGAGGTGGCGGAAGGGGTGGCGGTCGCGGTGCCGGGGGCCGGATAGGTCGCGGTCGCGGTCGCGGTGGCCGAGGGCGTGTCGGTGGCCGACGGCGTTGCGGGGGTGGTGGCGGTCGGGGTGGGCTCGCCGGTGGTGGCCGTGGCCGCTGCCGTGGTGGTGGCGGTCGCTGTCGGCTCGGCCGTGGCGCTCGCCGAGGGCGACGGGCTGCCGTCGGCGGCGGCCGCCACGGTGGTTCCGCCGGCCAGCGCGCCGCCGGTCAGCACGAACAAGGTGGCGGTGGCCGCCAGGCGGGAAGTGCGCACAGGGGAGCTCCGGTGAAGGTCGGACGAAACCGCTTGCGCATGGGGGACGTTCGAAGGGTCCGCACGGTTGTACGGACCCTTCGGGCGTTCCGGCGGTGGTGTGTCAGCTGTGCGCGCCGGCCTTGCGGCGGCGCAGCACGAACAGCGTCCCGGCCCCGGCCGCGAGCACGGCGGCACCGCCGAGGGCGATCGGCAGGGTGGTGGAGCTGGAGCCGGTGTCGGCCAGGTGCGGACCGCTCGCCGCGGACGGGGAGGCCGTCGTCTTCGGGGGGATGGCGGCGGCGGTGGTGGAGGAGGACTTGTCGGCCACCTTGAAGCCGCCCTCGTAGTAGTTGCCGTAGTGGGTGCAGCTGTTCGGCAGGGTGGAAGCGGGCTTGGGGAGGTCCGGCGTGTTGTCGAAGGCCTCGGAGCCACCGCCCAGGTTGCCGCCGTAGTCGCCGACGGGGGCGGTGTTGGCAGCGATCCGGAACTGGATGGTGAGCTTCTCGCCCTTGGCGATCCGGTGGGTCCCGGTGTTGATGGCGCGGTCTACCAGTTCGGCCGGCTTCCAGTCCGATCCGGGCAGCCGGAGCTGGACGGTGAAGAAGTCGGTCCGCCAGTCCAGCGGACGCTCGTTCCCGTTGTCGGTGATGTAGATGCTGGACGAGAACTTGGCGAGGTCCACGCCGGTGGTGTTCTCGAAGGTCACCTGGACCTCCTGGGCCGGTCCGCCCTTGACCAGGGTGGTTCCCCAGAGGCCGGTGCCGGTGATCTTGAGGTTGTCACCCCCGTGGACGCCGCCCTGGCAGCGGTTCGTGAATGTGGGTGCCGGGGGCGTGGGGAGGTTGGTCGGCTTCGGTGCGGTGCTCGCCGACGGCGAGGTGGAGGCGTTCGGCGAGGTGGGCGCCGTGGGCGTGCCGCCGGTGCTCGGGGAGCCGCTCGGGGTTGCCGTCGTGGGGGCCGCCGTGGACGGGGCGGGCGACACGGCGGCGGCGCCGGCGGTGGCCGTGCCGACCGTCGCGCCGAGGGAAAGCGCGATCAGCGTGGACGCGGCCAGAAGGCGGGAAGTGCGCACGGTCTTGGCTCCAGCTTGATGAAATCTGTCCGGATATGGGCGACTTGGCGCCTTGATGTGATCACCGGCGCGCCGCAGGAGCGGCACCATATCGGAGGGTGGGCGAAGCGTCCGGCCCGGGGGCCCGGAAGGCGATCGGCGGCGGTGGAGGCGACGGCCTACCCTGGCGCGATGGGTGCGGTGGGCGAGTGGGACCTGAGGCGGCTGCGGGTGCTGCGGGCGGTCGACGAGTGCGGGACGGTGACGGCGGCGGCCGAGCGGCTCCATCTGTCGCCCTCGGCGGTCTCGCAGCAGATCTCGGCGCTGGCCCGGCAGCTGGGCGCGCCGATGCTGGAGCCCTACGGCCGACGGGTGCGACTGACCCCGGCGGCCCGGCTGGTGCTGCGTCACGCGGCCGTGGTGTTCGGCCGGCTCGAGCGTGCCGAGGCCGAGCTGGCGGGCTATCTGCACGGTGAGGCGGGCGAGGTCAGGGTGGGGGCCTTCGCCACCGCTATCACCGGGCTGCTCGTCCCGGCGGTGGCCCGGCTGCGCGAGGCCGCGCCGCAGCTGACCGTGCGGGTGGTGGAGGCCGAGGCGGACGAGGCGGTCCGGCTGCTGGCGGCGGGGGACGTCGACCTGGCGCTGTCGCTGGCCGTCGGACCGGTCGGCCGGGGCCCCGGATTCGTCGAAACGGCGCTGCTCAGCGACCCCTTGGACGTCGCGCTGCCGCCGGGCCACCCGCTGGCCGGGGCGCCGGGGCTGCGGTTGGCGGACCTCGCGGCGGAGCCGTGGATCTACGGCGCGGCCGGGCCCTGGCGGGAGATCACCACGGCGGCCTGCGCCCAGGCCGGTTTCGTCCCGGAGCGGGCGCACACCGCCGCCGACTGGGCGGCGATCCTGGCGATGGTGGCGGCCGGGCTGGGGGTGGCGCTGGTGCCCCGGCTGGCCTCGGCGGGGCGGGGCGGCGCGGCGGTCGTCCGGGCGCTGCCGGCGGACCTGCCGACCCGCCGGGTGGTGGCGGCGGTCCGGGCCGGTACGGAGCGGACGCCCCCACTGCGGCGGGTGCTGGCGGAGCTGGCGGCCGTCGCCGGAACCGTTCAGTCTGAGTGAACGATTCGCGCAGTTCTTTGTGATGGACCTGAGCGGTCGCCCGGCGTGAGGGTGGAAGCATGACCACCGAACGGAACCCAGGCCCCCGCCCCGACCAGCTGTCCGACGCCGACGCCCCGCCGTACGGGGGCGGCAACCCCTACGCCGACTACCGCGCCGCCGAGTTCCCCTTCACCGGCCTGGTCGACCTCGCCGACCGCCGATTGGGCGGCGCGGTCGTCGCCGCCAACGACGAGCTGTTCGCCGAGCGGGAGAACCTGCTGCTGCCGGGCGCGGCCGAGTTCCGCCCGCACACCTTCGGCAACAAGGGCCAGATCATGGACGGTTGGGAGACCCGGCGGCGGCGCGGCGCCGGGGCCGGGGATCCGCACCCGGCCGCCGGGGACCACGACTGGGCGCTGATCCGCCTGGGCGTGCCGGGAGTCGTGCACGGCGTGGTCGTCGACACCGCGCACTTCCGCGGCAACTATCCGCGGCGGATCGGCGTCGAGGGCGCCGAACTCCCGGACACCCCGGGCCCGGAGGAGTTGCTGGACCCTGCCACCGAGTGGCATCCGCTGGTCCCCCGCTCGCCGGTGCGGGGCCACGCCGCCAACGGCTTCGCCGTCGCCGAGTGCCGCCGCTTCACCCATCTGAGGCTCAGTCAGTTCCCTGATGGTGGCATCGCGCGGTTCCGGGTGCACGGCGAGGCCCGGCCGGATCCGGTCTGGCTGGCCGCGCTGGGCACCTTCGACCTGGCTGCGGTCGAGAACGGGGGCGCCGTCGAGGACGCCTCGGACCGCTTCTTCTCCTCCCCGGTCAACCTCGCCCTGCCCGGCAAGTCCACGGCGATGGGCGACGGTTGGGAGAACCGGCGGCGCCGGGACACCGGCCACGACTGGGTCCGGCTGCGGCTGGCCGGGCGGGGCGCGATCCGGGCGGTGGAGATCGACACCGGCTACTACGTCGGCAACGCGGCCGGCTGGGCGGCGCTGTCGGGACGCGACGAGCGGGGCACCGACCCCGAGGCCTGGTTCGAACTGGTGCCACGCACCCGGCTCCAGCCGGACGCCGTGCACCGGCTGGTGGTCGACGCCCCGCGCCCGGCCACCCACGTCCGGCTGGACGTCTTCCCGGACGGCGGGATCGCCCGGCTCCGGCTGTACGGCGGGCTGGTCTGACCCGGTCCCGTCCGGCGGCCCCGGTCCGAACCGGGGCCGCCCGGCGGGCCACGCTCCGTTTGCCGGGTCCGGCGCCCCGCCGGACGATGGGGGCATGATGCACCAGATGCGGGCCGAGTTCGGCGCCGGCGGCGCGTCCGCCGGGGTGCGGCTGTGGCACATGGTCCGAGGCGGCGAGGACGCGGCGATGTGCGGGCGGGAGATCGACGCGGCGGCACCCGCCCGGGAGGCGACGGACTGGGGGCACACCGCCGAAACCTGCTGCCACACCTGCGGCGCGTACGTCCTGCGCGAGTCCCCCTACCTCGGGGACGAGCACCGGCCGGCACCTCCCGGCGAGCAGCCGGGCGCCGGCTGGCCGACGGGCTGACCCGGGGCGGCGGCGCGGTCCGGCGCGGGCCGGGGATACCGTGGGCGCCATGGACAAGTCCCTGGTCCGGCCGCGCTCGCTCGTCCGTGAGGCCGCCGCGCTGCGGGCCGGCGTACCGACCCCGGCCGTCCACGTCGACCGGCTCTGCGCCCGGATCGACCAGCTGGACCCGCTGATCCACGCCTTCGTCCCCGAACCCGGCCGGGCCGACCGGCTGCAGGCCGAGGCCCGGGCGCTGGCCGCCCGCCATCCCGACCCGGCGCAGGCGCCGCCGCTGTACGGGGTGGCCGTCGGGATCAAGGACATCGTGCACGTCGACGGCCTGCCCACGCACGGCGGTTCGGTGCTGCCCCCGGGCGTCCTGGCCGGGCCGCAGGCCACCGTGGTGGACCGGCTGCGGGCGGCCGGGGCGCTGGTCGCGGGCAAGACGGTGACCGCCGAGTTCGCGGGCAGCGCGCCCGGCCGGACCCGTAATCCGCACCGCCCCGAGCACACCCCGGGCGGCTCCAGCAGCGGTTCGGCGGCGGCGGTCGCGGCCGGACTGGTGCCGTTGGCGATCGGCACCCAGACGATCGGCTCCGTGGTCCGACCGGCCGCCTACTGCGGTGTGGTGGGTTTCCGGCCGACCTTCGGGCGGATCCCGACGGCGGGTGTGATCCCGAACGCGCCGAGCTTCGACACCGTGGGCCTGTTCACCGCCGATCTGGCGGGCGCCGCGCTGGCCGCCCCGCTGCTCTGCGACGACTGGGACCGCGCGGCCGGGCCGGGCGACGGCGCGACCGGCGGGGTGTGGGCGGGCGGGGCGCCCGTGCTCGGGGTGCCGGTGGGCCCGTACCTGGACCGGGCCGGGCCGGAGGCGCGGCAGGCGTTCGACCGGCAGCTGGCCCTGCTGGCCGCGCGCGGGCTGACGGTCCGCAGACTCGATCTGCTGCCGGACTTCGACGAGTTGGAGCGGCAGGCACAGACGGTCAACCGCTTCGAGATCGCCGCGAGCCACACGGACTGGTTCGCCCGCTTCGGCGAGCTCTACCGGCCGGAGACGTCGGCGAGCATCCGGCACGGGCGGACCGTCGACCCGGCCGACCACGCGGCCGCACTGCGCGCCCGGACGGCCTTCCGGGAGCGGCTCGCCGAGCGGCGGGAGCGGGCCGGGGTGGACCTGCTGCTGGCCCCGTCGGCGACCGGCCCGGCCCCGCTCGGGCTGGACAGCACCGGCAGCGCGGTGATGTCACTGCCCTGGAGCTTCGCGGGCCTGCCCGCGCTCAGCCTGCCGGCCGGGGTGACGGCGGCGGGCCTGCCGCTCGGCCTCCAGGTGGTCGGCGAGGCCGGGGCGGACGAGCGGCTGCTGGCGCTGGCGGCCGTGCTGGAACGGGTGCTGGACGGCGCCTGAGCCGGGAGCGAGGGCACCGGAGTACCGGGGTGCCGCGCCTCAGGGCGTGAACGCGGGCCCGTCCGGGTCGGTGGCGTCGGAGCGCAGTCGGCGCAGCACGGCGCGGTGGGCCCGGTCGTACGGGGTGTCGTCGTCGAGCAGCAGGGCCTGCGGGTTGGCGTTCTCCAGCAGGGCGATCAGGGTGAAGGCGATGTCCTCCGGGTCGGCGTCGGGCCGCAGCTCGCCGGTGCCGAGGGCCTCGGTGACCAGGCCGAGCACGGTGGCGTGCCACTCCCGCGAGTTGGCGGCGAGGACGTCGCGCAGCGGGCCGGGCCGGGCGTCGTACTCGGCGTTGACCTCGTAGAAGAAGCAGCCGCCGGGGAAGACCCGGGCGCGCGAGTAGGCGAGCCAGGACTCGCAGAGCAGCCGGACCTTGCGCAGGCCGGGGGGCTCGTCGCGGACCGGTCCGAGTACCGCGTCGGCGAAGATCCGCCGGGCGGCCCGCACGGTGGCGAGCTGGAGCTCCTCCTTGGAGCCGAAGCCGGCGAAGACCCCGCTCTTGCTGAGGCCGAGGTCGGTGGCGAGCCGGCCGATCGACAGCGCGTCCAGCCCCTCGACCGAGGCGATTCCGACGGCCCGGCGCAGGACCGTCCGACGGGTCTCCTCGCCGCGCAGCACCCGTCCGTCCGTGGTCGATCCGGCCACCGCTCACCCCAGTCCTCCGGCCGTTTCCCGGCCTTTCCGTCCGTGTGGCCAGGGTAGCGGGGAACACTGTCCGACCTGAAAAAAGCACGAACGATCGTGCTAATATCTCGGCGAGTTCGGCTCCCGCCCCTCGGCATCCACAGGAGTTCCGCATGGACCCGGCCGTCGCACTGATCCGCACCGCCCTGAACACCGCCTCGCTGGCCGCCCCCGGGCTCGCCGGCCGGGCCGCGTTCGAGCTCTACCGCCACCCCTTGCGCCGCAGCCGGGTCCGCCCCGGCGAGCGCGAGGTCCACGACCGGGCCGAGACCGGGACGCTCCGGCACGGGGGCGTGCGGGTGGTCGTCCACCGCTGGGGCGACGGCACCCGGCCCGTCCTGCTGATGCACGGCTGGCGCTCCCGGGCCTCCCGCTTCGCGGACCTGGTGCTCCGGCTGCGCGCGCTCGGCCTGACCGCGGTCGGCTACGACGCCCCCGGGCACGGCGACTCCGGCGGGCGCACCGCCACCGTGCTGGACCACCGCGCCGTCGCGCTGCGGCTCCAGGAGCGGTACGGCGACTTCGAGGCGGTGGTCGCCCACTCGCTGGGCGTCAACGCGGCCTTCCTGGCGCTGCGCGAGGGCCTGCGGGCGGAGCGGCTGGTCGCCTTCTCCGGCGCCTCCGAACTCTCCTGGCTGCCGGCCGCGTTCTGCGACCGGCTGGGCCTGAACGCCACCGTGGAGAGGGAGTTGCGCCGCCGGGAGGCGAGCGGCGCGATGTTCCCCGGGGTGGCGGACGTCCGCACCCACTTCGACGCCGCCCGCAACCCCGGGGAGATCACGCCGCCGATCCTGGTCGCGCACGACGAGGACGACGACGTGGTCCCGTTCTCGCACGCCCGCCGGCTCCGGGCGGCGTACGGGGGGCGCCTGGAACTGCTGGCCACCCGGGGTCTCGGCCACCGCCGGATCCTCACCGAGCCGACCGTGCTCGACCAGGTGACGGGCTTCCTGGCCGCCGGGACCGTGCCAGGTCGCCGGACCGTGGACGGTCGGGGGGCCGTGCCAGGGCCGGGGGCCGTCCCCGCCCGCCGGTCCGTCGGCGGCGCGGGGACGGCGGTGGGCGCGGTATGAGAATCCTCGAACTGCACACCCGCGCCCTGGAGTTGGCCGGCGCCGTGGTGGACACCGTGCAGCCGGAGCAACTGGTGCTGGCGACGCCGTGCGCCGGCCGGCCGCTGCGGTGGCTGCTGGAGCACGTGGTGGGGCAGCACCGCGGCTTCGCCGCGGCCGCCCTCGGCGCCGGGGCGGACCGGGCGCACTGGCGCGACGTGCCGGTCCACGGCGATCCGGCGGGCGCGTTCCGGCAGTCGGCCGAGCGGCTGACCGCCGCGTTCGCCACCGCCGGCGCGGCGGCGGAGCCCGCCCCGCTGTACCTGCCGGAGATCGGCGACGGCGGGCCGTTCCCGCTCGACCGGGCGATCGGCTTCCAGCTGCTGGACACCCTGGTGCACGCCTGGGACGTGGCGGCCGCGCTGGGCTCGCCGGCCCGGCTGGTGGCGGCGGTGGAGGCCGAACCGCCGCTGGTCGGGGCGCTGCTCACGGCGGCCGGGGCGGTCCCGGCCACCGCCCCGGACCGCGGGCCCGGGCGGGCGTTCGCCGCCGTCCGGACGGTCCCGGCCGGGACCGGGCCGTTCGACCGCGCGCTCGCCCTGCTGGGCCGCGACCCGTCCTGGCCCGCGGCCGTCCGCTGAACGCGCTCCCGGTCAGCGGTCGTCGCGCCGCTCGTCAGGGAAGCGCGGTCCGCCGATCAGGAACAGCAGGGTGGCGGTCGGAAAGCCGATCGTCGCGACCAACAGCACGATGAACTGCCAGAACATCTCTCGCTCCTCGCCCTCGTCAGCGCCGGGGGTGAGGATCCCCCGAAGGTGATCCCAAACCCGGACTGCCCCGATTGGCCGAAATGTCCACTCCTGCTCCGACGGTATGGCCGGATCGCCGGCGCTGCCACCGGGGGCGCGCGGCAGGTCGCGTGCACGGGTCTGGGCGCGCGCCGCACCCCGCCCGCACACTGTCGGGATGCAGGTACAGCTCGCAGGGGAAGCGCGACGGCCCGACCGCGAGAGCGAGGACTTCGCGGCGGCCACCTCCGAGGCGCTCGTCCTCCTCGACGGTTCGAGTTCACCGACCGGCCTGGAGTCCGGCTGCCGCCACGGCACCGCCTGGTACGTCCGCAGACTCGGGGTGCACCTGCTGGCCCGGCTCACCGACCGCCCGGACCGTTCGATCGCCGAGTGCCTGGCCGACGCCATCGCGGAGACAGCCGCCCTGCACGGCGGCCGCTGCGACCTCGCCCACCCCAACACACCCGCCGCGATGGTGGTCGCCGCCCGTCGGCACGGCGCCTCGCTGGAGTACCTGGTGCTCGGCGACTCCCTGCTGGTGCTGGAACCGGCCGACGGCCCGCCCCGGGTGATCGGCGACAACCAGCGCTTCCCCGGCGGGGAGGAGCTGCGCCGACAGGTCTGGTCGACGGTGCCCGGCTCCGCCGAACGGGCCGCCCTGCACCTGGAGTACACGCTGGCCGTCCGCGCCGCCCGGAACTCCGGCACCGGCCCCTGGATCGCCGCCGCCAGCCCCAAGGCCGCCGCCCACGCCGAGACCGGCCTCGTCCCGCTGGCCGGCCTGCGCGCCGTGGCCGCCCTCTCCGACGGCGCGGCCCGCTTCACCGACCGCTTCGGCCTCGGCAGCTGGGGCGACGCCCTGCGCCTGCTCGGCGAGTCCGGCCCGGCCGAGCTGATCGCCCAGGTCCGCGCGGTCGAACGCGCCGACGCCAGCTGCGAACGCTGGCCGCGCGGCAAGGCCCACGACGACGCCTCGGCCCTCTACGCCCTGCTGTAGGGCGCGCCGTTGAGGACATTCCCTGAGGACGTTCCCTGAGTACGCGCCCTGAGGACGCGCCGTGAGGACGCGCCCTGGGGCCGGGGCCGACACGCCCGTGCGGGCGGCGGGTCCGGGAACCCGGCTCCGCCGCCCGCACGCCGTCGGTGGCTCAGTGGCCGTCGGCGGGGATGGTGCCGAGGCGGCCGGCCTGGAAGTCCTCCATGGCCTGCTGGAGTTCGCGGTGGCTGTTCATCACGAACGGGCCGTAGTGGGCGACGGGTTCGCGGATCGGGAGGCCGCCGAGGAGGACGACCTCGAAGTTGTTGTCGCGGGAGTCCTGCTGCTCGTCGGCGCGCAGGGTGATCGAGCCGCCGTCGCCGAAGACGACCGCCTGGCCCCGGTGGAAGGGGCGGTGGTCGGTGCCGGCCGTGCCGTTGCCGGCGAGGCCGTAGGCGAGGGCGTTGAAGTCGGCGCGCCAGGGCAGGGTGAGCTGGGCGCCGGGGCTGATCGAGGCGTGGATCATGGTGATCGGGGTGTGGGTGGCGCCGGGGCCCTGGTGGCCGTCCAGCTCGCCGGCGATGACGCGGAGCAGGGCGCCGCCGTCCCCGGTGCTGAGGAGCTTGACGCTGCCGCCGCGGATGTCCTGGTACTTCGGGGCGATCATCTTGTCCGAGGCGGGGAGGTTCACCCACAGTTGGAGGCCGTGGAAGAGGCCGCCGGACCGCACCAGCGACTCGGGCGGGGTCTCGATGTGCAGCAGGCCGGAGCCGGCCGTCATCCACTGGGTGTCGCCGTCGGTGATGGTGCCGCCGCCGCCGTGCGAGTCCCGGTGGATGAAGGTCCCGTCCATGATGTACGTGACCGTCTCGAAGCCGCGGTGCGGGTGCCAGGGGGTGCCCTTGGGCTCGCCGGCCGCGTAGTCCACCTCGCCCATCTGGTCCATCATGATGAACGGGTCGAGGTACTTCTGGTTGATCTTGGCGAAGGCGCGGCGGACCGGGAAGCCCTCGCCCTCGAAGCCCTCGGGGGCGGTGGCCACCGTGAGGACCGGCCGGGCACTCGTGACGGCGGGGTCGGGGGTGGTGACGCGCGGGAGGGTCAGCGGGTTGTCGACGGTCACGGCGGGCATGTCGGCCTCCTTCGGGGGATGTTCCTCTGGCCTACGTCCACGAGATTAGTTCAATCCTCAACAAGAAGCAAGTTGAATTTTGAACCAAATGGCTGCGGTCAGCCGAACGGCGGGGCCGGGGCGGCCCCTGGCCCATCGTCGGTCAGCCGTACATCCGGCGCATGGTGAAGTCGACCATCTGCTCGACCGCCTTGGCGTCGAACACCATCCGGTGCTCGCCCTCCATGTCCAGTGCGAAGCCGTATCCGGTCGGCAGCAGGTCGAGGACCTCGGCGCCGGTCACGGTGAAGTACTTGGACTCCTTGCCCGCGTACCGTCGCAGCTCCTTGAGCGAGCTGAACATCGGGATCACCGGCGTCGGCGTGTTGTGCAGCGCCAGGAAGCCCGGCCGCTCGCCGCGCGGGCAGTGCACCTTGGAGGTGATGAAGATGGCCTGGAAGTCCTCCACCGCCATCGAGCCGGTGGTGAAGGCCCGGACGGCGTCCGCCAGGGACGGCGGCGAGGGCTCCGGGTAGAGGGACTGCTGCGCTCCCGGTGGCTGCTCGCCGTACGGGCCGGGGCCGGGCATGCCGTTCATGCCCGGCTGCGGCCCCGCCTGCTGGTAGGGGTCGCCCGGGTATGCGTTCTGGTCATAGCCGTACACACGGACAGGCTATCGGGAGCGCGGCCACCCGTGCGGGCGTCGATCCTGACAAGGAGTGGCCGCCCCGGCTTGTGGGACGTGACCACGTTCATAGTGGAATCCACGAGGGATTCACCGGCGGGGGCTTGAAACAAGTTACCGCTGGGTAGCATCATGAGGCCTACTGGTGGGTACGGGGCGCCCGAACGCGGCGGTCTCCCGGAAGCGACGAACCGGAGAAAACGGCCATGGGTCACTACAAGTCCAACCTGCGGGACGTGGAGTTCAACCTCTTCGAGGTGTTCGGCCGCGAGCAGGTGTACGGCACCGGACCGTTCGCGGACATGGACGTCGAGACCGCGAAGAACATCCTGAGCGAGATCGCGCGCCTGGCCGAGAACGACCTCGCCGCGTCCTTCACCGACACCGACCGCAACCCGCCGGTGTTCGACCCCGAGACCAGCACCGCGCCGGTCCCGGCCGCCTTCAGGAAGAGCTACCAGGCGTACATGGACGCCGAGTGGTGGCGCCTGGGCATCCCGGAGTCGATCGGCGGCCAGGTCACCCCCAGCTCGCTGATCTGGGCCTTCGCGGAGCAGATCCTCGGCTCCAACCCGGCCATCTGGATGTACTCCTCCGGCCCGGCCTTCGCCGGCGTCGTCGCCGAGGAGGGCACCGAGGAGCAGCTGCAGGTCGCCAAGCGGATGACCGACCGCCTGTGGGGCTCCACCATGGTCCTGACCGAGCCGGACGCCGGCTCGGACGTGGGCGCCGGCCGCACCAAGGCGATCAAGCAGGAGGACGGCTCCTGGCACATCGAGGGTGTGAAGCGCTTCATCACCTCGGGCGAGCACGACATGTCCGAGAACATCATCCACCTGGTGCTGGCCCGCCCCGAGGGCGGCAAGCCGGGCACCAAGGGCCTGGGCCTGTTCATCGTCCCCAAGTTCGACTTCGACTGGGAGACCGGCGAGCTGGGCGAGCGCAACGGCGCCTACGCCACCAACGTCGAGCACAAGATGGGCCTCAAGGCCTCGAACACCTGCGAAATGACCTTCGGTGCCAAGCACCCGGCCAAGGGCTGGCTGCTGGGCGAGAAGGTCGACGGCATCCGCCAGATGTTCAAGATCATCGAGTTCGCCCGGATGATGGTCGGCACGAAGGCCATCGCCACCCTCTCCACCGGCTACCTGAACGCGCTGGAGTACGCCAAGGAGCGCGTGCAGGGCGCCGACATCTCGCAGTTCCTGGACAAGACCGCCCCGCGCGTCACCATCACCCACCACCCGGACGTCCGCCGCTCGCTGCTGACCCAGAAGGCGTACGCCGAGGGCATGCGCGCCCTGGTGCTCTACACCGCGTCCGTCCAGGACGACATGATGGCCGCCAAGCTGCGCGGCGAGCACGACGGGGCCGCCGAGCGCCTCAACGACCTGCTCCTGCCGATCGTCAAGGGCTACGGCTCGGAGAAGTCCTACGAGCAGCTCGCCCAGTCCCTGCAGACCTTCGGTGGCTCCGGCTACCTGCAGGAGTACCCGATCGAGCAGTACATCCGGGACGCCAAGATCGACACCCTCTACGAGGGCACCACGGCGATCCAGGGCCAGGACTTCTTCTTCCGCAAGATCGTCAAGGACGGCGGCCAGGCGCTCACCGCGCTGTCCGAGCAGATCCAGAAGTTCCTCGGCTCCGCCGAGGGCGGCGACGCCCTGGCCGCCGAGCGCGAGCTGCTCGCCAAGGCCGCCGGTGACCTCGAGGCCATCGTCGGCAAGCTGCTCGCCGACCTCTCCTCGGTCGAGCAGGACGTCAAGAACATGTACAAGGTGGGTCTCAACACCACCCGCCTGCTGATGGTCTCCGGCGACGTCGTGGTCGGCTGGCTGCTGCTGCGCCAGGCCGCGGTGGCCCTGGCCAAGCTCGAGGCCGGCGCCTCCGAGAAGGACGTGCCGTTCTACCAGGGCAAGGTCGCGGCCGCCCGCTTCTTCGCCAAGAACATCCTGCCGACCGTCGCCTCGCAGCGCCTGATCGCCGAGGGCATCGACAACGAGATCATGGACCTGGCGGAGGGGGCGTTCTGACGCCGCCCGCACTGACTGCCTGACCCCACCCTCACGCCGAAGGGCCCGGTCCCACGACCGGGCCCTTCGGTGTGCACCGGGTGGTCGGACGAGTGTCCTGCGGGCGGTCCGACGCGTGCGCGGCGGGGCGGTCCGGCGGCGGTCCGACGCGTGCGCGCCGGGGTGGTCGGACGAGTGTCCGGCGGGTGTCCGAGGAGTGCCCGGCGAGGCCGTCCCGCGGGTGCCCGGTGGAGGCCCGGCGGGCCGTCAGATCCCGGCAGTTCACGTTTCTGTCTGCGTTCTGCATCCGTTGGGATGCTCCGAGTGTCATGTCCGTGTACGGGCATATGCTCAAGGTGCGAAGCCGATCCCCATTCGGCCTCGGCCCTCCCTCGACCCAGGAGCAGCATGTCGACCGCCGCCCGCCAGGCCTTCTTCGACCGGACGCACACCGATGACCTGATCGCCTTCCTCGGCACCTCGCCATCGCCCTACCACGCGGTCGCGAGCGCGGCCGAGCGGCTGGAGAAAGCCGGCTTCCGGCAGGTACTGGAAACGGACGCCTGGGACGGGGTGGCCGGCGGCCGGTACGTCGTCCGCGGTGGCGCGCTGATCGCCTGGTACGTGCCGGCCGGCGCGGGCCCGGAGACGCCGTTCCGCGTGGTCGGCACCCATACCGACTCGCCCAATCTGAGGGTCAAGCCGATCCCCGACACGGGGACGGCCGGCTGGCGGCAGGTCGCGGTGGAGATCTACGGGGGCGTGCCGCTCAACACCTGGCTCGACCGGGACCTCGGCCTCTCCGGGCGGATCACCCTGCGCGACGGCAGCCGGCGGCTGGTCCAGCTGGACGAGCCGCTGCTGCGGGTGCCGCAGCTGGCGATCCACCTGGACCGCCAGGTCAACGAGGGCATGAAGCTCGACAAGCAGCGCCACCTGACGCCCATCTGGGGCCTCGGGCCGGTCGACGAGGGCGCGCTGATCGGCTACGTCGCCGAGCGGGCCGGGGTCGACCCGGCCGAGGTGACCGGCTGGGACCTCATGACCCACGACGTCCAGCCCGCCTCCTACCTGGGCCGGGACCGCGAGCTGCTGGCCGGTCCGCGACTGGACAACCTGCTCTCCGTGCACGCCGCCACCGCCGCGCTCGCCGCCGTGGCCGGCGCGGCCGAGACGGAGGGCGCGGCCCTGCCGTACATCCCGGTGCTGGCCGCCTTCGACCACGAGGAGACCGGCAGCGAGTCGGACACCGGCGCGCAGAGCCCGCTGCTCGGCAACGTCCTGGAGCGCAGCGTGTACGCGCGCGGCGGCGGCCTGGAGGACCGGGCCCGGGCGCTGGCCGGCACCGTGTGCCTGTCCTCCGACATGGGCCACGCCGTCCACCCGAACTACAGCGAGCGGCACGAGCCGGGCCACCACCCGATGCCGAACGCCGGGCCGATCCTCAAGGTCAACGTCAACAACCGGTACGCCACCGACGGCGTCGGCCGGGCGGTGTTCACCGCGGCCTGCGAGAAGGCCGGCGTGCCGTGGCAGACCTTCGTCTCCAACAACGCCATGCCCTGCGGGACGACGATCGGCCCGATCACCGCGGCCCGCCTCGGTATCCAGACCGTGGACTGCGGTATCGCCGCGCTGTCCATGCACTCGGCGCGCGAGCTGTGCGGCGCGGAGGACCCGTACCTGCTGGCGAGCGCGATCAAGGCGTTCCTGGAGGGCTGAGCCCCTCCTCCCGCGGAGGGCTGAGCCCCTCCCCCGACACCCGGAAGGGCCCGGCGAGCACACGCTCGCCGGGCCCTTCGCGCAGGTCGTGGCGCGGTCTACGGCGCGGTCTACGGCGCGGGCTGCTCCAGGCCCGCCAGCACCAGCGGCAGCCGGCGCGCGCCGTCGGCGGTGAGCCGTACCGGCACGCCCCAGTCCTGCTGGTGGACGTGGCAGGCCGGGTACTCGATCGCCGGATCGTCGTCGCAGGAGGCGGCCATCGCCGAGACGTGCAGCACGCCCTCGGCCACCTCGGCGGAGAGCACCAGCTCACGGGAGAGCGCGGAGTCCGCGCCCGCCCCGGAGACCAGCAGCTCGGGCGGGGTGGCGCTGACCAGCAGCCGGGTGGACGGGCCGTAGCGCTCGTCCAGCTTCTGGCCGGTCGGCGCCCGGAACACCACGTCCAGCCGCAGGGCGCCCGGCGCCACCTCGGTGGCGGCCCGCAGGGTGCGGTGCGCCACCGCCTCCACCCGGACGGCCTCCTCGGGCAGCCGCAGCCGGGTCAGCCGGTGCCGGGCGGACTCGACCACCACGATGTCCTGGTCCACCAGCACCGCGCCGGAGGGCTCGCGCAGATCGGTGGCCAGCGTGCTGACCTCGCCGCTCGCCGGGTCGTAGCGGCGCAGCGCGTGGTTGTAGGTGTCGCTGACGGCCACCGAGCCGTCCGGCAGCACGGTGACGCCCAGCGGGTGCTGGAACAGCGCCTGGTCGGCCTGGCCGTCCCGGTGCCCGAAGTCGAACAGACCGGTGCCGACGGCGCTGTGCACCTCCTTGGTTTCACGTGAAACCCAGCGCAGTGACGAGGTCTCGGAGTCCGCGACCCAGAGCCGCTCGCCGTCCGCCGACACCGCCAGGCCGGAGGGCTGGGCGAACCAGGCCTCGGCGGCGGGGCCGTCGACCAGGCCCTCGTTGGTGGTGCCGGCCGCGACGCCGACCGTGCCGGCGGCCGGGTCGTACGCCCACAGCTGGTGCACACCGGCCATCGCGATCCAGACCCGGCCGTCGAACCAGGCGACGTCCCACGGCGAGGAGAGGTCCACCTCGCGGGCCGCGCCCTCGGTCGCCGAGCCCTGCCACCACTGCCGGCCGGTACCGGCGAGGGTGGTCACCTCGCCGTCGGCGAGCCGGACGCCGCGCAGCGCGTGGTTGACGGTGTCGGCGACGACCACGTCGTACCCGGCGCCGACGCCCTCGGGCAGCAGCACCAGGCCCTGCGGCTCGCTGAACCGGGGAGCGGCGCCGTCCACCAGGCCGCGGACCCCGTCACCGATCCGGCGGACCACGGTCTCGCCGTCCGCCTCCAGCTCGACCAGCGAGTGGTGCCCGGAGTCGGCCACCAGGAAGTGGCCGTTCGGCAGCCGGACCGCCTTGCCCGGGAACCTGAGGTCCCCGGCGACCGGCTCGGGCGCCACGTACGGGCCGTCACCGCGCCGCAGCGTCCCCTTCGCCGCGTGCTCCGCCTCCAGCTCCTCGACCAGCCGGGCGATCGCGTGCGCGTGCCCCTCGCCGGCGTGCTGGGCCACCACGTACCCCTCGGGGTCGATCACCACCAGCGTCGGCCAGGCCCGCACCGCGTACTGCTTCCAGGTGACCAGCTCCGGGTCGTCCAGCACCGGGTGGTGCACCTCGTACCGCTCGACCGCGTCCACCACCGCCCGGTGGTCGGCCTCGTGCACGAACTTGGGGGAGTGCACGCCGACGATCACCACGGTGTCGCGGTGCTTCTCCTCCAGCTCCCGCAACTCGTCGAGGACGTGCAGACAGTTGATGCAGCAGAAGGTCCAGAAGTCCAGGACGGTGATCTTGCCCCGGAAGTCGGCGAGCGTGAGCTCCTTGCCACCGGTGTTCAGCCAACCGCCTGCCCCGACCAGCTCGGGGGCGCGTACACGTGCACGGGATGCCATGAGCCAATCAAACAGCACCGCCCCGCCCGGCATTCCGGACGGGGCGTCCAGGTGGGCGGGCAGTGGGTCGGGATGTGGTCGGGGGGTCCCGTGGATCTCCGTTCCCGGGCTGGATCCGGATGCGTTATCTTTTGCCGATCCTTGACCGCGGGACGGGGCCCCACGCGGGTGGCCCGTCCCATGAGGAGCGATCTGCGACACGGACCCGGGGGGCTGGACAACCCATGAACGACATCCTGCACGGACTCGGCGCGGCGGCGGCCTTCGGCGGTGTCGGCGTCGTCCTGCTGCTGCTCGGCATCCTCCTGGTGGACGCCCTCACGCCGGGGCGGCTGGGCCACCAGATCTGGGTGGAGCGCAACCGCAACGCCGCCGTGCTGCTCAGCTCGGCGCTGCTGGGCATCGGCGGCATCGTCGCCACCGCGATCCTGTACACCTACGAGGACTTCGGGAAGGGCCTGGTCTCCACGGGCTGCTACGGGGTGCTCGGCCTGGTGCTGATGGCCGTCGCGTTCTGGCTGGTGGACGTGCTGACGCCGGGCAGGCTGGGCGCGATCCTGGTCGACCCGGAGCCGCACCCGGCGGTCTGGGTGACCGCCAGCTGCAACCTCGCGGTGGCGGCGATCGTGTCGGCCTCGATCGCCTGACCTTCCGCGGGGCCGGGCGCCTCCGCGGAGCCGGCGCCGTCCAGCACGTGCTGCCTGCCCCAGGCGCCCAGCGGGGCCAGCGCCTCGTTGAGCCGCCGTCCGGCCGCCGTGAGGGAGTACTCGACCCGCGGCGGCACCTCCTCGTACGAGGCGCGGTGCACGATGCCGTCCGCCTCCAGCTCGCGCAGATGGGCGGCCAGCACCTTCTCGGTGACCCCGGGGACGTTGCGGCGCAACTCGCCGAAGCGCAGGCTCGGACGCTCGCCGAGGGCCCAGAGGATCAGCACCTTCCACTTGCCGCCGATCACGTCCATCGCGGCGTCGATCCCGCACACGTACGCGCCGGGCCTCGGTCTAGTCGCCATGCCCTGCCCCCGCCCCTCCGCCGACCTGCTCGCTCACCTCAGGGTAACCACCCACTCCGAAGTGCGTACTTGAGCACTTCCGGGGCGTACGACGAGCCTGGTCGGCATGACGACGAACGACACCGCCACCGACACCGACACCGCCACCCACACCCGTCCCGGCACCGCCGGTCCCGCTCCGCTCACCCCGCTCACCCTGCTCGGCCTCGGCGCGATGGGCACCGCGCTGGCCGGCGCCTGGCTGTCCGCCGGGCATCCGCTCACGGTCTGGAACCGCACCGCCGCCCGCGCCGAACCGCTCGCGGCGAAGGGCGCCGCCCTCGCGGCGACCCCGGCCGCGGCGGTCGCCGCCAACCGGCTGGTGGTGGTCTGCCTGCTGGACGACGAGTCGGTCGGGCAGGCCCTGGCCGGGGTCGACCTGGCCGGCAAGGACCTCGTCAACCTGGTGACCGGCACCCCCGGCACGGCCCGCGCCCGGGCCGCCTGGGCGGCCGCCCGGGGTGCCCGCTACCTGGACGGCGGCATCATGGCCGTCCCGCCGATGATCGGTGTCCCGCAGGCCGGGCCGTACGTCTTCTACAGCGGCTCGCGGGAGCTGTTCGAGGAGCACCGGGAGGCCCTCGCCGTCCCGGCCGGCACCCGCTGGGTCGGCGAGGACGCGGGCTTCGCCGCGCTGCACGACGTGGCCCTGCTGAGCGCGATGTACGGGATGTTCGCGGGGGTCGCGCACGCGTTCGCGCTGGTGCGGGACGAGTCCGTCGACCCGGTCGCGCTGGCGCCGCTGCTCTCCTCCTGGCTCACCGCGATGACCGGCTCGGTCGCGACCACGGCGGGGCAGCTGGTGGCGGGGGACTACACCGGGGGCGTCGTCTCCGATCTGGCCATGCAGGTCGCGGGTGTGCCGACCTTCCTGCGCACCGCCGAGGAGCAGGGCGTGAGCGCCGAACTGCTCACGCCCTACTTCGACCTGATGAGGCGCCGCCTGGTGGCCGACGCCCGCAACGGGGCCGAGGACCTCACCGGCGTGGTCGACCTGCTGCGCGGGTGACCAGGGGTGACCGGGGGCGGCCGTCGCGGGGCTCAGCCGGCCGCCCGGCGGTCGGCCTCCGGCCTCCGGCGGAGGGCCGGTTCGGTGAGCGCGCGGGGCTGCCAGACCCCGTCCGGGTGGTAGACGTTGGTGCCGGGCGGGACGATCGCGTCGATCCGGTCCAGGGCCGCGTCGTCGAGGACGAGGTCGGCGCCCTTGAGGGCCGCCTCCAGCTGGGCCAGGGTGCGCGGGCCGATGATCACCGAGGTCACCGCCGGGTGCGCGAGCGGGAAGGCAAGGGCGAGTTCGGGCAGGGTGCGGCCGAGGTCCTCGGCGACGGCGGTCAGCTTCTCGACGGCGTCCAGCTTCGCCTGGTTCACCGGCAGCGCCGGGTCGAACCTGGCCGGCATCAGGGCGGCGCGACCGGTGCCCAGGTCGATCGGCCGGTCCTTGCGGTAGCGGCCGGTGAGGAAGCCGGAGGCGAGCGGCGACCAGGTCAGCGCCCCCATGCCGAGCCGCCGCACGGTCGGCAGGACGTCCCGTTCGATGCCGCGCGCGAGCAGCGAGTACGGCGGCTGCTCGGTCCGGAACCTCGGCAGACCGCGCCGCTCCGCGACGTGGTGGGCCTCGACCAACTCCTCGGCGGGGAAGGTCGAGCAGCCGAAGGCGAGGATCTTGCCGGCCCGCACCAGGTCGCCGAGCACGGCGAGGGTCTCCTCGATGTCCGTGCCGGGGTCGGGCCGGTGCACCTGGTAGAGGTCGATCCGGTCGGTCCGCAGCCGCCGCAGGCTCTCCTCGACCTCGCGGACGATCCACCGGCGGGAGTTGCCGCTCCGGTTGCGGCCCTCGCCCATCGGGAAGTGCACCTTGGTGGCGAGCACGACGTCGTCGCGGTCGCCGCGGGCGTGCAGGGCCTTGCCGACGATCTCCTCGGACTCGCCGCCCGAGTACATGTCGGCGGTGTCGACGAAGTTGATGCCCGCGTCGAGCGCGGCGTGGATGATCCGGGCGCAGTCGTCGTGGTCGGGGTTGCCGATGGCGCCGAACATCATCGTGCCGAGGCAGTAGGTACTGACCTCGATGCCGGTGCCGCCGAGGACGCGGTAGCGCATGGTGGTTCCTCCTGGTTCGTCTGGCGTGACGCCGGTGCGGCGCGGGTGCGGCGCGGGTGCGGCGAGGGTGCGGGCAGGGGGGCCGGGCCACGCCGAGGGGTCCGGGCCCGCGCCGAGGGGCACCGGGGTGCCCGGTGGGGTCTGGTGGGCCGTGCCGACCTTAGGAGTTGGAGTGCGCTCGAACGCAAGTGGCGCGTCACCCGGTAGGGCAGAGGGGCGTTGCTGAAACAGCAACGAAAGTTGCCTCCCCGCCGGTGCCCGGCGCAGCCTGGCGGTGGAGGTGATCGCGATGAGCGACACACACAGCGACGTGCGCGTCCGGGCCGCCGAGGGCGGCTACGACGTGGTGGTGGCCGGCGGCGGCGCCGCCGGGCTGAGCACGGCCCTGGTCCTGGCCCGGGCCTGCCGCCGGGTGGCCGTGGTGGACGCGGGGCAACCGCGCAACGCCCCGGCCGCGCACATGCGGGGCTTCCTCTCCCGTGACGGCATGGCTCCGGCGGCGCTGCTGGAGTCGGGCCGGGCCGAGCTGAGGGGCTACGGAGCGGATCTGCTCGACGGCCGGGTGGACCGGATCGTGTCGGTGCCGGGCACCAATGCCCCCGCCTTCGACGTCCACCTGGCCGGCGGGTCGGTCCTGCGGGCCCGCCGGGTGGTGGTCGCCACCGGTCTGCGAGACGGGCTTCCCGAGCTGCCCGGTCTGGCCGGCCGCTGGGGCCGCGACGTGCTGCACTGCCCGTACTGCCACGGCTACGAGGTGCGCGACCGGCCGCTCGGCGTGCTCGGCAACGACCCGGGCGCGGTCGGGCAGGCGCTGCTGCTCCGCCAGTGGTCGGCGGACGTCGTCCTCCTCGCGCACACCCTGGACCTCGCCACGGACGACCGGGCCCGCCTCGCCGCCCGGGGCGTCCGGGTCGTGGAGGGCGAGGTCGCGCGGGTGGTCGTCGTGGACGACCGGCTGCGTGGCGTCGAACTGGCCGACGGCTCGGCCGTGCCGCGCGAGGCGCTGTTCCTCTTCCCGCACCTGGTGCCCCGGGATGCCCCGCTGTTCGGCCTGGACTGCGACCGGGACGCCCAGGGCTGGGTCGGCACCGACCGGGCGGGCCGCACCAGCGTGCCCGGGGTGTGGGCGGTGGGCAACGTCGCCGACCCGCGGGCCCAGGTGATCACCGCCGCCGGGGCCGGTGCCGCGGCGGCCTTCGCGCTCAACCACGATCTGGTGGACGAGGAGATCGAACGCGCCCTCGCCGCCGCCACCGCGAACAGCACCGCCGCCGACAGCACTGCTGCCGCCGACAGCACCGCCACCGCCAACAGCACTGCCACCGCCGACAGCACCGCCGCCGCCACCGCACCGGCGCGGTGACCACCCACCTCGAAGGAACGGAGTACCCGATGACCGGGCACACCCACCAGCACGGGCAGCAGCACGGGCACCAGAACGCTCCCCAGCACGGCCACCAGCACGGCCACCAGCACGGCCACGAAGGCGACTTCGACTGGGACGCCCTCGCCGTCCACCTGGAGCGCGAGGCCGACCTCCAGTCCCCGGCCGTCACCGAGGCCGCGCACTGGCTGCGCGGACTGCTGGACGGCACCCCCGTCCGGCGGGTGCTCGACGTGGGCAGCGGGCCCGGGGTGATCGCCGGACTGCTCGCGGACACCTTCCCGGCGGCCGAGGTGGTGGCGGTCGACCAGTCGGCCGCCCTGCTGGAGCGGGCCAGGATCCGTTCGGTCGGCCGCGTCGGAACCCGACAGGCCGACCTGCCGGGGGACTTCGGCACCCTGGGCAGCGCCGAACTGATCTGGTCCGGCAACGCGATCCACCATCTGGGCGACCAGCAGGCCGCGTTGACCGCCCTGGCCGGGACGCTGCGCCCCGGTGGCCTGCTGGCCGTCGCCGAGCGGGGACTGCCCGCCCGCTACCTCCCGCGCGACCTCGGTCTCGGCCGTCCCGGTCTCCAGGCCCGGCTGGACGCGGCGCACGAGGAGGTGTTCGCGCAGATGCGCGAGGCCACCCCCGGCGCGGTCGCGGTGGTGGAGGACTGGCCGGCCATGCTGGCCGAGGCCGGGCTCGTGCCGAGCGGCACCCGGACGTTCCTGGTCGACCGTCCGGCCCCGCTGGACGCCGCGGCCCGCGAGTTCCTGCACGTCCAGCTCTCCCGCCGGCGCGAGCAGTTGGACACCCAGCTGGAGGCGGACGACCGGGCGGTGCTGGACGCCCTGCTGGACCGGGAGGCGTCCACCGGCATCCTGGCCCGACCGGACGCCTTCTACCTCACCGCGATCACCGTCCACACGGCTCGGGCGACCGCCGACCGGTAGCGGCCCGGGGGCGTCGGGGCTGACCGGTGGAACCCACCGGTCAGGGCCTCACCGGCCGGGCCTCACCGGTCCGGCTTGCGGTGCCGTCCGGTGCCCTTCCGCAGCAGCGGCACCGGAGTGTCCGCCTGCGGGAACACCGGCCCCGGTGCGGACTCCGACCCGGGGCGGACGATCAACGGGTAGGCCTCGGCGTAGTTCTCGGCCACCGCGACCGGCTGCCAGGCGTGGCCGTCCCACTCGACCACGAGGCGCGGCACGTCCTGGAAGAGGTGCGCCGCACGCCGGGGGCCGGGGGCGAGGGTGATCGCGTCCCTGGTCCCCGGCGCCCGACGGCGGCGCGCCCGCTCGGCGTACCACTCGGCCAGCGGCTGATCGGCCGGCGGCCCCTCCTCGGCGTCCATCGTCCGCGCCTCCCTCGGGTGTCGGTCGGGGACGGCCAGTCTTGCCGATCCGTCCCCGACCGGGCGATTCCACGATCGGGTGAAAACGCCTCCGGTGAGGGGAAATCAGAGCTCGGTGGAGGGGGATCAGAGTCCGGAGGAGAGCTTCAGGGTGACCGCCCCGGCGATGATCGCGGCGAAGGAGGCCAGCTTGGGCAGGGTGATCCGCTCCTTGAAGATCAGCGCGCCGAACACCACCGTGCCGATCGAGCCGAGCCCCGTCCAGATCGTGTAGCCGACGCCCACGTCCAGGGTGCGCAGGGCGAGGCTCAGGGTGTAGATGCCGCCCGCGGCGGCGGTCAGGGTGAGTACGGAGGGCCAGAGGCGGGTGAAGCCCTTGGTGGCGTTGGTACCGAGTGCGAAGACGATCTCGAAGACGACGGCGACTGCCAGGTAGGCCCAGGCCATGACGGTTCAACTCCTTGGTGGGGATGCCGGTCGGGAGAGTCGGCGGAGAATCAGGCGGACGCGGACACGGACACGGCTCCGGACTCGGCCCCGGCGGTCGTCGCGGAGGCGCTGCGGCTGCTCAGCCGGTCCGCGAGCTTGAGGCCGAGCACCCCGCCGATGATGAGGACGAAGGCGAGGGCCTTCCCGGCGTTCATCTCCTCGTCGAAGATCAGCGTGCCGAGGACGACCGTGCCGACCGAGCCGATGCCGGTCCACACGGTGTAGCCGACGCCGACGTCGAGGGTGCGCAGCGCGAGGCTGAGGAAGAAGATCCCGCCGGCGGCCGCGGCGGCCGTCAGCAGGGACGGGCCCAGTTCGGTGAAGCCGTGGGTGGCGTTGGTGGCGAGGGCGAAGACGACCTCGAAGACGGCGGCGACGAGCAGGTGGATCCAGGCCATGGGACGAGCCCCCGGGGTAGTTGTTGCATGTATGTGCAAACACTTTCTGCTGGGCAAGAGCATGCATGTACAAGTAAGCTGTGTCAACCACCCCGCCCGGCAAGGGAGGACCCCCGTGCCCACCACCCCCGACGCCACCCTGTCCGACGCCCCCGCGTCCGCGGCCCCCGACGACGCGGCCCCCGGCGCGGCCGATGCCCGCATGTGGAACCGGCTCACCGCGCTGCACGCCCAGGTCGAGGCCCGGCTCGCCACCGTCCTGCAGAGGCGGCACGGCCTGGGGCTGTCCGAGTACCGCGCCCTCGGCCTGCTCGCCGAGGCGCCCAAGTCCGAGCTGCGGATGCAGGAACTCGCCACCGGCCTCGGCCTCAACCAGAGCTCCGTGACCCGGCTGGTCGCCCGCCTCGGCGCCGCCGACTTCACCTACCGGGACCTCTGCCCGGACGACAGGCGCGGCGTCTACACCGTGCTCACCGACGCCGGCCGGGTCCGCCACCGGGAGGCCCGCGCCACCTACGAGGAGGCCCTCACCGGCGCCCTCGACGAGGCCGCCGTCGGCGCCCCCGAGCTGGCCCCGCTGCTCGGCGCCGCGCGCAGCGCCCTGGGCTGAACCCGGGCCGGCCGCCCGCTGGGCCGCCCGCCGCCGTCCCGCCCGCCGCCGCCCCGCCCTCCCGTCCCCGGAAACGCGGCTCGGCCGCCTCTCCCGCGAACGGGAGGGACGGCCGAGCGGTCGTGCCGTGCTCTACTGCGAGGTGGGCTGCTCCGCGCCTATTCGCCGCTTCCGTGCCTGCTCGCCGCTTCCGCGCCTACTCGCCGCCGCCGAAGCGGGCGGACCAGGCGGCCAGGTCCTCGTCCGTGATCTTCGCGAACAGCACCGGCGGCACGGTGAACGGCGTCCCCGCCGGCACCGCGTCCAGCGCCCGGGCCCCGGCCGCGTCCACCCAGGCGAGGGTGCGCGCCGGAGCGCCGGCCGGCAGCGCGAACGCCTCGCGCATCGCCTGCGCCGCCGTCGGGATGAACGGCTCGGAGACCACCGCGTACAGGTGGATCAGGTTCATCGCCGTGCGCAGCGTCAGCGCGGCGGCCTCCGGGTCGGTCTTCGCCTGGAGCCACGGCGCCTTCTCGTCCAGGTAGGCGTTGCCCGCGCTCCACAGCGTGCGCAGACTCTGCGTCGCCTTGCGGAAGTTGAGCGCCTCCAGCTGGGTCTCGTAGTCGGCCAGCAGCTCCGCGATCTGCGCGCCCAGCCGCTCCTCGGCCTCGCCCGCCGCGTGCCCGGCGGGCACCTCCTCGCCGAACCGCTTGCGGCTGAACGACAGCACCCGGTTGACGAAGTTGCCGAGGGTGTCGGCGAGGTCCTTATTGACCACGGAGGCGAAGAGGTCCCAGGTGAAGCTGGAGTCGTCCGACTCCGGCGCGTGCGCCATCAGGAAGTAGCGCCAGTAGTCGGCCGGCAGCAGCTCCAGCGCGACATCGGTGAAGATGCCCCGCTTCTGGCTGGTGGAGAACTTCCCGCCGTAGTACGTCAGCCAGTTGAACGCCTTGACGTAGTCGACCTTCTTCCACGGGCGGCGCGAGCCGAGGATCGTCGCCGGGAACATCACCGTGTGGAACGGGACGTTGTCCTTGGCCATGAACTCGGTGTAGCGGACGGTCTCGTCGGCCTCGTACCACCAGGACTTCCAGTCCCGCAGCTCACCGGCCGCGGCCGCGTCCGACCACTCCTTGGTCGCGCCGATGTACTCGATCGGCGCGTCGAACCAGACGTAGAAGACCTTGCCCGAGGCCGCCAGCTCCGGCCACACGTCGGCCGGCACCGGCACGCCCCACTCCAGGTCGCGGGTGATCGCCCGGTCCTGGAGGCCCTCGGTCAGCCACTTGCGGGCGATCGAGGAGGCGAGCACCGGCCACTCGTCGGCGTGCGCGGCGACCCAGTCCTCCACCTGCCCGGTCAGCTTCGACTGGAGCAGGAACAGGTGCGTGGTCTCCCGCACCTCCAGGTCGGCGCTGCCGCTGATCGCCGAGCGCGGCTCCAGCAGGTCGGTCGGGTCGAGCACCCGGGTGCAGTTCTCGCACTGGTCGCCGCGCGCCTTGTCGTAGCCGCAGTGCGGGCAGGTGCCGACGATGTAGCGGTCCGGCAGGAAGCGGCCGTCGGTGTTGGAGTACACCTGGCGGATCGCCCGCTCCTCGATGAAGCCGTTGGCGTGCAGCTCGCGCGCGATCTCCTGGGTGATCTCCCGGTTCTGCGGCGAGGAGCTGCGACCGAAGTGGTCGAACGACAGCCGGAAGCCGTCGTACACCGCCCGCTGCTGCCCGTGCGCCCGCGCACAGAACTCCGCGACCGGCAACCCGGCCTCCTGCGCGGCCAGTTCGGCCGGCGTGCCGTGCTCGTCGGTCGCGCAGATGTAGAGCACCTCGTGGCCGCGCCGGCGCAGGTACCGCGAGTAGACGTCCGCAGGCAGCATGGACCCGACCATGTTGCCCAGGTGCTTGATCCCGTTGATGTACGGAAGGGCGCTGGTGATCAGGTGCCGAGCCATCCTCGGATGCTCCGATTTCTCCCGCACGCACCCCTGTCCCGGAGTGCCGTGACAGGCGCAGGCTCTGGGGCGGCGGCGGGAACCGGGCACAGTCGCCGACTCCCGGTCGGCCGGCCAGAGCGACGTTCCACTGTGGGCTGCGCAATCCTATCCAAGGCACCCCCGTCCCTTCGCTCCCATTTCCCCGGCGCCCACCGAGCCCCGGGCACTCCCGCCGCACCGGAAGTCGACCCGTCCGACTTCCTGCCCGACCGCCGGCCCCACCCGCGCGACCGGCAACTGTCAGGGCAGCGGCTCCCAGTCGTGAATGGGGCCGCCGGTACCTTCGCGCTCGGCAGCCAGAATCCGGATGAGGTGCACAATCAGTGCCCGTCCCGCCGATCGGCCACCACGGCGGCCAGCGCCCGACGACTGGTGATCCAGGTGGTCTCGCCGACGGAGACCGAGTGCCGCACGGAGGCGAGGAGAGCACTGTCCGCTCCGGCGGGGCCGGCCAGGCACGCCCGCATGTAGTGCTTGAAGAGCGCGGAGAGTTGGTCCGGCCGGGTGATGGTCTTGGCGTTCAGGGAGAGGAGCGGCAGGAACCACAGTTCGAAGGCGTTCGTGATCTCGCGGGTGGCTCGGTACGCCTCGTGCAGCGGTTGCAGGCTGGCCGTGTGGTCGTACGGGAGGTGGCCGTGCAGGGCGTACTGAAGCCGGATGCCGTTGTGTTCGCGGAAGTGCCGGCCGTGGGCGGCGATGTGGTTGGCCGCGTTCTCGGTGATGGTCATGACGGCCGTGTCCGCTTCGTGCCGCCTGGCGGCGGCGAGGACGGTGGCGTGGACGCCGACGCGGGGGTCGAGGACGAGGCCGTTGAGTCCGAGAGGCGAGAGGTCGATGCCGTGGTCGCGGGTTCGGGAGAGGATCAGGCGCTCGGCGACGCGACCGGCGGTGTGTTGGAGGTGCTTGGGCTGCTGGCGGTGGCTGGCGTGGATGTCCGAGCGGTCGAGGACGGGGCGGTCCTTCGCGGGTTGGGCGACGAGGTGGAGGCCGGTGCGGTTTTCGGTGTCGGTGCTGCCGCAGGCGTTGCAGGGGTGGCCGCCGGTGCCGGTCATGTGGCCGCAGGCCCGGCAGGTGGGGACGGTCTCGCGGCTGATGGTGAGGGTGCCGGCGCGGAGGTTGTTCTCGATCATCTCCAGTGCGAGGTGGGCGACCTCCGCGTCGGTGTCGGTCATGATGCCGCCCAC
>NZ_JAXCLC010000079.1:0-39180 GCF_034043715.1 Kitasatospora purpeofusca | reverse complement strand
CCCCCCCCCCCCCCCGGGCCCCCCCGCCGGGGGGGGCCCGACGGGCGGGTGGATCCGGGTCAGTGCGGGCCGAGCAGGGTGAGGGCGGCGGGCGGGCGGAGCGGCCGCAGGGCGGTGAGCCGGGCGGCGGAGGCGCGCAGGCCGTCCGCGGTGAGGGCGCGCGGCGGCGGGGCGTCGGGGGAGAGGGTGAGCGGCGGCTGGGCGGCCGCGGCGAGCAGGAAGCTCTGGCTGCTCTCCGGCCCCGGGCGGCAGCTGGCCGTCGCGCTGCCCGCGACGGCGTACGGTACGGTCCGCAGCCCGGCCGCCCGCAGCCCGGACTCCACCTGCCACAGCCCCTGCCGCCCGTGCTGCTCCTCGCCGCCGCGCACGGCGAGCCGTCCGCCCGGGGCGAGCAGCCGGGTGGTGAGGCCGTAGAACTCCTGGGAGTGGAACTTCACCGGCCCGCCGTCGGCGGGGGCGGGCAGGTCGGCGAGGACCACGTCGAAGGACTGGCCGGGCGAGGGCCGGACGCGGCGCAGCCAGTCCAGCGGGTCGGCCTCGGCGGTGCGCACCCGGGGGTCGTCCAGGGACCGGTCGGAGAGCGCGGCGAGGCCCGGATCGGTGCGGGCGAGCCGGGGGAGCGCCGGGTCCGGGTCGACCACCAGCACCGAACGGACGCCGCTGTGCCGCAGCACCTCCCGGAGCGCGAGCCCGTCCCCGCCGCCGAGCAGCAGCACCCGTCCGTCCGGCCCGGCGGCCATGGCGGGGTGGACGAGGGCCTCGTCGCCCCGGTAGGCGTCCGGTCCGCAGACCGCGAGCCGGCCGTCGACGTACAGCCGGAGCGGGCCCTCGGCCGGGCCGGTGAGCACGATCTCCTGGTCCCGGCTCTGGCTGACGGAGCGGATCTGCCCGCCGTACAGGGCCTGCCGGGCCGCCCGTTCGACCGCGCCGGAGCACAGGGCGGCCGCGGCGAGCAGGGCGAGGACGACCGCGCAGCCGCCCCAGAGCAGCCTCCGGGCCCGGGGGTCCGGTTCCTCGCGGAAGAGCCAGAGCACCAGGGCGCCCCCGGCGACGGCGTTGACCGCGCCGGTGACCAGCGCGCCGCTGCCGGGGCCGAGGAGGGGCAGGATCAGGAACGGGAAGGCGAGGCCGCCGATCAGCGCGCCCACGTAGTCGGCGGCGAAGAGGTCGGCGGCGGCGCGTCCGGCGTCCTCGCGGCGGATCCGCTGGATCAGGGTCATCAGCAGCGGGATCTCGGCGCCGATGAGGACGCCGATGAGGCAGGTCAGGCCGACCGTCGCGGCCTGGTAGCGGCCGATCCAGGCCCAGCAGGAGTAGAGCGCCAGTACGGACAGGCCGCCGGTGAGGGCGAGGGCGCACTCGACCAGGGCGAAGGCGGTGGCGGGCCGGCGGGTGAAGCGTTTGGCGAGCAGCGAGCCGAGGCCCATCGCGAACACCATGACGGAGAGCACGACCGAGGTTTGGGTGACCGAGTCCCCGAGCAGATAGTCGCCGAGAGCCACGAGTTCCAGCTCGTAGACGAGCCCGCAGGCCGCGCAGACGAACGAGGCGAGCAGCACCACCAGGCGGGCGAGTTCGGGGCGGGCACGCAACCGGGACCGACGGCGGGCGGGCAGGGGGGTCAGGCTCCGCCCGGGCCGGGGTGGGCTGCCGTCGTCGAGGTCGAGGCCCGGCTGTGCGGGGGGCGGACCGAGCGGATGATTGATCACGAACAAACGCTAGGCGACGTTCGGGACGGACGGCTGCGCCCATTCGACGGACAGGGTGGTATCGCAGGTTGACGAATCGTTCCTGCGTACGAATGAAGGTGCTCGGTCAGGGCTATGGACGGCTCGGCGGGGTCGGTGCCGGTCATCGGGAGGCCACCAGCGAGGAGCGGGTGCAGACCAGCCGTCCTTCCTGCGGATAGGCGTGCCAGGTGCGCCAGAGCAGGCGGTCCGCCCCGCCCTGGGTGACCAGCGCGGTGAAGGCGCTGGGGTCGCCGGGGAAGACCCCGGCCAGGCCGCGCGGGTGGCCCTCGACCAGGGCGAGCAACTCCTGCGCGCGGGCGGCGAAGTCGTGCGGCGGGAGGGCCTCGATCCGGGCCGCGAATTCGTACTCCCAGCCGTCGACCTGCTTGGCCACCCGGGCGGGCAGCGGCGTCCGGCGGCCGGGCAGGCAGGCGACGGTCTCCAGGCAGTGGCCGGGTCCGGCGGCGATCAGCACCTGGTGGGAGGCGCCCAGCAGGCGCAGCTGGAGGGTGCCGGACGGGCCGGGGCGGCCGGGGCCGGCGAGTCTCAGGTCGCGGACCGCGAGGGCGGGCAGCGGCTCGCCGCCCAGGCACCAGGCCAGGTCACCCGCGCGGGTGTCCGTGTAGGAGGTCTGCAAAGTGGTGAGCATGCTCGGCTCCGCGTTTCAGCTCCGTGCGCGCCCTCCGAGCAGCAGCGAGTGGGCCCGGGTCAAGGCGGGGCTGTTCGTGGCTGTGCGGTCCAGGGCGCGGCCGACCGTGGAAGGAAGGATTCCGGCTGGAGATTCAGCAGCAGAGAAGCACGAATACGCCGGGTCCGTCGGTGATTTACCCAACTTTGTCAAGCATTCACCGTTTCGAGCACATCGGCTTCGCTGCTCTGATCGACCCGGTGTGCGACTGTGCACCGCGCGCGCCTTTCGTCCCGGCCCGCACGCCGTGCGCACGGCTCGCACGCCGTCCGCACCACGCGTGCGCCCTCGCCCCGGATACGCCGGGCGCACGGCACCGGCCCCCGGCGAAACCCTGCCGCGCAGGCACGAAGGATTGCCCGGCAGGCAGCAAAACAGCGGCATGTCGGGCCAATTGACGAATCGTCAGGACGTGCGAGTGGTCCGGTCGACGGGACGGAGCCGGGTCAGTCGGTCGACCGCCTCCTCCAGGACGTCCACCCGCTTGCAGAAGGCGAAGCGCACCAGCGGGCGGCCGGCGTCGACGTCGTCGTAGAAGACGGCGTTGGGGATGGCCACGACTCCGCAGCGCTCGGGCAGGGTGCGGCAGAACTCGATGCCGTCCTGCTCGCCCAGCGGGGTGATGTCGGTGGTGACGAAGTAGGTGCCTTCGGGGCGGAAGACCCGGAACCCGGCCGCGGCGAGGCCGTCCGCGAGCAGGTCGCGCTTGTGCAGCAGGTCGGCGCGGAAGCCGTCGAAGTAGCTGTCGGGGAGGGCGAGGGCCTCGGCGACGGCGTACTGGAACGGGCCGGCGCTGACGTAGGTGAGGTACTGCTTGGCGGTGCGGACGGCGGCGACCAGCTCGGGCGTGCCGGTCACCCAGCCGACCTTCCAGCCGGTGAAGGAGAAGGTCTTGCCGGCGGAGGAGATCGAGACGGTGCGCTCGCGCATGCCGGGCAGGGCGGCGATCGGGTGGTGGGCGCCCTCGAACACCAGGTGCTCGTAGACCTCGTCGGTGACCACCAGGAGATCGCGCTCGACGGCGAGTTCGGCGATCGCGGTCAGCTCGTCGGGGGAGAGCACCAGACCGGTCGGGTTGTGCGGCGAGTTGAGCAGCAGCAGCCGGGTACGGGGAGTGACCAGCGAGCGCAGCCGGTCCAGGTCGGGGCGGAAGTCGGGGGCACGCAGGGTGAGCGGGACCCGGACCGCGCCGGCCATCGCGACGCAGGCGCTGTAGGAGTCGTAGAACGGTTCGAAGGCGATGACCTCGTCACCGGGCTCCAGCAGGGCGAGCAGCGCGGCGGCGATGGCCTCGGTGGCCCCGGCGGTGACGAGGACCTCGGTGTCCGGGTCGTAGGCGAGGCCGTAGCGGCGCCGCTGGTGTGCCGAGATCGCGGTCCGCAGCTCGGGGACGCCCGGGCCGGGCGGGTACTGGTTGCCGCGACCGTCGCGCAGTGCCCGGACGGCGGCCTCGCGGACCTCCTCGGGGCCGTCGGTGTCGGGGAACCCCTGGCCGAGGTTGATCGAGCCGGTGGCGGTGGCCAGTGCGGACATCTCCGCGAAGATCGTCGTACCGAGCCCGTCCAGACGACGGTTCAGCAGCGGCCTCGCACCCATCACGGCTCCTCGTACCTCGGTGTCGGCGGTGGTCGGGCCCGTCCCGGGGCCCGGTCGGGCCCATCCTGGGGCCCGAGGGGCCCCGGGGACAAGAACGGCCCGCCACCGGGCGTCGGTGGCGGGCCGTGCACGGGGGTTCCCCGCGGGCTCAGTTCTCCTCGGAACCGCCGTCGGACGGCTTGCCCTCGCCGCCCTCGCCCTCGATCTCGTCCTGGAGGCCCAGCCGCTCGACGATCCACTGCTCGAAGCCGACCGCGGCCTGGGTCCAGTTGGCGGTGGTGGTGACGAAGTAGTCCAGGTTGACGCCGGTGCCGACGATCATCTGGGCCTCACCGATCAGCCGGACCACGCCGTCCTCGTGGGTGTGGGTGTAGACCTTGGGCCACAGGGTCTCCCGGTTCCACTCGTCGATCAGGTCGAGGATCTCGCCCTTCTTCTCCAGCGGGTACGCGCGGTCGTAGAACGCCCGGACCGCGAAGAGTTCCTTCTGCTCGCCGCGGAACATGTAGTAGACGCGGAAGCCCTCCCAGGGGGCGGTGAGGTCACCCTCCTCGTCCACCACGTGCTTGAGCTGCATCTGGTCGAGCAGCTGGCCGACCAGGGCCTGGTCCGGAACGATGATCGGCGGCGGACCGTCCGGTCGGCCGCCCTGACCGCCGGGCTGACCGCCCTGCGGTGCGCCGAAGGACGGGATGGACGACGGGTCGATGCTCATGGGGTCCTCTTCCTCAGTGCACATGGTGGTCGGCAATGAGAGGCCGCCCTTCCGAGTCCATCCTGCCTCATCCCGGGCCCACCTCACAGAGGTGCCCGAAGGGCCTGTCCCCCGGATTTTGTCGTGTCAGGCCCAAGCCGGGGCGGCACGGCCGGATCGCGCCGCGCCCCCGGGTGGTCCGGGGGCGCGGCGGGCCCGGTCGGCCGGTCCCGAGGTCATTTCTCCAGTGGTCCGCGGGCACGGACGGTGAGGCGGTCGCCGGTCTCGTCCCGCTCGACCAGCACCGTGTCGCCGTCGTGCACCTGGCCCGCCAGGATCGCCCGGGCCAGCTGGTCGCCGATCGCGGACTGCACCAGCCGGCGCAGCGGCCGGGCGCCGTACGCCGGGTCGTAGCCGGTGAGCGCCAGCCAGTCCCGGGCGGCGGCGGAGACCTCCAGGTCGAGCCGGCGGTCGCGCAGCCGGTCGCCGAGCCGGGCCACCTGGAGGTCGACGATCCGGGTCAGCTCGGCGGTGCCGAGCGGGTCGAAGACCACGATGTCGTCCAGCCGGTTGAGGAACTCCGGCTTGAAGGCGGCCCGCACCGACTCCAGGACGAGCTCCTTCTTCCGCTCGTCCGGGGTGGTCGGGTCCACCAGGAACTGGCTGCCCAGGTTGGAGGTGAGGATCAGGATCGCGTTGCGGAAGTCCACCGTGCGGCCCTGGCCGTCGGTGAGCCGGCCGTCGTCGAGGACCTGGAGCAGCACGTCGAAGACCTCGGGGTGGGCCTTCTCCACCTCGTCCAGCAGCACCACGCTGTACGGGCGGCGGCGGACCGCCTCGGTGAGCTGGCCGCCCTCCTCGTAGCCGATGTACCCGGGCGGGGCGCCGACCAGGCGGGAGACCGAGTGCTTCTCGCCGTACTCGCTCATGTCGATGCGGACCATCGCCCGCTGGTCGTCGAAGAGGAAGTCGGCCAGGGCCTTGGCGAGTTCGGTCTTGCCGACGCCGGTGGGGCCGAGGAAGAGGAAGGAGCCGGTCGGGCGGTCCGGGTCGGCGATGCCCGAGCGGGTGCGCCGCACGGCGTCCGACACGGCCCGCACGGCCTCCGGCTGGCCGATCAGCCGCCGACCCAACTCCTCCTCCATGCGCAGGAGTTTGGAGCTCTCGCCCTCCATCAGCCGGCCGGCCGGGATGCCCGTCCAGGACGCCACCACATCGGCCACGTCGTCCGGGCCGACCTCCTCCTTGACCATCGAGGCGGAGGCGTCCTCGCCGACGGCGCGCTCCTGGGCCTCGGCGAGCTCCTTCTCGGCGGCCGGGATCTCGGCGTACATCATCTTCGACGCGCGCTCGAAGTCGCCGTCCCGCTCGGCGCGTTCGAGCGCGCCGTGCAGGTCGTCCAGCCGCCCCTTGAGCTCGCCGACCCGGTTCAGGCTCTTCTTCTCCTGCTCCCACCGGGCCGTGAGCACGCTCAACTGCTCGTTCTTGTCGGCGAGATCGCGGCGGAGCTTGGCCAGCCGGTCGACCGAGGCCGGGTCCGACTCCTTCTCCAGGGCCAGCTCCTCCATCCGCAGCCGGTCGACGGAGCGCTGGAGTTCGTCGATCTCGACCGGCGAGGAGTCGATCTCCATCCGCAGCCGGGAGGCCGCCTCGTCGACCAGGTCGATCGCCTTGTCCGGCAGGAAGCGGGAGGTGATGTACCGGTGCGACAGGGTGGCCGCGGCGACCAGTGCGGCGTCCGCGATCTGCACCTTGTGGTGCGCCTCGTACCGGCCCTTGAGGCCGCGCAGGATGGCGATCGAGTCCTCGACGTCGGGCTCGCCGACCAGCACCTGCTGGAAGCGGCGCTCCAGGGCCGGGTCCTTCTCGATCCGCTCGCGGTACTCGCCCAGGGTGGTGGCGCCGACCATCCGCAGCTCGCCGCGGGCCAGCATCGGCTTGAGCATGTTGCCGGCGTCCATCGCGGAGTCGCCGCCGGCGCCCGCGCCGACCATGGTGTGCAGCTCGTCGATGAAGGTGACGACCTGGCCATTGCTCTGCTTGATGTCGTTGAGGACGGCCTTCAGCCGTTCCTCGAACTCGCCGCGGTACTTGGCGCCGGCCACCATCGCGCCGAGGTCCAGGGCGACCAGCCGCTTGCCGCGCAGCGACTCCGGCACGTCGCCGGCCACGATGCGCTGGGCCAGGCCCTCCACCACGGCCGTCTTGCCGACGCCGGGCTCGCCGATCAGCACCGGATTGTTCTTGGTCCGGCGGGAGAGCACCTGGACCACCCGGCGGATCTCCTGGTCCCGGCCGATCACCGGGTCGAGCTTGCCGTCCCGGGCGGCCTGGGTGAGGTCGGTGCCGTACTTCTCCAGGGCCTTGTAGGTGCCCTCGGGGTCCGGCGAGGTGACCCGGCCGCTGCCGCGGACGTCCTTGAACGCAGCCAGCAGCGCCTTGGCGGTCGCGCCCTGCCGCACCAGCTGCTCGGCCACCGCCCCGCCCTCGGCGGCCAGGCCGACCAGCAGGTGCTCGGTCGAGACGTACTGGTCGTCGAGGTCGTCGGCGCGCTTGCCGGCCTCGGTCAGCACGGCCATCGTGTCCCGGGCCAGCTGCGGCGCGGCGACGGTGGAGCCCGAGGCGCTGGGCAGCCCGGCCAGCTGCCGGCGGGCGTCGGCGTCGATCGCGGACACGTCCGCGCCGACCGCCTCCAGCAGCGGTCCGGCGATGCCCTCGGGCTGTTCCAGCAGGGCGATCAGGATGTGCACCGGCTTCACGTCCGGGTTGCCGGCCGCGGCGGCCTGCCGGATCGCGGCGGACAGGGCGTCCTGCGTCTTGGTGGTGAACTTGCTGGCGTCCACTGCTGGGGGGTCCTCCCTGGTCGAGCTGATGTCTGCTCTTTACAGCATGCACTAAGTTGAGTCTATTCCGCTCAACTTCTACGTGAACGGTCGGGGCGGGCCCGCAGGACGGGCCGCCCGCTCCGCGCGGGCGCCCCGGTGTCGCCGGCGGTGGTCCCTGTTCCGGCGGCCGTGCCTGTCCCGGTGGCCGTGCCCGTCCCGGTGGCCGGCCGGGCCGCCGCCCTCGGCGGGAGGGCCCGCGCCTGGGCCATCCTCGCCTGGTGCGTCCCCGCCGTCCGCCGGGTCAGCGCCAGCAGGTCCCTGGCCGGTCCGGTCGGCCGCTGCCCGGACGGCCAGACCGCCCGCAGCGGCCGTCGCAGGTCCAGCTCCTCCACCAGCCGCACCGCCACCAGCCGCCGGGTCGCCAACTCCTCCACCACCGCCAGCTCGCTCAGACAGACCGGCCCGGCGCCGGTCATCGCCGCCGCCTTCAGCGCCGTCGACGAGGCCAGCTCGAGCCGGGGCGACGCGGCGCCGCCGTACGGAGCCAGCGCCATCTCCAGCACCTCCCTGGTCCCCGACCCCGGCTCGCGCAGCACCAGCGGGGTCGCCGAGAGCTCCGCCCCGGACAGCGGCGAACGCCGCCGCGCCCACGGATGGTCCGGCGCCACCACGACCACCAGCCGGTCCGCCGCCACCACCGCACCCGCCAGGCCGGCCGGCGGCAGCGGCCCCTCGACGAAGCCCAGGTCGGCGTCCCCGGCCAGCACGTGCCCCGCCACGTCCGCCGAGTTGGCGGTACGCAGCGTCACGGCCGTCCCCGGATTGGTCGCGCGCAGGGCCAGCAGCCAGCCCGGCATCAGGTACTCGGCGACGGTCAGGCTGGCCACCACGGTCAGCCGGGCGTCCCGGCGCTCGCGCAGCGCGTCGATCCCGGCGTCCAGCGCCTGTGCCGCTTCCACCACCTGCCGGGCCCATTCGACCACCAGCCGGCCCGCCTCGGTGGGCCGGGAGCCGCGCGGCGAGCGTTCCAGCAGCGGGACGCCGATCTGCCGCTCCATGCCCTTGATCCGGGCGCTGGCGGTCGGCTGGCTCACCCCGATCTCGGCGGCCGCCCGGCCGACACTGCCGAGCCGGGCCACCGCGAGCAGCAGCTCCAGGGCACCGATCTCGGGCACGCGCGGGGAGAGGGGCATAGATTCAGGCTATGCCCTCATAGAGCGGGCGGCGCTACCGGTGGCCGCCGTCCCGGGGGACGGTTGATGCCATGGTCACCCTGCTCAGCGCCGCTCCCCCCTTGTCCGCCCGGGCCCGCCTCGCCGCCCGGGCCCGCCGCCTCGACCTCTCCCAGCTCACCCCGAACTGGTACGCGGTGGTCATGGGGACCGCGATCGTGGCGAACGGCGCGGCGGCCCTCCCGGTCCGGTGGCCCGGCCTGCTGGGGTTCGCCGAGGTGGCGTGGGCGCTCGGACTGGCCGCTCTGCTGCTGCTCGGCACCGCCCGCGCGGTCCACCTGACCCGGCACCGCGAGGCCGCCAGGGAGCACCTGCTGGAGAACCCGGCCACCGCCGTCTTCTACGGCTGCCCGCCGATGGCGCTGCTCTCGGTCGGCCTCGGCACCCTGACCGTCGGCTCCCGGGTCCTCGGCACCGGCCCGGCCGTCGCGATCGACCTGGTGCTGTGGACGGTGGGCACGCTGTACGCGCTGGCCGTCGCGGTCGGCATCCCCTATCTGATGATCACCCGGCACAAGGTCTCCCCGCTCGGGGCCAACCCGACCTGGCTGCTGCCCGTGGTCGCCCCGCTGGTCGCCTCCGCCGCCGGCCCCGCGCTCGTCCCGCACCTGCCCGCGGGCGGCGCCCGGGAGGCCCTGCTGTACGGCTGCGCGACGCTGTTCGGGATCGGCCTGCTGGCCACCCTGGCCCTGCTGCCGGTGGTGCTCACCGGCCTGGTGCACAGCAAGCTGTCCGCCCTGGCGCTCACCCCGACCCTGTTCCTGGTGCTCGGCCCGCTCGGCCAGTCCACCACCGCCGTCCACCAGCTCGCCGACGCCGCCGGCCCGGTCCTCCCCCCGCTCGCCCCGGTCGCGCTCCCGCTCGCCGAGCTGTACGGCGTGGCCGTGCTCGGCGTCGCGATGCTGTGGCTGCTGCTCGCCCTCGCCGCCAACCTGCGCGCCCGGCGGGCCGGGATGGGCTTCGGGATGACCTGGTGGGCGTTCACCTTCCCGGTCGGCACCTGCGTCACCGGGGCGGCCGCGCTGGCCCGGCACACCGGCTTCGCCGGGTTCACCGGGCTCGCCGTCGGCCTGTTCGCGCTGCTGCTGGCGGGCTGGGCGATCGCGGCCGGCGGTACGGCCGCCGCGCTGGCCGGCGGACGGCTGCTGGCCCGCTGAGGCTCGCCGGGACCGGCGCCGGCCGCCGCCCGCATCCGGTTTTCCGGACTCCGCGCGTCCGCCACCAACCGGACGGGCGGTCGGAGAACTTCCGTCACACCTCGCTGACCTGGGGATTCGCAGGAACCGGCGATCCCTCGCGGCGGTCGGGGCCGGTCCGGTACTGCAGGTTTCTGCAATTGCGAGAACATGCAGCAGGGCGGCACTTGTTCACCGGCCGTCACGCTGTGAGGGTGGAGTCACGCCAGGTCGTCCGGGCAACCGCAGCCCGATGACGGCGACTTGCTCTTCATTACTGGATGCGACCGGCACGTCCGCACGTGCCTGCATATCGGGGGGAAGAGCGCCGGCCGGGACGCCATGTGTGGTGATGGCCCCCGGGACCGGAGCCGGCGAGGCGTTGCTGCTCCGCCTCGCCGGAAGCGCTGGGACCGTGGCGTAGACCGACGGCTCCCCGGACCCGGGTGCGACGGCACCCGAGGTCCGGGGACCCGTCGGTCCCCAGTAGCGTGAGGGCCGCCGGTCACCGAGCGGCGCGCGAGGAGCACCACACCCCGAGAGAACCCGGCAGGGAGCGTTCGACGTGACGTTCGGAGCGACGGCGGATCCGAAGGACACCCCGGGCGGCGCCCCCGACGACGAGGGCGCGACCGGCGCCGCCGCGGGTGAACCCGACGAGACCGCCCGCGGTCTCTACCTGGCGATCCTCGCCGACGGCGGCCGGATCCGCGTCGCCGACGTCCCCGAGGCCGACCGGGAGGCCGTCCGCCGGCTGGTCTCCATCGGCCTGCTGATGCCCAACCCGATGGACGCCTGCTACACCGCCGTGAGCCCCCGCTCGGTCAGCGACCGCCTCGGCGCCGAACTCCGCAGCGAGGCCACCCGGCTCCTGGTCCGCGCCGAGAACCTCCCCGGCGCCCTGGACGCCCTCACCCGCGCCTACGACGCGATGCCCCGCCCGCCCGAGCGCTCCGGCGGGGCCGTCTACATCGAGGGCCACATCCACATCCGGCACCGGATCTCGCAGCTGGTCTCCGACTGCCGTACCGAGGTCCTCACCGCCCAACCGGGCCCCCGCCCGGCCGACGCGCTCAAGATCGCGATCCAGCAGGACGTCCAACTGCTCCGGCGCGGCTGCTCGTTGCGCACCATCTACCAGCCGGTCGCGATGTCCGAACCGCCCGCCCTCGCCTACGCCGAGGAGGTCACCCGGCGCGGTTCGCTGATCCGGATCCTGGACGAGCCCATCCAGCGGCTGATGATCTTCGACCGCTCGGTCGCGGTGATCTCGGCCTCGGACGACCACAGCACCGCCGCGTTCATCACCGACCCGGCCGGGATCGCCTTCATCGTCAACGCCTTCGAGCGCGACTGGTGCCGGGCCGACGCCATCGGCCGCGACACCGCCCCCGGCCGGAGCGCCGCCCACGGCGCACCCGAACGCGTCGGCCGCCTCCTCGCCCGGGGCCTCACCCAGCGCGCCGTCGCGACCCGGCTCGGCCTCAGCGAACGCACCGTCGCCGCCCACATCTCCCGCCTGCGCGACCGCTACGGCGCCCAGACCCTCTTCCAGCTCGGCTGGCTGATGCGGGGCGGCCGTGACGACGGGTGAGCCCACCGGCACCGGCAACAGCGCCGACCCCGGCCGGGCCGGCCGTACGACCGCGGAGGTGCTGAACGCGGCGCTGCCGGACGAGGTCGCACGGGAGCTGTACCTGTCCGTGCTGCGCGAGGGCGGCCGGATCCGCGCCGCCGACGTCGACGGCCGGGACGCCGTCGCGCTGGAACGCCTCGTCGAACTGGGGCTGTTGGTGCCGCAGGTGCTGGACGCCTCCTACAGCGCGGTCGACCCGCGGGCGGTCGCGGACCGCATCGGTGCGGGGGTCCGCTCGATGGGAGCCCGGCTGATGGCCGAGGCGGAGCGGCTGCCGGAGCTGATGGGCGACCTCACCCGGGCCTACGACGCGGCGCCGTGCCGGAACGACCGGCCGGCCGGGGTCCGCTACCTGGCGGACACGGAGGAGATCCGGCACGAGATCGAACGGTTCTCCCAGAAGTACCGGAACGAGGGGTTGACCGCCCAGCCCGGCGGCGCCCGGCCGGTCGCCCTGCTGCCCGACTCGCTCGACCGCGCCCGCCGGTACCTCGGGCGAGGTGGCTCCATGCGCACCCTCTACGAACCGGCGGCCCGCCTGGACGGCCCGACGGTCGACTACGCGGCCGAGGTCACCCGGCTCGGCTGCGTGGTACGGGTGCTGGCCGTGCCGTTCAAGCGGATGCTGGTCTTCGACCGGCTGGTGGCGGTCATCCCTGCGGCGGCGAACGGCTCCAGTGCGGCCATCGTGGAGGATCCCGCCACGGTGGCGTTCCTGGTCGACGTGTTCGAGCAGCAGTGGCAGCAGGCCGAGGGCGTCAACTGGGCCGCGCTCCGAGCCGGTTCGGCCGAGAGCGCGAGCCCTGCGCAGGACCATGTCGGCCGCCTGCTCGCCCAGGGCCTCACCCAGCGGGTGATCGCCTCGCGCCTCGGCCTCAGTGAGCGGACCGTCGCCGCCCACATCGCCCGGCTGCGGGAGATGTACGACGCCGAGACGCTGTTCCAGCTCGGCTGGCAGATGCGGGGAGCCGGAGCCCGGACGGGGGAGTCCGGTGCCTGAGCCGCAATCAGCCGGTGGCCGCGCCGGTGGGCCAGTAGCCGGTCGGGCCGACGGCCGGGGGCTGCTGGCGGGGGACGGTGAACTGCTCGCCGGGGGCGGTCCAGAAGCCCTCGCGCAGGGAGAGCGCCATGCCGGCCCAGTCGAGGGCGGTCTCCACGGTGTGGTGGAGCGCCTCCTGGGACCAGGTGTCGTCGAAGACCAGCGGCAGGACGGGGGCGACCTGCTCGATGGTGGCGATCAGCGGGTTGTGGGTGATGGCCTCGTCCACCAGCAGGACGATCGGCTTGCGCAGCGCCGACGCCCAGCCCAGCTCCAGGCTGACGCCGGCGGAGAGCGGCGCGCCCACGTAGGCGAAGACCAGGTCGGCGGACTGCAGCGCACGGAAGTCCGACGGCACCCGCGGCTCGGGGGCGCGCCCGGCGACGGTCCAGGCGTCGCTGTGGTGGGCGCTGTAGACGGCGGCGCCACTGCGAAGAAGGGTGGTGCGGAGGGTCGTCAGCCGCGTCCGGCTGGCGAGAGTCACCACACTGTCCGCCGGCCCGGTCAGCCGCATCAGCGGCGCGGCCAGGAAGACTCGTGCACGCCGACCCTCGTGGGCCTGGCTGTCGTGGTGACGCAGGTAGGGCTCAGTCATGTCGACTCCGGGGAGTGGCTGATCGGGTTCACCAGGTCCGGCAGGGTTGGGTCAGGGGTTCCGATCGGCGTGGCTGCGGTCTCCGCTCGAGCTGCGGGGCCGAATGGTGAATTGAAGGTACATCGGCAAGTGTGGTGAGCTTGCCGGGACCATCGGGAGCGAACTGATCGTCCATCGTTCGGGGCGGCCGAGTCCACTGCTTAGAGGTGTCATCTGACTGCCTGGCATGGAGATGACGCACTTCTGTGGTGGGGGGATGTGGCGCGCACGTTCGAGCTGGGGCATTATGTGGTCGATTGCTCAGCTGTTCCCATTGCTCGATACCTTGCGACTACTCAGGAAGGCGTGATCGCATGCTTCGCCTGCGCCGGCACGTTCGCATTGTGGCGGCTTCGATCGCTGCCGTTGTAGCAGTATTGACCGCGAGCAGCCAGATTGTCTCGGCAGCTTCCGGCCACCAGCCCGCGTCGCACAGCCCCGCGTCCTCGGAGCTGCGGACGGTCGCACTGACGGACAACGACAGCAACTGGACCTGAGCCGGTCCGTCGGAGGGCTCGCCGGGTCAGTCGGTGACCTGGTCCAGCCCGTCCGGTCGGCTCTCGGGATGACCGTGCTGAGGGGTTCGGGCCAGCACGTACCCGAGCTGGAACAGTGAATCGACCTTGTAGTCCTCGCGCATGTCCGCTATGTGACGGGCGAGGGTGCGTTCGCTGATGCCGAGGCTCCTGGCTATGACGCGATGGCTGGTGCCCTTCAGCAGCAGATCGATGATCGTCTGTCGCAGGCGCGAGATGACTTCCTGAGGTACCGCTCGGGCGCCGTCGAATTCGAGTGCGCGGTTCCAGTTGCGCTCGAAGACGTCGGAGACCAGATAGCTGATGATCGCCCGGTCGTGAATGAACGCGGCCACATTCAGGTCGTCGGCGACAGGAATGATGGCGGTACGCCGATCGACGACGATGAGTCGCGTATAGGGCTCGTCCAGCGTGCGGACCTGTCCGCCCGCGTCCGTGATCGCCAGGACGTAGTCCCTGGTAGCCGGGTGGTAGCGGGTACTCGGGTGGTAGATCGTCCGAAACGTGGCGCCTCTCTGAAGGAGTGCCAGATCCCGGTCCCGACTGCTGGCAAGGGCCTCCGGGGGGCGAGGACCGCCCGGCTGCGCGGCCAGGAACTCCTCGGTGCAGCTGGTGGTCAACTGGCCCAGCCGTTGGTTGATCAGCACTTTTCCGCGCACGTACTCGATGCTGCCGCCGGTCTGCTTCGGCGTGTGGAAAGCCTCGGTCAGGTCCTTCAGGTCGATCGGTAGCGCCTCGGCCCGGGAGAGCAGGTCGAGGGCCTTGCGCTGCCAGGACGCGATGAGTCCGGACGAGAGCTGCTGAGGGTCCACGGCCACGAGGACGTTCGGCTCGTCCGTGTCCGGCACCAGCAGGCCGATGTCGAGAAGCTCCTGAAGGTACTTGGCGTCGGTGGCCTCCCGGTTTTCGGGCATCAGGCGACCGTGGGTGTGCAGGATGTCGAGATACAGCTTGCGCGCATTATCCGAAAGGACGCCGAGGCCGCCTGAGGTGAGTCCGGGATCGGCCGTCTCGCTCATCTGCGGCTCCCTGGTGTCGGATAGGGCTGTGTGAAGCCGGGGCGCCGACTTCGACGGGGATCTTGGACAGAGCCTTCGCGGGCCGGCATCGGCGTTTCTCGATCTGCTCTTGCCTGCACCGAGCACTCTCTCACCAAACGCCGCGCCGCCGGCACCCCCCGGCCAGGGGGAAACCGGCGGCGTCGGTGGGCGCGGGAGGTCAGCGCTTGGGGCGCCAGACGACGAGGGCGCTGGAGTGCGGGGTGGGGGGCTGGTACGGGACGAGGTCGCGGCGGTAGGAGGCGTGGATGGTGGCCTCGCGCTGCTGGAGGGCGGTGGCCGCGCCCTCCAGGGAATCGGCCAGTTCGGCGATGCGGGACTGGAGGGCGGTGACCTGGTTCTCCAGCTCGATGATCCGCTTGATGCCGGCCAGGTTGATGCCCTCGTCCTGGGAGAGCCGCTGGACCTCGCGCAGCTGCTGGATGTCGCGCGCGGAGTAGCGGCGGCCGCGGCCGGCGGTGCGGTCGGGGCAGACCAGGCCGAGCCGGTCGTACTGGCGGAGGGTCTGCGGGTGCAGACCGGAGAGCTCGGCGGCCACCGAGATCACGTAGACCGGGGTCTCCTCGGTGAGTACGTACCGGGGCTGCGGGGCGCTCCGGCGCGGGGTGCGGCGGGCGCCGCCACCGGGCAGGCCGTCACCGAGGCCGGGTCCGATGGGTTCGTCGGGGATCATCTGGTCGTCACGCTCCCTTCGCCGCTCTGAACAGGGCGGCTCGCGGGTCGTCGGAGGCGGTCGCCTCGCGGTACTGCTCCAGTGCGTCCAGCGCCTCGCCGGTGACGGTCTGGGGCACCACGACCTCCATGGTGACCAGAAGGTCGCCGCGGGTGCCGTCCTTGCGGGTGGCGCCCTTGCCGCGGGCCCGCAGGGTCAGGCCGTTGGCGCTGCCCGGGGGCAGCTTGAGCTTCACCGACGGGCCGTTCAGGGTCGGCACCTCGATGGTGCCGCCGAGGGCGGCCTCGGGGAAGGTGACCGGGACGGTCACGGTCAGGTTGTCGCCCTTGCGCCCGAAGACGGGGTGCGGGTCGACGTGCACGGTGACGTAGAGGTCGCCGGGCTGGCCGCCGCGCTCGCCCTGGGCGCCCTTGCCCTTGAGCCGGATCCGCTGGGCGTCCTGGACGCCGGCCGGGATCCGGACCTGCATGGTGCGGGCGGAACTGGCCCGGCCGCTGCCGTGGCAGTCGGTGCACGGGTCGTCGACGATCATGCCTCGGCCGCGGCAGTCCCGACAGGGCTCGGAGAGCGCGAAGGCGCCCTGGCCCCGGCTCACGGTGCCGGAGCCGACGCAGGTCGGGCAGACCCGCGGGGTGGTGCCGGACTTGGCGCCGGTGCCGTTGCAGAGGCGGCAGGGGGCCTGGCTGGTCATCCGCAGCGGGACGGTCGCACCGTCGACGGCCTCCTCGAAGGAGAGCGTCACCTCGGTCTCGACGTCCGAGCCGCGCCGCGGCTGGGCCTGCCGGCCGCCCCGGTTGAAGAGGCCGCCGAAGACGTCGCCGATCCCGCCGCTGCCGCCGCCGCCCTGGCTGCCGCTGAACAGGTCGCCGAAGTCGAAGCTGTAGCTGCCCGCGCCACCGGGGCCGCCGCTCCGGAAGCCGCCGTTGGCGAAGAGGCTGCGGGCCTCGTCGTACTCCTTGCGGCGCTTGTCGTCGGAGAGGACGTCGTACGCCTCGGAGATGTCCTTGAACCGCTCCTCGGCCGTGGTGTCGCCCTTGTTGGCGTCGGGATGGAACTCGCGCGCCAGCTTGCGGTACGTCTTCTTGATCTCGGTGGCGCTGGCGTCCTTGGGCACGCCCAGGACCTTGTAGTAGTCCTTCTCCACGTAGTCCTTGCCGCTCATGGCCGGCGCCACCTCCCGAGGTCCATCGTCACAGTGCTGTCAACGGTTGGGGCCCGGCCAGTGGTGCCGGGGCACATCGACAGCGCGCTGCGGAGCCGTCCGCCGTACTGGCCGGCGTACGACTCCGCAGCGCGGGGGTTGTCAGCTGTCACCGCTGGTCAGCTGTCCGAGTCACCGTCGGCCTGGTCCTTCTTCTCCCCGCCCTTGGCGGTGTCGGCGTCCGGGCCGGCCGTGGTCTGGGTGCCGGGCTGGGGCTCCGCGACCGCGACCATCGCCGGGCGGATGATCCGCTCGCCGATCCGGTAGCCGGGCTGGAGGATCTGGACGCAGGTGTCCTCGGTGACCTCCGAGGAGTAGCTGTGCATCAGTGCCTCGTGCATGGTCGGGTCGAAGGGCTCGCCCTCCTTGCCGAACTGCTGCAGGCCCAGCTTGGCGACGACCGTCTCCAGCGACTCGGCGACGGACTTGAAGCCGCCCGTCACCTCGCCGTGGTCGCGGGCCCGGCCGATGTCGTCCAGGACCGGGACCAGCGACTCCAGGATGTTGGAGACGGCGATCTCGCGGACCGTCAGCCGGTCGCGCTCGACCCGCTTGCGGTAGTTCTGGTACTCGGCCTGGAGGCGCTGGAGGTCGGCGGTGCGCTCGGCCAGCTCGCGCTTGGCCGTGGCGTCCCCCGAGGTGCCCGCGTCGCTGCCCTCGGCACCGGCCGCGGCGGCCTCCTCGGCGGCCTTGATCACGGCCTCCTCGGCGGCGGAGTCGTCGCCGGGCTCGGCACCCTGCGGCTTCTCCGTCATGCCGCACCACCCTTGGGCTTCTCGTCGTCCACGATCTCGGCGTCGACCACGTCGTCGTCCTTGGCGCCGGCGTCGCCGGCCGCCCCCGCGTCACCGGCCGCACCGGAGGCGTCGGCGTTGGCGTACAGGGCCTGGCCGAGCTTCTGGGCGGTGGTGGAGACCTTCTCCGAGGCCTCGCGGATCGCCGCGATGTCCTCGCCCTTGAGGGCGTCCTTGAGCTCGCCGATGGCGGTCTCGACCTCGGTCTTCACGTCGGCCGGGAGCTTGTCGGAGTTGTCGGCGATGAACTTCTCGGTGGAGTACACGAGCTGCTCGGCCTGGTTGCGGGTCTCCACGGCCTCGCGGCGCTTGTGGTCCTCCTCCGCGTACTGCTCGGCCTCGCGCATCATGCGCTCGATGTCGTCCTTCGGCAGCGCGGAGCCGCCGGTGACGGTCATCTTCTGCTCCTTGCCGGTGCCGAGGTCCTTCGCGCCGACGTGCATGATGCCGTTGGCGTCGATGTCGAAGGTGACCTCGATCTGGGGCAGGCCGCGGGGGGCCGGCGGCAGGCCGGTCAGCTCGAACATGCCGAGCTTCTTGTTGTACGCCGCGATCTCGCGCTCGCCCTGGTAGACCTGGATCTGCACGGACGGCTGGTTGTCCTCGGCCGTGGTGAAGATCTCCGAGCGCTTGGTCGGGATCGTGGTGTTGCGCTCGATCAGCTTGGTCATGATGCCGCCCTTGGTCTCGATGCCGAGGGACAGCGGGGTGACGTCGAGCAGCAGGACGTCCTTGACCTCGCCCTTGAGGACGCCGGCCTGGAGGGCGGCGCCGATGGCGACGACCTCGTCCGGGTTGACGCCCTTGTTGGCGTCCTTGCCGCCGGTCAGCTCGCGGACGAGCTCGGCGACGGCCGGCATCCGGGTCGAGCCGCCGACGAGGACGACGTGGTCGATCTCGGACAGGGCGATGCCCGCGTCCTTGATGACGTTGTGGAACGGGACCTTGCAGCGCTCCAGCAGGTCCGAGGTGAGCTGCTGGAACTGGGCCCGGGTGAGCTTCTCGTCCAGGTGCAGCGGGCCCTCGGCGGAGGCCGTGATGTAGGGCAGGTTGATCGAGGTCTCGGAGGACGAGGACAGCTCGATCTTGGCCTTCTCGGACGCCTCGCGCAGACGCTGCAGCGCCATCTTGTCCTTGGACAGGTCGACGCCGTGGCCGGCCTGGAAGACCTTGACCAGGTGGTCGACGACCTTCTGGTCCCAGTCGTCGCCGCCGAGGTGGTTGTCACCGTTGGTGGCCTTCACCTCGACGACCCCGTCGCCGATCTCCAGCAGCGAGACGTCGAAGGTGCCGCCGCCGAGGTCGAAGACCAGAATGGTCTGGTCGTCCTTGTCCAGGCCGTACGCCAGGGCGGCCGCGGTCGGCTCGTTGACGATGCGCAGGACGTTGAGGCCCGCGATCTCACCGGCCTCCTTGGTCGCCTGGCGCTCGGAGTCGGAGAAGTACGCCGGGACGGTGATCACCGCGTCGGTGACCGTCTCGCCCAGGTACGCCTCGGCGTCGCGCTTCAGCTTCTGCAGCACGAAGGCGCTGATCTGCTGCGGGTTGAAGTCCTTGCCGTCCAGCCCGATCTTCCAGCTGGTGCCCATGTGGCGCTTGACCGAGCGAATGGTGCGGTCCACGTTGGTGACCGCCTGGCGCTTGGCGACCTCGCCGACGAGCACTTCGCCGTTCTTCGCGAAGGCCACCACGGACGGCGTGGTCCGCGCGCCCTCGGCGTTCGTGATAACGGTGGGCTCGCCGCCCTCCAGAACGCTGACGACCGAGTTCGTCGTACCGAGGTCGATGCCGACCGCACGTGCCATGGTAGATACCTCCACGGAAAAGTTGAGCTTTACAGGCTCAAGGATGCATGACAGGTCGGGGCACGTCAACAGCTATGAGTCGCCGGTGCTCAACTTTGGTGAGCCGGTAACCCTGCGGACCGCTGCCGCGACGCGGCCGGGGGTGCCCCGGGCGTGCGCTCACGTGACTGCCGCCATACCTTGAGCATCTTCAAGAGAAGTGGTGCCGGCGGTAATGTCCGGGCCGTCGGCCCAGGAAGTTACCGACGAGTACACTGCCCCGGAGACACTGCACACCCGCAACAAGCAAGCCGCAGGAGACGGAGAGCCGATGCAGCTAGCAGCGATCGTCATCTCGCTGGTCACGTTCGTGGTCGGCACCGCGCTCGCCGCTCGTGCGGCGCTGTACATCTACCGGGTGGTGCGGACCGGCCAGCCGGACGCCACCCGCTTCGGGCAGCCCGCCCAGCGAGTGAAGACCGTGGCCGTGGAGTTCGTCGGCCACACCAGGATGAACCGGTGGGGGATCGTCGGCGTCGCCCACTGGTTCGTCGCGGTCGGCTTCTTCACCCTGGGCCTGACCCTGCTCACCGCGTTCTTCCAGCTGTTCGACGCCGAGTTCGTGCTGCCGGTGCTCGGCGGCTGGCTGCCGTACGAGCTCTTCACCGAACTGGTCGGCACCTTCACCACGCTGGGCATCGCCGCCCTGATCGTGATCCGGCTGCTGAGCCTGCCCGGCCGGGCGGGCCGCAAGTCCCGCTTCGCCGGCTCGATCGCCTGGCAGGCCTTCTACGTCGAGTACACGATCCTCGGCATCGGCCTGTGCATCATGATCCTGCGCGGCCTGGAGGGCGCGCTGGAGGGCGTCGGCTCCTACGAGGCCAAGTACCTGATCTCCTACCCGCTGGTGGCGGCCTTCCGCGGCCTGTCCCACGGCACCCTGGAGAACCTGGTCTACATCTTCGCGATGCTGAAGATCTGCACCTCCTTCGCCTGGGCGATCACCATCGGCATCAACCCCTCGATGGGCGTCGCCTGGCACCGCTTCCTGGCCTTCTTCAACATCTACTTCAAGCGCGCCGAGGACGGCTCCACCGCGCTCGGCGAACTGCGCCCGATGACCAGCGGCGGCGCGCCGATCGACTTCGAGGACCCGGCCGACGACGCCGTCTTCGGCGTCTCCCAGGTCGAGCACTTCTCCTGGAAGGGCATCCTCGACTTCTCCACCTGCACCGAGTGCGGCCGCTGCCAGTCGCAGTGTCCGGCCTGGAACACCGGCAAGCCGCTCTCGCCGAAGCTGCTGATCATGAGCCTGCGCGAGCACGCCTTCGCCAAGGCTCCCTACCTCCTGGCCGGCGGCGGCAAGGACATGGAGGGCGAGGAGAAGGCCACCGCCGAGCAGCTGGCGGACGTCCCGGCGGCCGCCCTGGCCGAGGCCGAGCGCCCGCTGGTCGGCACCGCGGAGGAGAACGGCGTCATCGACCCGGACGTGCTGTGGTCCTGCACCACCTGCGGCGCCTGCGTCGAGCAGTGCCCTGTGGACATCGAGCACATCGACCACATCGTCGACATGCGCCGCTACCAGGTCATGATCGAGTCCTCGTTCCCCACCGAGGCCGGCACCATGCTCAAGAACCTGGAGAACAAGGGCAACCCCTGGGGCATGGCCACCAAGGCGCGCCTCGACTGGGTCAAGGAGCTCAAGAAGGAGACCGGCATCGAGGTGCCGGTGATCGGCGAGGACATCGACCCCGCCGAGGTCGAGTACCTGTACTGGGTGGGCTGCGCCGGCGCCCTGGAGGACCGGGCGAAGAAGACCACCAAGGCCTTCGCCGAGCTGCTGCACACCGCGGGCGTGCGGTTCGCGATCCTCGGCAAGGAGGAGTCCTGCACCGGTGACTCCGCCCGCCGCCTGGGCAACGAGTTCCTCTTCCAGATGCTCGGCGCGCAGAACGTCGAGACCCTGAACGCCGCGCTGGAGGACGCCCCGGTCAAGCGGATCGTGGCGACCTGCCCGCACTGCTTCAACACCATCGCCAACGAGTACCCGCAGCTGGGCGGCCACTTCGAGGTCATCCACCACACCCAGCTGCTGCAGCACCTCATCGACGAGGGCAGGCTCGTGCCGGTCAACCCGGTCGAGGGCCTGATCACGTACCACGACCCCTGCTACCTGGGCCGGCACAACAAGGTCTACAGCCCGCCGCGCGAGATCATGGACAAGGTCCCCGGTCTGCGCCAGCAGGAGATGCACCGCCACAAGGAGCGCGGCTTCTGCTGCGGCGCCGGCGGCGCGCGGATGTGGATGGAGGAGCGCATCGGCAAGCGGATCAACACCGAGCGCGTCGACGAGGCGCTGTCCCTCGACCCGGACATCGTCTCCACCGCCTGCCCGTTCTGCCTGGTGATGCTCTCCGACTCGGTGAACGGCAAGAAGAACGAGGGCGCGGCCAAGGAGCACCTCAAGGTGGTGGACGTCGCCCAGCTGCTGCTCGACTCGGTCAAGGCGATCCCGCCGACCGCGGCCGAGGAGCCGCAGACGGCCGACGTCTGAGCGGCCTCCCGCTCGACGGGGCCGTGAACCGGTCCGGTTGTTCGACAGTTCTGCAACAACCGCCCGGCCCGGGGGGTGCCACCGGCACCCGCCCGGGCCGGGCTCTTCCGGTGACCGCCGGCGGGTTTCTCCGGTTGACCGCTCCGGTTTTTCCGGTGACCGCTCCGGCTTTTCCGGCGGCCGGTCCGCGTTCTCCCGGTGGCCGCCCCCACAGTCCGGCCCGGTCGCCCGGCCCCGTCCCGGGCGCCGAGGGCCGGGCCACCGGGCGGCGCTCCTGTCAGAAGGAAATACAGTAGGCGCCGGACCGGCCGTGCGCCGGTCGATCCGTTCCGGCCCCCGGAACGGCGTACACCACACCGACGGAGGTATCGGCCCGCCGGGCCGGGCCGCACAGAGCACAAGGGGAACGGCGCAGACCATGACCGAGGCGATCATGCTGGTCGGTGGTAAGGGCACGCGACTGCGTCCGCTGACCACCCACACCCCCAAGCCCATGCTGCCGGTGGCAGGCGTCCCGTTCATCGCGCACCAGCTCGCGCGCGCGGCGGCGGCCGGGGTCACCCGCGTGGTGCTCGCCACGTCCTACCTCGCCGAGGTCTTCGAGGACCACTTCCAGGACGGCACCCCCTACGGCATCGAGCTGGTCTACCTGACCGAGCGCGAGCCGCTCGGCACCGGCGGCGCCATCCGCAACGCGGCCACCGGTCTCACCTGCGGCCCCGACGAGCCGGTCCTGGTCTTCAACGGCGACATCCTCTCCGGCGTCGACATCGCCGCCCTGCGCGACGGCCACGTGGCCGCCGGGGCCGACGTCACCCTGCACCTCACCCGGGTCGAGGACCCGCGCGCCTTCGGCCTCGTCCCGACCGACGAGCACGGCCGGGTGCTGGAGTTCCTGGAGAAGCCGGAGACGCCGGAGCAGATCGTCACCGACCAGATCAACGCCGGCTGCTACGTCTTCACCCGCTCCGTCATCGACCGCATCCCGACCGGCCGCGAGGTCTCCGTGGAGCGCGAGACCTTCCCCGAGCTGCTGGCCACCGGCGCGCTGCTGCGCGGGGTCGTCGACACCTCGTACTGGCTCGACCTCGGGACCCCGGCCGCCTTCGTCCGCGGCTCGGCCGACCTCGTCCTCGGGAAGGTCGACTCGCCCGCCGTCCCCGGCCCGACCGGCGACGCCCTGCTGCTGCCCGGCTCGACCGTCCGGCACGGCGCGGTGCTCAGCGGCGGCACCGTGGTCGCCGAGGGCGCGGTGGTCGAGGCCGGTGCCATCGTCGAGGGCAGCGTGATCCTGCCCGGTGCCGTCATCGGCGCCGACACCCTGGTCAAGGACTCGATCGTGGGCGCCTTCGCGACCATCGGCGACCGCACCGCGCTGGACGGCGCGGTGATCGGTGACGGCGCGATCGTGGAGTCCGACAACGAGCTGCCGAACGGCATCCGGATTGCCTGCGGCACCCTGCTGCCGGTCGGCGCCGTCCGCGTCTCGGCCGGCCCGGGCGGGTGCCCGGCCGGCACCAGCGCCGCGGCCTCCGTGCACGGGCCGAAGGTGGCCGTGGGGCAGTAGCGCGCCGCCGTGGCCCCGCGGCAGTGGCCGTGACCCCTGCGGCAGTGGCCGTGACCCCGCGGCAGTAACAGGCTCGCTGCAAACCGGACCCGGTCCGGTGCCCGGCCACCGGGGCGCCCGCCGGGCGGGTACCTTCGGAACGTGGCTGGCAATCGATACGACAGCGGTCAGGGCGCCGACCCCCGTGGCGGGTGGTCGGCGCCCCCGCAGCAGCAGGCGGCGCCCGGGGGGTACGGGCCGACGGACGGGCCGGAGTACTTCACCGGTCCGCAGCAGGGCCCCGGCGGCCCGTCCGCCCCGCAGGGCCCGACGGACCCGTACGGTCCCGGCCCCCGCTCCCCGTACGCCTCGCAGCAGGACCCGTACGCGGGACAGCAGCCCTACGCGGGGCAGCCGCCCTACGGCGGGCCGCAGCGGGACCCGTACGCGGCCGACCAGCCCGGTCACACCCGGGCCTTCCCGGTCGGCGACCCGTACGCGGGCGAGCCGTCCTCCTACGGGCCGGAAGGGGCGCCGTACCCCGACGGCTACGGGCAGCAGGGCTGGTCGGACGACCGGGGGCAGCAGGGCTGGTCGGACGACCGGGGGCAGCAGGGCCAGGGGGGTTACGGCGAGGACAACGTCGCCGTCTACCGGGCCGGTGGCCAGTCCGCACCGCAGGCCACCGGGCCGAGGCCGGGCTGGCGCGAGCTGCTGACCGGACTCTTCCGCACCCCCACCGCGATCTTCGACCGCACCCGCGACCACCAGGTCTGGCTGCCCGCCGTCACGGTCTCCCTGCTGTACGGCGCCCTCGCCGTGCTCGGCCTCGGCATGACCCGCGACGACGTGGTCAACTCGACCTTCACCGTGGCGCTCACCGCGCTGCTGGCGGCGGCGGTCTGCTTCACCCTGGCCGGCGCCATGCTCGGCGCGGTCACGTACGCGCTGGCCCGGCAGTTCGGCGGCGACGGCCCGTGGCAGTCCACGGTCGGCCTGGCCGTGCTGATCGGGTGGGTCACGGACGCGCCCCGGCTGCTGCTGGCGCTGGTGCTGCCGGCCGACAACCTGCTGGTCCAGGTGGTCGGCTGGGCCACCTGGCTGCTCTGCGCGTTCCTGCTGACCAGCATGGTCCGCCGGGTGCACGACCTGCCCTGGGGCAAGGCGGCGGGCGCGGCGGCGCTGCAACTGCTGGCGCTGCTGGTGCTGATCAAGCTGCCGACCCTCGGCTGACCGCCGTCCCCTTCCGGCTTCCTGTCCTTCTGTCCTTCTGTCCTTTCGTCCCGCTGTCCCTCGGCCCGTCCCCCTCCCGGACGCGGTCCCGGACCTCGGGGACAATGGAGCACGGGCCTCGCCTCGCGGGGCCCGTCGCCGTTGTCCGATCCACCCCGTCCAGTCCACCCTCACCCGCACGGAGCCAGGCATGACCCTCCCCACCACGCACGTCAGCTTCCCGGCCGGGGCGGTGACCGGCGAGTCGACGGTGCTCGCGGTGCACCCGCTGGACGGCGGCCGGTACGCCGTGGTCACCGGGGCGACGCCGTTCCACCCGCTCGACCACACCTGGCCCGACCAGCCGGCCGACCTCGGCACGCTCACCGTGGACGGCGTCGAGCTGGCCGTCGTCGACTGCCTCACCGGCGCGGTCGGCCCGGCCGGTGACTCGGTCGGCGGCCCGGACGGCGGTTCGGACGGCGGTTCGGCCGGCGGCCCGGTGCTGGTGGGCGCCGACATCCCGGTCCGGCGCGGCGACGAGGAGTGGTCCTGGCTGGTCCTGCACGTCCTCGCGGCCGACCCGGGCGACATCGTCGGCCGGACCGCCGCCCTCACCGTCGACGCCGGCCGGCGCGGGGCGCTCAGCGCCTCGCACAGCGGCTGCCACCTGCTCGCCCTCGCCCTCAACGAGGCGCTCGCGCCGCGCTGGCGCAAGGACCCGGGCCGTACCGACGCCTTCGGCCACCCGGACTTCGACAGCCTCGCCATGGCGAGTTCGGTGATGGACACCGAGGCGAGCACCGACACCTACCGGCTCGGCAAGTCGCTGCGCAAGAAGGGCTTCACCGCCGAGGCCACCGAGGAGTTCCCGGCCCTGGCCGACGCCCTCCCCGACCTGACCGAGGCCGTCAACCGCCGGCTGGCCGGCTGGGTCGCCGCCGACGCCCCGGTGCGCATCGACGTCCCCGGCCCGGAGCTGACCGCCCGCCGCGAGTGGCACTGCGAGCTGCCCGAGGGCGCGGCGCGGATCTTCTGCGGCGGCACCCATCTGCACCACCTGGGCGAGCTGGCCGAGCTCCGCACCGAACTGCGGCTCTCCGAGGACGGCAGCGAGCTGGTCGCCGTCACCCGCCCGAAGCGGGCCTGACACGGCGGCGGGCGGCCACCCTGTCCAGGGTGACCGCCCGCGTCCTGCTCGCCGCTCGCGTCGCTCGGGTCGTCGCTCAGACCTTGGAGCGGTGGAAGTTCAGGTGGGAACGGGACGGCGTCGGGCCGCGCTGCCCCTGGTAGCGCGAGCCGTACCGCTCCGAGCCGTACGGGTGCTCCGAGGGCGAGGAGAGCCGGAACAGGCAGAGCTGCCCGATCTTCATCCCCGGGTAGAGCTTGATCGGCAGGGTGGCGACGTTCGACAGCTCCAGCGTGACGTGCCCGCTGAACCCGGGGTCGATGAAGCCCGCCGTGGAGTGCGTCAGCAGACCGAGCCGGCCGAGGCTGGACTTGCCCTCCAGCCGCGAGGCGACGTCGTCGGGCAGCGTGATGACCTCGTAGGTCGACGCCAGCACGAATTCGCCCGGGTGCAGGATGAACGCGTCCTCGCCCTCCGGCTCGACCAGCCGGGTCAGGTCCGGCTGCTCCTCGGAGGGGTCGATGTGCGGGTAGCGGTGGTTCTCGAAGACCCTGAAGAAGCGGTCCAGTCGCACGTCGATGCTCGACGGCTGGACCATCGCGGGGTCGAACGGATCGATCACCACCCGGCCGTTGTCGATCTCGGCCCGGATGTCCTTGTCAGAGAGCAGCACGCTTCGAGGTTACGTGCACGACGCGGCCCCGGACGAATCGCCCGGGGCCGCACCTGTCACACCTCTCCCACGACCGCCCTCGTCAGGCGAGGAACTCCGCGGCCTCCAGCCGCAGCGCCCGGGCCAGTTGCGGCTCGGACAGCTCCCGCACGTCGGCCAGCACCGAACTCCTCAGCCGCCCGCACTGCGGGCACCGGATCAGCCGGCCCGGCCCCAGCCGGCCGGGGCCGAGATTCTGCATCGGGAACGTGGTGGTGCTGAACAGGTGCCCCTCGGCACAACGAACGACGGCGCGCTGCTCCATCGATCCCCTTCCCATCCTTACCCCGGTACTCACCCGTACTCGTCGCCCCAACGGCGGAGCCCCGGGACCAGCGTCACATTAGGGGAAGTTCCGGACATTCCACACCAAGGCTCGCCGCCCGCACCCACCCGCCGGGGCAGTCTCACGCGGCCCACACAGTACGCCTCCACCCCCACCCCGCGCGGCTCCGCCACGACCTCCGGTCACCTGTGCAACGACCGTGGCGGATGGGGTACAGTGAGGACAGATCGAGCGTCTCTGACGACTCGTCAGGCGGGCGTAGTTTAATGGTAGAACATGAGCTTCCCAAGCTTATAGCGCGAGTTCGATTCTCGTCGCCCGCTCCAGTAGTAAAGCCGCAGGTCAGCGACCTGCGGCTTTTGTGTTTTCCAGGCCGGTCGACCCCTTTTCCGGGAGGCTCGTTTGAATCGCACGAAATTCGCCGTCGCCGCGGCGACAATCGCGGCTGCGCTTCTCGTCGCCTCCTGCGGGCCCACCACCGGGGCCGCGCCCGGGCAGCGGGCGGCCTTTGCGCCCACGGCGATGCCCTCCGCGAACGGGACGGAGGGCGGAGCGGCTGAGTTCGCCCGGTTCGTGGGGGAGAACGGCACGGCGGAGCAGCGGTCGGCGGTGATCGGGCACGTGTCGAAGGTCGCCCGGTCGGTGTCCCAGGGGGACCACCGCAACAGCTACATCGCCACCGATCTCCCGCAGTCCGACGACGCGACGACGCGTGCCGTCATCAACGCCTACCTGGCGTGGGCCGGGCCGGCGGACGATGCCGTCATGCTCGTGCTCTACACCGCCGCCGGAACGGTCATGGGCGCGGTGGAGCTCGGGAGTTGGCGGAATCCCGCGTCGACGCCGTCGGGCGGGTAGCGGAGACCGCTCCCTCGGCGCGCGAGGTCCTTCGGCGGTCTGCTCCGGCAGGCTACCGTTGGGCCGGATGCAACGGGCTGGGGCATTGGTGAACCTCTGCCTCACGGAGGACCGGGGGGTGGGTGCGGTGGATCCGCTGTCGTTGTCGATGGTGACGGCTTTCCTGGGCGCGGCCGGTGCGGGGATGGCCAACGAGGCGGGGAAGCGGGCCTGGGAGACGGTGGGCGGGCTGGTGGCCCGGGTGGTGGGGCGTGAGGTGCCGGCGCCGGTGGGGCCGGCCGAGCGGGAGTCGGTGGCGGGGCTGCTCGTGGCGGAGGCGCTGCGCAACCCCGAGCAGGCGAGGGCGCTCGCCGCTGTGATGAGTGGCGGGGGTACGGGCGGGGCGGCGGCGCACGGGGTGCCGCGGCTGTTGCCGGCCTCGGCCCGCTTCTTCACCGACCGGAAGGGCCCGTTGGCGCTGCTGGACCGTGAGGCGGACCGCAAGCCCGACGGCCTGCCGAAGGTGGCCGTCCTGCACGGTCCGGCGGGAATCGGTACCAGTGCGCTCGCCTTCCACTGGGGTGGCCGCGAGGCCGGCCGGTTCCCGGACGGGACCTTGTACATGGATCTCCGGGGCGGTTCGGCGAGCACCGCTCCGACGGCCGCGACGGTCCTGCGGCACTTCCTGCTGCGTCTGGGCGTGCCGGCGGAGTACGTTCCGCCCGCCGTGGAGGACCGGGTCGACCTGTTCCGCTCCCTGCTGTCCGGCCGGCGGCTGCTGGTCGTGCTCGACCACGCGCAGTCGGCGGGCCAGGTCGGTCCGCTGATCACGGCGGCGCCCGGGGTGTTCACCCTGATCGTCGCCCGCCGTCCGCTCACCGGGTTGGACGCGGTCACCGTCTCCGTCGGCCCGCTGTCCGACAAGGACGCCAGGCGGCTGCTGGCCGAGCTGGCGGGGCGGTCCGCCCTGGTGACGGCCCGGGCCGCGCTGCCCTCGGTACTGGAGCGGTGCGCCGGTTCCCCGTTCGCGCTGCGAGCCATGGCTCCGTACCTGGCGACGGGGCCGCTCGGCGGCGGCGATCCGGGGGGTCCCCTGGCTGCGTCGGGTCCTGTGACTGCGGCGGATCCCCGGTCGGAAGGGGGTCCCGTGCCTCCGGTGCGGGCCGTCGCGGAGGAGGTCTACCGGCGGCTCGGGGCGGAGGCGGCGCGGGTCTACCGGCTCGGGTCGCTGCGGCCGTGGCCCTCGCTGAACGCGGCCGTGGTGGCGGTGACGGCCGAGGTGCCGGAGGACGAGGCGCAGCGGGCGCTGGCCGAACTGGCGGAACTCCAACTGCTGGAGAGCACCGGGGACGGTCGCTACCGGTACCGGCCGGCGGTGCGTGCGCACGCGGAGGAGACCGCCGCCCGCGAGGACGGTCTGGCGGGTTGCGCCGCGGCCGTCGCCCGCGCCGCGGACTGGTACCTGCGGTTCGCCGTCCGCGCCGACTACGCGGCGTTGAAGGAACGTTGGCACCTCGGCCCGCTGTTCGCCGAACTGGGGCCGGGACCGTACGAGGACGAGGGCGCGGCGGTCGCCGCGCTGGTCGCCGAGGCGGGCAACCTGGTGGAATCCGTGCTCGCCGCCGAGGAGTTCGGCCGCTTCGACACCGTCTGCCAGACCGTCGAGGCGCTCTGGGCGGTGCAGTTGAAGGCCGGCAGCCACGATGTGCTGCTGCCCGCGCTGAGGGCCGGGGCCCGTACGGCCGGTCGGCACTGCCCGGGGACCCGGACGGCCGGCCGGATGCACATCCAACTCGCCTTCGCCCTGATGGAGTTGCGGCAGGACGACGAAGCGGAACGTGAGCTGCTGACGGCCGCGGAGGACGAGGCCCGGGCCGGACACGCGCGCGGCCGGGCGACGGCGGTCGAGTCGCTGGGGCTGCTGCGGCTGCGCCAGTGGCGGTTCCGGCCGGCCCTCGAGTGCTTCGAGGAGGCGGACGGGCTGCTGGACCGGATCGGTCCGGCCGACGACGGCGCCGCTGATGTGCCGCGGGCCCGTGCGCTGCTGCACCGGCACCGGGGGCGGGCGCTGCGAGGGCTAGGCCGGTTCGACGAGGCGGCGCAACGGCTCGCCACAGCAAGGGAGTTCTTCCGCGACAGCGGCGAGCGCTACAACACCGCCCGGGTGCTGACGGATCTCGCTGAACTCCACCTCGACGCGGCGGACCACGCCGGGGCGCTGCCACTGATCGACGAGGCCGTGCTGCTGCTGAGCCGGGAGAACGCCACTGTCCACCTCACCTATCTGGCCGGGCTGCGCGCGCAGTGCCTTCCCGATCGACCGTGACGCGAACCCGCGCGACGCGGGTCCCGGTTCCGACGGTCAGGGTGGTGGGCGTCGATGCCGTGATCGCGGGGCCGGTGTGCAGCCGTGCGAGCAGCGCGGAGGCGTGCACGGCCGGGTCGCCGGCGGTGTCGGAGGTCAGCCTGCACCGCAGTCCGCCGCGGTGCAGCACCTCGCACTCGCGAGGGCCGGTGACAAAGGCGGCGAGTGAGGCGGACCGGTACCGGGCGAGCACTTCGGCCGCCCACTCCCGGGGCGAGCCGAACCGGGGGTCGTCCGCCCCGCCGTACTGGAGGATGACGTCGGCCGACTCCAGCGCGCCGGGATCGAGGGTGTCCTCGTGCACGGCGAGGTGCACGGCGAGGTGGCCCTCGCCTTCGGCGTCGTCGGGTTCGTACCGCGGTTCGGCGAAGCGCAGGACGGCGATGGTCCCGTCCGCGGTGGTGCGGGTGAGCACGTGCAGGGGCGCGGTGCGGAGCGGCGGCTCGTACGGCGGCAGTGGCAGCGGGTCGAGCACCGCCGGGGCGGCCGGTTCGGTGATGCCGATCAGCCGGTAGAAGAGGCCGCGCAGCAGGAGCGCGGAGCGCCCCGGGACCGAGCTGGTCAGCTCGGTCGGCCCGTCGAGGGGGCGGTGTCCGGTCAGCAGCCTGTCCAACTGGGGCCGCAGCGCCCGGTACGGATCGAGCCGGGGCGCGGACCGGACGAACGCCGCGACGGGTGACTCCGTCCCGAGGGCCTCCGGGTCGGCGGCGCCCAGCAGCACGGGTGTGCCGCAGGCGGCGGCGTAGTAGCTGACCGAACCGAAGTCGCCCAGGACCACGTCCGCGGCGATCAGGGCCTGGCGCCAGCCTTCGAGCGGGTCGACGAGGGCGAGCCCGGCCCGACGGGCCCGGTCCAGCCAGAGGCGGACCTGACCGGGGCCGTGGCCGTGCCAGATGTTCGGGTGGAGGACGGCCGCCACCCGGTACTCGTCGGCGGGGAGTTCGGACGTCAGCCGGGGCAGCAGGAGCGGGAGGACGTCCTCGGAGCCGGAGTCACCGAAGAGCGAGGTCGGATTCCAGGTGGAGTTCAGCAGGACGAGGCGCTGCCCGGGATGTACCCCCAGGGCCCGCCGGTACCGGTCCCGGTGGTGCCGGGCGGCGAGGATGCGGTCGAAGCAGGGATCGCCGGCCAGTACGGCGGTCGGCACGGCCTCGGGACAGGACTCGGCGAGTCGGTCGATCTGCTCCGGGTGGGAGAAGACCATGGCGTCCGCGATCGGGGCGCCTTCGGCGGTGAGGATCCACTCCGGCCCGAGCCCGAACACGGCGTCCGGCGTCCGGCGTCCGGCGTCCGGCGTCCGGCGTCCGGCGTCCGGCGCGGCCAGCTTCTTATTGTATCCGACGCCATGCGACAGGACTGTCAACTTGCCTTTGAGATCGCCGAGTTGGCCGCCGAAGCTGGCCGATATCGCCAGGTCCACGGGAGTCGAGAGGGCCTGCTCCCAGGGCAGGACCGGGATGCCCATCGAAGCCAGCAGCTCCGCCACGCCCGACTGGAACGGCGAGGAGCCGGTGCAGGTCGCCAGCACCTGGACCCGCAGGTCGTCGCGGAACAGTGGAAGCACGTCGACCAGCCGCGTCGCCGCCGTCACGTTGTGGATGACCAGCAGGACCCGTCGGCACCGTCCGCGGGTGGCCCATCGGGCCGCATCGGGCCCCACCGGTACGCGAACCCAGCGCTTCACGTCCTCGACCACGTTGCCTCCAGCCCTTCCGGTTCGAGACCTCTGCGGCCGCCGTCGCCGATCTTGGAATCGGAACTGCCAACGTATCGCGCCGAGCGTGAGCCCCCCTGGTGGTCCTGCCGTGCTCAGGGGCGGGGGTAGAGGCGGAGGAAGGCCTGGACCCCGGTGGTGACCGTGGTGTGGAGGGCGGCGTCGGAGATGGGCACGGCGCCGTAGAAGGACTGGTCGGCCGCGCCGCTGAAGGTGAGCAGGGTGAAGTGGGTCGCGGCGAGGTCGGAGTCGTCGACGGTGAGCAGGTCCTGGGAGGCGAGGCGGGTGAGGTGGTCGGCGAGGTCGCGCTGGGAGGCGAGCGGACCGGCGGCTAGCCAGGCGGCGAGGACGTCGGGCGGGATGTTGCCGGCTTCGGCGCGGATGGTGCGGCCGAGGGCGTAGTGCTCGCCGGCGGCGAGGACGGCCTTGGCGCGGTCGACGGCGAAGGCGGCGAGGTCGGCCTCCAGGTCGACGATCTTGTGCAGATGGCGGTCGGCCAGGCCGGCGACGATCTCGGTGAGTTCGCCGGCGTTCTCCAGGACGACGGACAGGAAGAGCTTCTCCTTGTCGCCGAAGTGGTTGTAGATGGTGCGCTTGGACACGCCGGCCTCGGAGGCGATGGCGTCGACGCTGGCCCGGGTGTAGCCCTCGCGGCCGAACACCGTGCTCGCCGCGCGGGCGATGGCCCGGCGCTTCTCGGGCATGCGGCGTGAGCCGGTGGTCGCTGCCGGGTTCGCTGTGCTCATCGGGCGGGGTCCCCTCCTCGCGGCTTGTTGCACTACCCGGTGCAGTTTACCCGGAGGGGCGTGAAGTGCGGACGGGGGCGAGGGCGGCAAAAAACGGACGGCGAAAGCGGGGCGGCAGAACGGGGAGCGGCGGACGGAGCCGCGAAAAGGGGCCGGAAAGCAGGGAGGCGCGGAGCGAGTCCCCCCGGACCCGCTCCGCGCCGCGTCGACGCGCGGCTTGTACGCCGCTCCCCCCGACCACCCCCGGACTCCGCCGTCCCCCCTGACGTCGCTCTCCGGCGAGAGCGTTCCGCACAGCCTCGGCAGGCCCCCTTTGTTGTGGGGCGTCGTTGATCGTTACCGTAACAAACCGCATGGTTGGTTTGTCAATACCTTGAATCCATGAAACATCCACAATCGGGGATGGCCGTCCGGTTGGCAAGGGGCGGCCGGGGGCGGCCGGGAGCAAGTGACGGCGGCCGGTGGGATCGGTCGTTCGGGTGCCGGGGGATTCCGGGCGCGGACCGCGGGCCGATGGTTCGTAATCCGATATTCCGAACGGAATGTCGGTATTCGGCATGGCCATGGCCATCGCCATCGTCAGCGCAGCAGGCGGCGTTCCTTGGCGACCGCCACCGCGCCCGCGCGGGTGTCGACGCCCAGCTTGTCGTAGATCCGGCCCAGGTGCGTCTTCACCGTCGCCTCGCTGATGAACAGCGCGCGGGCGATCTCCCGGTTGCCGAGCCCGTGGGCGAGCTGGGCGAGGATCTCCGTCTCGCGCTCGGTGAGCTGCGGCGCCGGGGCCCGCATCTGTGCCATCACCCGGGAGGCGACCGGCGGCGAGAGCACCGTGCGGCCCTGGGCGGCCGAGTGCACCGCGGCGAACAGTTCCTCCGGCCGCTCGGCCTTCAGCAGGTAGCCGGTCGCGCCCGCGCCGATCGCCCGGGTGATGTCGGCATCGGTGTCGTACGTGGTCAGCACCAGGACGTGCGGGGGCTCGGGAACTGCGGTGATCCGCCGGGCGGCCTCCACCCCGTCGATGCCGTCGCCGAGCTGGAGGTCCATCAGCACCACCTGCGGGGCCAGTCGGGCCGCGAGGTCGACCGCCTCCTCGCCGCTGCTCGCCTCGCCGACCACATCGATGTCGCCGGCGCTGGCCAGCAGGGCGAGCAGACCGGCCCGGACCACCGCGTGGTCGTCGCAGACCAGCAGCCGGACCGGGAACGGGGCGGGGGTGGGGTTCATCGGACGGCTCCTGGGCCCTGGTGACGGTCGGGCGCGGCGGGGGTGTCGGGGGTGGCGGGGGTGGCGGGGGTGGCGGAGGAATCAGGGGAGTCGGGCGTGGGGGGAGCGGTGGGAGCCGGGGAAGGGGCGGACGCGAGTACGAGCGGGACCGCGGCCGAGACGACGGTGCCCTCGCCGGGGGCGCTCTCCACGGTCAGGTTCCCACCGAGCTGGCGCAGCCGGGCCCGCATGGCGGGCAGGCCGTGGCCCCGGCTCCCGGCGGCGGCCGTGTCTCCGGGGGAGAAGCCGCGGCCGTCGTCGGCGATGTCCAGGACGGCCTGGTCGCCGAGGAAGGAGAGGGTGAGGGCGGCGGCCGTGGCCCCGGCGTGCTCGCGGACGTTGGCGAGCGCGCCCTGCGCGATCCGCAGCAGCGCGGACTGCGCGGCCGCCGGGAGCGGCACCGGTGCGCCGTCCAGATGGAAGCGGACCGGCAGCCCGCTCTCGGCGGACTCCCGTTCGGCGAGCGAGCGCAGGGCCCGGTCGAGGGTGCGGCCGTCGGCCAGCTCGGCGGGCGCGAGGTCGTGGACGAAGCGGCGGGCCTCGGCGAGGTTCCGGGCGGCCACCGCGGCGGCGGTCCGGACGTGGCCCCGGGCGGTGGCCGGGTCGCCGTCCCAGGTGCGGTCGGCGGCCTGGAGCAGCATCTGCTGGCTGGAGAGGCCCTGGGCGAGGGTGTCGTGGATCTCCATGGCGAGCCGTTCGCGCTCGGCCAGCGTGCCCTCCCGCCGTTCGGTGGCGGCGAGTTCGCGCCGGGTGCGGACCAGGTCGGCGATCAGCGCCCGCTGCCGTTCGGCCTGCCGCTCCATGTAGAGGAAGACGCCGGTGGCCAGTGCGGCGACGGCGGGCGGCAGCAGCAGGAGGTTGGCGTCGGTCGTGCCCGGCAGCCGGACCTCGCCGACCACCACCAGCAGGGTGAGCGCCGCGACGAGGGGGATGGCCGCGGGTCTGGGCAGCGTGCGCAGGGCCGTGTAGACCAGCGGCACGGCGCACCAGGAGAAGCTCGGCGCGAGCAGCACCAGGACCACCCAGAGCACGGTCACCACGGCCAGCGGCCAGGCGGGCCGGCGCTGCCCGGGGGCGGGCGGGCGGCGGTGGGCGAGCCAGGAGCCGAGCGGCTGGACGACGGCCAGGGCGATGCTCAGGCCGAGCACCCAGGGGATGCGCGGATTGCCCGGGTGGTGGGTGAGGAAGCGGCTCAGCGAGGTGGCGAGCAGCAGCAGGAACGCGGAGTCGAGCAGGACGGCCAGCCGGCCGGCGTCCGGGTCGAGCGGGGGGCCGGGGTGGTGCACGGGGCCGCTCCTCGCTCGCTCGCTTCCGATGGCCGGTCGTCGTGATCGCTGGTCGTCGTGGTGGCCGGTCGTGGTCGTGGCCGGTCTTCGTGGCCGGCTGGTCATGGCCGGTCGTGGCCGGTCTTCGTGACGACGGCCGCTGCCCTGGCCGGGGTGATCCCTCGATGGTGACCCGTCCGGCCCGGGGACGCATCAGCCGATCGGCTGACGGGTCCGTCGTCCATCATGCCCCTGGGAGGTGTCCGGACCGCCGATGTGGTGGAGGGGGCTGTCGCCGGAGGATCGGTTCCGTTCCCAGCGACACCATCCGACGAGGAGCCGGACCATGAAGAAGACCTCCGTTCGTACCAAGGTGCTGACCGGCACCGTCGCCGCCGCCGCGCTGGCCGCCGCCACCCTCGGCGCCGTCTCGGCCAGTGCCGAGGCCACCGACACCCCGGCCGTCGCCGCCGCGGCGGTCAAGGTCGACACCCAGAACAAGAACCTCGCCCAGACCACCGGTCTGACCGTCGATGCCGCCACCAAGGCCGCCCAGGCCACCCTGGACGCGGCGACCAAGGCCGGTCAGAAGGTCTCGGTGGCGGTCGTCGACCGTGACGGTGTCACCCGGGTGCTGCTCAAGGGCGACGGTGCCGGCCCGCAGTCGCCGGAGTCGGCCGTGCGGAAGGCCTTCACCGCGGTCTCCTGGAACGCGCCCACCTCCGAGCTGGCCAAGCGGCTCGCGCAGGCGCCGAACCTGAAGGACATCCCGGGGACCCTGTTCCTGGCCGGCGGCGCGCCGGTGCAGTCGAAGGGTGCGCCGGTCGCGGGTATCGGCGTCGCGGGCGCGCCCAGCGGCGACCTGGACGAGCAGTTCGCGCAGGCGGGCGTCGAGGCGCTCGGCAAGTGACACCCGGCGGGTGAAGGGCGTGGGACCGGAGCACGCGCCGGAGCGGACCCCCGACCGCTCCGGCGCGCACCGGTCCGCGCCCGCGCCCGCAGTGCGGCTGCTCGGGCGGTCGCTCCGGCGGTCGCCCCCGCTGTGCGGGCGGCGGCCGTCGTGGTGGTCGCCCGCGAACGGCCTCCTGGCCGGTGCCCCGTGGGCTCCCCGTACGGGTGAAGGTCACCCGGGTCGTCGCAGAACACGGGCACTTTGGCCGAAAAGCCGCTGCCGCTGTCGGTGCCGCGTGGCAGGCTTCCCGCTATGACGGCGTGGACCCTCAACGACATCGAACGTGCGATCCGCTCCTCCTGGGGTGTCGACACCTGCGCGCCCGAGGACCAGGCCCACTGGCGTCCCGACAATCCCGCCCACGGTCAGTGCCGGGCGACCGCCCTGGTGGTGCACGACCTGCTGGGCGGCGAGCTGATGATGGGCGAGGTGTACGTCGGCGGGGTCCGGACGGACCTGCACTGGTGGAACCGCTCCGCCGCCGGCGCCGAGGTCGACATGACCCGCTCGCGCTTCGGCCCGGACGAAGAGGTCGGCCCCGGTCGTCCCGTCGCCCGCCCGCAGCGTCCGGGTCGGCTCCAGGTCCAGTACCAGTTGCTGCGCCACCGGGTGGCCGCGCGGCTGGAGGCGGCGGCGGCGGACGGGCACCGCGCGGCGGCCGCCTGACCGCTCCCGACCCGCGAGCCGTCAGAGCCACCGACCGCCTTGCCGACCGACCGACCGCCTTCCCGGCCGGCCGTCGACCACCCTCCGTGAGCCGGACGGCTTCGGTCGGCGGCCCGGCGGGCTGACGTACAGTCGGTTGCCCGTGGTCGGACGATCCGGTCCGCGCGCCGGGTGACAGTGGGAGTGTGCGATGAGCGGGACGACGGTCGGCTTCGTCGGACTGGGCGCGATGGGCCAGGGCATGGCCGGCAGCCTGCTGCGGGCCGGGCACGCCGTCCGGGTGTGGAACCGCTCGCCCGAGCCGGTGGCCGCGATGGTCGCCCAGGGTGCCGAGGCGGCCGAGGATCTGGCCGACGTCTTCGCGGCCGACGCGGTCGTCTCGATGCTCGCCCACGACGCCGCCGTCGAGCGGCTGCTGCTCGACCCGGTCCTGCTGGCCGGTGCCGCGGCCACCCTGCACATCAACATGGCCACCGTGTCGGTCGGCCTGGCCGAGCGGGCCGAGGCCCTGCACGCCGAGCACGGCATCGGGTACGTCGCCGCGCCGGTCCTCGGCCGCCCGCCGGTGGCCGCCGCCGGGGAGCTCGACATCCTGGCCGCCGGGGCCCCGGGGACGCTGGCGGCGGCCGAACCGCTGCTCGCCGCGATGGGCCGGCGCGTCTGGCACTTCGGCGAGCGCCCGGCCCAGGCCAACACCGCCAAGATCAGCACCAACTTCCTGCTGGCGTGCGCGATCGAGTCGATGGCGGAGGCGTGCAGCCTGGCCGAGGCCAACGGCGTCCGGCCGACCGACCTGATCGAGATGCTCAGCGGCACGCTGTTCCCCGGCCCGATCTACTCCGGGTACGGTGCGATGGTCGCCGAACGCCGTTACGAGCCCGCCGGGTTCAAGCTGCCGCTGGGGCTCAAGGACGTCGACCTCGCACTCACCGCCGGGGCCTCGGCGCGGGTGCCGCTGCCGTTCGGCAGCGTGCTGCGGGACGCGTTCCTGGACGCGCTCGCGCACGGGGACGGCGAGAAGGACTGGGCGGCGGTCGCGGCGGTCGCGCGCCGGCGGGCCGGACTCCCCGCGTAGTGCCTTTCCGGCAGGCGCCGTTCCCCACCGTGTACCGATCACCCGTCGCCCTCTGCCAGGTGCGGGCAAAAGGCGCTTTCCGGGGCAGAGTTGGTCCAACCGGACAGAAAACGGCCTGGGCCCGTTTCAAACCCGCACCCACCTTCCGGCACCGCGGGGACCTTCTGTAGTCTCCGTCGGACTTTCAGCTTCGCGGGGGGATCGCGGCTCGGACTACCACCGGGTCCACCCGCGCTCCCGGGCCGCGCCCGGACACCTTCGTGAGGTTTCCCTTGTCCATCTCCATACCTCGCAGTCTGGCCCTGGCCGGCGCCGCCGCGCTCGCCGCCTCGATGGCCCTCACCGGCGCCCAGGGCGCCGTCGCCGCCGCCACGGGCTCGCCCTCGGCCGCCGCGCCGCAGGCCGACAAGGCCGCCCACCGCCAGCTCGACCTGTCGCTGGACGGGGTGCCGGGCACCTTCGTCGCCGGTGGCGAGTCCAAGCAGTTCAGCTTCACGATCGACAACAACACGAAGACGGACTTCGTGTTCTACCCGCTGCTCAAGTTCAAGAACGCCCAGGACAACCTGAAGGCGAAGGACCTGAAGGTCGAGTACCAGCTGCCCGAGGCGCTGGACCGGACCAAGACCTGGCGCCCGGCCGGCGCCGCGCCGGGTGCCGAGGCCGACGACGACGGTGTGCTGTTCCTGCTCGCCAAGCTCCAGGAGGACGGCAATCCGGACTACGAGGACTCGCTGCTGGCCGTCACCAAGGGCAGCAGCCTGACGGTCGCCGTCCGCGTCACCGTGGCCAAGGACGCGCCGCGCGGCCACGCCGGCGTGGTGCCGGTGGTCTTCTCCGCCGAGGCCGAGGGCAAGACGCCGACCGGCGAGGCCGAGTTCAGCTGCGACGGCATCCGCGGCAAGCGCTTCAAGATCGTGGCCGAGGGCCCGGGCAAGCCGAGCCCGAGCGCCACGCCGTCGACGGCCAAGCCGACCACCCCCAGCACGAGCCCGACGGTGAAGCCGACCGGCAGCCCGACCACCACCTCGCCGTCGCCGTCCGCCTCGCCGACCGCATCGACGACCGCCTCGCCGACCCCGAGCACGACGGCGACCCCGTCGACCACGGCCACGCCGTCCACCACGGCGACCCCGTCGACGACCGCCACCCCGTCCACCACGCCGACGCCCTCGACGACGGCGACCCCGTCGCCGACCGCCACCCCGTCGACCACCGCCTCGCCCTCGGAGAGCGCCACCGCGACGCCGAGCGGGAGCACCTCCCCGAGCGCGCCCGCGACCGCCGCCCCGTCGAGCCCCGCGCCGACCCAGGACGACACCGCCGGGCCGATCGACTTCCCGGTGAGCGTTCCGAAGGTCAAGCCGCTGCCGATCACCCCGGCGGCCGTCGCCAAGGCCAAGTCCAACGCGGACAAGGCGCTCGCCACCACGGGCGGCGGTGACGACACCACCGCCATCGCGATCGCGGGTGGCGCCGTCCTCGCGGCCGGTGTCGGCACCCTGGTCGTGCTGCGCCGCCGTCGCACCGCGCAGCAGGGCTGAGCCCGGGCCGTCCCGGCGC
>NZ_JAXCLC010000078.1:0-39200 GCF_034043715.1 Kitasatospora purpeofusca | reverse complement strand
GCATGCGGGCGCCCCCACCGGGAAGGAGGGAGAGTGGAGCGAGGGCGGGTCCGGGCGGCCGGTCCCGCCGGCCGGCAGCCAGAGGGGACGGGACGCGATGTCCGCCGACGAAACGCCGTGGGACGACGCCGTCGGGCGTGGACTGGCATTCCTCCACCGGGCGTTGGGGCCCACTGGACTGCCGTCCGCCCGGCCCGGCGCCGACCCGGAGCTGCGCAGGCCGCTCAGCGGCGCCGAGGGGCGCCGGCACCTGCTCGTCACCCACGGGGAGGACCTCGGCTTCGACCCGGACGACGAGGGCTTCTCCGCGATGTGGGGGCTCGCGCTGCTGCGGCCGGACTCCGGGCGGGCCGAGGAGCGCGAACTGGTCGCCGTACTGGCGCCGCAGGTCGCCCGGTACCGCGAACCGGCGGCGCAGCGCTACCGCACCTTCCCGCCCGGCCTCCCGTTCCCCGCCGGCACCGACAGCACCGCCGTCGCGGCCGGCGGACTGGCCCGGCACGGGCTGCTCGGACCGGCCGAACTCGACGACATCGCCCGCGAGTTGCTCGACACCCAGATCGGCCCGGACGACGGCCCGATACCCGCCTACTGGGAGGACAGCGACCGCAGCCCCGCCCGCGGGCGCCGCTACGACGCCGTCGTCGCCGCCAACATCCTGTTCGCCCTGCACCTCCCCGGCGCCGTCGGCCGACTGCCGCACCCGGCGGCCGAGGCGACCCTGCGCTATGTCGTCGAACACCTCAACGGCCCCCGCACCGGCACCCGTTACTACGCCGCCCCGGAGGCCTTCCTGCACGCCGCCGCCCGGGCCGCCACCGTCGTGCCCGAACTCGCCGCGCCGGTACGGCGGGCGGTGGGACACGTGACCACCCAGACCGCCGACACGCCGCTCGCGGTGGCGCTGCTGGTACTCGCCGGCGAGTACGCGGGCGAGAGCGCCGAACTGCCCGAGCTGCGCCGCCGACTGGCCGGGGCCCAGCTCGCGGACGGCTCCTGGCCGGCCGCCGGCTACTTCCGCACCGGGCGCCTGCCGCTGTACTTCGGCTCGCCGCACCTCACCACGCTGTTCGCGGTCCGCGCGCTGCGCCCGGAGGCCGCCGGCCGCCCGTGACCGGGGCCGGGGCTCCGGGAGCGACCCGTGGCGTCCCTGCTCACGCCCTACCGGGACGGGCCGACCGACCCGGGCGCCGTGGCACTGGCGGCCGCGCTGCCGGCGGAGGCCGTCGCCCACCGCGGGTGCGACCGGGGCGCCCCCTGGCACGCCCGTCACCGGCGGTGGGGCGGCCCCCGCGGGGGCCGCCCCACCCGATCACGTACGCCGGCCGCTGCCTCCCGTCACGGCGCCGCTGCGCCGCTGCTGCTCGGAGCGGGCGGCGCCTCCTGGGCTGGGACTCAGACGGTGGAGGCGATCCAGCCGACGGTCTCGGAGGTGTGCGTTCCGTCCGAGGTGACCTTGCCGTTGATGTGGATCTCATTGATGCGGATCTTGAAGCCGACAGTGGTGACGTCGGCGATCCGCAGCCCCGGGGTGTCGGCGCCGTTGAACGTCTGGACGAAGGGAACGACGATCACCTCGGACCCGTCGGGGAACGCCGTGGGGAACGTGACCTGCGTGAAGGTGGATGTACTTCCACCCTGGGTGGCCACGGGGTTCGAGGAACTCAGATTCAGCCTGCCGGTCTGGATCATGCTCATGAGCGTTCGCCTCTCAGCGACCGGGCCGCCCAACAGGTGGTGCGGCACCGGTGGTTGGGCCGCTTCACGCGAAGCAGTTGCCCATGGGATCCCCCTGGAGACGCCTGTTTAGCCACCAGTTCATCTGTACAGGCACCATTTTCGCGTGTTGCCGTACATTTGCCTCTGGATCAGCTAAGCCAGGGGGTCGGAAGCAGGTTCTCACGGCCCCGGCGAGGCGGCGCCGCCGTCGTACAGCCGCCGCAGCAGGCCGTCCAGGTCGAGACGGGTCCGTTCCCGCCCGATCGGGACCAGGCTCTCGGTACGGGCGAGGAAGGACCGGATCCGCTCGGCGGGGGCCCGCAGGACGACGCTGCTCCCCTCACCGGTGAGGGTGATGAAGACGGAGTCGCGCCGCTCGTCCACGCCGGGGTGGACCGAGACGCTGCCGATCCCGGACCAGCCGTGCACCCCGGCGGCGAGCAGGTCGCGGGCGAACACCCAGGTGACGGGCGTGGCGAGGTCGGTGTGGTTGTCGAGGAAGACGGCGTAGGGGTCGGCGGTGTGGTACCGCAGCCGGGCCGCGACGGAGACGGTCAGACCGGGGCAGACGGCGACCCGGAGGTCGAGCGCCACCGCGCAGCCGTCACCGGGGACGTACTGCGCGGGGACGCGCGGGCTGTCGTACGTCATGGCCGCCTCCGGGTGGCACGCACCACCGGAACGGCGACGCGGGCGTGCAGAATCGTTTCTTCACAACCGCCACGGGCGGAAAAGTCAGGGCTCACGGCAGGAACAACGAGCCACTCGGGCTTCGGCAACCCCCATGCCCGCCTCTTCCCCTCCGCGCAGGACCGCTCGCGCGCCCCCGGCCGACGGCGCGTCGCGTCGCACCGGGCCCGCCCCGTCCCTAGGCTGACGCCGCAGCAGCCCCCGCGCCGCCCCCGCCACCCGCGTGCGCGACCCGTGGCGATCCCGCCGGGACCTCGCCGCGGCCCCAGGAACGGACCACCCCATGCACCCTGTCGTACGCGGCGCCGGGGCCCTCGGCCTCGCCGCGGTCCTGGCCGCCGCCACGGCCGCCTGCGAGAGCGGCTCCGGCAGCGACGCCGCGAAGGCCGGGCCGTCCACCGCCTCCGCCGCGCCCACCACTCCGGCCGCCACTGCCTCCTCCCCCGCCTCCGCCGCCGTGGGCGTCCCGCCGCTGCCGGCCTCGCTCACCGGCCAGCAGCTCGCGTGGCAGACCTGCCCGGCGCCCTCCACCGCCCAGGGCGGCGACGGCTCGGCCCCGGGCGCCCCCTGGGAGTGCGCCACGCTCAAGGCCCCGCTGGACTACGCCGCGCCGGACGGGCAGACCATCGACCTGGCCCTGATCCGGGCCGTGGCCACCGGCGCCGGCGGGCAGTCCCGGATCGGCTCGCTGATCTACAACTTCGGCGGCCCGGGCGGCTCCGGCGTCGTCACCCTGCCCGCCCTCGCCAAGGACTACGCCGACCTCAACTCCCGCTACGACCTGGTGAGCTTCGACCCGCGCGGGGTCGGCGACAGCGCGGGCGTGCGGTGCCTGGACGACGCCGCCACGGACGCCTCCGCCGCCGTCGACGGCTCGCCCGACGACCAGGCCGAGGTCACCGCGCTCGACGCGGCCAACTCCGGCTACACCGCCGCCTGCGAGCGGAACTCCGGCGCCGTCCTGCGCCACGTCGACACCGTCTCGGCCGCCCGCGACCTCGACCTCGTGCGACAGGTGCTCGGCGACCCGAAACTGCACTACTTCGGCATCTCCTACGGCACCGAACTCGGCGGCGTCTACGCCCACCAGTACCCGGGCAACGTCGGCCACCTGGTGATGGACGCCGTCGTCGACCCGACCAAGGACCCGGCGCAGAGCGCCCTCGCCCAGGCGAAGGGCTTCCAACTCGCCCTGGAGAACTTCATGAAGGCGTGCGCCGCCCAGGCCGGGCCGTCCTGCCCGACCGGTCAGGGCGGTGACGAGGGCACCCGGCGGATCACCGACCTGCTGAACGGCCTCGACACCGCCCCGCTGCCCACCGACGGCACCCGCAGGCTGACCCAGGACCTCGCCGTCACCGGCATCGCCGCCGCGCTCTACAACCCGAAGACCTGGAACGCCCTCGCCGTCGGCCTCCAGGAGGCGATGCAGGGCGGCACCGGCACCACCCTGCTCGCCCTCGCCGACGCCTACGCCGGCCGCGACCAGCAGGGCCACTACAGCAACCAGTCCGCCGCCAACCGGGCGATCAGCTGCGCCGACGACAAGTCGCGCTACAGCGCCACCGACGTCCAGGGGCTGCTGCCCTCGTTCCGCCAGGCCTCGCCGGTGTTCGGCGACTTCACCGCCTGGGGCCTGACCTCCTGCACCGGCTGGCCGGTCCAGGGGAGCGCCGACCTCCCCGAGGTGTCCGCCCCTGGCTCGGCGCCGATCGTCGTCATCGGCAACACCGGCGATCCGGCGACCCCGTACGAGGGCGCCGGGGCGATGGCGCGCCGACTCGGCGCGGGCGTCGGGGTCGAGGTCACCCTCCAGGGCCAGGGCCACGGCGGCTACGACTCCGGCAACACCTGCCTCAAGCAGGCGGTCGACCAGTACCTGCTGGCCGACCGGGTCCCGGCCGAGGGCACCACCTGCTCCTAGGAGCGATCCGCCAACACCCCACCCCGGGCGGCGACTTCGCGACGCGACACCCTACCGTGGGCCTCGGAAAGGGGACCACATGACCGCCGAGCAGCCACCGCCGCAGGGTAACCGCCGCCTCCTCGACCCCGCGCGACCGTTCCCCGAACGGGTCGCCCGGCTGGTCCGGGACTGGGAGGACGACGGCCGGGCCCGCTACCGCCTGGTCGACGGGCGGCCGTTGCTCGCCCTCTACTGCTGGCACCTGGACGCCGCCCGGCGCGGCACCACCGGGGACGACCCGGCGACCGCGGCGTACATCGCCGCGGCCTTCGCCGCCAACGGCGGCGCCGACGGGTGGGACGCGCTGCTGCGCGAACGGGCCGACTGCGCCTGCCACGGCGACAGTTGGCGGCTGGAGAACATCTCGGTCTGCCTCGGCTGCCTGCGCTATGTGTGCTACCGCGTCGAGGGGCCCTGCTGTCCCGGCGCCCGCATCGTCGGCTGAGCCGCCGCGCCGCCGCGCCGTCACGCCGTCACGTCGGCGGACCATGACCGGGCCGGGGCCCGGGACCGGCCCGGCGAGCCCCCGGCCCGCCTACTCCCCGGTCAGGAGCCGGGCCAGCAGCGCCGCGGGCCCCTCCGGCAGCGCGCCGTGCACCAGTTCGGTCCGGTGCACCAGCCGGGGAGTGCGGACCGGCACCGCCGCCACGTCCGGCACCCCGGCCAAAACGCTGGCGGGCAGCAGTGCCAGCCCGTGCCCGGCCGCGACCAGGGCGAGCAGCCCCCGCACATCGGTGCCCAGGTAGCGGGCGGCGGGCCGGTAGCCCTCGACGCCGGTGGCGGCGCTCAACCGGACGGCGGTCGGGGCGAGGCCCGGGGCGTCCAGCCAGTGGGCGGCGGACAGGTCCGCGAGCGCCAGGCCGGGGCGCCCGGCCAGCGGGTGGCCGGCCGGCAGCGCGACGACGAGCGGCTGTTCGGCGACGGCGACGGTGGCGAGCGGGCCGACGTCTGGCAGCGGGAGCGGGTCACTGGGCGCGGCCGGACCGTCGACCAGCGCGAGGTCGACCGCGCCGGTGGCCACCTCGGCGGGCAGCACGTCCTGGGCGACCACCCGCACCGTCAGGTCCACCGCCGGATACGCCCGGCGCACTTCGGCGAGCGCACGCCCCAGCTCCGCCCCGACCGCCAGTGGGGTGGCTCCGACGATGAGACGGGCGCTCGCGGCACCCGCCAGGCGCGCGATGTCGGCGCGCGCCGCATCGATCCTCAGCAGCAGTGCGGAGGCGTGCTCCAGCAACCGTGCGCCGGCACCGGTCGGCCCGACCGGGCGGCGGTGGAGCACGGCCGTGCCGAGGTCCGCCTCCAGCGCCGCGATCTGCTGGGAGACGGCGGACTGGGTGTAGCCGAGTGCGCGGGCCGCCTCGGAGAACGAGCCGAGCCGGGCCACCGTGACGAAGGTGCGCAGCTGCTGCGGCTCCATCTGCCATCACATCCACTGATCGAAAGGTAAGGAATCATCGTTGGTACTGATGCCGCGTCGGCGGTCAGGATAGCCGCATGACGCACCCCGCCTCCCACCCCGCCTCCCACCCCGCCTCCCACCCCGCCTCCCACCCCGTCTCCCGCCTCGCCCTGGTCGGCGACCGCTCGGCCGCCGTCCGCTCGCACGCCCGCATCCCGGGGCTGCTCGACGCGCTCGCCACCCGCGAGCAGCTCGTCCTGGACGCCTACTGGATCCCCACCGAGGACGCCGCGGCCCCCGGCGCGCTCGACGGCTTCGACGCGGTCTGGCTACTGCCCGGCAGTCCGTACCGCAGCGAGGACGGCGCGGTCGCCGCCGTCCGCACGGCCCGCGAGCGGGGGATCCCCTTCCTCGGCACCTGCGCCGGCTTCCAGCACGCGGTGCTCGAGTACGCCCGGCACGTCTGCCGGATCGACGGCGCCGCGCACGGCGAGAGCCACCCGGAGGAGGCGGACCGGGTGATCGTGCCGCTCAGCTGCTCCCTGGTGGGGCACGAGGGCGCCATCCGCCCGACCCCCGGTTCGCTGGCCGACCGGGTGCTCGGCGCGCCGCGCACCCTGGAGCGGTACCACTGCGCGTACGGGCTGAACGACGGCTATCTGGACCGGCTGCGCGCGGGCGGTCTGCGGTTCACCGGCGCGGACGACGCGGGCGAGCCGCGGATCCTGGAGCTCCCGGAGCAGGTCCACCCGTTCTTCCTGGCCTCGCTGTTCCAGCCGGAGCTCGCCGGGGACGGCAGCCGGGCGCACCCGATGATCCGGGCCTTCGCCGCCGCGGCCGTGGCCCACGCCGCCGCGGCCTGAGCGACCGACCCTGCGGCGGCGGGCGGTCAGCGCCGGGCGGTCAGCCGCTCCCACGCCTCGGCGACCCTGGGGGCCAGCTCCGCCAGCGGGCCGCTGTTGTCGATCACCAGATCGGCGATCGCCAGCCGGTCCGCCCGGCTCGCCTGGGCGGCCATCCGGGCCCGGGCCTCGTCCTCGGTCATACCGCGCAGCCGGACCAGCCGGTCGATCCGCACCTCGTCCGCCGCGTCGACCACGACCACCAGGTCGTACAGCGGGCCGAGCCCGTTCTCGGCCAGCAGCGGCACATCGTGCACCACCACCGCGTCCGGCGCGGCCGCCGACTCCAGCTCGGCGGACCGCGCCCGGACCAGCGGGTGGACGATCGCGTTCAGCGCCTTCAGCCGGGCCGGGTCGGCGAAGACGACCGCGCCGAGGGCGGGCCGGTCCAGCGAGCCGTCCGCCGCGAGTACGCCCGGGCCGAACTCGGCGGCCACGGCGGCGAGGCCGGGCGTCCCGGGGGCGACCACCTCGCGGGCGATCACATCGGAGTCCACGATCACCGCGCCGTGGGCGGCGAGCAGCCGCGACACCTCGCTCTTGCCCGCGCCGATGCCGCCCGTCAGTCCGATCTTCAGCATGGCGTCAGGCTACCGGCGCGCACCGCCCTGCCGTCACCCCACCACCCCGACCAGGCGGCTCACCCCAGGTCGAGGCTCTCGCCCTCCCCCAGGGTGCGCAGCTCCGCACCGCCCGGTCCGCCCGGGCCGAGCAGGCGGGTGTGCACGGCGAGGCCGACCGGGCTGAGCACCGCGTCGTGCACCGGCACGGCCTGCCGCGCCCCGGCCTCCCGGACGTAGTCGACCAGTTCGCCGACCTTGGTCCAGGGCGCCGCGATCGGCAGCAGCAGGGTGTCCACCGGACGCGGCGGGACGAGCAGCGCGTCACCGGGGTGGAACAGCCGCCCACCGAAGAGGAAGCCGATGTTCCGCACCAGCGGGATGTCGGGATGGATGACCGCGTGCCACTCCCCGTGCACCGAGACCGGGATCCCGCCGAGGTCGAAGGCATCGCCCTCACCGACCGCCGTCACCCGCCGGGCGACCCCGTCCAGCTTCCCGGCCACGTCCGCGTTGGTCCACACCCGCAGCTCCGGATCCGCCTCCAGGGCGGCCCTCAGCCGGGCCTCCTCGAAGTGGTCGACGTGCTCGTGGGTGATCAGGACGGCGTCCGCGCCGGCCAGGGCGGCGGGGTCGGTGAAGGATCCGGGGTCGACGACCACGGTCGTACCGCCGTGCTCGAGGCGTACGCAGGCATGTCCGAACTTGGTGATCCGCATAGGCAGAACATACAGCAAAGCTGCACAGTTTTGCTGTAGATTTTCGGGGTAGGCTTCTCCGGTGAACAGCCCGCACCCCGAGACCCTCGAACTCGCCGCCGACCTGCGCAGCGCCATCGGCGAACTGGTCCGCGCACTGCGCCCCGACGACACGCTGCCGCAGAACCAGGCCGGCGTACTCGGCCTGCTGGTCCGCGACGACCTCGCCTGCACCGTCGCCGAACTGGCCGTCCGGCAGCGCGTCCGGCACCAGTCGATGGCCCGCACGGTCTCGCTGCTCACCGAGGCCGGCCTGGTCACCCAGCAGCCGCACAGCACCGACCGCCGCAAACTGCTGGTCACCGCCACCGAGGCCGGCCGCACCGCCCTGTACGAGCAGCGCGCCCGCCGCGAGGCACGGATCGCCTCCGCGATCGAGGCCCGCCTCACCTCCGACGAGCGCGAGACCCTGCGCAGCGCGGTCGCCCTGCTCCGCCGCCTGCCCTGACCGCGACCGGACCCGACCGTCGACCGAGCGTCCCCCGCCCCCGACTCCCGCCCCGGGAGACTACGAGCCGGTGCCGACCAGTTCCTCCGCCGGGCGCTGCGTCGGCAGCACGGCCGGGGCCAGCTCCGGCAGCTCGACGTGCTCGCTCAGCCCGAACCGGTCGTGCAGCCGCCGCAGCGGGCCCGGCGCCCACCAGTTGAACTCGCCGAAGAAGCTCATCGCGGCCGGCACCAGCAGACAGCGGACCAGGGTCGCGTCGACCGCCACGGCGACCGCCAGCGCGATGCCCATCTGCTTGACCATCAGCATGTCGCCGAGGGCGAACCCGGCGAAGACGATCACCATCAGCAGCGCCGCCGAGGTGATGATCCGACCGCTGCGCTGGACGCCCAGCTCCACCGCCCGGGTGCAGCTGTGACCCTTGTCCCGCAGCTCCTTGATCCGCGCCAGCAGGAAGACCTCGTAGTCCATCGACAGCCCGAAGGCGAAGGCGAACACCAGGACCGGGATGAAGGTCTCCAGGCCGCCGTTCGGGCTGAACCCGAGCAGGCCGCTGAACCAACCGTCCTGGAAGACCAGGGTCAGCGCGCCGAGCGAGGCCCCCAGCGAGAGCAGGTTCATCAGCAGGGCCTTGGCCGGCATCACCACCGAGCCGGTCATCAGGAAGAGCAGGATCAGCGTGCCGAGGGCCACCAGGCCGAGCGCGATCGGCCCCCGGGTGAGCAGCTCGCCCTGGAAGTCGACCACCGAGGCCGCCCCGCCGGTCACCTGCGTGGTCAGACCGCCCCGGTCCGCCCGTAGCTCCTTGACCACCTGCTTGGCCGGTCCGCCCTGCGGATCGCCGTGCACCAGGACGTCGATGGTGGAGACGGTGTCGCTCACGGGGGTGACGGCCCGCACCCCGCTGACGCCGGGCAGCTGGGCCACCACATCGTCCGCGTAGGCCTGGGCGACGGTCGCGCCGCTCTGCACCACCACCGTGATCGGGGCGGCCGAGGCCAGCGGGAAGCGCTGGTCGACGGTCTCGGCGACCTGCCGGCCGGCCGAGGTGACGGGCAGCACGGCGGCACCGGAGTTGCGCATCTCGGCGTGCAGGAACGGCGCCCCGGCGGCCATCAGCACGCCGGTGCAGACCAGCGCGACGAGCACGGCCCGCTTGCGGACCCGGCGCACGGTCCGGCTGAAGAAGCCCTCGTCGGGGACGGGCGCGGTGGGCGTCCTGATCCGGCGCCCGGCGAAGCCGAGCAGTGCGGGCACCAGCGTCAGCGCGGCGGCCACCGCGATCACCACGACGCTCACCCCGGCCGCGGCGACCGCTCCGAGCACCGGGCTGGTGAAGACGAACAGCCCGGACAGGGCCACGGCGACGGTCAGTCCGGAGAAGGCGACGGTGCGCCCGGCGGTGGCGACGGTCCGCTCCACGGCGGCGGCGATCGGCGCCCCGTGGCCGCGTTCCTCGCGGAAACGATTCACCATGAGCAGCGCGTAGTCGATCGACAGTCCGAGCCCCAGCACGGTGGCGATCGGCAGCACGCTGGTGTCGATGTCCATGATCTTGCTGAATCCGAACATGGCCAGCAGCGCCCCGCCCACCGAGGCGACGGCGCCGATCACCGGCAGGCTCGCGGCGGCCAGGCCCCCGAACACCAGGACCATCACGACCAGGGTGAGCGGCAGGGTCACGATCTCGCCGAAGCGGGTGTCCTTCTCGGTCTGCTTCTTGACCTCGTCCTGGAGCACGAGGTCCCCGCCGACGGTCACCTTGCCGCCACCGGGCCGGACCTCGGACTGGATCGCGGCCAGCCGCTGGTTCACGGCGGTGGCCTGCGCGGAGGTGCTGCTGTCCGCCATCCGCACCGAGACCAGGCTCGCGGTGCCGTCGGCCGAGCGGAGCGCCTCGGCGCCCGGGCCGGGGCCGTAGCCGTCGACGGCCGAGGAGACACCGGGCAGGGCGGCGATCTCGGCGGTGGCCCGGGTGACGGCGTCCCGGACGGCCGGGTCGTCCACGGGCCGGCCGTCCACCACCGCGGTGACGGTGCCCCGGGACGGGTCGGCGGCGGCGACGACGGCGCTGCCCCGGTCCGCCTCGGCGGAGGCGGAGGAGGCGCCGGCCACCGTGCCCTCGAAGACCCGTCCGCCGATCAGCACGCCTATGACCAGGACGACCGCCCAGAAACCGAGCACCCAGCGCCGCTGCCGGTAGCAGAACCGGCCGAGGGCGGCGAGACGTCCGGCGACCCGGGGTTCGGCGGACGCGGGGGTGTCGGACATCGGGGGGGAAGCGGGAGTCACGGCAGAGCGACGGCGCATATGCGGGGGGTGCCTAGCGTGTGGGGCCGGGTGAGCGACCCATCGGGCAACTCATCCCAAGGTAGGCCCTAGGTCCCGAATCGCCCATAGGCATCCGATGAGCCCCTAATCACAAAAATCCAACACATAAGGAATAAATAATTAAGGCCGAAAAACAATGGACCCCGCTCGGAAACCGAGCGGGGTCCATCGATGACGCTAAGCGCTAATCAGCCTCAGCGGCAGGGTCAGAGCTTCAGCTCTGGCCGCCGGCCAGCTTCTCGCGCAGGGCGGCCAGGGCCTCGTCCGAGGCCAGGGCGCCCGAGCCCTCGTCGCTGCTGGACGAGTAGGAGCCACCGGCCGCAGCGGCGACGGCGTCGCCACCCTCGGCAGCGGCCTCCGCGTCGGCCTCGCGGCTCTTGATGACCTGGGCCTGGTGCTGCTCGAAGCGGCTCTGGGCCTCGGCGTACTGCCGCTCCCACTCCTCGCGCTGCTTCTCGAAGCCGGACAGCCAGTCGTTCGCCTCGGGGTCGAAGCCCTCCGGGTAGATGTAGTTGCCCTGGTCGTCGTACGACGCGGCCATGCCGTAGAGGGTCGGGTCGAACTCGACCTCGGCCGGGTTGGCACCCAGCGCCTCGTTGGCCTGCTTCAGCGAGAGGCTGATGCGACGACGCTCGAGGTCGATGTCGATGACCTTGACGAAGATCTCGTCGCCGACCTGGACGACCTGCTCCGGGATCTCCACGTGGCGCTCGGCCAGCTCGGAGATGTGGACCAGACCCTCGATGCCCTCGTCCACGCGGACGAACGCACCGAACGGAACCAGCTTGGTGACCTTACCCGGGACGACCTGGCCGATCTGGTGCGTACGGGCGAACTGCTGCCACGGGTCCTCCTGGGTCGCCTTCAGCGACAGGGAGACGCGCTCGCGGTCCATGTCAACGTCGAGAACCTCGACGGTGACCTCCTGGCCGACCTCGACAACCTCGGACGGGTGGTCGATGTGCTTCCAGGACAGCTCGGAGACGTGCACCAGGCCGTCGACGCCACCCAGGTCCACGAAGGCACCGAAGTTGACGATCGAGGAGACGACGCCGGAGCGCACCTGACCCTTCTGCAGGGTGGTGAGGAAGGTCTGACGGACCTCGCTCTGGGTCTGCTCCAGCCAGGCACGGCGGGACAGGACCACGTTGTTGCGGTTCTTGTCCAGCTCGATGATCTTGGCCTCGAGCTCCTTGCCCACGTAGGGCTGGAGGTCGCGGACGCGGCGCATCTCGACGAGCGAGGCCGGGAGGAAGCCACGGAGGCCGATGTCGAGGATGAGACCACCCTTGACGACCTCGATGACGGTACCGGTGACGATCCCGTCCTCTTCCTTGATCTTCTCGATCGTGCCCCAGGCACGCTCGTACTGAGCGCGCTTCTTGGACAGGATGAGACGACCCTCCTTGTCCTCCTTCTGGAGAACCAGGGCCTCGATGTTGTCGCCGACGGCGACGACCTCGTGCGGGTCGACGTCGTGCTTGATCGACAGCTCGCGGGACGGGATGACGCCCTCGGTCTTGTAACCGATGTCGAGGAGAACCTCGTCACGGTCGACCTTCACGATGACGCCCTCGACGATGTCGCCATCGTTGAAGTACTTGATGGTCTCGTCGATCGCGGCCAGGAACGCCTCGGCGTCGCCGATGTCGTTGAGCGCGACCTGCGGGGTGGTGCTGAGGGAGGAGTCGGTGGGGCTCGTCATTAGGAAAAGGGCTCCGGTGCGGACATGAAAGTCGTAGGTAATGCCACGCGGAGGGCCCGTATCGCTCCCACCGAAAGCCGGACAGCCAAGAACACGGAGCACCGATAATCCCGCTGCACGGGAGAATAGGCGTCCGTCTTGCGACCGTGGGGTCTTCGACAGATGCGAGCGCGACCTGCTCCGTCCGAGGCGCGCAGGCCCGCAGCGCAACTTGTAGCATACGGGGACGGCCAGGCACGGTCAACGCCAACAGCGGCGAGACGGTGGAGCCCGGCATGGGACAGGCCATATCCTCCGATTGCGCACCGCGAAGGGTGGCGGCCGAAGGGAGACCCCTTCCCCGGATGCCACCGCCGGACCTTGGCCCTCTCGGACCGGATCGCGACAGCGGCGCTTCCGCAGACGACACCCTACGCGATGGGCCTTCTCACCGTGACCGGCACCCCCCTCCCCGACCCCAACGATCTTGACGAGGACGGCGACGACGCGGTAAGGAGGTCCGCCGGCGTCGGCGAGAGCAGCCGCGCCAGCCGCCACTGGTGGGACCGCAACGCCGACGAGTACCAGGACGAGCACGGCGAGTTCCTCGGCGACGACCGCTTCACCTGGTGCCCCGAGGGCCTCGACGAGGCCGACGCCCGCCTGCTCGGCGACCTCGCCGGCCGCACCGTGCTGGAGATCGGCGCCGGCGCCGCCCAGTGCTCGCGCTGGCTGGCCGCCCGCGGCGCCCGCCCGGTCGCCCTCGACATCTCCTACCGCCAGCTCCAGCACTCCCGCCGGATCGACCTCGCCCGCGGCGCCGCACCGGTGCCCGTCGTCCAGGCCGACGCCGCCGTCCTGCCGTTCGCCGACGCCGCCTTCGACCTGGCCTGCTCCGCCTACGGCGCCGTGCCGTTCAGCGCCGACACCTCGGCCCTGATGCGCGAGGTGCACCGGGTGCTGCGGCCGGGCGGGCGCTGGGTGTTCTCGGTCACCCACCCGATCCGCTGGGCCTTCCCCGACGAACCCGGCGTCGAGGGGCTCACCGCCGTCTCCTCGTACTTCGACCGCACCCCCTACGTCGAGGAGGACGAGCAGGGCCACGCCACCTACGTCGAGCACCACCGCACGATCGGCGACCGGGTCCGCGAACTCGTCGCCGCCGGCTTCCGGCTGGTCGACCTCGTCGAACCGGAGTGGCCGGAGGGGCACGAGCAGGACTGGGGCGGCTGGTCGCCGCTGCGCGGGCGGCTCATCCCCGGCACCGCGATCTTCGTCGCCGAGCGGGGCTGAGCCGGCTTGCCGAACCCGCCCTGGCGCGACCTGCCCGTCCGCACCGCCCTGCCCGCCCTGTACGAGGCGCTGGACGGACCCGGCGCCGCCGTCCTGGCCGCGCCGCCCGGCACCGGCAAGACCACCCTGGTGCCGCTCGCCCTGGCCGGACTCCTCTCCGACGGCCGGCCCGCGCGCCGGGTGCTCGTCGCCGAACCGCGCCGGCTCGCCGTCCGGGCCGCCGCCCGGCGGATGGCCTGGCTGCTCGGCTCCGCCGTCGGCCGCGAGGTCGGTCACACCGTGCGCGGCGAGCGCCGCGTCGGACCGGAGACCGTGGTCGAGGTGGTCACCACCGGCGTACTGCTGCAACGCCTCCAGCGCGACCAGGAACTGCCCGGCGTCGACGTGGTCGTGCTCGACGAGTGCCACGAACGGCACCTGGACGCCGACACCGCGCTCGCCTTCCTGCTCGACGTGCGCGCCGCCCTGCGGCCCGAGCTGCGGATCGTCTGCGCCTCCGCCACCTCCGACACCTCCGCCTGGGCCGAACTCCTCGGCGGCGCGCCGGTGGTCGAGGCGCACGGCGTCTCGCACCCGGTCGAGGTGGTGTGGGCGCCGCCGCCGCGCGCCGTCCGGCCCGCGCACGGCACCCGGGTGGACTTCGCGCTGCTCGACCACGTCGCGGCCACCGTCCGGCGGGCTCTGGCCGAGCGGGAGGGGGACGTGCTCTGCTTCCTGCCCGGCGTCGGCGAGATCGCCCGGGTCGCCGGACAGCTGGGCGGGGTCCCGGCCGAGGTGCTGCAGCTGCACGGGCGGGCGCCGCAGGCCGTCCAGGACGCTGCGCTCACCCCGTCCTCCTCGCGGCGGGTGGTCCTCGCCACCGCCGTCGCCGAATCCTCCCTCACCGTGCCCGGCGTCCGGGTCGTGGTGGACGCCGGACTCGCCCGCGAACCCCGCACCGACCACGCCCGCGGCCTGGCCGCCCTGGTCACCGTCCGCGCCTCCCTGGCCGCCGCCCGCCAGCGCGCCGGCCGGGCGGGCCGCGAGGCCCCCGGCGCCGTCTACCGCTGCTGGCACGAGGCCGAGGACGCCCGCGCCGCCCGCTTCCCCACCCCCGAGATCGCGCTCGCCGACCTCACCCCGTTCGCCCTCCAGGTGGCCTGCTGGGGCGACCCGGACGCCACCGGACTCGCCCTGCCCGACCGGCCCCCGGCGGGCGCGATGGCCGCCGCCCGGGAGACCCTGCGGGCGCTCGGAGCGGTTTCCGCCGACGGCCGGGCGACCGAGCGCGGCGTGCGGCTCGCCCGCACCGGGCTGCACCCGCGGCTGGGGCGGGCGCTGGTCGACGGCGCGCCGCAGGTCGGCGCCGAGCGCGCCGCCGAGGTGGTCGCCCTGCTCTCCGAGGAGCCCCCGCGCGCGCTGGGGGACGACCTCGGCGCGGTCTGGCGGACCGTCCGCTCCTCCGGCGACCCCTACGCGGGGCGCTGGCGCGAGGAAGTCCGCCGACTGCGGCGCGGCGGCGGCTCCGAACCCGCCACCGCACTGCCCGACGCCACCGCCGTCGGCCTCGTCGTCGCCCTCGCCTTCCCCGAACGCATCGCCCGCGCCCGGGTGGAGCGGCCCGCCCCGGGCGAGCGCAGCCCGTACCTGATGGCCTCGGGGACGGCGGCCGAACTCGCCCGCGACACCCGGCTCGGCACCCTTCCCTGGCTCGCCGTCGCGGCGGCCGACCGACCGGCGGGTTCCCCGTCCGCGCGGGTGCTGCATGCCGCCGCGCTCGACGAGGACACCGCCCTGCTCGCCGGGGCCCCACTCCTCACCAAGCGCGAAGAGGTCCACTGGGACACCCGGCGAGGCGAAGTGGTCTCCCGCCAGGTCGAGTCACTGGGCGCCATCGAACTCGCCGAGAAACCGCTGGCCCGCGCCGACCGGGCCCTCGTCCGCGCCGCCGTCCTGGAAGGCCTCACCCGCGAGGGCATCAGCGCCCTGCTGACCTGGCCCTCTCCGGGCCTGCGCGAACGCCTCGCCTTCCTCCACACCGCCATCGGCGACCCCTGGCCGGACGTCTCTGACTCCGCGCTGCTCGAACGCGCGGAGGAGTGGCTGGAGCCCGAGCTGTCCCGCGCCCGCCGCCGCGCCGACCTCGCCCGGATCAAGACGACGGACGCTCTGCAACGCCTCCTCCCCTGGGCGAGCGGCCAGGCCGGCCGCCTGGACGAGTTGGCGCCCGAACGCATCACCGTGCCCAGCGGCTCGAAGATACGGGTCGACTACAGCACCGAACGCCCGGTCCTGGCCGCCAAGTTGCAGGAACTCTTCGGCTGGAAGGCCGCCCCCGCCCTGGCCGGCGGACGAGTACCGCTCACCGTGCAGTTGCTCTCCCCCGCCGGCCGCCCCGCCGCCATCACCGGTGATCTGGAGGGCTTCTGGAAGAACGGCTACCACGCCGTGAGAGCGGATCTCAGGGGCCGCTACCCCCGCCACCCCTGGCCCGAGGACCCGACCACGGCCGAGCCGACGAAGCGCACCAACGCCCGGAAGTGACAGCGGTCCAGCGGGTACGGTCTCTCGGAGGCCACCCCACCGGAGGACGAAGCGCGCCATGGCACTGACCACCCCGAGCGTCACCGGTTCCCCCACAACCGAAGGTCCCTTCTCCGCCCTCATCCTGGACTTCGTCGGTGTACTCACCGCCAATGCCGGGCCCGCCCTCCGCACCTGGTGTCTCACCCAGGGCCTCGACGCCGACGCATGGCGGCACACTCTCGGCCGCGACCCGGAGGCCGGCCGCCTGTACACGGAACTCGAAGCCGGGCGGCTCGGCCAGGCGGAGTGGAACCGGCAGGTGGCGCCCATCCTCGGCCTCCCGGAGCACGAGAACCTGATGGGCCGGGCGTGGGCGGGCGTCCGGCCCGCCGACGACATGGTCGCGCTCGCCCGCTCGGCACGTCAGGCCGGTCTGGCGGTCGCCCTGCTGTCCAACTCCTTCGGCCTGGACCCGTACGACCCGTACGGGGCTCTGGGAGTGTGGGACCTGTTCGACGTGACGGTGGTCTCCGAACGGGAGGGCATCGCCAAACCCGACCCGGCGATCTATCGGCTCACCCTGGACCGGCTCGGGCTGCCCGGCGAGGCGTGCGTGTTCGTGGACGACCACCCGAAGAACCTGCCCCCGGCCGAGGCACTCGGCATCACCACCGTCCTCGCGGACGGTGCCCCTGGCACAGCCGCCCACATCGCATCCCTCCTCGGCGTCCCTGCGACCGACTGAGGGACCGTCAATCCGGCTGGTCGTCCGTCGATTCCGGTTCCGGGAGCAGGACGGCGGGGGTACGGTCCGCCTTGAGGCCGCTCACCTTCGGAGGCACCCCCATGACGCAGTGGTCCGACTACTCCACCGGCCAACGCATCAAGATGCTGCGAGCCGGCATGACACAGGAAGAACTCGCCGAGGCCGCCGGCGTGTCCGTGCCGACCATCCGCAAGGCAGAGAAGGAGGGGGGCAGCATCGGGCTGCCGTCCCTGCTCAAGCTGTCCGGTGCGCTGCACGCGGACGTGTCGGTGATCCTCGGGCAGCAGGCACCCCGAAGGGCGTCGCTGATCGGCGACAGGGCGATGCTGCGAGGGCTGTCCCGCGCCGTGCACGACACCGCCGCAGGAGTCGGGGCCGACATCGAACCACCGGACGCCGCAGCACTGCGAGCCGACCTGGACCAGGCATGGGCGGACTACCGGGCCGGGGACTACACCCGGGCCGGCAGCCTCGTCGCCCCTGCCATCACCGAGGCCGCCGCCCTCCTGGGCTCCGCCCCGGACGACGCGCGGTGCGCCGCCCACGGCACCCTCGCCGATGCCTACCGGCTCGCCGCCTACACCGCCCAGTTCCACGGCGCCCGAGACCTCGCGTACGCGGCGATCGGCCACGCCCGCCAGCACGTCCACAAGGCCGCAGACCCGCTGCGGGCCGCGATGGTGGAGTGCGGCCGGTCCTGGATCTACATGCGGGACGCCCGCCTCGACCAGGCAACCGCCACGGCCGAGGACGCGTTCACGTCGATCGAGCCCCGGTACGCGGAACGGGATCCGGAGACGCTGGCCACCTACGGGTGGCACGTGACCTTCGCCGCCGTGGTCGCCTCCCGCCACGGCGATGCCGACCGGGCCCGCGACCTGCTCTCCCAAGGGCACGCGGTCGCCGCTCGCATGGGCCGCGATGTGATGATCAACGGCACCAGCTACGGGCCCACCACGGTAACCGCGCAGGCCATCGGCATCCACACCGTCCTGGGCGACCCCGGCAAGGCCCTGGCGCTCGCCCGGAGCCTCGGCGACCTCTCCCCCCTGCCCCAGGCCGCCCGCAACCGGCTCGCCCTGGATGTCGCCCTCGCCCAGGCCGACACCCGCCAGTACGGCGCCGCGCTGGAAACGCTCCTCCAGGTATGCAGCGCACAGCCCGACTGGGCCCGCCACCAGGCCCTTCCCGGGGCGATCATGCAGGGCGCCGGCCACGCCAGCACCACCCGCGTGCGCAAGCTCGGCGGCATCCTCGGTATCAGCCTGTTCACTCGCTGAGTTCAGACCGATACAAGACGTATCACCCGAAGCCGGTACGACTTCCGGAAGTGGCACTCACCGCACGTTCACGACGGCCCGACCCGGCGAAATTCTTGGCGTCATGACGCCAACCCAGCCCGACCGGCCGGCCGTCCGCCGCGTTCCCGTCGCCCTGTACATCGCGACCAGCGGGGAGGCCGCCGCCGTCCCCCTCACCCGCCACGCCCGCGCCTTCGCCGAGGCCCGCGACTGGACAGTCGCGCTCACCATCGTGGACGACGACCCCACGCGTCCGCTCGACCGGCGGCCGGGTTGGCAGGTCATCACCGACGCCCTGAACGCCCGCACCATCGACGGAGTGGTCACCTGGACCCGCGACATGGTGACCGGCGGCCGGGCCGTCCGGGACGCCCGGGCGCACGACCGGCTTCCCAGGGTTCTCGGCGGCGGCTTCCTCGCCGCAGCCGTCCCCGCCCCCTGGGACGGGCAGCCGTCGCGACACGCCACGGGTGATCCCGAGCGCCGCCGCCCCCGCACGTTCGCTGCCCGGCTCGACTCCCGCACCGAATTCACGCCCCTGGCCCGCTATCTGTTGCGCGCCTACCTTTGCGGCCTGCCCTGCGGTGATCTCTACTCCGACACCGCCGAACTCCTCCTCGGCGAACTCTTCGCCAACGCCGTCCAGCACAGCGACGCCCCCGCCGACCGCCTCGTCGAGGTCCGCTTCGCCCTCGTCCGCGACCGTCTCCGCCTCGAAGTCCACGACGCCGGCACCGGCCGCCCCTCCGTCCGTTCCGCCACCACCGACGAGGAACACGGGCGCGGGCTACTCCTCGTCAACGAACTCGCCGAGCGCTGGGGCTGCTGCCCCCGCACGGGCGACGTCGGCAAGTTCGTCTGGGCGCTCGTCGCGCCGGCCCCCTTCCTCTCCCTCGTCACCGCCTGAAAGGCGCGCGTCCCCCCTGCCACCAAGTTCGTGCGCCGTGCCCCCAGTCCAGGCTGCAAGCCGCCGCCACCACCCGAGCACCCGCCCGCCCGGCGCCCGGGCGGGCGGGCACGGCGCGCCCTGCCATCTGCGTCCGAAGCTTGCCGAGCCTGGTCGGGACGTTCCCCCGGATCTCCGCCGGCACCAGGTCCGGTCGAACGTGCAGCAGTTGGGCGATCCGACGCGACGCCGAGCTGCCGACCCTGCCGCTGTGCCGGAGATCAGCCAGAGTCGATCCGCACAGCGCGTCGTGCACGTCCGCGCGGGCGGGCGGGGGCAGGAGGATCAGGCCGGGCGGGTTCGCGGTCGGCAGGTCCTTGAGCGAGTGCACGATCACATCGACCTCACCGGACACCAACGCGTTCACCTGGTTCGCGGAGAACGCCGAGCCGCCGCCGCGCTCCGACACGCCCCGCAGAGCCGACCTGCGGTCCTGGTCACCGGCCTCCGTGATCACACGGTGGCGGAAGAGCACGGCCCGCCCGCCTTCGATGCGGTAAGTGTGGCCGGGAGGTCCGCCAGGTGGGCTAGCGCACCACGAGGATCTTCCCGGAGCGCCAGTCGGCCAGCCGCCTGCGAATGTTCGACACCATCGGCAGCCCGTCCGTTTCGGCCGGGGTGAACCACGCCACCTCGTGGGACTCGTCGGACACCCGCAACTCCCCACCGAGCGGGCGCCCGAGGAGGCAGATCGAGAACTCCTGCCGGACCTCGCCGTCGTCGTAGGCGAACACGTGCCGGGGGTCGGTGTAGGTACCGACGATCCCGGTGATCGCGATCTCGATACCGGTCTCCTCGCGCGTCTCGCGGACGCCGCAGTCGGCGATCGACTCGCCGATGTCCATTCGGCCGCCGGGCAGCGCCCACATCCCATTGTCGGTACGCCGCTGGAGGAGAACGCGGCCCGCATCGTCGACCACGACGACGGAAGCGGCCGGGACGAGCGAGTTGGCCTCGGGGGCGTTCGGATCGTCCTCGTAGTCACGCCTGGGCATGATGCACCGCCTCCGTCACCGGGATCGGTCAGACGTCGCCGAACTCGCCAAAGCGAACGGCCTGCACGAAGGACTGCCACGCCTCCGCCGGGAAGACGAGTGCGGGACCATGAGGGTCCTTGGAGTCACGCACCGTGCCGGGGCGCGAGTCGTCGACCTCGACACACCCTCCCTGCCCGTTGCTGTAGGAGCTCTTTCGCCACCCGGCGCGGGTCGGTTGGTCACTGTGCATGCCGTTCATAGTCCCTCCGTGCCTCCCGGATCATGGTCACGCTGTCCAGCCGCGTGAGGGCGTCGACCTGAAGGCGATCGTACTGTCCGGCCCACCCGGCCACGACCTCGGAGTCCCGCTCCAGAAGGCCCCGTCCGAGCGTTTCGGTGTACCCGACCATCGTGCGTGTGGGCAGAGTCAGCAACGTGACCGAGTGAGAGAAGGGGCGCAACTCGCCAAGGGTGCACGGGGCGACCTGGAGGATGACATGGGGCCGGGCCGCCAGCTCTTCCAGATGGTGCATCTGGCGCGCCATAACGGCCGTTCCACCGATCTGGCGCCGCAGAGCCGATTCGTCGAGGACCACGTGGACCCTCACAGGACGGTCGAGCAGCCGCTGGCGTACCGCCAGAACGTTCAGCCGCTCCTCCGCCTGCTCCTGCGTGGCTTCACCTCGTCGGACCGGCGCCATCTCGTAGGCGGCGCTGTAGTCCGGGTGCTGGAGCATGCCAGGAACCATGTCCAGCTCGAAGATCCGAACGGCCACGGCTTCCCGTTCTTTTGCCGCGTACTGGTCGAAGCCCTCGAAGAGAACTCGCTGTCCGGACTGGCGCCACTCCCGTTCGAACCGCTCAGTTTCGAAGGCGCCATCAATTCTCTTCGCGAATCTACTGGTTGGGGGCTTCCGGCCGGTTTCCACGGCGGAGATGTGAACGGCCGAGTAACCGACAATTCCCCCCAGTTGCTCCTGCGTCCAGCCTCTTGCCTCCCTGGCCTGGCGAAGTATCACGCCGAACTTGGCCGTGGGCGAGGAGTCGGGGTCAAGTTCCTTGCGGTTCATGATCGCTGGTGACTTTCCCTTCCAGTCCGAAAGGTTGAAGGCATCGCCAATGCTAGGCCACAGCGGGTGCCCTGGGTAGTCGCATCACTACGCATTGAAGCGACACCATGACGCTCCCCCATTCCACCCCCCGCCGAGGTAGTCCGCCATGCCCGTTTCCCGCCGCCCCCGCACGTTCGCCGCCCGGCTCGACTCCCGCACCGAATCCACGCCCCTGGCCCGCCACCTCCTCCGGGCCTACCTCGCCGCCCTCCCCACCGGCGACCACTACACCGACACCGCCGAACTCCTCCTCGGCGAACTCTTCGCCAACGCCGTCCAGCACTCCGACGCCCCCGACGACCGGCTCATCGAGATCCGATTCGCGCTCCTCGGCGGCCGTCTTCGGTTGGAGGCGCACGACGCCGGCAGCGGCCGGCCCTCCGTCCGTGCCGCCGCGCCCGACGAGGAACACGGGCGCGGGCTGCTCCTCGTCAACGAACTCGCCTATCGCTGGGGCTGTTGCCCCCGCGCGGGCGGCGTCGGCAAGTTCGTCTGGGCGCTCGTCGCGCCAGCCCCCTTCCTCTCCCTCGTCACCGCCTGAAAGCGCCCTTGATGCACCCGCCGCTCGCCACCCTCGCCCGGCACGCACTCACCCGCGGCTGCAGCCCCGCCGAGGCCTACGCCCTCCTCGCCCGCCGCTCACGCACGCCGCTCCCCGCCGCCCGAGCCATCTGCCTCGCCCTCGGCATCCCGCTCGCCGAAACCACCATCCGCCTCAACGACTGCTACCACGCCCTCCTCGCCCACCCCCGCCCCGGTTCCGAAGCCGACACCGGAGAACTCCTCGAAGCCCTCGGCGTCTTCGACGTCCCCGTCACCCTCACCGCCACCGAACTCGCCGTCATTGACCTCTTCCTGGTCGCCATCGACGCCATCGGCGGCATCCGCCCCGGCCACCAGCACGGCCTGACCCGCTGGTTCACCACCGGCAACCTCACCGCCGCCTACCTCTCCCTGGCCGCCACCCGACCCCTCCCCCACCGCGGCAACCCGACCCGCTACTGGACCGCCCTCGTCACCGCCGGCGAACTCCTCCTCACCACCACCCCCACCCCCGACGCCCGCATCGAACGCGCCCTCGCCCACTGCCGCACCCGAGCCACCACCCGCACCTCCTGAAATCCCCTGCGCAGGAAGTCGACCCACCCGACTTCCTGCGCACAACACCCCACCGTCCCGGGGTCGAAGGCAGTCCTTGATCGCTCGATTCGCGCCTCTCGCGCGACCGTGCGCCGTTGACGTGCCTCACGCCCGACTTCACCGCGTGTACCGCGACGACTACCCTCAACACGGCCGGACCCAGGAGACCACCATGGCGCTGGATCTTGCAGGGCTCGACCCCGAGAGCAAATCCGGAGGCTCACCCACCGTGTGGATCGAGGACGAGGCGAACGAGCTCGTGATCCAGGGCTGGAAGGCGGTGCCACGCTCGAGGCCCGCATCCACGGGACCGAGTGGGTGCCCGGCCACGAGAGGGGCATCCCCAACCACGAAACCGTCGTCCGCATCCCCCTGCGGATGGTCCCGATCCTGCGAAAGGCGTGCGATGACGCAGAACGTGCCGGACTTTTCCGCCCTGCTGAAGGGAGCACGGCGGACGGCCGTCCATCTGGAGATGCGTGACGTCTACGGCGTCGCCGACGAGACGGCCGAGTTCGAGGAGTTCAAGCAGGTCGGCTCGGTCGATCTGGACCCGGACTCCGAGGGCTGGGCCGGCTGGGTGCCACTCGTTCGAGAGACCGTCGGCCGTGGCGTGGTGATGCGCCGGGCAAGGATCGTGTCGGAGCCGGTGACCGACTACATCCGGTGGGAGCACGCACTGACCCCGGTGAACCTCGCTGCGGGCGAGCATGTGCGGTGGCTCCCCCGACACCTCTCCTCGGACATCCCGCTGCCCGGCAACGACCTGTGGCTGATCGATGACCGACTGGTCCTCTTCCACTGGTTCACGGGCGACGGCGACTGGGCCGGGCACGAGTACACCGAGGATCCGGCCGTGGTGAAGATGGTCTCCGACGCATTCGAGACCGTCTGGGAACGCGGCGTCCCGCACGACCGGTACATCGTCTGACCACTCGGACTATCGCGGACAGTTCATGGCCTCTTCTCCGTCCTCAGCTGCTCAATCCGCCCGTCAGGCCCTGGCCGACAGGCTCCGGGACCTGCGCAGGGACGCGGGACTCACCGGTCGTGAACTGTCTGCCCGGTGCGGCTGGCACCCGGCGAAGACCACCCGCATCCAGAAGGGCGAATCGGCTCCCTCCGACAGCGACATCCGGGCCTGGTGCGCGGCCTGCGGAGCGGAGAACCACATCCCCGCCCTGATCGCGGCCTCACGTTCGGTCGCATCGATGTACGTGGAGTGGAAGCGCCTCCAACGCGCCGGCCTCCAACAGCTCCAGGAGACCTACACACGTTCCTACCGGGACTCGCGCCTTCTGCGCTTCTACTCCTCGGACGTCGTTCCCGGCATGCTCCAGACCCCCGGCTACGCCGCGGCGATCCTCTCCCGCTTCGCCGATCGGGCAAGTTCACCCGCCGACCTCGAACAGGCGATCGCCCAGCGGGTACGGAGCACCGAGCCCATGTACTCGGGTAACCACCGCATCGTCTGCCTGGTCGAGGAGTCCGTCCTCCGCTACCGGATCGCCGAACCGGCCGTCATGGCTGACCAGTTGGCCCGACTGCTCTCGATCAAGGCGCTTCCCCGGGTCAGCCTCGGCATCATCCCTTTCACCACGCAACGGACCATCTGGCCGGTGGAGACCTTCCACGTCGTCGACAACCGCCTGGTCGAGGTCGAACTGGTCACCGCCCGCGTCCGGGTCACCAGCCCGCCCGACCTCGACGGGCAGGACCGCCGGTTCGCCGCCGCACAGGCGTTCTGGGGGGCGGGTGGCATCCTGGCCTCGCTCCCCGGAGCGCATTACGTGAACCACCCCTGGCACAACCGGGCGGCGGAGTACAAGCCGGCCCAGCTCGCCGCCGCGCAGTGCTGCGGATTCCAAGTGCCCCACACGTTGGTCACCAACGACGCGCACTAGGCACGGGAGTTCGCCACCCACCATGCCGACGGCACGGTCTACAAGCCCGTGTGGAACATCCCGTACTCGGTCGACGGACAGGCCCAGGTCGTATGGGTCCGCGAAGTCCACAGTCGGGAGATCACCAAGGCCGTGACGGCGTGTCCGCACATGTTTCAAGCCAGGATTCCCAAGGTCTTCGACAGCCGCGTGACGGCAGTCGGAGACCGACTGTTCGGTTCCCGCATCGATAGCCCGGATCTCGATTGGCGGTACCGGCAGGACCGGATGCACTGCAGCCCGATCGACGTCCCCTCGTCGATCGCCGAGTCCGTCGCACGCTACCTTGCCGCCTTCCAGCTGACCTTCGGCGCCTTCGACTTCGCCGTCACCGCAGACGGCACCTGGCACTTCCTGGAATGCAACCCGAACGGGCAGTGGGCCTGGCAGCCGACCGGGACGACCCATCGGATCGCGCACGCGATCGCCGACCGACTGGAAAGAGGCCGCGACCGGTGACCACGTCCGACATCCTGCGCGCCGCCTTGGTCGAGCAGCTCATCGAGAACGGCACGCTCACTGATTCCGCGTGGGCCGACGCCGCCGGCGCCGTGCCGCGCGAACTCTTCGTCGGCTCATATTTCGTCCCGGTCGACGGCACCACCCCGACCGGCTACCGGGCAGTCCGCCACGGTGATCCCGGGTGGTTGGAGGGGATCTGCACCGACCGGACCCTCGTCACCCAACTCGACGGCCGCACCGACCCGGAGGACGCCGGGGACCGGCAGGTGACCGGTGCCCCTTCATCGTCCTCCACCCTGCCCTCCCTGGTGCTCGACATGTGGCAACAGCTCGGCGCGGACGTGGGTCATCACATTCTCGAAGTCGGCACCGGGACCGGCTACTCGACCGCCCTCGACGCGCACCGCCTCGGCGACGGAAACATCACCAGCATCGAGTACGACCCCCGAGTAGCCGAACGCGCCGCCACCGCACTCCGGGCCGCCGGCTACACCCCGCGCCTCATCACCGGCGACGGGGGCGGGGATCCGGACGGCGGCGCCTTCGACCGGCTGATCGCGACGTGCTCGGTCCGGTACCTGCCGATGGCCTGGCTTCACCAGGTCAGGCCGGGCGGCCGGATCCTGGTCACCCTGTCCGGATGGGGCTACGCCAACGCCCTGGCGCTGCTCGACGTGACCGGCCCCGGTGAGGCCACCGGCCGCTTCCTCCCCGGGCACACCAGCTTCATGATCGCGCGCTCCCACGACCGGCCGCCCCGCCCGACCCTGGCCCTGCTCCCCGGAGAGGAGCGTCCCAGCCGGATCGACCCTTCGAAGCTCGACACCTGGACCGGCAGTTGGGTAGCCCAGCTCGCGGCGCCCTCGGCCGAACGGATGGGAAGCGGAGCGCACCAGATCCTCTCGGACGTGGCCACCGGCTCGCAGGCCCGGACCGTGCCCGACCCCGCGGGCGGCTGGACCGTGGTGCAGCGCGGGCCGCTCCGCCTGTGGGACCAGGTGGAGACCGCCATCGAGACCTGGCAGCATGCGGGCGAGCCGCACCAGGCCGCCTTCGGCCTCACCGTCTCGGCGGCCGGGCAACGGGTCTGGCTCGGCGCCGAGGACGGTCCGGGTTGGGACCTTCCGATCTGACACCAGTACTCAGGCAGGCGGCCGGGCCGCGCTCAGGAAGTCGGCGGGTCCGACTTCCTGAGCACCATGCCGTGGCTCAGGAGGAGGCCCACCAGGTCGAGGGCGATGCCACGGTGTAGCCCAGGGACTCGTAGAGCGGGCGGCCCAGCTTCGACGCGGTGAGGGTGGCCGGGAGGTCCGCCACGTGGGCGAGGGCGCCGAGCATGACGGCACGGCCGACGCCGCGTGAGCGGAAGGCGGAGGAGGTGGCGATCCAGTAGTGGCTGGCGACGCCGTCGGCCACGACGCTCACGCCGGCTCCCGCGGCCACGCCGTCGACGGAGGCGATGAACACGTCCACGCCCGGCTGTTCGATCAGCGATGTCGGGAAGAGCTCGCCGGGGCGGTAGGGCTCGAAGCCGTCCAGCTCGAAGCCCTCGATCACGATCCGCTCGGCCGCCCGGAGGTCCTCGGGCTGCCGTACCCGGGTCACCTCCAGTGCCGGGTCGGCGACGGGGCCGGGCGGGCGCAGCATGACCGGCATCTGCCAGGTACGCAGGCCCAGGTGGCTCAGGTCCGTCGAGCTGAACGGGTCATCGACGATCAGCGGACCTGCGGCCCGGCGGACCAGCTCGCCCACCTCGGCGACCTCGGCCGGGGTGAGGTCGGGCTCCTGGATCAGGATCCGCTGCCCGGCGCGCCTGTCGCCGTCGACGGCGACGAATCCGCGGCGCCGGATCACCTCGTGCCCCCGGGACACACCGGTCGCGGTCCAGAAGGCGGCGGAGTTGCGGGCCTGGAGTGTCGGTGCCCCGGCCAGGAGTGCAGGCTGGTCGGTCGACCTGAAATCCGTAGTCATCGGGCCTACGGTAGTACGAAACTGACTCCGTGACACGAGTTCGATCAAGGTCGACCGACCGGGCCGGCGGCGCGCACCCGCGCGCGACGCCGGCCCGGCCGCGGGGCGGCGACGGTCAGAGCTGACTGACCCAGTACGGCTCGACCGTCATCCAGCCGTTGCCCCGGGCGCCGTTGAGGCGGCCGGTGCTGGTGCGGGCGAGGGTGTACCAGGACTCCACGTAGTCCGGGTCGTCGGTCCACCAGGAGGTGGGCAGTGCCGCGAGGACGGCGTTGACCAGCGGGATGTAGGCGCCCTGGTCGGCGATGGTGAGCAGGACGGCGGCGACGGCCTGGGCGAGGGCCAGGTAGTTGGTGTCGCCGTCGTCCTCCATCAGGACGACGTCGGCCAGGTTGTACTTGTAGTTCGACCAGTTCACCAGGATCTGGTTCGGGTAGTAGACCGTGCCGTCGTACTGGAGGTACGGCATGGCGACCGAGTCGACCCGGACCTTGCCGTCCGGGCCGAAGCCGGACACCAGGCTGAACATCTCGGCGGCGCCCTTGAACCAGGGCTCCTCGTCGTCGTTCACCTCGACCGAGGTGATCTTGGTGCCCCACCAGCCGGCCGCCTGCACGGCGGCCGGGGCGGTCGGGGCAGCGGAGGCGGTTGGCGCGGTAGCGGCGGCCGGGGCGATCCCGCGGGCCGCCAGCTCCCGCTGGAGCAGGTCGATCCCGGCGGTCAGGGCCTTGGCCGTGTCGATGTCGACCAGGTAGACCGGGCGGGTGGGCAGGGTGGCGGCATCCAGGCCGCGGACCCGGCCGGCGGTGTCGTAGGCGCGGACGGTGTGGGCGTGCTCGTCGGTGCCGGCGGTCGCCACCAGCGGCGCGGCGCCGGCGTCCAGGGCGGCCCGCATCGACGGGTCGGCCAGCTGGACCCGCAGCAGCGGGCCGAGGTCGGCGCCGAGGCCCTTGGCGGCGGCCACCTCGCGGTCGGCGCGCGTGGTGGCGGAGGCGAGCGAACGGGCGGTGGCGCCGGACAGTCCGGCGGCCAGCGGGGTGAGTTCGGTGCCGGCGGGCGCGGCGGCGGTCGCCGTGCGCAGCCGCTCGCGCAGGGCGGGGTCGGCGAGGGAGGCGGCCAGGGTGCGGGCGACCTCGTCCTCGATCGCGGTCACCTTGGAGGCGACAGCGGCGGGGGCGGCGGGGGCGGCGGCCGGGGTCGGGGCGGCCACGGCCTGGCCCGCGCCGAGCGCGAGCAGGGGCAGGGCCGTCAGCGCGACAACGGCGCGCCGCAGGCGGGACTGGGACATGAGGGGATCTCCAGACTCGTCGGATGAGGCGTCGGAGCATCAGAGCGTCGGAGCATCAAAGCGGTGGCGCATCAGAGCGGTGGCGCATCAGAGCGGTGGCGCATCGGAGCGGTGGCGCATCGGAGCGGCGGAGCGACGGTGCCGCGCCCACGATCAAGGACGGCGGCGCCATGACAAGTGAAGAGGCTCCCTGACCCGGTATCAACCCCCCGGAGCCACCGGCTCACCCCGCCCCCGCTCACCCCCCGCCGGAGAAGCCCCCGCCGGAGTTGGCCGAACCCGAGCCGCCGTAGACCCAGCCGCCACCGGAGGAAGGCCGGGGCTTGCGGCGGAGGCTGCGCTCGGTACGGCGCAGGACGGGGATACCGACCGGGCCGAACAGGTCCTCCAGAGACCGCTGCAGCGCGTCGGCATCGGTGCCCTTCGGCGCCCGGTGCGGGCGGCCGTCGTCGCCGGCCACGGTCACCGTGATGTCGAGGGTGCGGCCGGCCGGCTCGGGGTCGCCCTCGTAGGGCTCCTCCACGGTCTCGTCCAGTCGGATGCGCCGCAGTCCAGAGATCGGCGCCCAGTCGTCGGCGCGGGCACCCCGGACGAGCCGCAGTTCGGTCGGATTCCGGGCCGGGGCGAACTGCACCCGGCGGACCGACCGCAGTTCGCCGGCCGCGACGAACGGCCACAGGAGCAGCACGGCGGACACCCACAGCGCCGCGCCGACGGTCACCGCGCCCACGAAGGTGGCGCCGACGATCACCGCGACCTCCACGAGCACCATGCCGGCGGGGAGGAAGACGACGCCCACGGCGAGCAGGACGGCGAGCGTGCGCAGCACCAGGAGCGCGGCGGCGGGCCAGGAACCCCCACCCGGCTCGAACACCAGGTCCACGGTGGTGCCGTCACGGCCGCGGCGGAGCACCTCATAGGCAGGCATACCCGCCAGGGTAGGACCGCTCCCCGACGCCGACCAGACCCCGGGCGCAGCCTCGACGAAGCTGCACCCGAGGCCTGCTGACGGGACGTCAGTGCGCCGCGGCCTCCCAGTTCGCGCCGACGCCGACCGAGACGTCCAGCGGGGCCCGCAGCGGGTAGGCGCCGGCCATCTGCTCACGGACGACCGCCTCGACCGCCTCGCGCTCGCCCGGGGCCAGCTCCAGCACGATTTCGTCGTGCACCTGGAGCAGCATCCGGGAGGTCAGCCCCGCCGTGCGCAGCGCCTCGTCCACCCGCAGCATGGCGATCTTGACGATGTCGGCGGCCGAGCCCTGGATCGGGGCGTTGAGCGCCATCCGCTCGGCCATCTCCCGGCGCTGGCGGTTGTCGCTGTTGAGGTCCGGCAGGTAGCGGCGGCGGCCGAGCAGGGTCTCGGTGTAGCCGGTGGCGCGGGCCTCCTCGACCACCCGGTGCAGGTAGTCGCGCACGCCGCCGAAACGCTCGAAGTAGGTGTCCATCAGGCCCTGCGCCTCGGCCGGCTTGATGCCGAGCTGCTGGGACAGCCCGTAGGCGGACAGGCCGTAGGCGAGGCCGTAGGACATCGCCTTGATCTTGCGGCGCATCTCGGCGTCGACGGAGCCGCCGGGGACCTCGAAGACCTGGGAGGCGACGGTGGTGTGGAGGTCCTCGCCGGTGGCGAAGGCCTCGAGCAGCGCCTCGTCCTCGGAGAGGTGGGCCATGATCCGCAGTTCGATCTGCGAGTAGTCGGCGGTGAGCAGCGACTCGTAGCCCTCGCCGACCACGAAGGCCCGGCGGATCATCCGGCCCTCCTCGGTGCGGACCGGGATGTTCTGCAGGTTCGGGTCCTGCGAGGAGAGCCGGCCGGTGGCGGCGACCATCTGGTTGAAGGTGGTGTGGATCCGCCCGGCCGGGGAGACCGTCTTGAGCAGGCCCTCGACGGTGGTGCGCAGCTTGGCCTGGTCGCGGTGGCGCAGCAGGACGACCGGCAGCTCGTTGTCGGTCTGGGTGGCGAGCCAGGTGAGCGCGTCGGCGTCGGTGGTGTACCCGGTCTTGATCTTCTTGGTCTTGGGCAGCGCCAGCTCGCCGAAGAGGATCTCCTGGAGCTGCTTGGGCGAGCCGAGGTTGAACTCGTGGCCGGCGGCGGCGTGCGCCTCCTCCACCACCCGCTGGATCTCGGCGGCGAACTGCGCCTCCAGGCCGGTGAGCCAGTCGCGGTCGGCGGCGATGCCGGTGCGCTCCATCCGGGCGAGCAGGGCGGCGATCGGCAGCTCCATGTCGCGCAGCAGCCCGGTGGCGCCGACCTCGGCGAGGCGGGTGTCGAACAGCGCGGCGAGGTCGAGCACGGCGCGGGCCTGGAGCATCAGGGCCTGGGCGCCGGCGGTCGGGTCCTCCTCCGGGGCGTCGAAGGCGAGCTGGCCGGACTCGGCGGCCGGGGCCGGGGTGAGCGAGCGGGCCAGGTACTCCTCGGCGAGCACCTCAAGGGTGAAGGTGCGGCGGCCGGGCTTCTCCAGGTAGGCGGCGAGGGCGGTGTCGGCGACGACACCCTCGACGCTCCAGCCGCGCTCGGCGAAGGCCCGCATGACCTGCTTGGCGATGTGCAGGGCCTTGGGGGCGGCCGGGTCGGCCAGCCAGGCGGCGAAGGCGCGCTCGTCCTCCTCGGTGAGCAGCGCCGGGTCGAACCAGGCGGCCGTCTCTCCGGCGGCGAGCGCGACCTCGGAGACCTCGCCGGCGCCGAGCGCCCACCGGTAGACGGCGGCCAGCGCGACCGGGGTCTTGTCCGCGGCGTGCTCCCGCAGCCAGGCGGCGAGGGTGCCCGGGTCGGTGAGGAGTTCGCCGTCGACCTCGACGCCGGGGGCGAGTTCGGCGGCCTCGGGCTCGGCGGCGGCGGCCGGGTCGATGCCGTGGACGCGGTCGCGGAAGTTGGCGTTGCGGAACTCCAGCGTCTCCATGAGCGCGGTGACGCCCGGGCCGTCGAACGGCGCGCGGGCCAGGTCGGCCACGCCGAGCGGGAGTTCGACGTCACGGACCAGCTCGGTCAGGACCCGGTTGCGCTTGACCGAGTCGAGGTGCTCGCGCAGCTTCTCGCCGATCTTGCCCTTGACCTCGTCGGCCCGGGCGACCAGTTCGTCGAAGGAGCCGAACTGGTTGACCCACTTGGCGGCGGTCTTCTCGCCGACGCCGGGGATGCCGGGCAGGTTGTCGGACGGGTCGCCGCGCAGGGCGGCGAGGTCCGGGTACTGGCGGGGGGTGACGCCGTACTTCTCGGCGACCTTCTCCGGGGTGTAGCGGGTCAGTTCGGAGACGCCCTTGGTCGGGTAGAGCACGGTGATGTGCTCGGTGACCAGCTGGAGCGAGTCACGGTCGCCGGTGACGATGTCGACGTCGTAGCCGGCCGCCTCGGCGGCGGTGGCCAGGGTGGCGATGATGTCGTCCGCCTCGAAGCCCTCGGCGGTCAGCCGCGGCACGTGCATCGCGTCGAGCAGCTCGCCGATCAGCCCGATCTGGCTGCGGAACTCGTCCGGGGTCTTGGCCCGGTTGGCCTTGTAGTCGGGGAACTCGACCGAGCGGAAGGTCTGGCGGGAGAGGTCGAAGGCGACCGCGAGGTGGGTGGGCGCCTCGTCCCGGACGGTGTTGGCGAGCATCGAGGCGAAGCCGTACACCGCGTTGGTCGGCTGGCCGGTGGAGGTGTTGAAGTTCTCCACGGGCAGCGCGTAGAACGCCCGGTAGGCCATCGAGTGCCCGTCGAGCAGCATCAGGCGGGGCCGCGATCCGGCTCCGCCACCACCCGCCGCGCCCTTGTCCGTACTCTGCGTAGCCACGTCAACGTCCGTTCCTGCCGATTCCACTACCGGCCACCGATCCTAGGGCCCGGCACTGACAAAAGGGGCACGCCGGGGGCGGGCGCCCCCCGGGTGCGCTCGCGCCCCGGGCGCCACTGCGGTTTTCCGCCGGGACCGCCTCTACCGCCGAGTAGGACGGTCGTACGATCACAGGCAGCACGACGACGCGACCCCCGAGCGGCAGGAGCTCCCCCATGACCGATCCGGCCCCCGACACCGCACCCGGCAGCACACCCGGCACCGCGAACGCCTCCGGCACCGGCACCAGCACCGCCCCCGCCCCCATCGCCCCAGGCGCCCCCGACGCCTCGCCGCTCATCGACGTCCCGCAGGAGATGCTGGACCACTTCGCCAAGCTCGGCGTGGACCCGGCCACCTTCTCCGGCGGCCGGCTGGGCGACAAGCTGGGCATCAGGATCGTCGAGGCCTCGGGCGACCGGGTGGTCGGCACCATGCCGGTGGACGGCAACCAGCAGCCGTACGGGCTGCTGCACGGCGGCGCCTCGGCGGCGCTGGCGGAGACCCTCGGCTCGGTCGGGGCGATGCTGCACGCCGGCCCGGGCCGCTACGCGGTGGGCGTGGACCTGAACGCGACCCACCACCGCTCGGCGACCTCCGGCCTGGTCACCGGTGTGGCGACCGCGGTGTTCAAGGGCCGCACCGCCGCGACCTACGAGATCGCGATCACCGACGACACCGGCAAGCGGGTCACCAGCTGCCGCCTCACCTGCATGCTGCGCGACCTCTGAGCCGATTTTCCGTCAAATCCCTTGTCCGCCCCCTTGTTTGACCTTCGACATCCTTGGGAAGTCGTTGGTCTGGACAAGGGGGCGGCGGCATGTCCGGCCAATCGCAGCGATGTAACCGTGCGTAACAACTAGGAAATCCGAGCAGTCGAGGGCCCCGGGGGGTCGGTTCCACGTGAAAACAGCGCCGGGCGGCGACCGGCGTCCGATATCCGGACGCATACGCCCGACTCCAACAGCGCGGACACTCTTGTCCGGTAATCGGTGAGTTCAGGAGTCACCTGCCCTTCTACGCCTTACATGGCGCGTGTTGGCATGGAAATACAGGGGTCCGAGCGAGCAGGTCGGGCCGGAACGACCACATGCTGAGACGACTTCTCCGTGTGCTCATAACAAGAGAATCACAGCCTCGCCGCAGCACTGCCAGAGCCGCCGACCGGCATCTAGAGTCACGGCCAGTCACCGCGCCACCGGAATGGGCCAGGCCCACCGCGCATCCAGGCTCCCGCCGTTCAGGCGCGGCGCCCTCCTGAACCGAAGGGGACCCCCCGTGCGTCATCGTTCAGCAGTTGTCGTGAGCATTGCCGTGATCGGCGCCCTCACCCTCACCGCATGCGGCTCCCGCGACGACAAGAAGTCCGGGGACAGCGGCCAGGGCGGCGGCACCACCACCGTCACCATCGGCGTCGACGCGCCCCTCACCGGCGACCTCTCCGCCCTCGGCCTCGGCATCCGCAACTCCGTCGAGCTCGCGGTCAAGCAGGCCAACGAGAAGAACGAGGTCCCCGGCGTCAAGTTCCAGATCAAGGGCCTCGACGACACCGGCAAGCCCGCCCCCGGCCAGCAGAACGCCACCCAGCTGGTGGGCGACAAGGACGTCATCGGCGTCGTCGGCCCGCTGAACTCCAGCGTCGCCCAGTCGATGCAGCAGATCTTCAACGACGCCAACCTCGTCCAGATCTCCCCCGCCAACACCGGCGTCGCCCTCAGCCAGGGCGAGAAGTGGGCCAGCGGCGTCAAGGCCCGCCCCTTCAAGAGCTACTTCCGCACCGCCACCACCGACGCCGTCCAGGGCCCGTTCGCCGCGGACTACCTGATCAAGGACGCCAAGAAGACCAAGGTCTTCCTCATCGACGACCAGAAGACCTACGGGGCCGGCCTCGCCGCCACCTTCAAGGGCCAGTTCATCAAGAACGGCGGCGAGATCAAGGGCGAGGAGCACGTCAACCCCGACGACCGCGACTTCGCCGCCGTCGTCACCAAGGTCAAGTCCTCCGGCGCCGAAGCGGTCTACTACGGCGGCGAGTACCCCGCCGCCGGCCCGCTCTCGCTCCAGCTCAAGGACGCCGGCGTCAACATCCCCCTGATGGGCGGCGACGGCATCCAGAGCGGCGACTTCATCAAGCTCAACCCCAAGGGCCAGGGCGACCTCGCCACCGCCGTCGGCCTGCCCGTCGAGCAGCTGCCGACCGCCGCCAAGTTCATCGCCGACTACAAGGCCGCCGGCTACAAGGACGCCTACGAGACCTACGGCGGCTACTCCTACGACAGCGCCTGGGCCATCATCCAGGGCGTCAAGGCCGTCGTCACCGCCAACAACGGCAAGCTGCCCGACAGCCCCCGCGCCAAGGTCGTCGAGGCCGTCCAGAAGGTCTCCTTCGAGGGCGTGACCGGCAAGGTCTCCTTCGACGAGTTCGGCGACACCACCAACAAGCAGCTCACCGTCTACACCGTCAAGGACGCCAAGTGGGCCGTGGAGAAGTCCGGCACCTTCAGCGGCTGACCCTCACCTGACCAGGGGTCAGGCGCACCACGACACACCGGAGTTACCGCGCGGGGGCGCCACGAGTGCCCCCGCGCGCACCCACATCCACCACCCACGCGGACACCCCACACGCACAACGGAGGCCCAGCGGTGCACGACCTACCGCAGCAGCTGGCCAACGGCCTGATCCTCGGCGCCCTCTACGGCCTCGTCGCGATCGGCTACACGATGGTCTACGGCATCGTCCAGCTCATCAACTTCGCCCACGGCGAGATCGTCATGGTCGGCGGCTTCGGCGCCCTGACCGCCTACCTCGCCCTCCCCGGCGGCACCACCCTGTGGCTGGCCCTACCGCTGATGCTGATCGCCGGCATCCTGGTCTCCACCCTCACCGCCGTCGCCGCCGAGCGCTTCGCCTACCGGCCACTGCGCTCCGCCCCCCGGCTCGCCCCCCTGATCACCGCCATCGGCCTGTCCATCGCCCTGCAGCAGCTGGTCTTCGCCTTCTACCCGGACGCCAAGAAGGCCCGGGTCTTCCCGAAGATCCCCGGCGACCCCTTCGAGATCGGCTCCGTCGCCATCCAGCGCAGCGACATCTTCCTCCTCGTCGCCGCCCCGCTCTGCATGCTCGCCCTCGGCTGGTTCGTCACCCGCACCCGCTCCGGCCGCGCCATGCAGGCCACCAGCCAGGACCCGGACACCGCCAAGCTGATGGGCATCGACACCGACCGGATCATCGTGATGGCCTTCGCCATCGGCGCCGCCTTCGCCGCCGTCGCCGCCGTCGCCTACGGCCTGCGCAGCGGCCAGGTCGACTTCCGGATGGGCTTCCTCCTCGGCCTCAAGGCCTTCACCGCCGCCGTCCTCGGCGGCATCGGCAACATCTACGGCGCCATGCTCGGCGGCATCACCCTCGGCCTCGCCGAAGCACTCGCCACCGGCTACATCCAGCACCTCCCCGGCATGCACCTCTTCGGAGGCGGCGCCTGGAAGGACGTCTGGGCCTTCGTACTCCTCATCGTCGTCCTGCTCGTCCGACCCCAGGGCCTGCTGGGCGAGCGCGTCGCGGACAGGGCGTGAGCACCATGACCACCAGCAGCACCGAGACCACCCCGGTCATCGCCCTCCCCGGCCGCACCGCCGCCCTCCTCGCCGGCCTCGGCGCCGCCGCCACCGCCGGCTCCGCCCTGATGCCCTGGACCTGGACCTCCGAATACCCCGGCGACCTCACCTTCTACGGCTCCCCCGCCGGCCTCCAATGGCTCGCCCTCACCGCCGGACTCGTCACCCTCGCCCTCCTCCTCGCCACCCAGGGCGTCCCCGGCCTGCGCTGGGCCGCCCCCCGCCGCAGCAACAACGCCGTCGTCCTCGCCGCCGCCGGCACCGTCGCCGTCGGCTGGTTCTCGGTGGTCTCCATCTCCACCGACCTCGGCGGCCTCGCCAACCTCGAACCCGGCGGCTGGGTCCTCGCCGCCGGCTCCCTGCTCGCCCTGGCCGGCTCACTCGGCCTGCCGCTCGACCGGCGCACCGCCGTCCCCCTGCGGATCCTCGACCGCCGGCTGTTCCTGCTCCTCCCGATCGCCCCGGTGGTCTGGTTCGCCACCCACGCCATCCCCGAGGACAAGCCGGTCGCCCCCGTACTCACCGCCCTCGCCGGCGGCCTCGCGATCGCCACCGGCGCCGTCCTGCTCGTCCAGCTCGGCCACGCCGCCAACAGCTGGCTGCGACTCGGCACCGTCCACCGGCCGCTCCCCGCACCCCGCACCCTGCCCTCCTGGGTCGAAGTCGCACTGATCGCCGTCGCCTTCGCCATCGGCCTCTTCGCCATCACCTTCGGCATCGACACCGAATACGGCGAACTCTTCACCGGCTACCTGCTGCTGGCCGCCTCCGTGATCGCCTCGCTCAGCCGCTCCGGCCTACTGCCCCGACTGCGCGCCCTGACCGTCAAATACCAGACCGTCACCACCGGCGCCGCCTTCGCCGCCGCCGCCAGCTTCCCGTTCACCCAGACCAGCGACCAGTACACCTCCGTCGCCACCAACATCCTGATCTTCGCCACCGTCGCCCTCGGCCTGAACATCGTCGTCGGCCTGGCCGGCCTGCTCGACCTCGGCTACGTCGCCTTCCTCGGCGTCGGCGCCTACGCCGCCGCCCTGGTCTCCGGCTCCCCCGCCTCGCCGATCCACGTCCAGTTCCCGTTCTGGGGCGCCATGCTCACCGGCGCCGTCGTCTCCATGGTCTTCGGCGTCGTCATCGGCGCCCCGACCCTGCGACTGCGCGGCGACTACCTCGCCATCGTCACCCTCGGCTTCGGCGAGATCTTCCGCATCACCATGCTCAACCTCAACGGCACCACCGGCCCGAAGATCACCAACGGCTCCAACGGCATCCCCCGGATCCCCGACCTGGAGATCCTCGGCTGGAACCTCGGCAAGCCCACCACCATCTTCGGCTTCGAACTCGGCCGGTTCTCCAACTACTACCTGCTGATGCTCGCCGTGACCGCCCTCGTCGTCCTGGTCTTCGCCCGCGTCGGCAACTCCCGCATCGGCCGCGCCTGGGTCGCCATCCGCGAGGACGAGACCGCCGCCGAGGCCATGGGCATCAACGGCTTCCGCCTCAAACTCCTCGCCTTCGCCCTCGGCGCCTGCCTCGCCGGCCTCGCCGGCACCGTCCAGGCCCACGTCAGCTACACCGTCACCCCCGACCAGTACACCTTCGCCGAAGCCCTCCCGCCCAACTCCGCCTTCCTGCTCGCCGCCGTCATCCTCGGCGGCATGGGCACCATCAGCGGACCCCTGGCCGGCGCCACCCTGCTCTTCCTCATCCCCAAAAAGCTCGAGTTCCTCGCCGACTACCAGCTCCTCGCCTTCGGCATCGCCCTCATCGTCCTCATGCGGGTGCGCCCCGAAGGCCTCATCCCCAACCGGCGCCGCCAACTCGAATTCCACGAAGCCGACGCCGACATCCCGGCGCAGGCCACCGGCGACACCGTCGCCCTCTCCAAGGCAGGGGCGTGACCCTCCAGATGACCACCACCGACGCCCCCGCCCCCACCCCGGCACCGGCACCCACCCCCGCCGAAACCCTCCTCGACGTCTCCGGCGTCACCATGCGCTTCGGCGGCCTCACCGCCGTCAACAACGTCTCACTCACCGTCGGCCGAGGCGAGATCATCGGCCTCATCGGCCCCAACGGCGCCGGCAAAACCACCTTCTTCAACTGCCTCACCGGCCTCTACGTCCCCACCGAAGGCACCGTCACCTACCAAGGCTCCGTCCTCCCCCCCAAACCCCACCTCGTCACCCAAGCCGGCATCGCCCGCACCTTCCAGAACATCCGGCTCTTCGCCAACATGACCGTCCTCGAAAACGTCCAGGTCGGCCGACACAGCCGCATGCACCAGGGCCTCCTCTCCGCCGTCCTCCGCGGCCCCGGCTACCGCCGCTCCGAACAGGAAAGCCGCGACAAGGCCATGGAACTCCTCGAGTTCACCGGCCTCGCCGGCAAAGCCGAACACCTCGCCCGCAACCTCCCCTACGGCGAACAACGCAAGCTCGAAATCGCCCGCGCCCTCGCCTCCGACCCCGGCCTGCTGCTCCTCGACGAGCCCACCGCCGGCATGAACCCGCAGGAGACCCGAGCCGCCGAGGAACTCGTCTTCGCCATCCGCGACCGGGGCGTCTCCGTCCTCGTCATCGAGCACGACATGCGCTTCATCTTCAACCTCTGCGACCGCACCGCCGTGCTGGTCCAGGGCCAGAAGATCGTCGAGGGCGACCGCGAGACGGTCCAGAACGACGAACGCGTCATCACCGCCTACCTCGGCGCCCCGCTCGAAGGCACCGCCCCCGTTACGGAGACCGACCAGTGACCGCACTCCTCGAAGTCCAGGACCTCCGCGTCTCCTACGGGAAGATCGAAGCCGTCAAGGGCATCAGCTTCACCGTCAACCAGGGCGAGGTCACCACCCTGATCGGCACCAACGGCGCCGGCAAGACCACCACCCTGCGCACCCTCTCCGGCCTGCTCAAGCCCACCGCCGGCACCATCACCTTCGACGGCCGACCCCTCGCCACCGTCCCCGCCCACAAGATCGTCGCCCTCGGCCTGGCCCACTCCCCCGAAGGCCGGCACATCTTCCCGCGCATGACCATCGAGGAGAACCTCCTCCTCGGCGCCTTCCTGCGCAACGACGCCGACGGCATCACCAAGGACGTCGAACGCGCCTACGGCCTCTTCCCCATCCTCGGCGAACGCCGCAAGCAGGCCGCCGGCACACTCTCCGGCGGCGAACAGCAGATGCTCGCCATGGGCCGCGCCCTGATGTCCCGGCCCAAGCTGCTGATGCTCGACGAGCCGTCCATGGGCCTCTCGCCGCTGATGATGCAGAAGATCATGGCGACCATCGTCGAACTCAAGGCCGACGGGACGACCATCCTGCTGGTCGAGCAGAACGCCCAGGCCGCGCTCTCGCTCTCCGACCGGGGCTACGTCATGGAGATCGGCAGCATCGTCCTCCAGGGCACCGGCGCCGACCTCCTGCACGACGAGTCGGTCCGCAAGGCCTACCTCGGCGAGGACTGAGCACCCCGCCGCACGCGAGAGGGCCCGGCGCGGCACGCGCCGGGCCCCCCCCCAACACCTGCCGCGAAGACAGCGGGGGGGGCGGGGGCGGCGGCGGGGGGGCCGCCGGGGCCGCGGGGGGGGTGCACGGCTTCACCGGCACGGGTG
>NZ_JAXCLC010000077.1:0-40958 GCF_034043715.1 Kitasatospora purpeofusca | reverse complement strand
CCCCCCCCCCCCCCGCGGGGGGCCCCGCGGCGGGTGTTCCTAGTACCAGTGGTGCGACTGCCAGAACGACCAGGCGCCACAGGGGCTGCCGTAGCGGCTGTTCATGTAGCCGAGACCCCACTGGATCTGCGTAGCCGGGTTGGTGCGCCAGTCGGCACCGGCCGAGGCCATCTTGGAGCCGGGCAGCGCCTGGACCAGGCCGTACGCGCCGGAGCTCTTGTTGGTGGCGGTGTAGTTCCAGCCGCTCTCGCGCTTCACGATCTGGCTGAAGCACTGGAACTGCGCGTCGCTGCCGACGATCTGCTGGGCCAGCTCCTGCACCGAACCGGGGCTGACCGAGACCGGCGGAGTCGACGGGGCACTGTCGGTGGCGGCCATCGCCGAACGCGCCTTGGAGCGGTTGGCGGCGGCCTCGTCGGCCTTCCGCTTCTCCTCGGCGGCCTTCGCGGCCTTCTCCGCCTCGACCTTGGCCGCCGCGTCTGCGGCCTCCTTGGCGGCGGCGTCGGCCTTGGCCTGCGCCTCGGCGGCGGCCTGCTGGCGCGCTGCCTCCTCGGCGGCCTTCTGCTCGGCGGCGGCCTTGGCCGCGGCGTCGGCAGCGGCCTGCTGGGCGGATGCCTGCGTGCCGATGTTGTCGCTGATGGTCTGCGCCTGGGCGCCGGAGGGGACTTCGGCAAGCAGCGTCGCGCCGGCGACATCAATCGTCTGCGTCGTCTTGCCCTCGCTGCCCGACGCCACACCCACCACGGCACCAACAGCGGTGACGGCGGTGGCGGAGGCGACAGCAACTCCCCGGACCGAGATCCGAGTCACATGGTTTCCTTCCAGCATCGCCCACGCGTGACCGTACGGGCGCAACATGCCCCTTGGCGCTGCCCTCCGTACGGTGCTGGTCACGGGAGGTGCTGACCCGGCGTCCGGTCGAGGTGAGGCGACCGGGCGTTGTGATCGGGCGGCGTACGGCTCAGGTCTTCAATTGTGCGTCCACCGACCGGAGTTGGTGGACCGTCCGGGCCGGGCCCCCGGTCTCCCGGAAGCCCTGCCATGCCGTACGCGGGGCCTGACAGAACCCTCACCATGCCGCACCGGGCACTGTCGACGCAATTCCCTGTTGCGTGGCGGATGTCACATTCACCGTCCTGGCGTTCACCGGACAGAAAGCACTCGATGTGATGAAAGGGACAAGGGCCCGCTCCGTCAGGAGCGGGCCCTATACCGGGAATTAACTGATTTGTCCCCAACTGCCCTTCGGATTCCGGAAAGTCCGGAAAGTCCGCATCAGGGCTGGACGTCCTCCAGCATCTCCGTCACCAGCGCCGCGATCGGCGAGCGCTCCGAGCGGGTCAGCGTGATGTGGGCGAACAGCGGGTGCCCCTTCAGCTTCTCCACCACCGCCACCACGCCGTCGTACCGGCCGACCCGGAGGTTGTCCCGCTGCGCCACGTCGTGGGTGAGGACCACCCGCGAGCCCTGGCCGATCCGGGACAGCACCGTCAGCAGGACGTTGCGCTCCAGCGACTGCGCCTCGTCCACGATCACGAAGGCGTCGTGCAGGGAACGCCCTCGGATGTGGGTGAGCGGCAGGACCTCCAGCATCCCCCGGGAGATGACCTCCTCGATCACGTCCGGGGTGGTGACGGCGGACAGGGTGTCGAAGACCGCCTGGGCCCAGGGGCTCATCTTCTCCGACTCGGAGCCCGGCAGGTAGCCGAGCTCCTGCCCGCCGACCGCGTACAGCGGCCGGAACACCATCACCTTGCGGTGCTGCTGCCGCTCCAGGACCGCCTCCAGGCCGGCGCACAGCGCCAGCGCGGACTTGCCGGTACCGGCCCGGCCGCCCAGCGAGACGATGCCGACCTCCGGGTCGAGCAGCAGGTCCAGCGCCACCCGCTGCTCGGCGCTGCGCCCGCGCAGGCCGAACGCCTCGCGCTCGCCGCGCACCAGCCGGACCCGGCCGTCGCCGGTGACCCGGCCGAGCGCCTTGCCGCGCTCGGAGGTGAGCACCAGCCCGGTGTGCACCGGCAGCTCGTCGACGCCCTGGACGTCCACCCCGGCGTCGTGGCCGGCCGCGAACAGCGCGTCCACGTCGTCGGCGGGGACGTGCAGCTCGGCCATGCCGGTCCACCCGGAGGTGATCGCCAGCTCGGCCCGGTACTCCTCGGCGAGCAGACCCACCGAGGACGCCTTGATCCGCAGCGGGAGGTCCTTGGAGACGACGGTGACGTCGTAGCCCTCGGCCTGGAGGTTGCGCGCCACCGCCAGGATCCGGCTGTCGGCCTCGCCGCCGCCGGCCCGGTAGCCGACCGGCAGTATCGAGGTGTCCGAGTGGTTGAGCTCGACCCGGATGGAGCCGCCGAGCTCACCGACCGGGATCGGCTCGTCGAGGCGCCCGAACCGGATCCGGAAGTCGTCGAGCAGTCGCAGCGCCTGGCGGGCGAAATAGCCCAGCTCCGGGTGGTGCCGCTTGGCCTCCAACTCGGTGACCACGACCACGGGGAGGACGACCTCGTGCTCCTCGAAGCGGGTCATGGCGAGCGGGTCCGCCAGGAGCACGCTGGTGTCGAGAACGTACGTGCGCCGGTCTGGTGTCCGGCGGCTCTTGGAACTGACCACTAGGCCTCCAGGGCGGATGACCCTGCGTCATCCGCGGCAAGCCGGCCCCGCTGCCCCGGTGGCCTCGGAGCCGGTCTGATCGGAGTATTCCCAGGCGGGGGGCGGTGCATTCGCGCCCTCGAAGAACTGACGGATCATTGCAAGTGAACGTTTGGCCTCGCCCTGCCACCGGGTAGGCCAGCTCTTACGGCGGTCAATCCCGACGCCCCTGGGGAGGCCGGTCCCGACGCCCCGGAGGACGCCGCTCCCGGACGGGGCACGGCGCCGCCCCGTCAGAGGCCCAGTCGCCGGTTGCGCTGCTCGAAGGCGCGCAGCGCCCGCAGGAAGTCGACCTTGCGGAAGGCCGGCCAGTACGCCTCGCAGAAGTAGAACTCGCTGTGCGCGCTCTGCCAGAGCAGGAAGCCGGAGAGCCGCTGCTCGCCCGAGGTGCGGATGACCAGGTCCGGGTCGGGCTGCCCCTTGGTGTACAGGTGCTCGGCGATGTGCTCGACGTCCAGCACCTCGGCCAGCTCCTCGATCGAGGTGCCCCGGCCGGCGTGCTCCTGGAGCAGTGAGCGGACGGCGTCGGCGATCTCGTGCCGGCCGCCGTAGCCGACGGCCACGTTGACCGTGATGCCCTCGATGCCCGCGGTCTCGTCGGCGGCGCGCTTCAGGACGTCGGCGGTGTGCTGCGGCAGCAGGTCCAGCGCGCCGACCGGGTTGACCCGCCAGCGGCGGGCGGCGGCCAGGCCGGTGACGGCGTCCTCGATGATGCCGAGCAGCGGCACCAGCTCGTCGGCCGGGCGGGAGAGGTTGTCGGTGGAGAGCATCCACAGGGTGACGACCTTGACGTGGGTCTCGTCGCACCAGCCGAGGAACTCGCTGATCTTGTCGGCGCCGCGCTGGTGGCCGTACGCGGTGGAGCCGCCGGTCGCCTTGGCCCAGCGGCGGTTGCCGTCGAGGATCACCCCGATGTGGTGCGGCGTGCGGGCGAGGTGCACCTCGACCCGGCGACCGTAGAGGCCGTACATCCCGTCCAGCAGGACGCGCAGACCCGGCGTGCGTTCGACGACATCGCGCAGACCCATGGTTTTCGGCCCCTCCGTGCTCACTTCACCGGGTGCTTCAGAACCCCCGGCGCAGCCTACTCCCGCGCTGTGGTGGCAGGGAAAGCCGCAGGTCGCGGGAGGGTCACGGTCCTGTGCGGACTCTGTCGCCGCGAGCCGGGCGCGGGTGGCCGGAAGGTACCCGAGCGGCGCCCCGGGGGCGGCCGGGGGAACAGCCGGCGGCCGGATACGGAACGGTCTCTCCTTCCTTAAGGAATCCGTAAGCCGACGGTTCAATGCTTGACGACCCCCAATGGTCTAGTCCAGCTTTTGTGCCAGGGCGGAACGGCGTACCGGAACCGCCCCTCTCGAGGCAGTACTGCGGACCTCCCCTCCCCCACACGCGGCCGCCGCGCCCCCCACCGCGGCGGCCGCTCCTCCCCCACAGGAGCGCACCTCCATGGCCCGTACGCTGAACCGGCCCGCGTCGCACAAGCGCCGCCGCGGCCCCGTCCCGGCCCTCGCGGCCGGCGCCACCGCCCTGGCCCTGGCCGGCACCGGCCTCGCCCTCTTCGCCGGGGGCGCCAACGCGGCCGCCGGGAACCTCGTCGCCAACGGCGGCTTCGACGGCTCGCTCGGCGGCTGGACCTGTACCGGCTCCGCGAGCGCGGTCACCACTCCGGTCCACTCCGGCTCGGGCGCGCTGCAGGCCACCCCGGGCGCGGCCGACACCGCCGAGTGCACCCAGACCATCAGCGTGCTGCCCAACACCAGCTACACGCTGAGTGCCTGGGTCCAGGGCTCCTACGTCTACCTCGGCGCGCGCGGCACCGGCGGCACCGACCCGAGCAGCTGGTCCAACCAGAACAGCTGGAACCAGCTCTCCAGCACCTTCACCACGGGCGCGAGCGCCCGGAGCGTCACCGTCTACCTGCACGGCTGGTACGGCCAGAGCGCCTACCTCGCCGACGACGTGGTGCTGAGCGGCCCGGGCGGCACCTCCACCCCGAGCCCGACCGCCACCCCGACGGTCACCCCCACGCCGACGCCCACGGCGACCGCCACCCCCACGGCGACCACGACCCCGACCGCGACGGCCACCCCTACGGCGACCGCGACGCCGACCCAGACCGCCACGCCGACCCCCACCGCGACCAGCACCGGCAACCCCGCCACCGGCCTGCCCAAGCACGTCGTCACCGGCTACTGGCACAACTTCGACAACAAGGGCAACAACCTCCAGAAGCTGAGCGACGTCCAGAGCGCGTACGACATCATCGCGGTGTCCTTCGCCGACGCCGTCGCCAACCGCCCCGGCGCCGTCACCTTCAAGCTGGACGCCGAGCTCTCGGCCGGTCTCGGCGGCTACACCGACGCCCAGTTCCGGGCCGACGTGAAGGCCAAGCAGGCGGCCGGCAAGAAGGTCATCATCTCCATCGGCGGCCAGAACGGCGCCATCCAGGTCGGCGACGCCGCCGCCGCGGCCACCTTCGTCGACACCGCCGCCGCCGTGATCAAGGACTACGGCTTCGACGGCCTGGACGTCGACCTGGAGAACGGCCTCAACGCGACCTACCTCGCGGACGCGCTGCACGCCCTGCAGGCCAAGGTCGGCCCGGGCTTCGTCCTGACGATGGCCCCGGAGACCATCGGGATGTACTCCACCGCCGGCTCCTACTTCCAGCTGGCGCTCAAGACCAAGGACATCCTGACCGTCGTCAACACCCAGTTCTACAACTCGGGCGGCATGAACGGCTGCGACGGCAAGGTCTACAACCAGGGCACCATCGACTTCATCACCTCCCAGGTCTGCACCCACATCCAGGGCGGCCTGCGGCCCGACCAGGTCGGCATCGGCGTCCCGGCCTCCGGCAAGGCGGCCGGCGGCGGCTACGTCGCGCCGAGCGTCGTCAACAACGCGCTGGACTGCCTGGCCACCGGCAAGAACTGCGGCAGCTTCGTCCCGCCGGCCAAGTGGCCGACCATCCGCGGCGCGATGACCTGGTCCACCAACTGGGACTCCGTCAACGGGAACGCCTTCTCCAACACGGTCGGCCCGTTCGTCCACCAGATGCCGTAACCCCGAGGACCGCACCCCCGCGGCGCGCCTCCCCTTGAGGGTGGGGCCGGCGCGCCGGCGCCGGGCCCGCCGTACCCGACCGGTACGGCGGGCCCGTCCGCGTCTCCCGGCCGTATGTCCCGAGGAGGGCCCGGCTCCTCGTCTCGTGAGGCCACGGCCCCTTCGCGTCTCATGAGGGCACGGCCCCCGCGTCTCAGCCGGAGTGGCCGAGCACCGCCACCAGGGTGCCGAGCAGCATGAACGGACCCAGCGGCACCTCCCGGCCCCGCACCGGCCGGCGCCGCACCAGGGCCACCAGCAGGACGCCGACCGACCAGAGCCCGGCCAGCAGCACGAAGGCGGCCAGGCCCGCCAGCGCGGCGGACCAGCCGTACCGGCCGAGCAGCGCCCCGAGGCCGAGCGCCAGCACGGTGTCCCCCGGGCCCATCCGCCTCAGCTGGACCGGGACTTCGAACAGCACCCCGGCGGCGACCGCCACCAGCAGGCAGCGCAGCAGCGTCCCCGGGCTGCCGTCCACCAGCTCCAGCACCGTCAGCAGCAGCGCGAGGCCCGCCGCCAGCGTCCAGGTGAGCGGATAGGGCAGCCGGTGCACCCGGGCGTCGGTGAAGCCGAGCACCACTCCGGGGCCGGCCAGCCAGAGCAGCAGCACCGCGTCCGCCGGGTGGGCCGCGGTGAGCGCGGCGGCGGCCGCGGCGGCGGTGGCCGCCTCCACCCGCCACGGGCCCGGGCCCAGTCCGGTCCGGCAGCCCGGGCAGCCGCCGGTGGGCGGCAGGCCGCGCAGAGCGCGCCCGCAGGCCGGACAGGCCAGGCACCACGGCTGCTCCTCGGGCACGGCGTACCGAACCACCAGTCCGCGCAGGGCCGGTGCCACCAGCAGCCCCGCCAGGACCGCTCCCAGCACGATCGCGATCACGGCTTGCCCTCTCCTCCTCCGGTGGCGGTACGATCCGGCGGGTTCCGCTCCGGAACCGACCGGACACCGTCCGCGTCCGACACTGACGACACCGCGGATCCTCGGATCCACGGTTCCGCACCGACCACATCATCCTCGGGGGAGACACACCTTGACGAAGCTTCGGCACACTCTTCGCGCGGCCGTTCCGGTGGCCGCGCTCGCGCTCGCGCTGACCGCCTGCGGTCCGGAGAACGACGACCCGGCGGCCACCACCGCCCCGGCCTCCGCCCCGGCGGGCGGCAGCACCGCCGCCCCGACCGGCGCCGCGCCCACCTCCGCCCCGGCGGGCGGGATCTCCGCCGCCCCGACCGGCGCCGCGCCCACCTCGGCCCCGGCGGCCGGTGCGGCGGGCGGCGCGGCCGGCGGCGGCAGCCCGACCGCCGGCGGCCTGCCCTCGGCCGCGACCAGCGGCAACCCGATCGGCGGGGCGAGCGGCGGCGGCAGCAAGATCACCTTCGAGAACCCGCTCGCGCTCACCGCCACCGGCAGCTACCTCGGCAAGACCAAGGCCGACGTCACCCCGGTCTCGGTGGTCAAGGGCACCGCGGCCGAGATCGCGCCGTACAACTGGAAGCCGGCCGACACCGCGGGGAAGACCCCGTACTACGTGACGGTCAACTTCACCAACAGGACCGGCGCACCGCTGCAGGACGAGTACTTCATGATGCGGTTCAAGGTGCAGACCGAGCCCAAGGGCACCGGCATCCTGGCCGCCCCGACCGTCCTGAAGTCGATCCCGCAGTGCGACACCGGCAAGAAGCCGGGCACCCTGGCCGACGGCGCGAGCCAGCAGCAGTGTGCCGTCTATCTCGTTCCGGACGGCACCCCGCCGCAGTTCCTCGTCTTCGGTAGCGTTCTGGACACCCAGCCGCTGATCTGGAAGGCCGGCTGAGACCTGCGCCTCCCGATCGAAGGGGTAGCGGAACAGCAGCGTCCGGGCGGTCCGGCGGGTGTCCCACGACACGCGCCGGGCCGCCCGTTCGTGCCCCTAGAGTAGGCAGGCATGCAGGTCATCCAGTCCAGCAAGCTCGCCAATGTCTGTTACGACATCCGCGGTCCGGTGCTCGAAGAGGCCATGCGGCTGGAGGAGCAGGGCCACCGCATCCTGAAGCTCAACACCGGCAATCCCGCGCTGTTCGGCTTCGACGCGCCGCCGGAGATCCTCCAGGACATCCTGCGCAACCTCTCCTCCGCGCACGGGTACGGCGACTCCAAGGGCCTGCTCTCCGCCCGCCGCGCCGTGGTGATGCACTACGAGGAGCGCGGGCTGCACGGCCTGACGGTCGAGGACGTCTTCCTCGGCAACGGCGTCTCCGAGCTGATCCAGCTGGCGATGACCGCGCTGCTGGACGACGGCGACGAGGTGCTCGTCCCCGCCCCTGACTACCCGCTGTGGACGGCGTCCGTCTCGCTGGCCGGCGGCACCGCCGTCCACTACCGCTGCGACGAGCAGTCCGACTGGTACCCGGACCTCGCCGACGTCGAGGCGAAGGTCACCGACCGGACCAGGGCGCTGGTGGTGATCAACCCGAACAACCCCACCGGCGCGGTCTACCCGCGCGAGGTGCTGGAGGGCCTGGTCGCGATCGCCCGCCGGCACCAGCTGGTGATCTACGCGGACGAGATCTACGACAAGATCCTCTACGACGACGCCGAGCACATCCCACTGGCCACCCTGGCCCCCGACCTGTTCTGCGTCACCTTCAACGGCATGTCCAAGTCCTACCGGGTGGCGGGCTTCCGCTCGGGCTGGATGGTGCTCTCCGGGGACCGCACCCGGGCCCGCAGCTACGTCGAGGGCCTGACCGTCCTGGCCTCGATGCGGCTGTGCGCCAACATGCCGGCCCAGCACGCGGTGGCCGCGGCGCTCGGCGGGCGGCAGTCGATCAAGGACCTGGTGCTGCCCGGCGGACGGCTGCTGGAGTCCCGCGACGCCGCGTACCGGCTGCTCAACGAGATCCCCGGGGTCAGCTGCGTGAAGCCGAGGGGCGCGCTGTACGCCTTCCCCCGGCTGGACCCGAAGGTGTTCAAGATCAAGGACGACGCCCGGATGGTGCTCGACCTGCTGCGGGCCGAGCGGATCCTGCTGGTCCAGGGCTCCGGCTTCAACTGGCCCGAGCCGGACCACTTCCGGCTGGTCACCCTGCCGCGGGCGGAGGAGATCACCGACGCGGTCACCCGGATCGGCACCTTCCTGAGCGGATACACCCAGCCGTAGGACACTCCCGGCCGCAGGACGCTCCCGGCCGCAGGGCACCTCCAGCCGCGAGGCGCTGCGGGGTGCGGGCGCTTCGGCACTGCGAGGTGCGGGCGCTCCGGCGCTCCGGTGTGCGCGCGCTCCGGCGTGCGAGCCGCTGCGGGGCGCCCGGAAAAGCGCTACGGCCGGAGCCCCGGTCGGGCGATCTCCTTGGTCGGGGAAAGATCGTCCGTCGGGTCTCCGGCCGTCCTGTCGCTGACCGGTGCGCGGTTCGTGCGGCACACCGGTCTCTCTACCGCTCCTGCTGAGGCTCAGGCTCAGCCGAGGCGGGCGACCAGGTCTCGGTACTCGTCCCACAGCTCGGTGGGCGTGTGCTCACCGAACAGCTCCAGGTGGGCGGGGACGAGCGCGGCCTCCTGACGCCAGATGTCGGCGTCGACGGTGAAGAGCAGGTCGAGGTCCTCCTTCGACAGCTCCAGGCCGTTCAGGTCGAAGCCCTCGACGGTCGGCAGCACGCCGATCGGGGTCTCGACGCCCTCGCCGTTGCCCTCCAGGCGCTCGACGATCCACTTCAGCACGCGGCTGTTCTCGCCGTAGCCCGGCCAGACGAACTGGCCGTCGGCGTTCTTGCGGAACCAGTTCACGTAGTAGATCTTCGGCAGCTTGGCGGCGTCGGCCGCGGCGCCGATCTTCAGCCAGTGGGCGAAGTAGTCACCCATGTTGTAGCCGCAGAACGGCAGCATCGCGAACGGGTCGCGACGCAGCTCGCCGACGGTGCCCTCGGCCGCGGCGGTCTTCTCGGAGGCGATGTTCGCACCGAGGAAGACACCGTGCTGCCAGTCGAAGGACTCGGTCACCAGCGGGACGGCGGTGGCCCGGCGGCCGCCGAACAGGATCGCCGAGATCGGCACACCCGCCGGGTCCTCCCACTCGGGGGCGATGGTCGGGCACTGCGCGGCCGGAACGGCGAAACGGGCGTTCGGGTGGGCCGCCGGGGTGCCGGACTCCGGCGTCCAGTCGTTGCCCCGCCAGTCGATCAGGTGGGCCGGCGGCTCGTCGGTGAGGCCCTCCCACCACACGTCACCGTCGTCGGTGAGCGCGACGTTGGTGAAGACGGTGTTGCCCCAGAGGGTGTCGATCGCATTGGCGTTGGTGTCGACACCGGTGCCCGGCGCGACGCCGAAGAAGCCGGCCTCGGGGTTGATGGCGTACAGGCGGCCGTCGGCGCCGAAGCGCATCCAGGCGATGTCGTCGCCGATCGTCTCGACCTTCCAGCCCGGGACGGTGGGCTGGAGCATCGCCAGGTTGGTCTTGCCGCAGGCCGACGGGAAGGCGGCGGCCGCGTACTTGACCTCGCCCGACGGCGGGGTGAGCTTCAGGATGAGCATGTGCTCGGCCAGCCAGCCCTCGTCACGGGCCATGGTCGAGGCGATGCGCAGCGCGTAGCACTTCTTGCCCAGCAGGGCGTTGCCGCCGTAGCCGGAGCCGAAGGACCAGATCTCGCGGCTCTCCGGGAAGTGCGAGATGTACTTGGTGCTGTTGCACGGCCACGGCACGTCCGCCTGGCCCTCGGCCAGCGGGGCGCCGACGGTGTGCACGGCCTTGACGAAGTCGCCGTCCTCGCCGAGCTGGTCCAGCACCGCGCGGCCCATGCGGGTCATCACGCGCATCGACACCGCGACGTAGGCGGAGTCGGTGATCTCGACGCCGTACGCGGCCAGCGGGGAGCCGACCGGGCCCATCGAGAACGGGACGACGTACATGGTGCGGCCCTTCATGGCGCCGCGGAACAGGCCCTGCTCGCCCTGGAAGATGGCCCGCATCTCGGCGGGGGCCTTCCAGTGGTTGGTCGGGCCGGCGTCCTTCTCCTGCTCGGAGCAGATGAAGGTGCGGTCCTCGACCCGCGCCACGTCCGTGGGGTCGGACGCGGCGTAGTAGGAGTTGGGTCGCTTGTCCTCGTTGAGCTTCTTGAAAGTGCCCTGGGCGACGAGCAGGTCCGCGAGGCGCTGGTACTCCTCCTCGGAACCGTCGCACCATTCGACGCGGTCCGGCTGGGTGATCTCCGCAATCTCGCGCACCCACGCCAGCAGACGCTGGTGGCGGGTCGGCGCGGCGCTGAGAGCAGCCGAGTTCTCGTTCGACACGATCGCTCCGTTTCACGCCATCCCGGCGGGGAGACGGCGTAGCGGGGGTTGAGGGTGCTTGCAGCGTAGCTCCGCACCTTGGCCCGGAACACGGCAAGAAGGCGAAGTTGACGCATCTTTTACTACAGTAAGGATGATTACCAGCCAGTAGCAGAAGGCCCCAGGGGGCCTGGAGTCCCCTTCGCCCCCTGCGCCAACACTCCAAAACGTCCAACTCGTGATGAGCGCCACTTCCTACGGGTGGGTAACCTACGGATCCGTAGGTAGCGGGTAGCATGCGGCTCATGACTGCTGAGCTCCTGGAGAACGCGGAGCGTGCGCCGCTCAAGCCGAAGTGGCGCGGCTGGCTGCACGCCGGAATGTTCCCCGCCGCCGTGGCCGCCGGGATCGTGCTGATCTGCCTGGCCGAACCCGGGCCCGCGAGAGTCGCGTGCGCGATCTACTCGGCCAGCGCCTGGCTGCTCTTCGGGGTCAGCGCGGTCTACCACCGGTTCACCTGGGGCCCGCGCGGCGACGCGATCCTGCGCCGGCTGGACCACGCGAACATCTTCCTGATCATCGCCGGCACCTACACGCCGTTCACCATCCTGCTGCTGGACGGCGCCGCCCGGCAGGTGCTGCTCTGGGCGGTCTGGGGCGGTGCGCTGGCGGGGATCGCGTTCCGGGTCTTCTGGGTCGGCGCGCCGCGCTGGCTGTACACGCCGGTGTACCTCGCGCTGGGCTGGGCCGCCGCGTTCTTCCTGCCGGACTTCCTGCACGCGGGCGGGGTCGCGGTCATGGTGCTGATGATCGTCGGCGGGGTGCTCTACAGCATCGGCGGCGTGGTCTACGGGCTCAAGCGGCCGGACCCGTCACCGCGCTGGTTCGGCTTCCACGAGGTGTTCCACGCCTTCACCCTCGGGGCCTTCATCACCCAGTACGTCGGCGTCTCACTGGTGGCCTACAGCGCGGCCGGCTGAGCCCGGCGCCCCGTGACGGGCGGTCGACCGGTCGTGCGACCGGACGGCCACCCGTTCCGCTGTCCACTCCCGGACCGGGCGCTCGTGCGGCGCGTGCTCGTGCGCCCCGTGCTCGTGCGGCGCGTGCTCGTGCGCCCCGTGCTCGTGCGGCGTGTGTTCGCGCGCCCCGTGCTCGTGCGGCGTGTGTTCGCGCGACCCGCGCTCGTGCGGCGCCCGCTCGTGCGCCCCGTGCTCGTGCGGGCCCTCGCGGCGGCGCTCGCGCGACCGGTCGTGGTGGTCGTGCGCGTACCAGGTCCGCGGCCGGCGCCCGGCCTGCCGCGCGTCGATCGCCTCCCGGGCCCGGCGGCAGCGCTCGCAGTGCGCGGCGTCCACGGTGCCACCCGTCGTCCGATGGCCCTTCGGCGCCGCCCGGCGGTCCGGCTCGGGCGCCTGGCGGAGCAGCCGCCAGCGCCGGCCCACGTACACCATCAACAGCAGCACCTCGACCCCGGCGACCACCAGCACCAGCGCGGCGCCGTTGATCAGATAGGCCGCGACCACGGCCAGGGCCGAAGCCACCACCACTGCGGCGCCCCAGACCTGGGCGCCCGACTCCCGATCGGCCATTTCGGCTTCCCCTTCCTGCGCCGGGCTCGTGGTCGGCCCGTGCCGCCCCACCCCTTCTCCGCTCTCGGCACGCACCGGCCAGCACTGACCGACGGCCACATGCTATCTACCGACAGTCACCCGCAACCGCCCGAAAGCGGCGAACGGCAGATCAACGTTGCGTCAATTCCCCGTGCGGAACGCGCACTTCCAGGTCACATCACGCAGCGTAGTCAATCGGGAACCATGATCCGATGTTGACGGGAGCCACCTTTTGAGAGCTACTCTCATTTGAGAGAGACTCCCTTCGCAGGTTCCCGGAGGTTCCCCGTGTCCACCCCGCCCACCGATCAGGCGGCCCCACCCGGGCCTGACCCGCGGCGCTGGCTCGCCCTCGTCGCGGTCGCACTCAGCGTCCTGGTGATCAGCTTCGACATGACGGTCCTGAACGTGGCCCTGCCCACGCTCGCCTCGCAGCTCCAGGCCACCACCGGACAGCAGCAGTGGATCGTCGACTCCTACACCGTGGTGTTCGCCGCCGTGATGCTCCCGGCCGGGCTGATCGGCGACCGCTTCGGCCGCCGCTTCACCCTCACCCTGGGCCTGGCCCTCTTCGGTCTCGCCTCGGCCGTCGGCATGCTGGCCGACAGCCCGGGCACACTGATCGCCGCCAGGGCCGCGATGGGCCTGGCCGGCGCGCTCGTCATGCCGATGTCCATGGCGGTGATCCCCAGCCTCTTCCCGCCCGCCGAGCAGCGCCGCGCCACCGCGATCCTGGCCGCCTCGCTGGCCGTCGGCACCCCGCTCGGTCCGCTGATCGGCGGTTTCCTGCTCCAGCACTTCTGGTGGGGCGCGATCTTCGCGATCAACCTGCCGCTGGTGGTGATCGGCATCACCGCCTGCACCCTGCTGCTGCCGGAGACCCGCAACCCGGCCGCGCCCCGGATCGACCTGCCCGCCACCCTGCTCGGCGCGGGCGGACTGGCCGCGCTCACCTACGGCATCATCGAGAGCCCCGAGCGCGGCTGGAGCGACCCGCTGGTCCTCGGCACGGTCGGCGGCGCGCTGGTCGCACTCACCGCCCTGGTGCTGCGCAGCCGACGGCAGCAGCACCCGATGCTCGACCTGGCCCTGCTCGCCGACGGCGGCTTCCGCTGGTCGACGGTCGCCGCGACGCTGGTGTCACTGGTGCTGTTCGGCGCCTTCTTCGTCCTCCCGCTGTACTTCCAGAGCGTCCTCGGCGCCGACGCCTTCGGTACCGGCCTGCGGCTGATGCCGATGATGCTCGGCCTGATGGTGGCCGCCCGGCTCAGCGACCGGCTCGTCGCCAGGACCGGCCCCCGGGCCGTGATCGTCCTCGGGCTGGCCCTGCTGGCCGGCGCGCTGCTCCTCGGCAGCCGCACCGAGGTCTCGGACGGCTACGCCCTCGCCGCCGTCTGGCTCACCCTGCTCGGGGTCGGCATGGGCCTGTCGCTGATCACCGCGCAGGCCACCGCCCTGCTCACCCTGCCGCCCGCCCGGGCCGGGGTGGGCTCCGGACTGCTGCAGACCTTCCGCCAGGTCGGCGGCGCGATCGGGGTGGCCGTCTTCGGCAGCCTGCTGGCCGACTCCTACCGGGGGGCGCTGGACACCGGCGGGCTCGCGGCGGGCGCGGCCGAGCGGGCCGGACGCTCGGTGGTCGCCGCCGACGCGGTCGCCGCCGCGACCGGCGACCCCGCCCTGGCCGCCTCGGCGCACGGCGCGTATGTGCACGGGATGACGGTCGTGCTGCTGGTCTCGGGGGTGATCGCGGTGCTGTCGGCGGTGCTCGTGGCGCTGCGGATGCCGGCCGCCGAACCGGCCGGGGCAGCGGTCGCGGGTGCCGGGACCGCCGTCGAGGGTGTCGGGGCAGCGGTCGCGGGTGCCGGGGCCGCCGCCGGGCCGGCCGGGCCCGCCGGGGCCGCGCCCGTCGGGGAGCCGGAGAAGCCCGGGGGGACCGTCGTGCCCGCGACCGATCACGGATAATCGAAGACATGAGCGCACCGCAGTCGGCAACGGCACCTCCGGCCGGACCGGACGACCCGGTCCAGGCGATGCTGGAGGCGCCGCTGTCGCTGCGCGAGCGGAAGAAGCTGAAGACCCGCCAGACCATCCGGCGCGAGGCCTACCGGCTGATCGCCGAGCAGGGCTACGAGAACACCACGGTCGACCAGATCGCGGCCGCCGCCGAGGTCTCGCCTTCCACCTTCTTCCGGTACTTCGCCACCAAGGAGGACCTCGTCCTCACGGACGAGTACGACCCGGCGATGATCGACGCCCTGCTCGCCCGCCCCGCCGGTGAACCGTTCCTGCGGTCCTGCCGGGAGGCCCTCATCGGGCTGCTGCGGCAACTGCCGGAGCACGAGCGCGAAGAACTGCTGGTCCGGCTGCGGCTGACCAAGGACGTGCCCGCGCTGCGCGCCCGGATGATCGACACCGGCAACGAACCGCAGCGGCTCTACCTCACCGCGCTGACCCGGCGGGCCGGAGTGCGGGAGCCCACCTTCGCGATGCGGATCACCGCCGCCGCGATCGGCGCCGCCACCACGGAGACCGTGCTCCAGTGGGCCGAGGGCGGCGGCACCGAGGACATCGCCGACCTCGTCCACCGCACCTTCGCGATCCTGGAGGACGGGTTCACCGGGTCATGACGCACGGCAGGACCGGCGCCGGGGCTCAACGCCCCGCCGCCGGTCCGCCGTTCGCTGTCCGCTCCGGTCCCTAGAGCCGATTCACCGCCCGCACCGCCGCCCGCCGCCGGAGCGCCAGGCCCGCGCCCGCGAGCGCCGTGACGCCCAGGGCGGCGGCCGCCGTCACCGCCGGCAGCGCGGTGCCGCCGTCCGCCGGAGAACCGGCGGCCTGAGCAGCGCCGGGCTCGTAGCCGCCGCCCTTGCCCGCCCGGTCGTACGCCGAGCCGGGCAGCTTGTCGCCGTACCGCTGCCGGACCAGCCCCTGGTACGCGGCCAGGCTCACCCCGGCCTCGCCCACCGAGCGGCGCGCCTCGTCGTCCAGCGGCAGCACCCGGCCGTCCCGCAGCACGTACCAGGCGTTGATCTGCGGCTCGCGGAACGCCGTACCGCCACCGCCGGCCACCGCCCGCGCCGCGTAGTCGCTCTCGTCGCCGCCGGTGGCGATGTTGACGACCCGCCAGCCGTCGTTCTGCTTGACCGTCCAGACCGAGGCGACCTGGCCGTCCGCCGCGACCACCTTGCTCGCGGTGAACTCGGCCCGGGCCACCGGGGCGCCCGGGGAGCCGGACACGAAGTCCGCGTCCAGCAGGTACACCGGCACGGTGTCACCGGCCAGCCTGGGCGCGGCGGCGGCCGCACCCGACGCCTCTTCCGCCGCCCCGACCGTGAGCTGCCCGACCGGGAGCCGGCCGGCCGACGGGGCGCCCTTGCGGGCGAAGAACCGGCCCACCTGGTCCAGCACGGCCGGACTCTGCACCGCGCCGCGGGCCTGGGCCAGCTCCGCCGCGGGCACCGGCTCGGGCACCCCGCCGGATCCGGCCGCGGAGGCGGCCGGGGCGAGGGCCAGGCCGAGACCGGCGGCCAGCAGGACGATCGTCGCGCCGCGGACGGCCGCGGCCTCACGCATGCTGCTCATGTCGCCCCTCACGCGCCGATCCGGTACAGGGAGTGGGTCCAGGAGAACGTGCCGTTCGACACGTAGTAGTTGTAGTCCGCCCAGTTGTAGCGGGTGTTGGACGGCCACGGGTCGCCCCAGTAGACCCAGTTGTTGGAGGTGTCGAACCCGTAGACCACGTGCATGTGGCCGCCGCCGGAACTCCACTGGATCCGGGTCTCGATCGGCCGGTCGGCGTTCACCTCGGTCTGCACCGTGCTGTAGCGGAGATAGCCGGTGACGTAGGAGCCCGGGTTGATGCCGATCCAGCTCAGACCGTTCTGCACATCACCCAGCGTGGCCTGGCTGTTGGGGCAGCCGGAGTTGATCGAACGGCCGAACGCGGCATTGCAGAACTGGTTCTGGCTGTAGGTGTAGCCGTACCAGGTGGCGATGGTGTTGCCGCTCGCCGCCCAGCACCAGTTGGTCTGCTGTTGCTGCTGCATGGTGATGTTGAGCTTCTTGAAGGTGCCGGCCAGATCGGCCGTGGCGCCCGCGGCGGCGGGCCGTACCCGCTGGGCCTGGGCCTGGGCCTGGACGGGGGTGGACGAGGCCGTGGGGGTGGCCTGGGCCGGAGTGACGGCCGCGACGCTGAGCGCCGGGCCGAGGACGCCGAGTGCGAGCACCGAGACGGTGCGGCGCAGGCGTGTCCGTGTGACTGACATGGGGGATTTCCTCCTTGCGACAAGCAGAGGAGTTGAGAGGTGTGGGGGTGCGGTCCGGATCGCGCCACTGAGCATCGCGCTGTTGACATGGCCGGTCAACGCCCCTCGGCACCCCTTCCGCCGGGTGTGAACGCACCCGCCCCGTTGTGAACGCCGGCCCGGGAACCCCTGCCAGTCACGCCCTCACCGGTGACAAACCCCCCTCCACATGTGAATATTCACGACCGACCGGGCCCGCCCCCCGTCCGCCACCCGAGGAGGCCGCATGCAGCGGACCGACCACCCCGACCTCGCCACCGCGCTGCGGACCGGCCCGTTCCATCTCGCCCTGCGCACCGCCATCGCCGTCCGGGGCCTCGCCCTGCACCGGGTCCGCGACCACCTCGCGCTGCGCGGCGTCCACATCGGGGTCACCAGCCTCAGCTACTGGCAGCAGGGCCACCGCCGCCCCGAACGGCCGGAGTCACTGCGCGCCGTCAGGGAGTTGGAGCGGGTCCTGGACCTCCCCGCGCACTCCCTCACCAGACTGCTGGGCCCCCGGCGCGGCGCACCCGCCGAGCCGGCCGGCCCGCCCGTCCGCCCCTACCGCGACCTCATCAGCCCGGCCACCGCCGTCGACGACCTGCTCACCGAGCTGTCCAGCCCGCGCGACACCGGACTGCACACCATCACCCACATCGAACGGATCCGGATCGGCGCCGACCGCCGGCTGAGCCGGCGCGACTCCCAGCACGCCCTGCGCGCCCACCGCGACGGGATCGACCGCTACCTCGCCATTCACCAGGGCGACCCCGGCAGCGACATCACCCGGGTCGGTGTCCGCGCCGAGGAGAACTGCCGCCCCGGCCGCATCCGCCGCGACCAGGCCCACGACCTGCTGGTCGCCGAACTCCTGCTGGACCGACGGCTGCGCGCGGGCGACACCCATCTGCTCGGCTACGGCTTCGACGACGCCCCGTCCCCCACTCCCAGCTGCGAGTACGTCCGGGGCTTCAACTCGGGTGCCGGCCAGTACGTCCTCCAGGTCACCTTCCACCCGGAGGCGCTCCCCGTGCGCTGCCACCGCTTCGCCCGCCGCTCGCCCGCCGAACGGCCCCACGAGACCGAGGAGCTGACCCTCGACGGCCACCACTGCGTCCACCTGGTCGCGACCGCCCTGCGGCCCTGCATCCTGGGCATCAGCTGGGACTGGGAGTAGCGGGCACGCCGGTCGTACCGGTCACGGGGGGCGGTCCCGGCTAAGGTCGCGACTGTCGGCCGTCGGCGGACCTCAGTCGCCGAAGGCCAGCTCCACGCAGTCCTCCACCGGCCGGTAGCCGATCTGCTGGTAGATCGAGTTGCTGGTCGGATTGGCGAGATCGGCGTAGAGCAGCACCTCCGCCGCACCCCGGGCGAGGGCGGCGGCCGAGGCGGCGGCCGTGACCGCGCTGGCGTAGCCCCGGCCGCGGGCGTCGCCCGGGGTGTAGACCGGCCCGATCCGCGACATCCCGGCGATCACCGCACCGGCCCCCGCCACCGCGACCGGCCGCCCGCCGTCCTCCCACAGGTGCAGGTGGCCGACGGCGGTCCGGTCGTCCACCACCGTCGCGACGTTGGTGATCCGGATGTCCACCTCCTCGGCGAACTCGGTGAACCAGCGGACCAGCAACTCGCGGTCGGCCGCTCCGGCGAGCCGGGACCGGCCGGACGGCGGGCGTGGCGGATCGACCAACTCGCCCAGCCGGTACAGCCGTTCGTTCCTCCTGACGGCGCTCGTGGTGCCGGTGGCCGCGGCCCAGGCGGCCCCGAAGGCCAGCGTCGCCGCCGCACTCCCGCCCGCTCCGGTGAGCACCGCGGAGCCGGCCGGGGCGGCGGCCGACCCAGCGGCCGACTCAGCGGCCGACTCAGCGGCCAGCTCGGCGGCCAGCTCGGCCGCGGCCGATTCCGGCATCAGTCCCAACCGCGGGGTGAACGGCGGCGTCCGCACGAACGCACCGGCGACCGGCCCGTCCGGCTCGGCGCGCCACCAGCCGAACACCGGCACGCCGTCGCCGTAGTAGTGCGGGCCGCTCGCCGCCAGCCGGTCCGTGATCGTGAGCAGGACGGTGTTCTCGGCCGGATGCGCGGCGAGGAACCCGCCGGCCCGGGCACGGAAGTCGTCGAGGGAGCTGCTGATGGTCCAGGGCATGGCCCATCCTCCCCCGCCCTCCCCGCCTCGCACCACCGCGTTTTCTACCGCCCGGGCACGTCCTGGAGCGCGCCCAGCCGGGCGGCGAGGACGGCCGGATCGGTGGTCGGGGCGTCGCAGGTGAAGTGGCGGCAGACGTACGCGGCGGGCGCGCCGTCCACCAGCGGCCGGCCGGCCAGCAGCGGGACGTCGTCGCTGCCCGCGCCCGGCTCGCCGAACGCGACCACCGCGCCGGGCGCGGTGCCCAGCAAGGCGGTCCGGTGCAGGGCGGCCGTCGCCGGGTCTGCGGCCGGGCCGATCACCGCGACCTCGCGCGGCCCGTCGGCCAGCGCCTCCGCCGCCGCCAGGCCCCAGCCGACGAACCTGGGCGCACGCGCGGCCAGCGCCCCGACGATGCCCAGCGCCCGCTCGGCGGCGGTCCGGTGGCGCTCCGAGCCGGTGTAGGCGGCGTAGCCGAGCAGCGCGTTCGCGGCGGCGGTCCAGCCGGACGGGGTCGCGTTGTCGGTCGGGTCCTGCGGGCGCCGGATCAGTTCCTCGGCGTCGTCGGCGGTGTCGTAGAGGGCGCCGGTCGCCTCGTCGGTGAAGTGCCGGAGCACGGTGTCGAGCAGCCCGCCCGCCAGCTGGAGCCACTCCGCCTCGCCGGTGACGGCGTACAGCGCGAGGAAGCCCTCGGCGGTGTCGGCGTAGTCCTCCAGCACGCCCGCGTTGGCGCCGGGGCGGCCGTCGCGGGAGGTGCGCAGCAGCCGGCCGTCGGGGGTGAGGTGGACGGCGAGCAGCAGGTCCGCGGCGCGTTCGGCGGCCGCGACGAGGTCGGGGCGGTCCAGCAGCGCGCCGGTCTCGGCGAGGGCGGCGACGGCGAGGCCGTTCCAGGCGGCGACCACCTTGTCGTCCCGGGCGGGCGCCGGGCGCTCCGCGCGGGCCGCCAGCAGCCGCGCCCTGATCGCCTCGTACTCGGCGGGGTCCTCGGGGTCGGCCAGGAGCTGGAGGACGGAGGTGCCGTGCTCGAAGGTGCCGCCGGCGGTGACGGAGAACAGCCGGGCGGCGGTGGCCGCGTCGGCCGGACCGAGCAGGTCGACCAACTGGCCCGGCTCCCAGACGTAGTAGGCGCCCTCGCTGCTGACGCCGGTCTCCTCGTCGAGGCTGTCGGCGTCCAGTGCGGAGGCGAACGCGCCTTCGGGGGTGAGCAGTTCGCGCAGCAGGAAGTCCGCCGTGGAGAGCGCCGTCCGGCGGGCCAGCGGGGAGCCGGTCGCCCGCCACAGGTGCAGGTACGCGCGGAGCAGCAGCGCGTTGTCGTACAGCATCTTCTCGAAGTGCGGCACCACCCAGCCGGCGTCCACCGCGTACCGCGAGAAGCCGCCGCCGAGCTGGTCGTGGATGCCGCCGCGGGCCATCGCCTCGCCGGTGCGGACGGCCATCTCCAGCGCCGCCTCGGAGCCGGTCCTGGCGTGGTGGCGCAGCAGGTACTCGACCACCATGGCCGGCGGGAACTTCGGCGCCCCGCCGAAGCCGCCGTGCCGCTCGTCGAACTCACGGCTGAGCCCGACCAGCGCCTGGTGCAGCTCGGCCTCCCCGGGCGGCGTGTGCACCCCGCTGCCGACCGCGTAGACGGAGGCCCGCTCGGCCAGATCGGCCCGGATCCGCCCGGCGACCTCCCCGACCTCCTCCCGCCGGTCCCGCCAGGCCGCGTGCACACCCTCCAGCACCTGCCGGAACGAGGGCATGCCGTGCCGGGGCTCGGGCGGGAAGTAGGTGCCGAAGTAGAACGGCTCCTTCTCCGGGGTCAGGAAGACGGTCATCGGCCAGCCCCCCTGCCCGGTCGCCGCCTGGACCGCCTCCATATACACGGCATCGACGTCCGGCCGCTCCTCCCGGTCGACCTTGACGGCGACGAACCGCTCATTGAGGTACCCGGCCGTCCCGTCGTCCTCGAACGACTCGTGGGCCATCACATGACACCAGTGGCAGGCCGCGTACCCCACGCTCAGCAGCACCGGCACCCCCCGGCGCTCCGCCTCGGCGAAGGCCTCCGGCCCCCACGGCCACCAGTCGACCGGGTTGTCGGCGTGCTGCTGCAGGTAGGGGGATGTGGCGTCGGCGAGGCGGTTCGGCATGCCCCCCATCCTTGCGCATCGGCGCCCGGGAGGGGGGCATGGCCTCACTCCTTCGGGGCTTCCGGCTCCTCGGCGAAGTCGACCTTCTTGAACTGGCGGTTCATCGACTTGGCCAGGAACCAGGTGGCCACGCCGAGGGCGGCGAAGACGACGAAGCCCAGCAGGCCGGGGGTGACCTTGGCGTCGTCGACGGCGAGCTCGGCGGCGAGGTGGGTGAGGTTCACGGGGGCACTCATATCTCTATGGTGGCCCGGCTCACGGGGAGCCGGGCCGTCGGGGGGTGCTTCAGTCCCGCGTGTCGGCCGACTCGGCCGTCAGGCTGGGGATACGCAGACCGGCGAACAGGTCGTCCTCCGGCAGGTCCACGTCGACCAGGGTACGGGCGAGCTCGTAGTCCTCGGTGGGCCACACCTCGCGCTGGACCTCCAGCGGGACGCGGAACCACGGGCCGTCCGGGTCGATCTGGGTGGCGTGCGCGATCAGCGCGCGGTCCCGGGTCTCGAACCAGTCGTCGCAGCGGACCCGGGTGGTGATCTCGCGTTCCGTGCGGCCGCTCTTCTCCCAGCCGGCGATCCACTCGCCGTAGGGGGACTCGTGGCCGTTCTCGCTGAGGTACTTGTGCAGGGCGCGGATCCGGCCCATCGGGAAGCCGTGGTTGTAGTAGAGCTTCAGCGGCTGCCAGGGCTCGCCGGCCCCGGGGTAGGCGTCGGGGTCCCCGGCGGCGTCGAAGGCCGCCATGGTGATCTTGTGGGTCATGATGTGGTCGGGGTGCGGGTAGCCGCCGTTCTCGTCGTAGGTCGTGATGACCTGCGGCTTGAACTCCCGGATCAGGCGGACCAGTGGTTCGGCCGCCTCCTTGACGTCCTGGAGGCCGAAGCAGCCCTCGGGCAGCGGGGGCAGCGGGTCGCCCTCGGGCAGGCCCGAGTCCACGAAGCCCAGCCAGGCCTGCTTGACCCCGAGGATCGCGCGGGCCTCGTCCATCTCCTTGCGCCGCACCTCGTGGATGTTCTCCTCGATCTCCGGCTTGCCCTGCAGCTTCGGGTTGAGGACCGAACCGCGTTCCCCCCCGGTGCAGGTGGCCACCAGCACGTCCACCCCCTGGTCGACGTACATGGCCATGGTCGCCGCGCCCTTGCTGGACTCGTCGTCCGGGTGTGCGTGCACCGCCATCAGTCGCAACTGCTCAGTCAACGCGTGCGTTCCTTCCACAAATGTCCGGGCGTCCCGCGCCATCCGGTCCGCCCACCGTCCGAGCCGCTCTCGGGGCCGCGTCACCGCGGGACCGGCCGCGGCGTACGGCGCCGACACGGCCGAGCCCCGCCCCCGCCGGACCGGCCGCGGGCGTGCCCCTCCTATAGTGACGGACTGGAGGAGCCCCGCATTCCCCCGCACCACCCGCGCGGCCTCCTCCTCACGAGAGGACTGAGCCCCATGAGTGCTGGCACCCGGACCCCGCGGCTCCCCGAGGGGCGCTACGGGCGGCGCGGCGACCGCGAGACCGACCGCCGGCTCAAGGTGATCGGCGCGGTCTGCGGGGTACTGGCGCTGGGCCTGATCGCCTGGCTGGGCAGCTCGTACCTGATCCGGGAGACCCGGATCAACGGCACCGTGCCGACCTTCCAGGCGCTCTCGGACAGCGAGCTCCAGCTGCACCTGGCGGTGCGCAAGACCGAGGGCACGGCCGGCAGCTGCACCGTCCGCTCGCAGGGCGAGGACGGCGCGGTGGTCGGGGTCGCCGACTTCCCCGTCCCCGCGGCGGGCACCGGCTACGACGCGGTGGTCAGTCTGCGGACCACCGCCCGCGGCACCACCGCCGAGCTGCTGGGCTGCACACCCGCGTAGCACCGGCGTAGCACCCGCACCACGCCCGCACCACGCCCGCGCAGGGCGGACCCGAAGGGCACGGGAAGGCCGACCCGCCCGGGAATCCGGTGGCGGCCGGCCCGGTGGCGGGCGCATATTCGCCCGGGCGGGCGGGCATCCGTAGGGAGTCCCGCCCACCGATCCCGGACACCGTCCCGAACTCCTCGGCCCGTCCCGTACACCTCGGCGCAACGCCGCCGTCAATGACGCGCCAACGACCCTCCCGATTGTCGGCAGGAGTTGTTAGGCTCATGGTTTCGCCCCTTCCGCACCAGCTGGTACGGGAGCGGGCGTTGCTTTGTAGTTAAGACCGTTATCAGCATCCACCTACGCGCTGACGACTCACACCCTCAGCACAGCCCCAGCACCTACGAGGAGCACCCGTGACCCAGACCAGCGAGAACGTGACCTGGCTCACTCAGTCCGGCTACGACCAGCTCAAGGCCGAGCTGGATCACCTGACCGGCCCCTGGCGGATCGAGATCGCGCAGAAGATCGAGGCCGCGCGCGAGGAGGGTGACCTCAAGGAGAACGCCGGCTACCACGCGGCCAAGGAGGAGCAGGGCAAGTACGAGCTGCGGATCCGCCAGCTCACCCAGCTCCTGGAGCGTGCCAAGGTCGGCGAGGCCCCGGCCGACTCGGGCGTGGTCGCTCCGGGCATGGTGGTCACGGTCGCCTTCGACGGCGACGTGGACGACACCATGAAGTTCCTGCTGGGTTCGCGCGAGGTGGCCGGCGACGACGACCTGGAGATCTACTCTCCGCAGTCCCCGCTGGGCCGCGCCATCGACGCCAAGACCATCGGCGACGAGGCGACGTACGAGCTGCCGAACGGCAAGCGGGCCATGGTCAAGATCATCGAGGTCAAGCCCTACGCCGGCTGATCCTCCCCCGCCGCTCCGGCAGAAGCGCGGACGGGCGGAAGGCCGGACGGGCGGAAGGCCGGACGGACGGACGCGCGAAAGGGCGGCCGTGGCACCTGCCACGGCCGCCCTTTCGCCTGCGCCCGCCCGGCTCAGCCCGCGGCCGAGCGGTACTTGCGCACCGACAGCCAGGAGAACACCGCGATGATCACCACCGACCAGAGCACCGACATCAGCTCCGCGTGCTGCATCGGCCAGACGTCGTCCACCGGCCCGACCTGGTTGCCGAAGAGGTTGCGGCAGGCCTGCACGGTGGCGCTGAACGGGTTCCAGTAGGCGATCCCCTGCAGCCAGCCCGGCATCGAGCTGACCGGCACGAAGGCGTTGGAGATGAAGGTCAGCGGGAACAGCCAGATCAGCCCGGCCGAGGTGGCCGCCTCCGGACTGCGCACCGAGAGGCCGATCAGCGCGCCGATCCAGGAGAACGCGTAGCCGAGCAGGAGCAGCAGCCCGAACGCGCCCAGCGCGGACCAGAACCCGTGGTGGATCCGCCAGCCGACCAGCACCGCGACCACCGCGAGCACCACCAGGGTGAAGGCGGTCTGGCAGAGGTCCGCCAGGGTGCGGCCGACCAGCACCGACGAGCGGGTCATCGGCAGGGAGCGGAACCGGTCCACCAGCCCCTTGGACATGTCCTCGGCGATGCCGGCCGAGGCGCCGGCCACCGCGAAGGTGACGGTCTGGGCGAAGATGCCGGCCATCAGGAACTGGATGTACGTCGAGGAGCTGGACTCCGTCCCGGGGATCCGGATCGCGCCGCCCATGACGAACGAGAACAGCAGTACGAACATCACCGGCTGCATGAGCCCGAACACCACGATCTCGGGTATCCGGGTCATCCGGCGCAGGTTCCGCTTGGCGACCACCCACGAGTCGTGCAGCACGGCGGCCGCACCCCGGCGCTGCTTGGGCACCGCACCGCCGATGGCGTGCTCGGTGGCACTGGTCATCTCACCGCTCCTTCCCGGCCGGGACGGCCCGCTCGTCCGGATCGGAGCCGTCGGCGCGGCCCCTGCCGCCGGACTCCTCCTGGTCGGCCTCGGTGTGGTGACCGGTGAGCGAGAGGAAGACGTCGTCCAGGGTCGGCCGGCGCAGGCCGATGTCGTCGATCTCGATCGAACGGGCGTCCAGCTCGCGGATCACGTCCGCGAGCACCCTGGCGCCGCCGCTGACCGGGACCGTGATCCGGCGGGTGTTCTTCTCCAGCGCCGGCTCGCCCAGCGCGTAGCCGGACAGCGCGGCCACCGCCTCGCCGACCAGGTCGGCCCGGTGCACCACGACCTCGATCCGCTCGCCGCCGATCTGCGCCTTGAGCTGGTCGGCGGTGCCCCGGGCGATCACCCGGCCGTGGTCGACCACGGCGATGTCGTGGGCGAGGCGGTCGGCCTCCTCCAGGTACTGGGTGGTGAGCAGCAGCGTGGTGCCCTGCTCGACGAGGGTCTCGATGACCTCCCACAGGGCGAGCCGGTTGCGGGGGTCGAGGCCGGTCGTGGGCTCGTCCAGGAACATCACCGGCGGCCGGACCACCAGGGCGGCGGCCAGGTCGAGGCGCCGGCGCATACCGCCGGAGTAGGTCTTGGCGATGCGGTCCTTGGCCTCGGTGAGGTTGAACCACTCCAGCAGTTCGAGCGCCCTGGCCTTCGCCGCGCGGACCGGCATCTGGTAGAGCTCGCCGACCATCTGGAGGTTCTCGAAGCCGGTGAGGTACTCGTCGACCGCGGCGTACTGGCCGGAGAGGCCGATCAGGCTGCGGACCCGGTTCGGGTGCTTGAGGACGTCGACACCGGCCACCGTGGCACGGCCGGAGTCGGGCTGGAGCAGGGTGGTGAGGACGCGCACGGTGGTGGTCTTGCCGGCGCCGTTCGGGCCGAGCAGCCCGAGCACCGTGCCCTCGGGGACGTCGAGGCTGACGCCGTCCAGGGCTCGTACGTCGCCGAAGGTCTTCACCAGGTTCTCGGCTTGGATGGCTGGCGCCATGGGCCTGCCTCATCTCCTCGGGGAGGGCGGAAGGGCGGGGACGACTGCGCGGGACAATATTCGGTCTGTCCCACTTTGCCCCCAATCCCGGTGGCCCAGCGACTCCGGAGCCCCCGGACCCCTACGCGGAGACCACGTACCCCGCGTCCCGCAGCTCGCCGAGCACCGCCGCGCAGTGCTCCGGTCCCTTGGTCTCCAGGTGCAGGTCCACCTCCACCTCGGTGAGCCCCAGCCGGGGATCGACCCGCACGTGCGCCAAGTCCAGCACATTGGCGTCGACCCGGGTCAGCACCCCGAGCAGCCCCGCCAGCGCCCCCGGCCGGTCCGCCAGCCGCACCCGCAGCGAGAGGTACCGGCCGGCGGCCGCCAGACCGTGCCGCAGCACCCGCTGCATCAGCTGCGGATCGATGTTGCCGCCGGAGAGCACCGCCACCACCGGCCCCTCGAAGGAGTCCGGCTGCTCCAGCAGGGCCGCGATCGGCGCCGCCCCGGCCGGCTCCACCACCAGTTTCAACCGCTCCAGCCCGAGCAGCAGGGCCCGGGACAGCGAGTCCTCGGACACGGTGCGGACCCCGTCCGCCAGGGTGTTGACGATCTCGAACGGCACGTCCCCCGGCCGGCCCACCATGATCCCGTCGGCCATGGTGGCGAACCGCTCCAGCGAGACCGGACGCCCCGCCGCCAGCGAGGGCGGGTACGCGGCGGCGGTCGCCGCCTGCACCCCCACCACCCGGACGTCCGGCCGCAGCGGCTTGACCGCCGCCGCGATCCCGGCCAGCAGACCGCCGCCGCCCACCCCGACCAGCACGGTCCGCACCTCAGGGCACTGCTCCAGGATCTCCAGCCCGACCGTGGCCTGCCCGATCACGATGTCCCGGTGGTCGAACGGGTGGATGAACACCGACCCGCTCGCCTCCGCGTACTGCTGCGCCGCCCGCAGCGCCTCGTCCACGGTCGTCCCGTGCAGCCGGACCTCGGCGCCGTACTCCCGGGTCGCCGCGACCTTCGGCAGCGGCGCGGCCAGCGGCATGAAGACGGTGGAGCGCACCCCGAGCAGCGAGGCCGCCAGCGCCACCCCCTGGGCGTGGTTGCCGGCACTGGCCGCGACGACCCCGCCCGCCCGCTGCACCGGCGAGAGGCCCGCGATCCGGACGTACGCCCCGCGCAGTTTGAACGAGCCGGTGCGCTGGAGGTTCTCGCACTTCAGGTGGACCGGAGCGCCGACCAGCGCGGAAAGGTGGCGGCTGCCCTCCATCGGCGTCGTCCGGGCCACGCCGGCGAGCATCTTCTGGGCGCCGCGGACATCGTCGAGGGTGATCGGCCAGCTGTGCATGACAGCAGCCTAGGGCCGGGCCCCCGGCCCGGCGACGCGCCGTCCGGGGACGTCGGCCCTGTTCCCGGGCCCGCCCGGCCCGCGTACGCTGCTGCTGCTGAGCCTCTCTCACCGCATGATGATCGTGAGCCGCGATGACGACGACCTCGCCCCTGGCCTCCGACCTCACCGACCCCGTCCACACGCAACTGCAGTACCAGCTGGCGGTGTTCGCCCGCAGAATGGAACAGGTCCGCGGATCCGACGGAGTGGCCGCCCTGGTCCGGGCCGCCTACCTGCTGCTGGAGCGGCTGGAGCGCCTCGGGCCCGCCAACGTCAAGGCCCTGGCCGACGCGCTGGGGGTCGACTCCTCCACCGTCACCCGGCAGGTCGCCCCGCTGGTCGCGGCCGGCCTGGTCGGCCGGGTGCAGGACCCGGCCGACCGGCGCGCCGTCCGGCTCGCCCTGACCCCGCTCGGCTCCGACCGGCTGGCCGAAGTCCGGGCGGGGCGGACGGAGTTGACACGTCAGCTGGTCGCCGACTGGCCACCCGAGGAGCAGCGGGTGTTCTGCGCCCTGCTGGCCCGCTTCAACCACTCGATGGAGTCGTACTCGGCGGGCCGGCAGGGCGCCTAGCGCGTGACGGGCGCTACTTGCCCAGCGCCTGCTGGAGGTCGGCCAGCAGGTCGTCGATCGACTCGATGCCGACGGAGACCCGCACCAGGTCGGCCGGCACCTCCAGCGCCGAACCGGCCACCGAGGCGTGGGTCATCCGGCCCGGGTGCTCGATCAGCGACTCCACGCCGCCCAGCGACTCGCCGAGGGTGAACAGCTCCGCCCGGTTGCAGACCTCGACCGCCGCCTCCTCGCCGCCGTTCACCCGGAACGACACCATGCCGCCGAAGGCCTTCATCTGCTTGGCGGCGATGTCGTGGCCGGGGTGCTCGGGCAGGCCCGGGTACAGCACCTGGCTGACCTTGGGGTGGCCGGCCAGCAGCTCGGCGACCTTCTCGGCGTTCGAGCTGTGCCGGTCCATCCGGACGCCCAGGGTCTTGATGCCGCGCAGCACCAGCCAGGCGTCGAACGGGCCGGAGACCGCGCCCATCGCGTTCTGGTGGTAGGCGACCTCCTCGGCCAGGCCGGCCTCGGCGATCACCAGGGCGCCGCCGACGACGTCGGAGTGGCCGCCCATGTACTTGGTGGTCGAGTGCACGACCACGTCGGCGCCCAGCGCGATCGGCTGCTGCAGGTACGGGCTGGCGAAGGTGTTGTCGACGACCAGCAGCGCGCCGGCGCCGTGCGCGATCTCGGCCAGCGCGGCCAGGTCGGTGATGCCCAGCAGCGGGTTGGACGGGGTCTCCACCCAGACCGCGCGGGTGTTGGGCCGCAGTGCCTCGCGGACCGTGGACAGGTCCTGGGTGTTGGCGACGGAGAACTCGACGCCCCAGCGGGTCAGCACCTTGGCGAAGAGCCGGAAGGTGCCGCCGTAGGCGTCGTTGGGGATCACGATGTGGTCGCCCGGCTTGAGGACGGCGCGCAGGAGCGTGTCCTCGGCCGCGAGGCCGGAGGCGAAGGCAAGGCCCCGGGAGCCGCCCTCCAGCGCGGCGAGGCACTCCTCCAGCGCGGTGCGGGTCGGGTTGGCGCTGCGGCTGTACTCGTAGCCGCCCCGCAGGCCGCCCACCCCGTCCTGCTTGTAGGTGGACACCTGGTAGATCGGCGTGACGACGGCCCCGGTCTGGGGGTCTGCTTCCTGACCCGCGTGGATGGCGAGGGTCTCGAAGCCCTGGGGAAGCTGGTGCTCGGTCATGCTCCGAGCGTAGTCGGCGAACGCCCGGCCGCCGCCCGGAAAGCGCCCGGAAGGCGCCCGGCCGCCGGGACCGGCCGGAATCCCCGGGCGGGCGACGGCGTTGGAACCTCCGCAACCCTTCTCGAACCGTTGGAGCAGGCCGTGCTGTTCAACCGCCACAAGTCCTCGCTCGTCCCCGCCGACCAGGCGCTGCCCGGCCGGGCGGCCCCCGACTTCACGCTGCGCGAGCCGCACACCGTCCTCGGCCACCCGCTGACCGGCCCGTACCCCGACGGGTTCGAGGTCGCGGACCTGGGCCTCGGCTGTTTCTGGGGCGCCGAGCGGACGTTCTGGCGGCTGCCCGGCGTCTGGACGACGCTGGTCGGCTACCAGGGCGGCCACACCCCGAACCCGACGTACGAGGAGGTGTGCAGCGGCCTGACCGGGCACACCGAGGCGGTCCGGGTGGTCTTCGACCCGGCGGTGGTCTCCTACGAGCGGCTGCTGAAGACCTTCTGGGAGGCGCACGACCCGACCCAGGGCAACCGGCAGGGCAACGACGTGGGCACCCAGTACCGCTCCGCGGTCTACACCCACTCCCCCGCCCAGGCGGCCACCGCGACCGCGACCCGGGACGCCTTCCAGCCGGCGCTGACGGCGCTCGGCCTCGGCCCGATCACCACCGAGATCGCCCCGGCCGGCCCGTTCTTCCCGGCCGAGCCGTACCACCAGCAGTACCTGTCGGACGCCAAGAACCCGAACGGCTACTGCGGTCTGGGCGGCACCGGCGCCAGCTGCCCGATCGGGGTGGCCAGGACGGGCACCCAGGGCTGAGCCGCCCGGCTTCCGCCCCGGGCCCGGCGGGCGCAGACTGGAGGGACCAGGACGGCGGCCGCACCACCCGCCCCGGTGGCGCGGCCGCTCCTGTCCCGAGGAGAGCCGAGGAGCACCCCATGGCCGGTCTCATCCGCAGGAACTTCGACACCGATGCCGAGGAGGTCCGCCCGTTCGAGGCGGACACCGGCGAGCTGCGCCTGGTGTCCACCTGGACGCCGGGGGCGTCGGGCGGGCGGTGTTCCGGCCCGGCTGGCAGTGGTCCCGGCACGTCAAGCCGATCGCGAAGACGGACAGCTGCCAGGCCGCGCACGTCGGCTACATGATCTCGGGACGGCTGAAGATCGTCATGGACGACGGCGAGGAGAGCGAGTTCGGCCCCGGCGACTTCATGGTCTGCCCACCCGGTCACGACGCCTGGGTGGTCGGCGACGAGCCGGCGGTCGTCCTGGACTGGCAGGGTTACGGGGACTACGCCAAGCGCTCGTGAGCACTGGGCCGGCCGGGCCGGTCAGCCCCGACGGACCTCGTGCATGAAGCACCCGAACTCCACCGCCCGGACGTGCACCACGGCCGTCTCCGGGTCGGCGAGCAGTTCCGCCGCGCCCGCCTCGGCGGTCTCCGGCAGCACCACGACGCCGCCGAGGATGTGCCCGCGCCGGTCGTAGGCGCGCAGCACCCGCTGCCCGCCGTGGAAGCCCTCCGGCCAGCCCTCCCCGGTCGCCGGGCCCTCGCACGGGCCGTCGTGCACGAACACCGGGCCGAGTTCCTCGTACGGGCCGGGCTCGGCCCCGGTCTCCGCGGCCCAGCGCCGCAGCGGCGCGTAGCTCAGCAGGGCGATCCGCTCCCCGGCCGCGGCCCGGGCCAGGCAGCAGCGCAGCGGGGCGCCGCCGGTGTCGTCGACCGAGCGGACCGGCGGGCGACCTGCGTCGTCGCGCACCAGCAGGGCGCGGTGCACGGCCGGGTCGATCGCCCGGACGGTCAGGACGGGCGGGGAAGTCGGGACGGTCGGGGAGGTTCGGGCGGTCGGGACGGGAGGAGTGGTGGTCGTCATACGCCCACCCTCCCGCCGCCGCCCCCGGGAGTCCGGCGGATTTCGGCCCTCGCGTTCGGCGGCGATCCGCAGGCTCCGCCGGCCGGCCGCAGGTCGACCAGCCCGATCAGTCCGATCGGGTCCGCTAGCCGGGTCCGCGAGCCGCGTCGAGATCGGTGTCGGGATCCGCGCGGGTGGCACTGCCGCGGCGCCCGGGGCGTCAGACCGCGCTGCCGGCCTTCCAGTCGGCCCAGGCCATGTTCCAGCCGTTGAGGCCGTTGGACGGGACGACGGTCTTGTCGCCGGAGTTGGTGACCTCGACCACGTCGCCGACCATCGAGCTCTTGAAGAACTTGTAGCCGTCCGCGTTGGCGTCCTGGCCGCCCTTGACGTCGCGCAGGCCGACGCAGCCGTGGCTGGTGTTCTGGCTGCCGAAGGTCGAGGCGGGGGACCAGTAGTTGCCGTGGATGAAGGTGCCGGAGGTGCTGAGGCGCTGGGCGTGCGGCACGTCCGGGATGTCGTACTCGCTGCCGAGGCCGACGGTCTGCGAGTTCATCCGGGTCTGCTGGTACTGCTCGGTGATCACCATCTTCCCGCCCCAGGTGCGGAACTCGGGCGAGCCGCCGGAGATCGCGTAGACGGCGCTGACCTGGCCGTCGGTGGTGACGGTGAGCTTCTTGGCGGCGAGGTCGGCGACGCTGGTCTGGGCCCGGCCGACGGTGAAGCGGACGTCCTTGGACTGGGTGCCGTAGACGCCCTTGGCGCCCTGGACGTCCTTGAGCCGGAGCTTGACGGTCACCTTGGTGCCCTTGGCCCAGTAGTCCTGCGGGCGGAAGTCGAGGCGGGTGCTGGAGAACCAGTGCCCGACGATCTCGACGCCCGGCTCGGCCACCACGGTGATGGCCTGCTGGACGGTCTTGCGGTCGGTGACCGGCTTGCTGAAGTTGATCGAGACCGGCATGCCGACGCCGACCACCGAGCCGTCCTCGGGGGTGAAGTAGCCCACGAAGGTGTTGGCCGGCGTCGCGGTGGTGAAGACCGCGTTGGCATCGGCCTCCAGCTTGTCCTTGTCGACGGCGGCGGCGGTCACCGTGTACTTGGTGCCGCTGGCCGGGGAGGCGGCGGAGGTCCAAACGGTGCCGTCGTCGGACAGCCCGCCGGCCAGCGCCTTGCCGGTGGAGTCGGTGACCTTGACCGAGGTGAGGGTGCCGCCGGCGACGGCGACCCGGACCGGGTCGCTGAAGCCGGCCGCGGTGGTGCCGTCGGCCGGGGTGACGGTGATCACCGCGACGGAGGTCTTCGGGGTGCTGGTGGCGACGGCCGTCGGCTCTCCGCCTCCGGAACCGCCTCCGGAACCGGTGCTGCCGGTGCCGCCGGAACCCGCGGTGCCCGGCGTTCCGGTGCCCGCGCCGCTGTCCGCGCCCTTGGTGTCGTTGCAGGCCGCCAGCAGCAGCACCGGGGCGCCGACCAGGCCGGCGAGTACGCCGCGCCGGCTCCAGTTGCTCGCGGCCGACCGGCCCTGACCGTCCCGTGCCGTCACGTCGCCCACTCCCTACTGCTTCATCCGGGCATTACGGATACAAAAACGCAATCCGTACGTTCACGGTTCCAACACCAACGGCTTGCGATCGTATGAGAAGACGAAACCAAGTGCCAAATATGGACAAAAAGCCCGACCTGCGGACAGCAGGCCGGGCTTTCGTCGGAAGTGGCGGGCGAGCCCTACTCGGCCGACTCCTCCACCGCGTACTCGTCCCACTCCCCGTCCTCGGGGTCGAAGTCGGTGTTCGCGGACTCCCAGGTCGCCGAGGCGAGCTCGACGCCCGGGACGTCCCCGAGCAGCGCCACCGGGTCGATGAAGTGGGCGAGCGAGCCCGCCGGGTCCACCTCGATGGCCTCGACGGACTGCGCGCGCTCCTCGTCGTCGAGGTACTCGTCCGCGGTCACCTGCTCGAGCGCCGCCGCCTTGAGGGCGCCCTCGTCGGTGATCTCGGCGATGAGCTCGATGCTGAGCCGGACGTAGCGCGGGCTGTCCTGGCCGGTCGTGTCAGTGCTGGTCATGCGCCGAGACTACGGGATCCCGTTCACCGGGAGGCGCCGGAGAAAAGCAGCGGGGCCGGTCCCCCCTTCGAGGAGGGACCGGCCCCACCGCTTCCGCCCTGCTCCCCCACCCGGGAGCCGTGCGGACGCGCCGAGCGGCGCGGGTGTCCGGGAGCCGCCTCACCCTGGCAGCCGGCCGGAGCCGGGCAGGGGCGGGACGACGGCGCCTCCGCGGACAGGGACACCACCGGTCGGGTCAGGACCGACCGTCGTGCCCGGGACGGACGTGCCGCCGGGGAGCCGCTCCCGGCCGGTCGTTGTCGTCCCGTTCGGCGTCTTGCCGTGTGCACAACCATGCCGCAGTCGTGTTAAGCCCGTGCTGCACGGAGATGACGCCGGTGTACCGGTTCGCCCGGAAACGGAACCCGTACCGTACGGTTCCTCAGCCACCGGGTCGGGGGCGGCGGCTGACCGCGGGTCGGCGCACGGCGGGCCTCAGTGGCCGGCGCGGCTGCCGGCGAGGAAGCCGAGCAGGTCCTGGCGGGTGACGATGCCCTGCGGCTTGCCCTCCACCAGCACCACCGCGGCGTCGGCCTTCTCCAGCACCGACATCAGGTTGGTGACGGTCTCGCCCGAGCCGACCACCGGCAGCGGCTTGGACATCACCCGGTCCAGCGTGTCCGTCAGCTGGATGTCGCCCGCGAAGACGCCCTCCAGCAGCAGCTTCTCCGCCACCGAGCCGATCACCTCGCCGGCCATGATGTCCGGGTGGCCGGCGCCCGGCGAGACCACCGGCATCTGCGAGACGCCGTACTCGCGCAGCACCCGGACCGCCTCGGCGACGGTCTCGTTGGGGTGCATGTGGACGAACTGCGGGATGCCCTCGTGCTCGATGGCGTCCTTGCGGGCCAGCACTTCGCCGATGTGCGCCTCGTCGGTGGCGGACGGCAGGAAGCCGTAGTCGGCCATCCAGTCGTCGTTGAAGATCTTCGACAGGTAGCCCCGGCCGCCGTCCGGCAGCAGCACCACGACGACGTCGTCCGGGCCGAGCCCGCGTGCCACCTCCAGTGCGGCGACGACCGCCATGCCGCAGGAGCCGCCGACCAGCAGGCCCTCCTCCTTGGCCAGGCGGCGGGTCATCTGGAAGGAGTCCTTGTCGGAGACGGCGACGATGCCGTCCGCGACGTCGCGGTCGTAGGCGGTCGGCCAGAAGTCCTCACCGACGCCCTCGACCAGGTACGGCCGGCCGGTGCCGCCCGAGTAGACCGAGCCCTCCGGGTCGGCGCCGATCACCTTGACCTTGCCGCCGGAGACCTCCTTCAGGTAGTTGCCGGTGCCGGAGATGGTGCCGCCGGTGCCGACGCCCGCCACGAAGTGGGTGATCCGGCCGCCGGTCTGCTCCCACAGCTCCGGACCGGTGGAGTGGAAGTGCGAGGCCGGGTTGTCCGGGTTGGAGTACTGGTCCGGCTTCCAGGCGTTCGGGGTCTCCCGGACCAGGCGGTCGGACACGTTGTAGTACGAGTCCGGGTGCTCGGGGGCGACAGCGGTCGGACAGACGACCACCTCGGCGCCGTACGCGCGCAGGGTGTTGATCTTGTCGGTGGACACCTTGTCCGGACAGACGAAGATGCACTTGTAGCCCTTCTGCTGGGCCACGATCGCCAGACCGACACCGGTGTTGCCGGAGGTCGGCTCGACGATGGTGCCGCCGGGCTTCAGGGCGCCCGACGCCTCGGCCGCCTCGATCATCCGCACGGCGATGCGGTCCTTCACCGAGCCGCCGGGGTTGAAGTACTCGACCTTGGCGAGCACGGTGGCGCTGATCCCCTCGGCGACCTTGTTCAGCTTGACCAGCGGCGTGTTGCCGACCAGGTCGATGATCGAATTGTGGTACCGCACGGGGGTCCTCCCGATGTGTGGGCATACGAGTGCTGTCGGTACCGCAAGCCTAGGGCGTACCGGCCGCCCCGGAGAGCCCGTGCCGCACCACGAACGGCCCACGCCCCGTCGTAGGCCGCGCCCGAGGCGGGTACTAGGGGTGTACACGCATCGGGAACGGCACCCGTCGGGGTGGCACGAGGACGCGAAGGGGGCACGGGGTGCCAGGAACACAGCAGTCGCGGGCCCGGGTGGCCCGGCGGATCGCCACCGCGGCGGCGTACGGCGGCGGGGGGCTCGGGGTACTGGGGGTGGGCCTGGTCGGCCTGCTGCTGACCGAGAGCAAGCTGGCCGTCCAGGCCATCGGCATTCTGGACGGCGACCCGCCGAGGGCCGACGGCGTCTACGGCGAGGCCTTCGCCGACAGCGCCGCCGCGCCGCAGCCGCCGCTGGTGCTGGCCTTCCTGGGCGACTCCACCGCGGCCGGCCTGGGGGTGCTGCGGGCCCGGGACACCCCGGGGGCGCTGCTCGCCGCGGGCCTCGCCTCGGTCGCCGAGCGCCCGGTCCGGCTGGTGAACGTGGCGTTCTCGGGCGGCCGCTCCGCCGATCTGCCCGGCCAGCTGGAGCAGGCCCTGTCGTGCCGCCCGGACATCGCCGTGATCATGATCGGCGCCAATGACGTGACCCGGCACAGCCCGGCCCAGCTCGCGGTGCGCCAGCTCGGCGACACGGTCGCGGCGCTGCGCGCCGCCGGCTGCGAGGTGGTGGTCGGCACCTGCCCCGACCTCGGGACCATCAAGCCGGTCCGGCCGCCGCTGCGCTGGGTGGCCCGCCGGGTCAGCCGCCAGCTGGCCGCCGCGCAGACCATCGCGGTGGTGGAGGCGGGCGGTCGGACGGTCTCGCTCGGCTCACTGCTCGGCCCGGAGTTCGCCGCCCGGCCGGAGATGTTCGCCGCCGACCGCTACCACCCCTCGGCCCAGGGCTACGCGACGGCCGCGATGGCCGTCCTGCCCTCGGTCTGCGCCGCGCTGGGCCTCTGGCCGCAGGAGCGGGACGCCGACGGGCCGGTCCGCGGCGAGGCGGTACTGCCGGTGGCGGTGGCCGCGGCCGCCGCGGCCGACCGGGCCGGCAGCGAGGTGGCGGCGGTCGGCGGCGAGGACGGCGCGGCCGGGCGCTGGGCGCTGCTGCGCCACCGGCTGCGGGTCGGCCTGCCGGGTTCCTGGGCCGCCGGGGAGCCGGTCGGCGGGCCTTCCGACGGGGTGCCCGAGGGCCTGCCCGGGGCGCTCTCCGAGGGCCTGCCCGGGGGGCTCTCCGGCAAGGCCGGTCCGGTGCCCGGCAACACGTCGGCCAGCTCACACACCGGGGCGGGTGACGACTGAGCTACCAGACGGTAACTTTCCTCCCGGACGCCTGTCCGCCGCCACTCAGCGAGGAGCCCGCCATGCCCGAAGCCGTCATCGTCAGCGCCACCCGTTCGCCGATCGGCCGGGCCTTCAAGGGCTCCCTGAAGGACGTCCGCCCGGACGACCTGACCGCGCACGTCATCCAGGCCGCACTGGCCAAGGTCCCGCAGCTCGACCCGCGCGAGATCGACGACCTGATGCTCGGCTGCGGCCTGCCCGGCGGCGAGCAGGGCCACAACCTGGCCCGCATCGTGGCGGTGCAGATGGGCATGGACTACCTGCCCGGCACCACCATCACCCGGTACTGCTCCTCCTCGCTGCAGACCACCCGGATGGCCCTGCACGCGATCAAGGCCGGCGAGGGCGACGTCTTCGTCTCGGCCGGCGTGGAGACCGTCTCCCGGTCGGTCCACGGCAGCTCGGACGGCATGCCGGGCACCATGAACCCGCTGTTCGACGACGCCCGGGCGCGCACGGCCGAGCGGGCGGAGGAGGGCGGCGGCGCGTGGCACGACCCGCGCGAGGACGGGCTGCTGCCGGACGCCTACATCGCGATGGGCCAGACCGCCGAGAACCTCGCCGCGCTCAAGGGCATCACCCGCGCCGAGCAGGACGAGTTCGGCGTGCGCTCGCAGAACCTCGCCGAGGCGGCGATCAAGGCCGGCTTCTGGCAGCGCGAGATCACCCCGGTCACCACCCCCGACGGCACCGTGGTCTCGACGGACGACGGCCCGCGCGCGGGCGTCACGCTGGAGGGCGTCTCCGGGCTCAAGCCGGTGTTCCGCCCGGACGGCACGGTGACCGCCGGTAACTGCTGCCCGCTGAACGACGGCGCCGCCGCGCTGGTCGTCATGTCCGACACCAAGGCCCGCGAGCTGGGCATCACCCCGCTCGCCCGGGTGGTCTCCACCGGCGTCAGCGCGCTCTCCCCCGAGATCATGGGCTACGGCCCGGTCGAAGCCTCGAAGCAGGCACTGAAGCGGGCGGGCCTGTCCATCGGCGACATCGACCTGGTCGAGATCAACGAGGCCTTCGCCGCCCAGGTGATCCCCTCCTACCGGGACCTCGGCGTCGACCTGGACCGGCTGAACGTCAACGGCGGCGCGATCGCGGTCGGCCACCCCTTCGGCATGACCGGCGCCCGCATCACCACCACCCTGATCAACTCGCTGCAGTGGCACGACAAGCAGTTCGGTCTGGAGACCATGTGCGTCGGCGGCGGCCAGGGCATGGCGATGGTCCTGGAGCGCCTCAGCTGACCTCGCGCCGTCAACCCCGAAAGGTCTCGCGCTGTCAACCCCGAAGGGTCCAGACCACCCATTTGGAGTGACACAGCGTAATTGAGGGCCGGATCACACCGCGAGGTCGGTCCGGCCCTCTTTTCTTTCGTTTTCGGCCCGGAAATCGACGGTGCGGAGCGGATCAACTCCGCTGCGTAGAGCGGTCCTACCTAACAATTTGGGGACAACAGCGAAAGTCACTGACAAATTGGACATTGGCCACTGCGGTAACAGCATCGGATGGGGCAGTGTGGAGAGGTAACCCCGTTCCACTCCTCCCTAGGAGTACGTTCCGTGAGCGCCGTCTACACCATCCTGTTGCTGATCCTGATCGCCGTGTCGACCACCGTGCTGGTCCACCTCCGGGGAATCTCCCGCCGGTTGGACGCACGGGACGCCGTCGCCCCGGCCCCCGACGAGGCCGCGATACGCCGGGCCGTCGCCGAGGCCCTGGCCGCCGACCGCGAGCGGGAGATCACCGAGGCCCGGGCGTTCTGGGCCGAGCAGGAGGCCCGCGCGGCCGAGGACGCGCCGCTGTTCGACTCCCCGTTCGCCGGTGTGTTCAGCACCACCGAGGAGTGGCCGCTCTTCTTCCCCCGCCCCACCGGGCCGAACGAGGCCGCCGACAACGCCGACCACCCGGGCACCATGGACCCGGAGTTCGGCGAGGCCCTGCGCTCGGCGCTGGAGGACCTCATCGGCGACGGCGGCACCCGGCCCGGCGAGACCGGTCCCGAGGGCGGCAGCCCGCTGCGCCCGACGCACCCGGCCGGCCACCCCGCGGGCGGCCACCCGGTCGGCGAGGGCACCGGGGACGCCCGGGCCCGCCGCGAGGCCGACCTGCTGGCCACCGGCCTGGAGTCCGGGCTGCTGGACGCCGAGGCCGCCGTCGAGGAGGCCCCGGCCACCGCGCCCGACCCGCGCCGCCACCCCTCGCACCCCGACTTCGTGCCCAGCCAGACGCCGTCCCGGGAGTGGACCGACACCCGGCTGACCACGCTGGCCGACGAGGGCACCGCACTGGTCGACGTCCGCCCCGGACCGCTCGGCACGCTGGACGTCTACGCCTTCGCCGACGGCACCACGCTCTGCGTGGCCCCGGGCGACCGCGAGGCCGCGTACCGGCTGATCGACGCCGTCCGGGCCGGTGAGAACGTCCGACTGCTCGGCGGTTCCCGGTTCTCCGGCTCCTACTCGCTGACCTTCTCCACCGACGAGGACGCCGTGTACGTGCTCGCCGACCGGGTGGTGGCCAGCATCTGACCCGAGCGCGCCGACCCGGGCGCGCGAACGCCGAGGGCCGGCCGGATCGAGGGGTTACCGATCCGGCCGGCCCTCGGCGCGTCTTCTTGGTCCTCGGGGTGGCGCCTTGGCCCTCGGGGGGGCGGCGACTGGGCTTGGGGCCGGCGACGCCGCCGGCGCCCGTCAGAGCGCCGCCGACACCTCCGCCAGCCGTCGCACGGCCAGGGCCCGCACCGCCTCGGCCGCCACCGGGCCGTCCGGCAGGGCCACCGCGGCGTCCCCGGGGAGCGCGGCCAGTGCCGCCGCCAGGTCGTGCCCGACCACGGCGAGCTGGTCGCCGACGGCGAACGCCCCGGCGTCCGGCAGCTCGTGCGCGGGCACGCCGTCCGACCCGGCCTCCGACCCGCCGTCCGCCCCGACCGCCTCGGCGGCCCGGGCCGTCACCGCCAGCCAGCGGGCCAGCGCCAGTCCGGCCGCGGCCCGGGAGGAGTGTCCGGCGACGGCCCCGAGCAGCCGGCTCTGCGGCATCGCACGGAACCGGTCGGCCAGGGCGTCGACGGCCTCGGCCAGGGTCTTCTCATCGGACGTCTCGGACATGCCGCGAGCATACGGGCCACCGGGAAGGAAAGCCGCCGGGCCCCGGAGCGGTCGCTCCGGGGCCCGGGGGCAGTGGTGGTACAGCGGTGCTGATACGGCGGAGGATCAGTCGTCGCCGCGCAGGATCGCGATCAGCCGCAGCATCTCGACGTAGATCCAGACCAGCGACAGGGTGAGCCCGAAGGCCGCCCGCCAGGACTCCTTCTGCGGCGCGCCCTGCGCGATGGCCTCCTCGACCGCCGCGAAGTCCAGCGAGAGGAAGAACGCGCCGAGGCCGATGCCGACCAGGCCGACCACGATGCCCAGCGGGCCGTTGCGCAGCCCCATGTCGGCGCCGAAGACCAGCGAGGCGACCATGTTGACCAGCATCAGCAGCACGAAGCCCATGGCGATCGCGATGCCGATCCGGGTGTAGCGCGCGGTGACCCGGATCCGCCCGGTCTTGTACGCGATCAGCATCGCCGCGAACACCGCCGCGGTGCCCAGCACCGCCTGGATCGCGATGCCCTCCCAGATGCTGTTGAACATCTTGGTGATCGCACCGAGCGCGAAGCCCTGGAGGCCCGCGTAGAGCAGGATCAGCGGCGGGCTGACGCTCCGCTTGAAGGAGACCACCATGCCGACCACGAACGCGATCAGCGAAGCGACGCCGGCCAGGCCGAAGTTCCGCTCCGGCAGCGCGAACCAGGCGAGACCGCCGGCCGCGACCAGGGTGAGCAGCGTCATCGCGGTGCGCGCGACCACGTCGTCCAGCGTCATCCGGCCCGTCGCCGCGGGACCGGCGGAGGGCGCGTCGTACATCTCGGCGAGCTGTTGGTCGGTCAGCGGCGCCCCCGGCCGGGACTGCTGGCCGTAGGGGTTGTTGGCGTACGGGTTGTTGCCGTACGGATTGTCGCCGGTGGGGCTGCCCGCGTAGGGGCTCCCGGCCGGCGGGGCCTGGGTGGTCCCGAAACCCGCGTAGCCGGACTCGCGGGTGAAGGACCCCTCCCGCGAGAAGACCGGGTTGCTGCTTCTCATTGCTCATTCCCTCCGTGGCGGCACTGCACCGCCCGCAGCACAAGGGTAATGGCTTGGCAAAGGGATCGGCATCCGCCGCGAGAAGGATTCGGCCGCTGACGTCCGGCGGGGACGCCGGTCGGCGCCCCCGCGAATCGGTGCCCAGAGCCGGACTCGAACCGGCACGGCCTCTCGGCCAAGCAGTTTTAAGCTGCCCGTGTCTGCGTTCCACCATCTGGGCTTCTGCGGACCCGGCCCTGCCGACGGAACCGAGAGCAGCGCTCCGCCCCCGTGCGGGCCTCCCCTGAGCCTAGTCGCCCGGCATCCCCTTTCGCATGTTCCGAGGCGGGGAAGTTGTCATGTTTCCTTGCCATCTGACGAACAGTTCGTGATTTGGCCACTCGACCCGCCCGATCCGGCCATCGGCCTTCCGATCAGGGTCGGTGTCATACCGCAGGAGGAGGGCGTCACCTGGGCGTACGCCCAGCGGTGGTCGGGCCAACCGTCCGGCGGAGCGACGAGAAACCATGATCACCGGAAGGAGCATGGAGGTACGGCCGGACGCCCCTGGAAGGGCTCCGGCCGGCCAGCCCCCGGAGCCGTACGGCCCGGTCCGCCATGCCCGAAACTGAGGAGCACCCCGTGAGCACGTCGA
>NZ_JAXCLC010000076.1:0-41788 GCF_034043715.1 Kitasatospora purpeofusca | reverse complement strand
TGGGGGCTCCATTGGTTGCGCTGTGCATTGGGATCGCTACGACCCGTATCCATGGTGGGGCCGGAGGAGCTACGATCGGAAGGTCTTTAACTCTCTAGTCCACGCTGCTTTAAGTGGGGCGATCTTGAAGCGCATTGCACTTGACCCGACGTCATCTCCGCTTGCCGCCTTCGCGGTTCAACTTCGCAGGTTGCGTGAGGCGCGAGGACTGACTCAGGTCGAACTCGGCACCCTAGTTCGATACTCCAGCGTCTACATCTCGAACGTGGAGACGGCAAAGCAGGCCCCGAGCTTAAAGTTCGTCCAGCGGGCCGACGAGGCGCTGACAGCCGGCGGGGCGCTGGAGCTGCTGTGGTGGAGCTGGAAGAACGGAGCCCTCATCCCGGGATTCCCCGAGTACGCCACCAAGGAGCGCGAGGCGATCTGCATAAGGTTCTTCGCAACGGGCCTGGTGCCTGGCGTCCTCCAACATCAGGACTACTCTGCGGCATACGAGGCCGCGATCGTGCGGCGCGGCGAGGCCACTCGTGCTCAGGCGGACGAGCGACTCCGAGTTCTCGCTGTGCGACAGAAGTTGCTGGAGCGGACACTGACGATCCATGCCGTGCTGGACGAAGGCGTTCTTCGCCGTCCGATCGGCGGCGCTGCCGTCATGGCGCAGCAACTCACCTACCTGATGGAGCTGGCGGCCCGACCGAACGTCGTCCTGCAGATCGCGCCGTACGGCCTGGGCGAGGAGCGCCCCCTCTCGCACGCGGTCACCCTCTTGACGCTGCCGAATCGCGCGATGGTCGGGTACACCGAGACGCTTCAACGGGGCTACCTGGAGCAGGATGCCGAAGCCGTCGCGGCCTGGGCTAGAAAGTACGATCGACTTCAGGTTGACGCACTTCCCCGGGCGGACAGCCTGACCATGATCCATGAGGTACGGAAGGAACTTGAACGCCATGCACGTTGATCTATCCGGCGCCGAGTGGCGCAAGAGTTCACACAGCGATGGTGGGGGCGGGTGCATCGAGGTCGCCGATGGCTACACCGATGTCATGCCGGTTCGAGATTCCAAGGACCCGCAAGGCCCCTCCCTCCTCTTCCCCGCCAACGCCTGGCGCGCCTTCGTCGCCAGTGTGCAGGCGGGCGAGTTCGGCACCGCCTGACCTGAACCGACACCTGGGCCCCGACCAGATTTACGGTCGGGGCCCAGGCGTTGAGCGTACTTGCTACCGTGAGTCGCATGACCCCTGTGAGCTGGCGCAAGAGTTCCTACAGCCAGAACGGCGGCAACTGCATCGAGGTTGCCCCCGACTTCCCTGGTCTCATCCCGGTCCGCGACTCCAAGGACCCGTCCGGCCCCGCTCTCCTCTTCCCCTCCGATGCCTGGCGGTCGTTCGTCGCCGCCGTGCAGGCAGACGAATTCGGCATGGTCTGACCTGAACCGACACCTGGGCCCCGAAAGAATTACCGTTCGGAGCCCATGAGTTGAGGACCGCTTGCTACCGTGGGTTGCATGACTCCTGTGAGCTGGCGCAAGAGTACTTACAGCAACAACGGCGGGACCTGCGTCGAGGTCTCCCCCGACGTCCCCGGCCTCGTCCCCGTCCGTGACTCCAAAGACCCCTCCGGCCCCGTCCTCGCCTTCCCCGCCGACGCTTGGCGGTCGTTCGTCACCAGCGTGCAGGCAGGCGAGTTCGGCACGGTCTGACACGAACCAACTCCTGGGCCCCGACCGGATTTCCGATCGGGGTCCACGTGTTGAGGCGTCCGAGCTACTGTAGGTGGCATGACTCCTGTGAGCTGGCGCAAGAGTTCCTACAGCAACAACGGCGGAAGCTGCGTCGAGGTCGCGCCCGACGTTCCCGGTCTCGTCCCCGTCCGTGACTCCAAGGACCCCTCCGGTCCCGTCCTCGCCTTCCCCTCCGACGCCTGGCGGTCCTTCGTCGCCGCCGTTCAGGTGGGCGAGTTCGGCTCCGTCTGATCGGCTAGAGCCGCACGGCGGGTCCCACCAAGGGCCGGAGGGTGGGCGACGAGGAACGGAGCGGCGCAGGGAGGACGCGGTGCAGGGGGGACGGGACGACGCCCCGGCGGGACCACTCGTGCGGGTAGCCGAGCGAGACCTCGTGGAACGGGACGCCGTCCGCGCGCACCGTGCGCGGGATGTGGAGGTGGCCGTAGACCACGGCCACGGCGTGGAAGCGGCGGTGCCAGTCGGCCGTGTGCTCGGTGCCGCACCAGAGGGCGAACTCGGGGTGGCGCAGCAAGTACGTCGGCTCCCGGCGGAGCGGGAAGTGGTTGACCAGCACGGTCGGCAGCGCCGGGTCGAGGGCGGCCAGCCGGCGCTCGGTGACGGCCAGCCTGGCCTGGCACCAGCTCTCCCGATCCGGGAACGGGTCGGCGTGGAGCAGGAGTTCATCCGTGCAGACGACCCCGGCGGCATGCGCGGCGGCGAGGGCGGCGTCCTTGGTGGCGGTGCCGCGCGGGCGGAAGGTGTAGTCGTACAGCAGGAACAGCGGGGCGACGGCGACCGGGCCGTCCGGTCCCGGCCACAGTGCGTACGGGTCCTCGGGGGTCAGCACGCCGAGGCCCCGGCAGGCTTCGACGAGCGCGCGGTAGCGGGCGTCGCCGCGCAGCCGGACCGGGTCGTCCGGGAGGGTCCAGAGCTCGTGGTTGCCGGGTGCCCAGACCACTCGGGCGAAGCGGCCGGCGAGGAGTTCCAGGGCCCCGGCGATCTCGTCGAAGCGTTCGGCGACGTCGCCGGCCACGATCAGCCAGTCCTGGTCGGTGGCCGGGCGCAGCGCCTCCAGGACGGCGCGGTTGCCGGCGTGGCCGACGTGCAGGTCGGCGACCGCGAGCAGGTTCGGCGCGTTCACCGGGTGGCCCCGACGGGGGCGGTGGCGGCGAGCAGTCGGCGGGTGTAGGGGTCGGCGGGCTCCGCGAAGAGCCGGTCGACGGGGGCGGTCTCGACGAGCCGGCCGTCCTTCATCACCGCGACCCGGTCGGCGAGGTGCTGGACCACGCCGAGGTCGTGCGAGATGAACAGCAGGGCGAGGCCCAGTTCGCGGCGCAGGTCGGCGAGCAGGTCGAGGATCTGCGCCTGCACCGAGAGGTCGAGCGCGGAGACCGGTTCGTCGCAGACCAGCAGAGCCGGTGCCGGGGCCAGTGCCCGGGCGATGGCGACGCGTTGGCGCTGGCCGCCGGAGAGTTCGGTCGGGCGGCGGGCCAGCAGGGCGGCCGGCAGGCCGACCTGGTCGAGCAGTTCGGTGACCCGCTGACGGCGGGCGTCGCCACGCGGGACCCCGGTGCGGGCGACGGCCTCGGCGACCAGGCGCTCGACGGTGAAGCGCGGGTCGAAGGAGCCGAGCGGGTCCTGCTGGACGGCCTGGATGCGCAGCCGGTCGGCCCGTCGGCGCCGTTCGGTGAGCGCGCTCCACGGGCGGCCGTCGAGCCGGACGGTGCCGGTGTCGGGGCGTTCCAGGCCGAGCACGATCCGGGCCGTGGTGGTCTTGCCGGACCCGGACTCGCCGACCAGGCCGAGCGTCTCGCCGGGGTGGAGTCGGAAGGAGACGTCCCGGACGACGGGCCGGCCGGCGAAGGAGCGGCCGATCCGGTCGACGTCGAGGACGGGGGTGGCCTCGGGACCGTCGAGGACGGCGGGCGGGGCCGGATCGGGCTCACGGACGGAAAGAGAGGCAACGGCCGCGGCGGCGGTCGGGTGCCAGCACCGCGAGCCGAGCGCGTCGACCGGCGGGAGGGTGCTGCGGCAGGTGTCGTCGGCGGCGGCGCAGCGGGCCGCGTAGGGGCAGCCGCCGGGGGCGGGGGCGGGGCGGCCGGCCGGTTCCGGGGCGAGCCGGGTGCCCCGGGTGCGGGCGCCGGGGACGGCGGCGAGCAGGGCGCGGGTGTAGGGGTGGCGCGGTTCGGCGAGCAGGCGCTCGGCGGGGCCGGTCTCGACGATCCGGCCGCCGAACATCACCGCCACCCGGTCCGCGAGGCGGCCGACCACCGACAGGTCATGGCTGATCAGCAGCAGCGCGGTGCCCCAGCCGCGGAGTTCGTCGAGCAGGTCGAGGACCTGGGCCTGGACGGTGACGTCCAGGGCCGTGGTCGGCTCGTCGGCGATCAGCAGGTCCGGTTCGGCGGCGAGGGCGGAGGCGATCAGCGCGCGCTGGCGCAGGCCGCCGGAGAGCTGGTGGGCGTACTGGGCCGCGCGGCGTTCCGGTTCGGGGACGCCGGTGCGTTCGAGCAGGGAGCGGACCCGGGCGGGGAGTTCGGCGCGGGCGGCGAGGCGGTGGACCCGCAGCGGTTCGGCGATCTCGGCGCCGACGGTGCGCAGCGGGTCGAGCGAGACCAGGGCGTCCTGGAGGACCAGGCCGATCCGCCGCCCGCGCACCTCCCGCCAGCGGGCCTCGGTGAGGGTGCCGAGGTCGAGGCCGTCGAAGGCGAGCCGGCGGGCGGAGACGGCGGCGGGGACGCGTCCGCCGGCGCCGGTGAGGCCGACCAGGGTGCGGGCGGTGACGCTCTTGCCGGAGCCGGACTCGCCGACCACGGCCAGGCACTCGCCCCGGTCGACGGTGAAGGAGACGTCCTGGACGGCGTGCACCGGGCCGAAGCGCACGTCGAGGCCCTCGACGGAGAGCAGCGGCGTCGGGGTGCTCGGCACCACGGGGGCGGCGGGGTGCGTCATGCGTCGGTCCTCCGGGTGAAGCGGGCCTGGGCGCGGCGGCCGAGGACGTTGACGACGAGGGCCGTCGCGGTGATCGCGGCGCCCGGGAAGACGCCGACCCACCAGGCGGTGGCGAGGAAGCGCCGCCCCTGGGAGAGCATCGCGCCCCATTCGGGGCTGGGCGGCTGCGGGCCGAGGCCGAGGAAGCTGAGCCCGGCGGCGGCGATCAGCGCGGTGCCGAAGCCGACGGTGGCGAGTACCAGCATCGGCCCGACGGCGTTCGGCAGCACGTGCCGGACGATCAGCAGCGGGCGCGGCAGGCCGAGTCCGACCGCCGCCTCCACGTACCCGGAGCGGCGGACCACCAGGGTCTCGGCGCGCACGATCCGGGCGTAGCCGGGCACGAAGGCGATCGCGATGGCGAGCATCACGTTGAGCGAGCCGGTGCCGAGCACGGTCACGGCCAGCAGGGCGAGCAGGATCGGCGGCAGCGAGAGCAGGACGTCGGCGAGGCGCATCAGGATCTGGTCCGCCCAGCGTCCGCCGAGTGCGGCGGCGAGGCCGAGCAGGGTGCCGCCGGTGATCGCGAAGGCGGTGGCGCCGAGGCCGAGCAGCAGGGACGGCCGGGCGCCGTGCAGGACGCGGGCGAACAGGTCGCGGCCCAGCTGGTCGGTGCCGAACCAGTGCGCGGCGCCGGGCGGGGTGAGCGCCTCGACCGGGTGGGTCTCGATGGGTGAGGCGGAGCTGAGCAGACCGGGGGCGAGCGCGGCGAGCAGCAGCAGGGCGAGCGCGGCCAGGGCGAGGAGGAGGGTGAGCGGGGGCCGCCGACGGGCGGGCGCGGCCGGGGCCGGGGCTTCCGGCGTCGGCGTTTCCGGCGTCTTGAGGAGCGCGGCGTCGGGCGCGGCGTCGGGACCGGGGGCTGGGTCAACAGTGGTGTGGGCCATGGCGGTTCAGTCGGTCCTCAGCCGTGGGTCGACAACGAGGTAGAGCAGGTCGACGAGGGTGGAGATCACCACGAAGACCAGGGCGGAGAGCAGCACCAGCCCGATCACCAGCGGCAGGTCCTTGTTGGTGGTCGCCTGGAGGGTCAGCGCGCCGATGCCGGGGCGACCGAACACCGACTCGACCAGCACCGCCCCGCCGAGCAGCGATCCGGTCAGCCAGCCGGTGAGGGTGACCACCGGCACCGCCGCGTGCCGCAGCGCGTGACGCAGCACCACGGCGGCCGAACCCACGCCCCGGGAACGGGCGGTGAGCACGAACGGCTGCCCGAGCGCCGTCTCCAGTCCCTCCCGCAGCACCTGCGCGAGCATCCCGGCGACGGGCAGGGCCAGCGTCACGGCGGGCAGTACCAGCGCGGCCACGCCGCCGTCCCCAGCCACCGGGAACACCCGCAGCTGGAAGGAGAACGCGGTGAGCAGCAGGATCCCGATCCAGTAGGAGGGGCTGGACACGGCGAGCAGTTCGGCGAGCGAGCTGAGCGCGCGCAGGGCGGGCCGGCGGCCGGCTGTGCCGACCGCCGCGAGCAGGGCCAGCAGGGCGGCCAGGCCGAGTGCGGCCGTGCCGAGTTGGACGGTCGGGCCGAGCTGGTCGCCGATCAGGTCGGCGACCGGTCGCTGCAACTGGTAGGACTCGCCGAGGTCGCCGGTGAGCAGGTGACCCAGGTAGGTGAAGTACTGCACGGGCACCGGCCGGTCCAGGCCGTACTGCTCCTGGATCGCCGCCTTGACCTCGGGGGTGGCGGCGGTGCCGGGGCCGAGCATCACGGTGACCGGGTCGCCGGGGACCAGTTGGAGCGCCGCGAAGGCGATGGTGGCGGCGCCGAGCAGGACGGCGGCGGCGCCGAGCAGCCGTCGCGCGGCGGCCCGCAGCAGGCGCGGGGCGCCGCCGCGGGCCGGCGCCGGCGTGGCCGCCGGCTCCGCGAACCCGGTGGTTCCGGTGCTCACTTGGCGATCCAGGCGTCGTGGAAGGCGAGCCAGGTGTTGGGGTCGGCGGTGAGCCCGCGGACCTTGGCGGCGGCGCCGACCACGGCGGTGCGCACATACAGGGGGACGATCAGCCCGAGCTCGATCGCCCGCTGCTGCGTCCTGGTGTAGACGTCCTGGCGGACGGCCTTGTCGAACGTGCCCTTGCCCGTGGTGGTCCACTCGTCGAGCTGGGCGTCCTGGTAGAAGGTGGCGTTCTGGCCGCCGGTGGACGGCTTGCTGGCGCTGTGGAAGTAGAGCCGCAGCACGTCCGGGTCGAAGCGGGCCCAGCTGTAGTCGGCGATGTGCTCCTTGCCGCCGTAGACGTTGCCGATGTAGGTGCCGATGTCGAGCCGGGGGCGGGTGACCTCGACGCCGATCTTCTTCAGGTCCGCCTGGATCGCCTGGCCGAGGGTCTCGCGCTGCTCGCGGACGTACTCGGCGGGCGGCAGCGGCCACTCCAGCGAGAGCCGCTTGCCGTCCTTGGTGCGGTAGCCCTCGCCGTCACGGGCCGTCCAGCCGGCCTCGTCGAGCGCCTTCTCGGCCGCCGCCCGGTCGTACGGCCAGGACTTCTCCAGCGACTTGTCGTAGTACGGCGTGCTCGGCGCGATCGGGCTCCAGGCCCGCTTGTAGACGCCGAAGTAGACGGACTGGATGTCGGTGTCGAGGTCGATGCCGCGCTGCACCGCCTTGCGGACCTTCGGGTCGTCCAGCGGCGCCTTGGTGGTGTTGAGCACCAGCGCGTAGTTGGCGCCGGGCGCGTCGGTGGCGAGGGTGCGCAGCTTCGGGTCGCCCTGGACGGTGCGCACGTCGGCCGGCGGGATCGGCTCGGCGACCTGCACCTGTCCGCTGCTGAGCGCGCCGACCCGGACCGAGTCCTCGGTCAGGAAGCGGATGGTGAGCTTCTCCAGGTAGGCGGGGCCCTGGTGGTTGGCGCTCGGCGGCGCCCAGTTGTAGTCCGGGTTGCGGGTGAAGACGGCGCTCTGGCCCTTGGTGTAGCCGGTGAAGACGAACGGGCCGGTGCCGACGTCGGCCGGGCCGCCCGCGCCGAGCTTGGCGCCGTTCTCCTTGATGGCCTTCGGGGAGTAGAAGCCGAGGTAGGCGGTGCCGGCGGCCTGGAGGAAGGGCGCGAACGGCTCGGCAAAGGACACCTTGACCGTGTGCGGGTCGATCACCTCGGTGCCCGTGTAGGGGCCGAGCAGGCTGGCCGCGTACTGGGACTTGGTCTCCTTGGCGACGATCCGGTCGAAGTTGGCCTTCACCGCCTCGGCGTCGAACACCGTGCCGTCGGTGAACTTGACGTCCTCGCGCAGGTGGAAGGTGTAGCTCTTGAGGTCCGGCGCGATCTCCCAGGACTTGGCCAGCCAGGGCTGGAACTCGCCCTTGTCGTCCTGGTGGACGAGCGAGTCGAAGACGTTGCGCTGGATGGCGCCGGTGATGTCCTGCTGGCTGACGTGGATGTCGAAGGAGATCGGCTCGACGTCGGTGGCGTAGGTCAGCGCACCGCCCTGGACCGGCTTCTCGTCGATTCCGGCACCGGCGCCGGCCGTCGCGGCCGCACCGGAGCCGGAGCCGGTGCCGGAGCTGCAGCCCGCCAGGAGCAGCGCCCCGGCGGTGAGGGCGGCGAGCAGCGGAAGGGGCCGGGGCCCGGTGATGGCCATGCTGGTGACTCCGTCGGGGTACGAGGGGTGGCTGGGAGGAATACCGCGACGCTAGCGGCGGGCCGGGGGCGGTGAACCCCTACCGGACCCCTAGCGCACCCTTAGGCCCTCCGAGCGGGGGCCAGGAAAATGGCTTGCCGCCCCGGTGGGTGTCTGTCACCGTTCGGCCTGGATCGACAGTTGATCATCGACCGTCGGTCGATGTCGGCAGGTCGGCGGCCTCTTCGGGATCCTCCGACGAGGCAGAGGTACGACGGGAACCGGTGCCATGGGGAACAGTTACGAGGACGAGTGTCGCCGGTCGTTGGCCGAGGAGCAGGTGAGGAGCCTGGCCGGGACCAACGACTGGGAACACGTGGACAGGGATCGGGTCCACCGGGACTGGGACGCCCTGTACCGGGAGATCACGGTCTGCCTGAACGACGGCGCCCTGCCCGGGGAGCAGAAGGTCCAGGAGCTCGTCCGCAGGCACTTCGACATAGCCTGCCGGTTCTACACCCCCTCCAGGGAGGCCTACGTCGGCATGGCGCTCTTCTACGCCGAGGACGAGGGCATGAGGGCGTTCCACGATTCCTACCACGCCGGGCTGGTGGAGTTCCTGGGTGCCGCGATCAGGGTGTTCGCCGACCAGGGCACCGGGTTCGCCCCCGGGACGGGGTCCGGGGCTGCGGCGCGGTCGGGCGACACGGGTCGGTGACGTGCACCGGTGACACGGGCCGGTGACGTGCGCCGGCGGGTGCGCCCGGACCGTCGTCCGGGCGCACCCGCCGGGTGGTGGTGCCGGGTGGTGGTACCGGGGGGTGGTACCGGGGGGTGGTACCGGGGGGTCAGTCGCGGTGGTGGCGCTGGCGCGGGTAGCGGGGGACGGAGCGGCGGTGGGCGATCCGCCAGCCGTCCGGGGTCCGGGTGTACACGTCGAAGTAGTCGCCGTTGTGGACGCTGCCGTCCGGCAGGATCGCCAGGTAGCGGCTGCGGCCGCGGGCGGTGCCGTCCTCGTCGACGGTGAAGACCGAGTCCAGGGTCTGGTGGTCCGGGTGCTCCGGGCCGAGGTCGCGGGCGAACACCCGGATCTTCTCCAGGCCGGTGAACACCGCACCGGTGCGGGTGAGTTCGATCACCCCGTCCTCGGCGAACACCTCGGCCAGCGCCTGCGCGTCGGCGTTGTCGAAGGCGTGCGAGAAACGGGCGAGCAGCTGGCGCAGCTCCTCGGCGTCGGCCGGGGTCGGGCCGGTCGTCATGGGCGGGCTCCTGAGGGTTGTGGTGGTTGCGGTGCTTCGGCAGTGGGTGCTCGGTGGGGACGGGGCCGGGCCCGGCCGAAGGGGAGCAGGAAGCGGCCGGGCCCGGGTCGGGAGGGGAGGGTCAGACGATGGCCGGGGCCAGCTGCTGGACGATGCCCAGGCGGTCCGGGAGCACGTTGTAGCGGACGACCTTGTTGTCCCGCACCGTCAGCCAGCTGATGCTGTGGCCCACGAAGGACCGCCCGGTGGCCGGCACGCCGAAGATCGGCCCGACGTGGGTGCCCTCGATCCGCCAGAACGCGATCACCCGGTCCCCCTCGGCCACCAGGTCCTCCACGGTGGCCTTCACGTCGCGGACGTTCTGCCACAGCCAGCGCAGGTGCTCCTCGAAGTCCGCGCGGGTGCCGCTGCCGCCCGGGCCGACCCGGGTCTCGTCGGCGGCGTCCGCGGCGACCAGCTCCTCCAGCAGCTCGACCCGCTGCCCGGTGACCAGCTCGTGGTAGTACCGCTCGACCAGGGCCTTGTTCGCCTCGATGCTCATGATTTCTCGCTCTCTTCGTCAGACGGAAAAACGGGGTGGACCGGAATCGGTGGTGGTGCGTGGGTGCGGTTCAGTGGGGTGGGGCGGTTCAGTGGGGTGGGGCGGTTCAGCGGGGCGGTGCGGTTCAGCGGGGCGGGGCCGGCGGCGGGAGCAGGATGCCGCCGTTGGCGCTCAGCCCGCCGTCGACGGGGACGGTGACCCCGGTGACGTACGAGGCCGCCGGGGAGGCCAGGAACCAGACCACCTCGGCCTGTTCGCGTGCCTTTCCCCAGCGCTGGGCCGGGATCCGGCGGGTGATGTAGGCCGAGAACTCCGGGTCGGCGACCTGCCCGGCCGTCAGACCGGTCACCGTGCCGCCGGGCGCGATCGCGTTGATCCGGATGCCCTGCGCCGCGTAGTCGATGGCCGTGGCGCGGACCAGGTTGATCACCGCCGCCTTGGTCGCGTTGTACGCCCAGGTCCCCGGGTCGCCGCGCAGGCCGGACACCGAGGAGGTGGCGACGATCGCCCCGCCGCCGGCCTCCCGCAGCGCCGGCACGGCGGCGCGGATGCCGAGCACCACGCTGCGCACGTTGACCTGGAACAGGCGGTCGAAGCGGTCGACCGCGCCCGGCGCCTCCAACGGCCCGCCGCCGCCCGTCCCGGCGTTCAGGACCGCCGCGTCCAGCCGCCCCCACCGCTCCTGGGCGAGCGCGACCGCGCGGACGTTGGTCTCCTCCGACGACACGTCACCGGCCAGGGTCACGACGCCGTCGAGGTCGGCGAGCGCCTCCAGACCGGCCCTGTCGACGTCCACGGCGACCACGCGGTGGCCCCGCTCGGCGAACAGCCGCGTCGTCGCCTCGCCGATGCCCGACGCCGCGCCGGTGACCAGTACTACGGGGTGGGTCATGCCTGTTTCCTTCCTCAGGGGATCGGTGGTGCCCGCGGTTCTCGTGGGCACCTCGGCAGCTCGTGCTGCGCGGTGGGGGCCGGTGGGGGCCGGTGGGGCCGGTGGGGCCGGTGGCTCAGGAGGCGGGCCGCTCGATGCCTTCGAGCCACTGCCGGACGGCGTCCGCGGTCGTCCCGGTGCGGTGCTCCAGCACGGTGAAGTGGTCACCGGGTATGTCCCGGGCCTCGTGCGGAACGGGCCAGTACGCCCGCCAGTCCTCGCGTTCCGTGGGGTCGACGACCATGCCGCGCAGCGGGGTGTCCGCCCGCAGCGCCAGGATCGGCGCGGTGAGCGGCGCGGGCTGCCAGCCCGCGAACACGTTGTTGTAGCCGCCCATGGCGGTGAGGCTGGCGTCGCTCCAGACCATGTCGTACTGCTCGATCCGGTCGATCATCCCGCCGAGCATCGATTGCAGCCACCACTCCCCCATGCCCTCGCGCGTCGCGCTGTCCATCGGGTACGAGTCGACCAGGACCAGCCCCGCCACCGACCGGCCGCGCGCCTCCAGCCGTTCGGCGACGGCGTGCGCGACGCAGCCGCCCATCGAGCGGCCGACGATGACGAACGGACGCTCGTCGCCGAGGAGTTCGAGCACCGTCTCGGTCTGCATGGTGAGGTAGGTGTCGATGTTGTCGGGAAGCAGGTCGGACGGGTCCCAGCCCGGGGAGGGGACGACGAAGACGTCCCGCTCGCCCTCGAAGGCGTGGCCGAGCCGGGCGTACTCGTGCGGGCCGGAGATCGCGCTCAGCGCCGGGAAGGCGACGACGGCCAACTCACCGTCCCCGGTGGCGAGCCGGATCGGCTTGGGCGCGCGCTCGGCGCGCTCCTCCGCGCCGAAGCGGTCCCGCAGGCTGGAGGCGACGCCGATCAGTGCCGAAGCCTCCGGGAAGCCGCCCCGGGCCGCGAGGCGGCGGTAGAGCGTGGACAGCGGGTTCCTGGGATCGTCCACCTCACCGGCTCCCCCGGTGCCCGCGCTTCCGGCTGCCGCGGCGAACGCTTCGTCCCCGGCCCGGGAGATCAACTCCGAAAGGTGGGTGGAGAGTTCGGTCGGGTCCGGGTGGTCGAAGGTCACCGTCGGGGGCAGCCGCAGGCCGGTGGCGGCGGTGATCCGGTTGCGCAGCTCGACGGCGCTCAGCGAGTCGAGACCCAGGTCGTTGAACGCCTTCCCCGGCGGCACCGCGCCCGGCTCGCTGCCGAGCACGGCCGCGACCTCGGTACGGACCAGATCCAGGACGGCCGCGATCCGCTCCTCCTCGCCCAGCGCCGCGAGCCGGGGCAGCACGGTCGGCGCCGCGACGGCCGGGGACGCCGCACCGGCGGTGCGGCGGGCCGGCGGAACCAGTCCGCGCAGCAGCGGTGGCACCTCCCGCTGCGCCCGGACGGCGGCCAGGTCGAACGGGACGGCGACCAGGAAGCCGGCGTCGACCCGCTCGGCCGCGTCGAACAGGGCCGTCCCGCGCTCGGTCGGGATCGGCCGAAGTCCGGCGCGCGCGGCCCGGTGGAGGTCCGCCTCGGTGAGGTGTTCGGTGATGCCGCTGGCCTCGGCCCACTGCCCCCAGGCCAGGGACTGGGCGGGCAGGCCGATGCTGCGCCGGTGGGCGGCGAGGGCGTCCAGGTAGGTGTTCGCGGCGGCGTAGCTCGCCTGCCCCGGGCCGCCGAGGGTGGCGGCGACGGAGGAGTAGAGGACGAACGCGGCCAGGTCGTGGGAACGGGTCAGCTCGTGCAGGTGACGGGCGCCGTCGGCCTTCGGCGCCCAGACGGCCGCCAGGCGCTCCGGGGTGAGAGCGGTCAGCACACCGTCGTCGACCACGCCGGCCGTGTGGACCACGGCGGTCAGCGGATGCGCCGACGGGACGGCCGCGATCGCGGCGGCAAGCGCCTCGCGGTCGGCGGTGTCGGCCGCCGCGATCGTCACCCTCGCACCCAGGGCGGTCAGTTCGTCCCGCAGTTCGGCCGCGCCCGGCGCGTCCGTGCCACGGCGGGACAGCAGCAGCAGACGACGCACACCGCGCTCGGCGACCAGATGCCGGGCCAGCAGGGCACCGAGGGTCCCGGTGCCACCGGTGATCAGCACCGTGCCCTCCGGGTCCCAGTCCCGCGCCGGAGCCTCCGGGACGGCGACCCGGACCAGACGCGGCACCCGCACCCGGCCCTCGCGCAACGCCAGCTGCGGTTCGCCACCGGCCACCGCCGCGCCGAGCGCGGCCTCCGAGGCGTCGGTGCCGTCGGTGTCGACCAGCACGATCCGGCCCGGGTTCTCCGACTGCGCGGAACGCACCAGACCCCACACCGGGGCGGCGGTCAGCTCCGGCGCCTCCGACTCGTCGACGGCCACGGCCTGCCGCGTCAGCACCACCAGCGGCGCACCCGCGCCGTCGTCCTGCGCCAGCCAGGACTGGAGCGCCGCCAGGGTCTCCGGCACGCCCCCGTCGACCCGCAGCACCTCCCCCAGCGGCACCGAAGCACCCGCGAGCGCCACCTCCGGCCAGTCGAGCCCGAAGAGCGTGTCACGGTCGACGCCGCCCGCCGGAGCCAGCTGCTCGGCGGAGACCAGCCGGGCCCGCAGCGCCTCCACCGAGGCGACCGGCGCACCGGTGGCGTCCGCGACGTCGACGGCCAGCACCTCCGGCTCGGTGTACCGGAGCCGGACCCGCAGTGCGCTCGCCCCGGCGGCGTGCAGCCGCACCCCGCTGTAGGCGAACGGCAGCCGGCTCACCCCGGGCGGGCTGTCGACCAGCCGCTGGTGCACGGTGATGTGGACGGCCGCGTCCAGCAGCGCGGGGTGCAGGCCGAACTTCGCGGCCTCCCCGGCCGTGCCCTCGGGCAGCGCGACCTCGGCGTAGAAGGTGTCGCCGTCCCGCCAGGCGGCCCGCAGCCCCCGGAAGGCGGGCCCGTAGGCGAGGCCCCCGGCGGCGAGTTCCTCGTAGAGGTGCTCGATGTCCAGCGCCTGCGCGCCCGTCGGCGGCCACTGCTCCAGGCTCACGACCGGGCCGGCGGGCGGGGCGCCCAGCAGGGTGCCGCTCGCGTGCCTGGTCCAGGTGTCGTCGAGGGTCGCCGGGAGCGCCGGACCCGCGGCGGGCCGCGAGTGGACGGCCACCCGGCGGGCGCCGACCGCGTCCGGCGCGCCGACGGTCACCCGCAGGTGCACCGCGCCGTGCTCGGGCAGCACGAACGGCGCCTCGATCACCAGCTCGTCCAGGGCGCTCGCACCCACCTCGTCGCCCGCCCGGACCACCGATTCCAGCAGGGCGGTGCCCGGAACGATCACGGTCCCCTGGACGGCGTGGTCGGCGAGCCAGGGGTGGGTGGCGAGGGAGAGGCTGCCGGTGAGCAGCACACCTTCGCCGTCGGGCAGGGCGACCGCCGCGCCGAGCAACGGGTGGCCGGTGGGCGTCAGGCCGAGGCCCCCGGGGTCACCGGTCCGGGCGGCGGGCTCCAGCCAGTAGCGGCGGCGCTGGAACGGGTAGGTGGGCAGCACGACGGACGGGCGGGCGTCGCCCAACAGGGCGGTCCAGTCGACGTGGTGGCCCTGGACGTGGATCCGGGCGAGCGCCGTCAGCGCCGTCCGCTCCTCGGGCCGCTCCCGGCGCAGGACCGGGACGGCGGTGACGGCCTCGTCCAGGATGGCGCCGACGAGGCCCGCGAGGGTGCCGTCGGGGCCGAGTTCGACGAAGGTCGTCGCGCCCTCGGCGGCCAGGGTGGTGACCACGTCGGCGAAACGCACGGCCCCACGGACCTGACGCACCCAGTACTCCGGGTCGGTCAGCTCCTCGACGGTGGCTACCTTCCCCGTGACGTTGGAGACCACGGGAATCGTCGGCCGGTGGAAGGTCAGCGCCTGTGCGACGGTCAGGAACTCCTCCAGCATGCCGTCCATGTGCGCCGAGTGGAACGCGTGGCTCACCCGCAGCCGCCGCGTACGGCGGTCCGCGAAATGCTCGCGCACCTCCTCGACGGCCGCCTCGTCACCCGAAACCACCACCGAACGAGGCCCGTTGACAGCGGCGACGTCCACACCGTCCACGCCGTCCACCAGAACGGCCCGGACCTCCTCCTCCGACGCCTCCAACGCCACCATCGCCCCACCACCCGGCAGCGCCTGCATCAACCGCGCCCGCGCACCCACCAGCACTGCCGCGTCCTCCAACGACAGCACCCCCGCCACATGCGCCGCCGCCAACTCACCGATCGAATGACCCGCCACGAAGTCCGGCCGCACACCCCACGACTCGAACAACCGGAACAACGCCACCTCCACCGCGAACAGCGCCGGCTGCGTCCACCCCGTCTCGTCCAGCCCCTCGCCCGAGGTGATCACCTCGGCCAACGGCAGCCCCAACGCCCCCGCCACCGCGTCGAAGGACTCGGCAAAGACAGGCTGCGACGCATACAACTCACGCCCCATACCGACCCGCTGAGAACCCTGACCCGAGAACAGGAACGCCAGACCACCCGAACCCGCCACCCCCCGCACCACACCCGCACCCTCGAGATCACGCAGCGCCGCCGGATCACCCAGCACCACCGCCCGCTCCTCCAACGCCGCCCGCGTGGCGACCAAGGACCGGGCGACCTCCAGCGGATCAGCCGAGAGCGCCAACTCGGCTACTCGGGACCCCTGTTCGCGCAACGCCTCGGGCGAACGCGCCGACACCACGAACGGCAGCAACGCACCGTCCACCGTCGGCACCACCACCCCCACCGGCACGGACTCCTCCACCGGCGCCTGCTCGATGATCACGTGCGCGTTGGTGCCGCTCGCACCGAAGGCCGAGACGCCGACCCGGCGCGGACCGTCCACGGCGGGCCAGTCCCGGGACTCGGTGAGCAGTTCCACGGCGCCCACCGACCAGTTGACGAACGGGGTCGGCTCCTCGATGTGCAGGGTGCGCGGCAGCACGCCGTGCCGGATCGCCTGCACGGACTTGATCACGCCCGCCACCCCGGCCGCCGCCTGGGTGTGACCGATGTTGGACTTCAACGAGCCGAGCAGCAGAGGCTGTTCGGCGGGCCGGCCGCGACCGTAGGTGGCCAGGATGGCCTGCGCCTCGATCGGGTCGCCGAGCCGGGTGCCGGTGCCGTGCGCCTCGACGGTCTGCACGTCGGCGGCGGACAGCCGGGCGTCGGCCAGGGCGGCGCGGATCACCCGCTGCTGGGCCGGGCCGTTGGGGGCGGTGAGGCCGTTGGAGGCGCCGTCCTGGTTGACCGCACTGCCACGCAGCACCGCCAGCACCTCGTGGCCCGACCGCCGTGCGTCCGAAAGCCGTTCGACCAGCAGCAGGCCCACACCCTCCGCCCAGCCCGTCCCGTCGGCACCCGCCGCGAACGCCTTGCAGCGCCCGTCGGTGGACAGGCCGCGCTGCCGGGAGAACTCGACGAAGCCCTGCGCCGTCGACATCACGCTGACCCCGCCGACCAGCGCGAGGTCCGACTCGCCGGAGCGCAGCGACTGCGCGGCCAGGTGCAGCGCCACCAGCGAGGACGAGCAGGCCGTGTTGACCGTGACGGCCGGGCCCTCGAAGCCGAAGGTGTAGGAGATCCGGCCCGAGGCCACGCTGTCCAGCCCGCCGATGCCCAGGTATCCCTCCAACTCGCCCGGGGCGTCGTGGAGTCGGGGCGTGTAGTCGGTCCCGGCCAGGCCCGCGAACACCGCCGTCCGGCTGCCGCGCAGCGCGGTCGGGTCGATACCGGCCCGCTCGAACGCCTCCCAGGCCGTTTCGAGCAGCAGCCGGTGCTGCGGGTCGGTGGCCAGGGCCTCGCGCGGCGAGATGCCGAAGAACTCGGCGTCGAACTCGGCGGTGGTGTCCAGGAATCCGCCGTGCCGGGTGTAGGAGGTGCCGGGATGGTCGGGGTCCGGGTCGTAGAGGGCGTCGAGGTCCCAGCCCCGGTCGGCGGGGAACTCCGTGATGGCGTCGCCGCCGTCCGCCACCAGCTGCCAGAGGTCCTCCGGCGAGGCGACCCCGCCGGGCAGGCGGCAGGCCATGCCGACGATCGCGATCGGTTCGCGCTTCGCCCGCTCCACCTCCTCGAGCCGGCGGTTGGCCTGGCGCGCGTCGGCCAGGGCGCGCTTCAGGTAGTCGCGGAGCTTCTGGTCGTTGGACATCGGTGCCTCTCGCAGGTGCGGTCGTACGGGTGGTGGCGGGGTGAGGGCCCCGGGTGTCGAGCTGGGGCCCGACGGCCGCCGGGGCGGGCGGCCGTCGGGGAAGGCGGCCGTCGGGGAAGGCGGCCGTCGGGGAAGGCGCGGCGGAAGGGTCAGGCGGACGGGGAGGCGTCGCGGTCCATCAGAGCGAAGAGTTCCTCGTCGGTGGCGTTCTCCAGATCCAGTTCGTCGAGGTCCCCATGACCCTCCGCGCCGGAACCGTCGGCGCCGTCGAAGCCGCCGGTGTCCCAGCGGTCCACCAGCGCCTTCAACCGGGCGAGCAGCGAGGCGCGCTCCCCCTCGGGGCCCGCCGGTCCGGCGAGGGACCGCTCCAGGGCGGCCAGGGCCGCTCCCGGATCGAGCTCCGCGCCGCCCGCGGTGTCCGGGAGTTCGCTGAGCAGCTGGGCGGCGACGGCGGCCGGGGTGGGGTGGTCGAAGACCAGCGTCGCGGGCAGTTCCAGACCGGTGCCAGCGCCGATGCGGTTGCGCAGTTCGACGGCGGTGAGCGAGGTCAGGCCCAGTTCGCGGAAGGCCCGGTCGGCGGCGACGGCGGCGATACCGCCGTGGCCGAGCACGGCCGCGGCCTCCCGGCGGACCAGGTCGAGCAGCACCGCCTCCCGCGCCTCCGCGCCCTCCGCGCCCTCCAGCCTGAGCAGCCAGGGCGCGGGCCCGGCGGTCGCGGCGTCGGCGCCCGCCGCGGCGGCCACGGCTCCGGCCACCGTCGTGTTGGTGACGGTCGCGTCCAGCCAGTAGCGCTGCCGCCGGAACGGGTAGGTGGGCAGCGCCACCGGTCGCGGCCCGGTCCCGGCGAAGACGGCCGTCCAGTCGAACGCCACGCCCCGCACCCAGAGTTCGGCGGCCGAGAGCAGGAACCGCTCCGGCCCGCCGTGGTCGCGGCGGAGCGTGCCGGCCACCACCGAGCGCTTCCCGGCGCCGACGGCGGCGAGGGTGTCCTCGATCGGCACGGTCAGCACCCCGTGCGGCGACACCTCGACGAACACGGTGTGGCCGTCCTCGGCGAGGCGCCGGGTGGCCTCCTCGAAGCGGACCGTCTCGCGCAGGTTGGTCACCCAGTAGTCCGCGTCCAGCCCCGCCGTGTCGAACCAGTCACCAGTGACGGTGGACAGCAGCGGCACGGTGCCGGTGCGTGGCCGGACCGGGGCCAGCAGCTCCACCAACTCCTCCCGCAGGCCGTCCACCTGGGCGGAGTGCGAGGCGTAGTCGACCGGGATCGTGCGGGCCCGGACGCCCTCCGCCCGGTAGGCGTCGACCAGTTCGGCCAGCGCCGCCGGCTCGCCGGAGACCACGGTCGCCGCCGGGCCGTTGACCACGGCTATCGAGAGCAGGTCGGCCCGGTCGGCGATCCGCTCGGCCACCTCGGCGGCGGGCAGGGCGACCGAGGCCATGCCGCCCGCGCCGGCCAGGGCGAGGATCGCCCGGCTGCGCAGGGCCACCACCCGGGCGCCGTCGGCGAGCGAGAGCCCGCCCGCGACCACGGCGGCCGCGATCTCGCCCTGGCTGTGGCCGACCACGGCGTCCGGCCGCACCCCGTGCGCCCGCCACAGCTCGGCCAGCGAGACCATCACCGCCCACAGCACCGGCTGGACGACGTCCACCCGGTCCAGGCCGGGGGCGCCGGGGGCGCCGCGCAGGACGTCCGGCAGCGACCAGTCCGTGTGCGGGGCCAGGGCGGCCGCGCACTCCTCGATCCTGGCGGCGAACACCGGTGCGGTGTCGAGGAGTTCGACGGCCATCCCGGCCCACTGGGAGCCCTGGCCGGGGAAGACGAACACCGTGCGGCCGGTGACGTCGGCGGTGCCGGTCACCAGTGCGGCGGCCGGGTCCCCGGCGGCCAGCGCCCGCAGGGCCTCCGGGTCGCCGACGGCGACGGCCCGTTCCTCCAGCGCGCCGCGGGCGGTGGCCAGGGCGTACGCGACGTCGAGGTCCCGGCCGTCGGGCGCCGGAAGCAGCTCGGCCACCTGGGCGGCCTGGGCGAGCAGCGCGGCGGGGGTGCGGGCGGAGACGAGGTAGGGCAGCGGGCCGGGCGCGTCGGCGGCGGCGTCAGCGGCGTCAGCGGCGTCAGCGGGGTCGGTGACGATCGGCGCCGCGTCCGGGGCCTGCTCGATGATCACGTGCGCGTTGGTACCGGACACCCCGAAGGAGGAGATACCCGCTCGGCGCGGCCGTCCGAGCTCCGGCCATTCCCGCTGCTCGGTGAGCAGTTCGACGGCGCCCGCCGACCAGTCCACGTACGGCGAGGGCTCGTCCACGTGCAGGGTGCGCGGCAGCACCCCGTGCCGGATCGCCTGGACCATCTTGATCACGCCCGCCGCGCCGGCCGCCGCCTGGGTGTGGCCGATGTTGGACTTCAACGAGCCCAGCCAGAGCGGCTGTTCGGCCGGTCGCTGCTGCCCGTAGGTGGCGAGCACGGCCTGCGCCTCGATCGGGTCGCCGAGGGTGGTGCCGGTGCCGTGCCCCTCGACCGCGTCCACGTCCGCCGTGCCGAGCCCGGCCCGCTCCAGCGCCGCCCGGATCACCCGCTGCTGGGCAGGGCCGCTGGGCGCGGTGAGGCCGTTGGAGGCGCCGTCCTGGTTGACCGCGCTGCCGCGGACGACCGCGAGCACCGGGTGGCCGTTGCGGCGCGCGTCGGAGAGCCGCTCGACCAGCAGCAGCCCGACGCCCTCGCCCCAGCCGGTGCCGTCCGCCGCGTTCGCGTACGCCTTGCAGCGGCCGTCGGCGGACAGGGCCCGCTGACGGGAGAACTCGACGAAGGTGGTCGGGGTGGACATCACGGCCACCCCGCCGGCCAGGGCGAGGTCGCACTCGCCGGAGCGAAGCGACTGGGCGGCCAGGTGCAGCGCCACCAGGGACGAGGAGCAGGCCGTGTCCACGGTGACGGCGGGACCCTCGAAGCCGAAGGAGTAGGAGATCCGGCCGGAGGCCACGCTGCCGGCGGTGCCGTTGCCGAGCCAGCCCTCGAGTTCGGCCGGCACTTCGCGGACGCGCGGCGCGTAGTCGTGGTACATCACGCCGGCGAAGACGCCGGTCCGGCTGCCGCGCAGCGCCGTCGGGTCGATGCCCGCGCTCTCCAGGGCCTCCCAGGTGGTCTCCAGCAGCAGCCGCTGCTGCGGGTCGGTGGCGATCGCCTCGCGGGGCGAGATGCCGAAGAACTCGGCGTCGAACTCGGCCGGCCGGTCGAGGAACCCGCCGTGCCGGGTGTAGGAGGTGCCGGGCTTGTCGGGGTCCGGGTCGTAGAGGGCCTCGAGGTCCCAGCCCCGGTCGTCGGGGAAGTCGGTGACGGCGTCCCGGCCCTCGCTCACCAGTCGCCACAGGTCGTCCGGTGTGGCCACGCCGCCGGGGAGGCGGCAGGCCATGCCCACGATGACGATCGGGTCGTCCTCGACGGCGGGCCGGGCCGGGGCGGGGGTACTCACCACGGGCGCCGGGGCGGCGGTGGCGCCGACGAGTTCGGTCCGCAGGTGCTCGGCGAGGGCGGTCGGGTTGGGGTGGTCGAAGACCAGGGTGGCCGACAGGCGCAGGCCGGTGGCGGCGGCGACCCGGTTGCGCAACTCGACGGCGGACAGCGAGTCCACGCCGATGCTGGTGAACGACCGCTGGGCGCCGACCGCTTCGGCCTCGGTGCCGAGCACGGCGGACACCTCGGCGCGGACCAGCCGGAGCAGCTCCGCCTGCCGTTCGGCGTCGTCGGGCAGGGCGGCGAGCCGCTGGGCGAGGGCGCCCCGGCCGTCCGTTCCGGGCGCGGCGGCGGTGCCGGGGAGTGCGGTGCCGTGGAGCGCGGCGCCGGCCGTGCGCCGGGTGGGCCGGACCAGGCCGCGCAGCAGCGGCGGTATCTCGTGCTGGGTCCGGTCCTGCTGCGCCCGCACGGCGGCGAGGTCGAGCGGGGCGGGCACCAGGGCCGCCCGGTCGCCCAGCCGCTGGGCGGCGTCGAAGAGGCGGATGCCCTCGGCGGAGCCGATCGGCCGGATGCCGAAGCGGGCCAGCCGGGCGTGGTCGGTGGCACTGAGGTGCTCGGTGATGCCGCTGGCCTCGGCCCACTGTCCCCAGGCCAGGGACTGGGCGGGCAGGCCGATGCTGCGCCGGTGGGCGGCGAGGGCGTCCAGGTAGGTGTTCGCGGCGGCGTAGCTCGCCTGCCCCGGGCTGCCGAGGGTGGCGGCGACGGAGGAGTAGAGGACGAACGCGGCCAGGTCGTGGGACCGGGTGAGTTCGTGCAGGTGGCGGGCGCCGTCGGCCTTGGGGGCCCAGACGGCGGCCAGGCGCTCGGGGGTGAGGGCGGTCAGCACACCGTCGTCGAGGACGCCGGCCGTGTGGACCACGGCGGTCAGCGGGTGGGCGGAGGGGACGGCCGCGATCGCGGCGGCGAGGGAATCGCGGTCGGCGGTGTCGGCGGCCGTGATCGTCACCTCCGCACCGAGGGCGGTGAGTTCGGTGTCCAGTTCGGCCGCGCCGGGCGCGTCGGCGCCACGGCGGGACAGCAGCAGCAGACGGCGGACACCGCGCTCGGTGACCAGGTGCCGGGCGAGCAGAGCACCGAGGGTTCCGGTGCCACCGGTGATCAGGACCGTGCCCTCCGGGTCCCAGGGCCGGGCTTCGCCGTCGGGGACGGCCGCCCGGACCAGCCGCGGGACCCGTGCCCGGCCCTCGCGCAGGGCCAGCTGCGGCTCGCCGCCGGCCACGGCCGCCGCCAGGGCGGCTTCCGAGACGTCGGTGCCGTCGGTGTCGACGAGCACGATCCGGCCTGGGTTCTCCGACTGCGCCGAACGCACCAGGCCCCACACCGGGGCGGCGGTCAGGTCCGGCGTCTCCGACTCGTCGACGGCCACGGCCTGCCGCGTCAGCACGACCAGCGGCGCACCGGCGCCGTCGTCCTGGGCCAGCCAGGACTGGAGCGCGGCCAGCGTCGCCACCACGTCCCCGTCGACCCGCAGTACGTTGTCCAGCGCTGCCGGCGCGGCCGCGAGGGCCACCTCCGGCCAGTCGACGGCGAACAGGGTGTCCCGTCCGACGGCGGGCTCGGCGCCCACCCGGTCGGTGGGGACGGGCCGGGTGACCAGCGATTCGATGGTGATCACCGGCCGGCCGGCCGGGTCGGCGGCCTCCAGGCGGTAGGAGTCGGATCCGGTCACGGTGACCAGCACCCGCAGCTCGGTCGCGGCGGCGGCGTGCAGGGTGACGCCCCGGTAGGCGAACGGGAGCCGCCGGGTCCGGGCGGCCGGGTCGCCGTCGGCGGGGTCGCGGTCCGCCCCGTCGAGGGCGGGCAGTTGGGCGGCCGCGTCCAGCAGCGCGGGGTGCAGGCCGAACCGGGCGGCGTCCCCGGTCAGTTGCTCCGGCAGGACGGCGTGCGCGTGGAGCGTCGCACCGTCCCGCCAGACCTCGCGCAGGCCCCGGAAGGCCGGCCCGTAGTCGAGTCCGACGGCGGCCAGCAGCTCGTACGCCTCCTCGGGGGTGAGGTGTTCGGCGCCCTCGGCGGGCGCCCAGGCGGTGGGCTCGGCCTCGCCGGGCCGGTCGCCGGACAGCAGACCGCTCGCGTGCCGGGTCCAGGCGCCGTCCACGGCGGCCGGGGAGGCCGGGGGTGCAGGGGCGGCCGAGCCGGGCGCGGGCCGCGAGTGGATCGTGACCGGACGTGCGCCGGTCCCGTCCGGCGCGCCTACCGCCACGTGCAGGTGCAGGGTGTCGCGCTCGGGCAGCACGAGCGGGGCCTCGATCACCAGCTCGTCCAGGGTGCTCGCGCCCACCTCGTCGCCCGCCCGGATCGCCAGCTCGACCAGGGCCGCGCCGGGCGCCAGGACGGTGCCCAGCGCCACATGGTCGGCGAGCCAGGGGTGGGTGGCGAGGGAGAGGCTGCCGGTGAGCAGCACACCCTCCGAGTCGGCCGGGGTGACCGCCGCGCCGAGCACGGCGTGGTCGACGGCCGCCAGGCCGAGTCCGCGCGCGTCGGCGGCGGTTCGGACGGCGGGCTCCAGCCAGTAGCGGCGGCGCTGGAACGGGTAGGTGGGCAGGGCGAGGCTCGGGCGGCGCCCGCCGCCGAACAGGGCGGTCCAGTCGACGTGGTGGCCCTGGACGTGGATCCGGGCGAGCGCCGTCAGCGCCGTCCGCTCCTCGGGCCGCTCCCGGCGCAGGACCGGGACAGCGGTGACGGCCTCGTCCAGGACGCCTCCGACCAGGCCCGCGAGGGTGCCGTCGGGGCCGAGTTCGACGAAGGTCGTCGCACCCTCGGCGGCCAGGGTGGTGACCACGTCGGCGAAACGCACGGCCCCACGGACCTGGCGCACCCAGTACTCCGGGTCGGTCAGCTCCTCCGAACTCGCCACCCGGCCGGTGAGGTTGGAGACCACCGGGATCTCGGGGCGCCGGAAGGTCAGCGCCCGGGCGACGGTCAGGAACTCGTCCAGCATGCCGTCCATGTGCGCCGAGTGGAACGCGTGGCTCACCCGCAGCCGCCTCGTACGGCGGTCCGCGAAGTGCTCCCTGACGCTCTCGACAGCCGCCTCGTCGCCCGAGACGACAACGGCACGGGGCCCGTTGACGGCGGCGATGTCCACGCCGTCCACGCCGTCCACCAGAACGGCCCGGACCTCCTCCTCCGTGGCCTCCAGCGCCACCATCGCACCGCCACCCGGCAGGGCCTGCATCAACCGCGCCCTTGCACCGACCAGCACTGCCGCGTCCTCCAACGACAGCACCCCGGCCACATGCGCCGCCGCCAACTCGCCGATCGAGTGGCCCGCGACGAAGTCCGGCCGCACACCCCACGACTCGAACAACCGGAACACCGCCACCTCCACCGCGAACAGCGCCGGCTGCGTCCACCCCGTCTCGTTCAATCCCTCACCCGAGACGATCACCTCGGCCAACGGCAGCCCCAACGCCCCCGCCACCGCGTCGAAGGACTCGGCAAAGACAGGCTGCGACGCATACAACTCACGCCCCATCCCCACCCGCTGAGAACCCTGACCCGAGAACAGGAACGCCAGACCGCCCGAACCCGCCACCCCCCGCACCACATCCACGCCCTCAAGGTCGCGCAACGCCGCCGGATCACCCAGCACCACCGCCCGCTCCTCCAACGCCGCCCGGCCCACGGCCAGCGACTGGGCGAGGTCCGCCGGATCGGCGGTGAGGGCCAACTCGGCGACGCGTGCGCCCTGTTCGCGCAGCGCCTCCGGCGAACGCGCCGACACCACGAACGGCAGCAACGCACCGTCCACCGTCGGCACCACGGCCTCCACCGGCGCCGACTCCTCCACCGGCGCCTGCTCGACGATGACATGGGCGTTGGTGCCGGAGACACCGAACGCGGACACCGCGGCCCGGCGCGGACGCTCCAGCGCCGGCCACTCCCGCTGCTCGGTCAACAGCTCGACGGTCCCCGCCGACCAGTCCACGTGCGGCGACGGCTCGTCCACGTGAAGGGTGCGCGGCAGCACCCCGTGCCGGATCGCCAGCACCGACTTGATCACACCCGCCACACCCGCGGCCGCCTGGGTGTGACCGATGTTCGACTTCACCGAACCCAGCCACAGCGGCTGTTCGGCCGACCGCTGCTGCCCGTAGGTCGCGATCAGCGCCTGCGCCTCGATCGGGTCACCGAGGGTGGTGCCGGTGCCGTGCGCCTCGACCACGTCGACCTCGTCGGGCGCCAGGCCCGCGTTGGCCAGCGCCGCGCGGATCACCCGCTGCTGCGAAGGACCACTGGGCGCGGTCAGGCCGTTGGAGGCGCCGTCCTGGTTGACCGCGCTGCCGCGCAGCACCGCCAGCACCTCGTGCCCCAACCGCCGGGCGTCCGAGAGCCGTTCGACCAGCAGCAGGCCCACACCCTCCGCCCAGCCCGTCCCGTCGGCACCCGCCGCGAACGCCTTGCAGCGCCCGTCGGGCGACATCGCGCGCTGCCGGGAGAACTCGACGAAGGTGGTCGGGGTGGTCATCAGCAGCACGCCGCCGGCGACGGCGAGGTCCGACTCGCCGGAGCGCAGCGACTGCGCGGCCAGGTGGAGCGCCACCAGCGAGGAGGAGCAGGCGGTGTCCACGGTCACCGCCGGACCCTCGAAGCCGAAGGTGTAGGAGATCCGGCCCGAGGCGACGCTGCCCGCGTTGCCGATGCCGAGGTAGGCCTCCAGCTCCGCCGGGACCTGCTGGGCGCCGCTCGCGTAGTCGCGGCCGGAGATGCCCGCGAAGACGCCGGTCCGGCTGCCGCGCAGGGCGGTCGGGTCGAGGCCGGCCCGCTCGAACAGTTCCCAGGTGGTCTCCAGCAGCAGCCGCTGCTGGGGGTCGATCGCGGGGGCCTCGCGCGGCGGGATGCCGAAGAACTCGGCGTCGAACTCGCCGATGCCGTCGAGGAATCCGCCGTGCCGGGCGTAGGAGGTGCCGGGCCTGTCGGGGTCGTCGGGCGAGTACAGGGCACCGAGGTCCCAGCCCCGGTCGGCCGGGAACTCGGTGAGCGCGTCGACGCCGTCGGCCACCAGCCGCCAGAGGTCCTCCGGCGAGGCGACCCCGCCGGGGTAGCGGCAGGCCATGCCGACGATGACGATCGGGTCGGTCCCGACGGCCGCGCCGGGGGCCGGGGCGGCCGTCCGGTCGCCCTGCGGGTCGGCGTCGGCCGCGCCCCACAGTTCGTCTGCCAGCCAGTCCGCGAGCGCGGCGGGCGTGGGGTGGTCGAAGACGGCGGTCGCGGGCAGCCGGCGGCCGGTGACCGCGCCGAGGCGGTTGCGGAACTCCACGGCCGTCAGCGAGTCGAAGCCCTGCTGCTGGAAGGCCCTGGCCGGGTCGACGGCGTCCGCCGAGCGGTGCCGCTGCACGGCCGCGGCCTCGGCCCGGACGACGCCGAGCAGGCTGCGGCGGCGCTCGGCGGCGGGCAGCGCGCCGAGCCGGGCGACGAGGTCGGCCTCGGCCGCCGCGCCGCCGGCGCCCTGGTGGGCCGGACCGGCCGCGCCGTCGCGGGGCAGCAGCTCGACCACCAGACGCTGGTCCCGGCCCCGGAACAGCGCCGCCCAGTCGACGTCGGCGACGACCAGGTGGCTCTCGCCCCGGTCCAGCGCGGCGCCGAGCAGTTCGACGGCCTGCGTGGGCGGCAGCGAGGCGAGCCCGTGGCGGAGCAGCTGCCGTTCGGCGCCGTCGGCGGCGATGCCCGCGCCGGCCCAGTGGCCCCAGGCGATCGAGGTGGCCGGCAGTCCGGCCGCCCGGCGCTCGGCGGCGAGCGCGTCCAAGTAGGCGTTGCCGGGCGCGTAGTTGGCCTGGCCGGGGATGCCGGCGACGCCCGCGAGCGAGGAGAACAGGACGAACGCGGTCAGCGGCAGCTCGGCGGTGAGTTCGTGCAGCAGCCGGGCGGCGCCCGCCTTGGCGCGCAGGGCGGCGGCGAGCCGGTCGGCGGTGAGGGTGGGGAGCAGGCCGTCGTGCAGGGCGGCGGCGGTGTGGACGACCGCGCCGAGCGGCAGTTCGGCGGGGATCCCGGCGAGGACGGCGGCGAGCTGCTCGCGGTCGGCGACGTCGGCCGCGGCGAAGGTCACCCGGGCGCCGAGGGCGGCGAGTTCGGCCTCCAGGACGGCGGCCCCGGGTGCCTCGGCCCCGCGCCGGCCGACCAGCAGCAGGTGCTCGGCGCCGCGCGCGGCCAGCCAGCGGGCGACATGGCCGCCGAGCGCGCCGGTGCCGCCGGTGATGAGGGTGGTGCCGCGCGGCTCCCAGCGCCGGTCCGCCGGGGCGGACGGCGCGGCTGGGGCCAGCCGGCGGGCGAAGGCGCCGGCCGGGCGCAGCGCGAGTTCGCTCTCCCGGTCGGGCGAGCGGTCGGTGATCAGGGCGGCGGCCTGCTGCCAGGTGTGCCGGTCGGGCTCGGCGGGCAGGTCGATCAGGCCGCCGTGGAGGGCGGGCTGCTCGGCGGCCAGGATCGCGCCGAATCCCCAGGTCAGGGCCTGCTCGGGGGCGGTGACGGGGTCGGTCGCGGAGTCGGCGGGCCCGGTGCTGACGGCGCCCCGGGTGAGGTACCAGACGGGGGCGGGTGCGGTCGCGTCGTCCAGGGCCTGGGCCAGCGCCACCTGGGCGGCGTGCGCCCAGGGGAGTTCGGGGTGGGCGGGGTGGGCGCCGGGGCGCAGGCCGAGCAGGGAGACGACGCCGGTGAGCGGGCCGTCCTCGGTGGTCAGCCGGGCCAGTCCGGCGGCCAGCGTGGGTCGGTCGACGCCGGCGGTGAGCACCCGCACGGTGGCGCCGTGCGCGCCGAGCGCCCCGGCGAGCGCGCCGGCCCAGGGGTGGTCGGCCGGGTCGGGAGCCTCGTCGAGGCCCTCCGGGAGGACGAGCAGCCAGCGGCCCCCGGCGGCGGTCGCGGCCCGCGCCGGGGTGCCGACCGGCCGCCAGACGACGCGGTGCTGCCAGCCGTCGGCGGCGGTCGCGGCGCGGCGCCGGTCCCACCAGGAGGCGAGCGCGGGCAGCAGGGGGACCAGCCGGTCGCCGTCGACCCCGATCGCCTCGCCGAGGCGGCCCGCGTCCTGCTCGCCGACCAGGTCCCAGAACAGGCTGTCCCCGGCGGGCCCGCCCGGGGCGGCGGTCAGCTCCGGGGAGCGGCTGGCGTCCAGCCAGTAGCGCTGCCGCTGGAACGGGTAGCCGGGCAGCTCGGCGTGCGCGGGCCGGGCGTCGGCGAAGGCCGCCGTCCAGTCGACGGCCACGCCGCGCACGGACAGCTCCGCGACGGAGGTGAGCCAGCGCTCGCGCCCGCCCTGCCCGCGCCGCAGCGAGCCGGTGACGACGGCGGACTCGGCGGCGGCCGGGCCCACGGCGTCCAGGGTGTCCTCGATCGCGCCGGTGAGCACCGGGTGCGGGGAGACCTCGACGAACACGGTGTGCCCGGTCTCGGCGAGCCGGCGGGTGGCCTGCTCGAAGCGGACGGTGTGGCGCAGGTTCCGGTACCAGTAGCCGGCGTCCAGGGCGGCGGTGTCCTGCCACTCCCCGGTGACGGTGGACAGCAGCGGCACGGTGCCGGTGCGCGGCCGCAGGTCGGCGAGCAGGGTGAGGAGTTCCTCGCGCAGCGCCTCGGTCTGGGTGGAGTGCGAGGCGTAGTCGATGTTGACCGGTCGGACGGTGACGCCCTCGGCGGTGTACGCGGCGGTGAGTTCGGCGAGCGCGTCGAGGTCGCCGGAGACGACGGTGGCCTGCGGGCCGTTGACGACGCCGATGGAGAGCCGGCCGGGCCAGGCGCCGATCCGCCGTTCGACCTCGGCGAGCGGGCGCGGCACGGACACCATGCCGCCGCGGTGGGAGATCCGGGCGAGCAGCTTGGCCCGCAGGGCGACGATCCGGGCCGCGTCGGCGAGGTCGAGGCCGCCCGCGACGTAGGCGGCGGCGACCTCGCCCTGGCTGTGGCCGACGACGGCGTCCGGGCGGACGCCGTAGGTCTGCCAGAGTTCGGCGAGCGAGACCATCACGGCCCACAGCACCGGCTGGACGACGTCGACCCGGTCGGGGTCGGGGCCGTCGGCGGCGCCGCGGACGACGTCGAGCAGCGACCAGTCGGTGTGCGGGGCCAGGGCCTCGGCGCAGCGGGTGAGGGCGGCGGCGAAGGCGGGTTCGGTGTCGAGCAGTCCGGCGGCCATGCCGGCCCACTGGGAGCCCTGGCCGGGGAAGACGAAGACGGTCCGGCCGGGGGTGGCGGCCCGGCCGCGGACGACGCCGGGGCCGTCGAGCGTGCGCAGCGCCTCGGCCGCGTCGGCGGCCGGGGCGACGACGACGGCGCGTTCGTCGAGCGCGGCCCGGCCGGTGGCCAGGGTGTGCGCGGCGTCGACGGGCCGGGTGCCGGGCAGCCGGTCGGCGATCCGGGCGGCGTGGGCGGTGAGCGCCTCGGGGGTGCGGGCGGAGAGCACGTACGGGAGGACGGCGGGGGCGGGCAGGACCGCCTCGACCGGTGCGGGCTCCTCCGTCGGGGCCTGCTCGACGATGACGTGGGCGTTGGTGCCGGAGACGCCGAACGCGGACACCGCGGCCCGGCGCGGACGCTCCAGCGCCGGCCACTCCCGCTGCTCGGTCAGCAGTTCGACGGTGCCGGCCGACCAGTCGACGTGCGGAGACGGCTCGTCCACGTGCAGGGTGCGGGGCAGCACGCCGTGCCGGATCGCCAGCACCGACTTGATCACACCCGCCACACCCGCGGCGGCCTGGGTGTGACCGATGTTCGACTTCACCGAACCCAGCCACAGCGGCGACGCGCCCTCGGCCCGCCCGGCACCGTAGGTCGCGATCAGCGCCTGCGCCTCGATCGGGTCGCCCAGCCGGGTGCCGGTGCCGTGCGCCTCGACCACGTCGACGTCGGCGGCGGTGAGCCCGGCGGAGGCGAGCGCCGCCCGGATCACCCGCTGCTGCGAGGTGCCGCTCGGGGCGGTGAGCTGGCTGGAGCGGCCGTCCTGGTTGACGGCGGAGCCGCGCAGCAGGGCGAGCACCCGGTGGCCGTTGCGGCGGGCGTCGGAGAGTCGCTCCAGGACCAGCAGGCCGGCGCCCTCGCCCCAGCCGGTGCCGTCGGCGGCGGCGGCGAAGGGCTTGCAGCGGCCGTCGGCGGCCAGGCCGCGCTGGCGGCTGAACTCGATGAACATGCCGGGAGCGGCGAGCACGGTGGCGCCGCCGGCCAGGGCGAGCGAGCTCTCGCCGGAGCGCAGCGAGCGGGCGGCGAGGTGCAGCGCGACCAGGGAGGAGGAGCAGGCGGTGTCGACGGTGACGGCGGGACCCTCCAGGCCGAGGGTGTAGGCGATCCGGCCGGAGGCGACGGAGGTGGTGGTGCCGGTGAGCACGTAGCCGTCGGTCTGCTCGGCGGGCAGGTGGTGCATGCTCGGCCCGTACTCCTGGGCGATGACGCCCGCGAACACGCCGGTGCGGGTGCCGCGCAGGGCCGCCGGGTCGATCGCGGCGTCCTCCAGGGCCTGCCAGGCGGTCTCCAGGAGGAGCCGTTGCTGGGGTTCGGCGGCGAGCGCCTCGCGGGGCGAGATGCCGAAGAAGTCGGCGTCGAACTCGCCCGCGTCGTAGAGGAATCCGCCCTCGCGGGCGTAGCTGCGGCCGGCCCGGTCGGGGTCGGGGTCGTAGAGGTGGTCGAGGTCCCAGCCCCGGTCGGTGGGGAAGGGGCCGACGACGTCGCGCTCCTCGGTGACCAGCCGCCACAGCTCGTCGGGGGTGTCGGCGCCGCCGGGGAAGCGGCAGGCCATGCCGACGATGGCGATCGGCTCCTCCGCGCCGGGGCCGGTCCCGCCGTCGGCGGCGGGGTCGGTGACGGCGGCGCGGGCCTCCGCGTCGCGCAGGCGGCGGCGGGTCTGGTGCAGCTCGGCGGCGACCTTGTTGAGGTAGTCGCGCAGCTTCTGCTCGTTGGTGCTCATATCTGCGGTGCCTCTCTCAGGAAATGCCGAGCTCGTTGTCGATGAAGTCGAAGATGTCGTCGTCGCTGACATCGGTGATGCGGGTGGCGAGGTCGCCGTCCCGGCCGTCGCCGTCGTCGTCGCCGTCGCCCTCGGTGGGGGGCGGGCCGGTCAGGCCGGCGAGCAGGGCGGTGAGCCGGTCGACGGCCCCGGCCCGGGCGGCCGGGTCGGCGGCGAGGGCGGTCAGGGCGTGCTCCAGCCGGTCGAACTCGGCTGTCGCGTCAGCGGGTTCCGCCGCTCCGCCCGAAGCGCCCGAAACGGCCGGGGAGACCGGGGTGGCCGGCGGCGGGGCGAGCCGCTCGCGCAGGTGGGCGGCGAGGGCGGCCGGGGTGGGGTGGTCGAAGAGGGCGGTGGTGGGCAGCCGCAGACCGGTCGCGGTGTTGGTCCGGTTGCGCAGCTCGATCACCCCGAGGGAGTCGAACTCGCTGTCCATGAAGCCGAGATCGGGCCGGATCGCGGTCGCGTCCGGGTGGCCCAGGACGGCCGCGGCGGTGGCCAGGACCAGTGCGAGCAGCTGCCGCTCCTGTTCGGCGGGCGGCTGCCCGGCCAGTCGGGCCAGCAGCGCGGCCGGACCGTCGGCACCGCCCCTGGCGGCCGGGCGGGCCCGGTGCCGGGCGAGTCCGCGCAGCACCGGCGCCAGCCGGTCGGCGGGGACGGCGGCCGGGTCGAGCCGGGCGGCCACCAGGGCGGCGTCCGGGACACCGGCGGTGCCGGGGGCGGCCTTCGGGGAGCCGGCCGGCCCGGCCGGGGCGCCGAGCGCGGCGTCGAACAGCGCGAGCGCCTGCTCGTCGGTCATCGGCGCGAGGCCGGTCGCGCCGAGGCGCTCCCGCTCGGCGGCGGTGAGGCCGGCCGCCATCCCGCCCTCGGCCTGCGCCCAGTGGCCCCAGGCGAGCGAGACGGCGGGCAGCCCCCGCACCCTCCGGTGCTGCGCCAGCGCGTCCAGTTCGGCGTTGGCCGCGCCGTAGTTGGCCTGGCCGGGATTGCCCAGCAGGCCGACGGCGGAGGAGAACAGGACGAACGCGGCCAGGTCGTGGGAGCGGGTCAGCTCGTGCAGGTGCCGGGCGCCGTCGGCCTTGGGCCGGCGGACGGTCCGCAGCCGCTCGGCGGTGAGCGAGCCGAGCACGGCGTCGTCCAGGACCCCGGCGGCGTGCACGACGGCGGTCAGCGGCCGTTCGGCGGGGACGGCCGCGAGCAGCGCCGCGACGGCGTCCCGGTCGCCGAGGTCGGCGGCCCGCACGGTCACCCGGGCGCCCGACTCCGCCAGTTCGGCGACGAGTTCGGCGGCGCCGGGAGCCTGCGGCCCCTGCCGGCCGGCGAGCAGCAGGTGCCGGACGCCGTGCCGGGCGACCAGGCGGCGGGCGACGAGCCGGCCGAGGGCACCGGTGCCGCCGGTGACGAGGACGGTGCCCTCCGGGTCGAGCGGGGCGGGCAGGGTCAGCGCGAGCTTGCCGGTGTGCCGGGCCTGGCTCAGCCGTCGCAGCGCCTGCGGGGCCTGCCGGACGTCCTGGGCGTGGACCGGCAGCGGGCGCAGCGCGCCCCGGGCGAAGAGCCCGGCGAGTTCGGCGAGGATCTCGGCGATCCGGTCGGGGTCGACGTCGAACAGGTCGAAGGCCAGGTAGGCGGCGCCGTCGTGGTCGGCGGCGACGGTCGCCGGGTCGCGGGGGTCGGTCTTGCCCATCTCGACGAACCGGCCGCCGGGGGCGAGCAGGCGCAGCGAGGCGTCGGTGAACTCGTGGGCCAGCGCGTTGAGGACGACGTCGACGCCCCGGCCGCCGGTGGCCGCGCGGAAGGCCGGCTCGAAGTCGAGGGTGCGGCTGGAAGCGACCCGGTCGCCGGCCAGGCCGAGCCCGCGCAGCACGCCCCACTTGCCGGGGCCGGCCGTGGCCAGCACCACCGAGCCGCCGTGGCGGGCGAGTTGGACGGCCGCCTGGCCGACGCCACCGGTCGCGGCATGGATCAGGACGGATTCGCCGGACCGCAGCCGGGCGAGGTCGTAGAGGCCGTGGTAGGCGGTCAGGAAGGCGACCGGGGCGGTGGCCGCCTCGGCCCAGCTCCAGCCGTCGGGGACGGGGAGGAGCAGCCGGTGGTCGGTGACGGCGACCGGGCCGAGGGTGCCCTGCACCAGGCCCATCACCCGGTCGCCGGGCCGCAGTCCGGTGACGCCGGGGCCGACCTCCAGGACGGTGCCCGCACCTTCGGCGCCGATCCGGGCGCCGCCGGGGTAGAGGCCCAGGGTGATCAGCACGTCCCGGAAGTTGAGGCCGGCGGCGCGCAGGGCGATCCGGACCTCCCCGGCGGCCAGCGGCCGGCGGGCCTCGGGGGCGGGCAGCAGGGCGAGCGAGTCCAGGCTGCCGGGGGTGGCGGTGTCGAGCCGCCAGGTGTCGGCGGTGCCGGGGTCGAGCCGGTCGCCCGGGCGGGAGCGGGTGAGCCTGGGGACGAGGATCTCGCCCGCCCGCAGGGCGAGTTGGGGTTCGCCGTCGGCGGCGGCGCGTTGTGCGGCGGCGAGGGCCCCGCCGAGGGCGGCGCGGCTCGCGGGGGTGGTGTCGGTGTCCAGGAGGGCGAAGCGGTCGGGGTGTTCGGCCTGGGCGGTGCGGACCAGGCCCCAGACCGCCCCGGCCGCCGGGTCGGGGACGTCCTCGCCGGGGTGGGTGGCGACGGCGTGCTCGGTGAGCAGCGCGAGGGTGCCGGTGTGCGCGGCGTCGAGCCAGCCGTGCAGCAGGGCGAGTGCCTGTTCGGCGGTGCGGACGGGGGCCAGCACGCTCTGCCCGGGGGCGGCCTCGGCGAGGGAGGCGAGGACGGGCGCGGTGGGCTGCTCCTCCACCTGGTCGGTGGAGCCGGCCGGGCCGGCGGAGCCAGTCAGGTCGGAGGGTCCGGCCGGGTCGGTCAGGAGGGCCCAGTCGACGGGCGGCGCGTCGGCGGTGGTGAGCGGGCGCCAGTCCAGCCGGTACAGCGAGTCCGGACCGGCGGCGGCCGGGGCGCGCAGGGTCAGCGCGCCGACGGTGGCGACCGGCAGCCCGGCCGGGTCGGTCAGCTCCAGCGCGACGCTGTCGGGCCCGGCCGGGGTGATCCGGGCCCGCAGGGCGCCGGTCCCGGTGCCGGTGCGGTGGACGGTGACGTCCCGCCAGGAGAACGGCAGCACCGTCCGGTCGGCGTCCAGGACGACGGCGTGCAGCACGGCGTCCAGCAGTGCCGGGTGGAGGGCGTAGGACTCGGCCTCGGCGGCCGGCAGTGCCGCCGGCGCGGTGACCTCGGCGTAGCGCCGCTCGCCGTGGACGGCGGCCCCGGTGAGGCCCCGGAAGGCGGGGCCGTACTGGTAGCCCCGCTCGGCGAGGCGGTCGTAGGCGTCGGCGAGGTCGAGCGGCACGGCGGCCGACGGCACGGCGGCGGCAGGGGTGTCGGTGGGCCCGGTGGGCTCCGCCGGGGCGGCGGCGACGGCCCCGGTGGCGTGGGTGGTCCAGTCGGAGTCCCCGGCGTCCCCGGCCTCGGACTGGGACCGGATCCGCAGCGGTCGGCGCCCCTCCTCGTCGGCGGCGCCCAGCAGCACCTGGAGCCGCACCCCGGCCCTGGCGGCCGTCGGCAGGGCGAGCGGCGCGGCCAGGTCCAGCGTCTCCACCCGGGCGGCACCGGCCCGCAGCGCGGCCTGCACGGCCAGCTCGAGGAAGGCGGTGCCCGGCAGCAGGACGGCGCCGGCCACCACGTGGTCGGCCAGCCACGGGTGGGTCCGCAGGGAGAGCCGGCCGGTGAACAACCAGCCCTCGCTGTCGGGGAGTTCGGTGGCCCCGCTGAGCAGCGGATGGCCGGTCGGGGCGAGGCCGCCGGGGGCGTCGGCGGTGTGCGCGGCCGGCGTGTCCAGCCAGTGCCGGCGGCGCTCGAAGGGGTAGGTGGGCAGCTCGGGGCGGTCGGCCCCGGGGACGGCCGGCAGGGCGGCGGTCCAGTCGACCGGCACCCCGTGGACGTGCAGCCGGGCCAGCGCCTCGGTGACGGTCGCCCGCTCCGGCCGGTCGGCGCGCAGCAGCGCGGCGAACGCCCGCGCGGGCGGGGCGGGGCGGGACGCGTCGGCGTCGGCGAGCGTCTCCTCGGTGAGGGCGGTCAGCACGGGGCCGGGGCCGAGTTCGAGGTAGGCGGTGGTGCCGAGGCGGTCCAGGGTGCGCACGCCGTCGTGGAAGCGGACCGCCTCCCGAATGTGCCGCACCCAGTAGCCGGGGTCGGTCAGCTCCCCGGCCCGGGCGAGGCCGCCGTGCAGGTTGGAGACCACGGGGGTGTGCGGCTCCCGGTAGTCGAGCCGCTCCGCGACCGCCCGGAAATCCGCCAGCACCGCGTCCATGTGCGGCGAGTGGAAGGCCCGGCCGACCGTCAGCAGCTTGACCCGCCGCCCGCGTGCCCGCCACTGCTCGGCCAGCCGGCGGACCTCGGCCGCGTCGCCGGAGAGGACCACGGAGGACGGGCCGTTGACGGCAGCGATCGCCACCCGGTCGGCGAGCCGGGCCAGTTCGGGCGCGACCTCGGCCTCGGTGGCCCCGATCGCGGCCATCGCGCCGTTCGCCGGCAGCGCCTCCATCAGCCGGCCGCGCGCGGCGACCAGCGTCACCGCGTCGGGCAGGGTGAGCACACCGGCCAGGTGCGCGGCGCTCAACTCGCCGATGGAGTGGCCGATCAGCCGCTCCGGGCGCAGGCCGTACGTCTCGACGGCGAGCCGGTGCAGGGCGACGTGCAGGGTGAAGAGGGCAGGCTGGGTGTAGGCGGTGGTGTCCAGCAGGGCGGCCGGACCGGTGCCGGGCGCGGCGAACAGTACCTCGGTCAGCGGAGTCGCCAGGTGCGGGGCGAACAGCTCCGCGATCTCGTCCACGGCGGCCCGGAACACCGGTTCCCCGGCGTGGAGTTCGCGGCCGGCTCCGGGCCGCTGGCTGCCCTGGCCGGAGTAGAGGAAGGCCGGCCCGGACGGGCGGGCGGCCTCGGCCCGGAGCAGGCCGGGCGCGTCCTGCGCACCTTCGGCCAGCGCCCGCAGGGCCTCGGCGCGGGCCTCGGCCCCGCCGCCCAGGACGGCGGCCCGGTGCGGGAAGTGGGTGCGGCCGGTGGCCAGGGCCCGCGCGACGCCGGGGGCGTCGGGCGCGAGCGCGTCCAGCAGCCGGGCGGCCTGGGCCCGCAGGGCGGCGGGCGTCCGGGCCGACAGCAGCAGCGGGGCGTCCGCCCGCGCCTGGACGCCGTCGAGGGGGGCGGTGGGCCCCTCGGGAACGGCGGGCTCCGCGAGCTCCTCCGGCGCGGCCTCCAGGATCAGGTGCGCGTTGGTGCCGCTGATCCCGAACGAGGAGACCGCCGCCCGGCGCGGCCGGCCCGTGGCGGGCCAGGCGCGCGTCCCGGCGAGCAGCTCCACGGCGCCCGCCGACCAGTCGACGTGCGGCGAGGGCGCGTCCAGGTGCAGCGTGCCCGGCAGTTCGCCGTGCCGCAGCGCCTGCACCAGCTTGATCACCCCGGTGACCCCGGCCGCGGCCTGGGTGTGCCCGAGGTTGGACTTCGACGAGCCCAGCAGGACCGGCTGTTCGCCCGGGCCCCGCTGCCCGTAGGTGGCGAGCAGCGCGCGGGCCTCGATCGGGTCGCCGAGCGCGGTACCGGTACCGTGCGCCTCCACCGCGTCCACCTCGGCCGGGGTGAGCCCGGCCGCGTCGAGCGCCTGGCGGATCACCCGCTCCTGCGCCGGGCCGTTGGGGGCGGTCAACCCGTTGGAGGCACCGTCCTGGTTCACGGCGCTGCCCCGCACCAGCGCCAGCACCCGGTGCCCGTTGCGGCGGGCCGCGGAGAGCCGCTCCAGCAGCACCAGCCCGACACCCTCGGCCCAGGCCGTCCCGTCGGCGGCGGCGGCGAAGGGCTTGCAGCGGCCGTCCGGCGCCAGGCCGCGCTGGCGGCTGAACTCGGTGAACATGCCGGGCGAGGCCATCACCGTGGCACCGCCCGCGAGGGCGAGGTCGCACTCCCCCGCGCGCAGCGCCTGCGCCGCCAGGTGGATCGCGACCAGCGAGGAGGAGCAGGCGGTGTCGATGGTGATCGCCGGCCCCTCCAGTCCGAGCGCGTACGCGAGCCGGCCGGAGGCGACGGAGGTCAGGGTGCCGGTGAGGGCGTGGCCCTCGTAGCCGGCGGGCGTCTCGTGCAGGCGCGGCCCGTAGTCCTGCGGCATGACGCCGACGAACACGCCGGTGCGGGTGCCGCGCAGGGCGGCCGGGACGATGCCGGCCCGCTCGGTCAGCTCCCAGGCGGACTCCAGCAGCAGCCGCTGCTGGGGGTCGGTCGCGGCGGCCTCGCGCGGCGGGAGGCCGAAGAAGGCAGCGTCGAACTCGTCGGCGTCGTACAGGAATCCGCCCTGGCGGGTGTAGGAGGTGCCGGGGCGCTCGCCGTCCGGGTCGAACAGGGCATCGAGGTCCCAGCCCCGGTTCTCCGGGAACGGGCCGATGGCGTCCCGGCCGTCGCGCAGCAGCTCCCACAGCTTCTCGGGGGTGTCGGCGCCACCCGGCCAGCGGCCACTGAGGGCGACCACGGCGATCGGGTCGTCCGCCTCGGGGCGCGGTGCGGCGGTTCCATGAGCGGAGCCGGTACCGGTACCGGCTCCTGCACCGGCGGCGTCCGGTCGCTCGGCGAGGAAGGCCGCGACGGCGCGGGGCGTCGGCCGGTCGTACACCAGGCTGGTCGGCAGGGCGCGGCCCACGGAGCCGGCGAGGCGGTCGCGGAACTCGACGGCGGCGACGGAGTCGAAGCCGAGGTCCTTGAAGGTCCGGTCCGGGTCGACGGCCTCCGCCCCGCCGGACTCGCCGAGCACGATCGCCGCGCCCGCGCGGACGGCGGCCAGGGCGGTCGCCTCGTCCAGGGCGGGAGCCTCCGGGCCGTCCGCCGCGGGAACGTCCACGGCCAGGACGTCCGCCGTCGCCTCGAACACCGTCCCCCCGGCCGCCGTGCGGCCCGACCCGGTCGCCACCGCGAGCGGCCCGCCGTCCGGCAGCCAGAGCCGGCGGCGCTGGAACGCGTACGTCGGCAGACCGGTGAGCCGCTGCCCCGGCCCGGACCAGGTGCGCCAGTCGACCGCGCCGCCGCGCACGAACAACTCGGCGACGGAGCCGCCGAACTGGCCGAGGCCGCCGTGGTCGCGCCGCAGCGTGCCGGTGACCGCCGCTGCGCCGTCCGTCAACTCGCCCAGGCCGAGGGTGAGTACGGGGTGCGGGCTGCTCTCCACGAAGGCCCGGTGGCCGTCGGCCAGGGCGGCCCGTACGGCACGGTCCAGCCGGACGGTGCCGCGCAGGTTGCGGAACCAGTACCCGCCGTCCAGCCCGGCGGTGTCGAGCCGGCCGCCGGTGAGCGTCGAGTAGAAGGCGACGGTGCCGGTGCGCGGGCGGATCCCCGCCAGCAGCTCGGGCAGGGACTCGCGCAGCGGCTCCATCTGGGCGGAGTGCGAGGCGTAGTCGACCGGGACGAGCTTGGCCCGCACACCGGCCGACCGGTACTGCTCGACCAGCGCCTCGACGGCCTCCCGCTCGCCCGAAACGACGGTGGAGGAGGGGCCGTTGACGGCGGCGACGCCGAGCAGGGCCGGGTCCGCCGCGGCGGCGATCGCGGCCTCGACCTCGACGACGGGCAGCGGGACGGCGGCCATCGCGCCCCGGCCGGTCAGGCCGAGCCCGGCGATCGCCCGCGAGCGCAGGGCGACCACGGCGGCCGCGTCCGCCAGCGAGAGCGCGCCGGCCACATGGGCGGCGGCGATCTCGCCCTGGGAGTGGCCGATCACGGCGTCGGGCCGCACACCCGCCGCCTCCCAGAGCGCGGCCAGGGACACCATGACGGCGAACAGGGCGGGCTGGACGACGTCGACCCGGTCAAGGCCGGGCGCTCCCTCCCGACCGCGCAGCACCGCGTCCAGCGACCAGTCGACATGCGGGGCGAGAGCCTTCTCGGTCTCCTCGATCTTCGCTGCGAACACCGGTGCGGTGTCGAGCAGTTCACGTGCCATGGCGTCCCACTGGGCACCCTGGCCGGGGAAGACCAGCACGGTGCCGCCGCCCGACTGCGGCACCGGTGAGGGCGGCACCGCCCGGCCCTGCACCAGGCCCGGCAGCTGGCCGCCCGCGGCGAGTGCGTCCAGAGCGGCGAGCAGTTCGGACCGGTCGGTGCCGGTGACGGCCGCCCGGTACTCGAAGGCGGTCCTGCTGGTGGCCAGCGCCCGCCCGAGGTCCGTCGGCGCCAGCTCCTCCCGCTGGGCCGCGAACTCCCGCAGCCGGACGGCCTGTTCGCGCAGCCCGCCCGGGGTCCGCGCGGACAGCGGCCACAGCGCCGGCCACGGCGCGGGCTCCGGCGCTCCGTCGTCGTCCTTGTCTTCGCCGTCGCCCGCACCGGCGGCGGCCGGGGCCGTCTCCGGGGCGTCGGCGACCAGGACATGAGCATTGGTGCCGCCCACGCCGAAGGAGCTGACCCCGGCGATCAGCCGGCCCTCCGGGTCCGGCCACGGACCGGACCCGGTGCGGACGGCGAGGCCGAGCCGCTCGAAGTCGATGTCCGGGTTCGGCGTACGGAAGTTGAGGCTGGCGGGCAGCCGGCGGTGGCGCACCGCCAGGACCGTCTTCAGCAGGCCGACCAGGCCCGCCGCACCCTCCAGGTGGCCCACGTTGGTCTTCGCGGACCCGACCAGCAGCGGGCGGTCCGCCGGACGCCCCGCGCCGAGGGCGGCACCGAGGCCGGCGGCCTCGACCGGGTCGCCGACCCGGGTGCCGGTCCCGTGCAGTTCGACGTACTGCACCAGGCCGGGCGCGACCTGCGCGCGCCGGGCGGCGGCGCGGACCACGGCGGCCTGGGCCTCGGCGCTCGGCACGGTGAGCCCGTCCGTCCCGCCGTCGCTGTTGACGGCGCTGCCGAGCAGGACGGCGTGCACGGGGTCGCCGTCGGCGACGGCGCGGGCGAGCGGCTTCAGTACGAGCAGCACCGCGCCCTCGCCGCGTGCGTAGCCGTCGGCCCCGGCGTCGAAGGTGGCGCAGCGGCCTTCGGGCGACAGGGCGCCGAACCGCTCGACGGTGAGGGTGGACTCGGGGGCGAGGTTGAGGTTGACCCCGGCGACCAGGGCGACGTCCGACTCGCCGGTGCGCAGGCTCTCCAGCGCGAGGTGGACGGCGACCAGCGAGGAGGACTGCGCGGAGTCGACGGTGAGGCTGGGACCGCGCAGGTCGAGGGCGTGCGAGACCCGGTTGGCGATCAGGCCCCGGTTGACGCCGGTGAGGCTGTGCCGGGTGATCGCGTCGGCCCCGGTGGTGAGAGTGCTCCAGTCCCCGGCGATGGCGCCGACGAAGACACCGGCGCGCCGGCCGGCCAGGGCGGCGGGGAGGATGCCCGCGTCCTCCAGGGCCTCCCAGGCGAGTTCGAGGACGAGTCGCTGCTGCGGGTCGGCGGCGGCGGCCTCGCCGGCGGCGAGGCCGAAGAACTCGGCGTCGAAACGGTCGACCTGGTCGAGCCAGCCGGCGGCCAGGCGCGGCAGCGCCGAGTCGGCGAACCGGCCCGGCGGGACGGTGCCGACGCTGCTGGTGCCGCTGTCGAGCAGCTGCCAGAACGCCTCGGGGTCCGCCGCGCCGGGCAGGCGGCAGGCGGCGCCGACGACGGCCACCGCCTCCGGCGGGCCGGACTGCGGTGCGGACGGGTCGAGGGGTTCCAGGGGCGCCATGGTCGTTCCACTCCTGAGGGCCGGCGGCTCGGGTGACGGACCTCAGCGTTCCGTGGCACCCCGCCCACCGGCCCCCTAGCCAACCCCTGTCGAACCCCTATGGCACCCCCGACCAGCTCGGGAATCGGCCTCCGACCGGCCCGGGCGGGCCGTCACCGCCGCCCCGCCGACGGCCCGTGACCATCGGCCGACGGTCCGTCATCACCACCGTCATCACCACCGTGGGCCGCTCCCCGCCGACCGACTGCTCGGGAACGGGCACTGTCCGGCGACCGCCTCCGGCAGCCCCGGGGCGGCGAATGGGCCGGGCTCTGCGCGAGCGAGCCGCACGCCCTCGGCCCAGCGACCGGAGGGTGGGGCGGGCGCCACGGGCACCGGGGGGAGGGGGCGGGACCAAGGCCGGGGCCGGGAGCCGGGACCGGGACCAAGGCCAGCGCGGGCCGCGCCCGGGGCAGAAGGCCAGGCCGCAGTACCGAAGCCACGCCGTCCGACGGGGTCGCGACCGGGGCGGGAGCCCAGGAAGTCGAACCGGCCGACTTCCCACTCGGTCCCGTGGGCCGGCCGGCTCACGGGACAGCGCGTATCTGTGTGACCGTGCTGCCACGAATCCCGAGTGGCCGCTTACCCGGCAAGCGGCCACCGGAACGCGCTGTTCGTGCGGGCCTCCTCATCGGTGGTCGAGGGTGGTTGCCCCTCGCTCGGCCCGAGCGAGGGGCAACCGATCGGGCCGAAGGCCGGGCGGGGCAGGAAGTCGACACCGCCGACTTCCTGCCCCCGGGGTACGTCGTGAAGCCGTTTCCGGTGGCTCCTTGCTCCACGCAAGGAGCCACCGAAACACACTGAGGGCCGTTGAGCAGCATCCCGAAAGCGCCGGGGCGGAGTAGTAGGAAGCCGAACGGGCCGACTTGCTCATAGGGTGCGACGGCTCCAGCCGCGCCCACTGCCGGTGTGTCAGATTCCCTCGCGCCACACCATGATCATTGTCAGTCAAGATCTACTTCGGCAACATCACTCGCTGATCCGAGTGTGTGCCGATCCCGAGTCGTAGCGGTCGAGAAAGGCGTTCTCCGGGAGGTCGAGCGCATGCAGCTTGGAGAACACCTCCGTACCGACGCCTACCGCCTCGTCGACGCCGGAGATCCGGTACGCCTGCACCATGTCCAGGACTTCAAGACCACCCTCCCCGGCGTACTCGGCCGACTCCCGCTCGGCCAGTTCGACGGCCTCGTCGAGGGACCGTGCCCGGAACAGCACGACACGCTCCTCGTAGGGACGGTTTTCCCAGGTCAGCCATCTGTAGAAGGTTCTGGCGCTGTACCACGCCTCCGGCTCTTGCCTCATTGTGGTCTGCCATTCCCTCGCGCCAGACCATGATCGTCGCAAAGAGAGATCTACTTTCGCAACAGGCCCTACTCCCCGGATTGATCGGCTCAGAGGTCAGCGCATACCCGTGTGCGCTTGCCGCTACGAATTTCCGGTGGCCCCCTTGCTGAGCCCCAGGGGCCACGGGAACGCTGCCCGTTCTGCGGGCTTCCCCGGCTCCCGTGAGGGCCGTGGCCGCTATGCGTGGACAGTGGCGGGGCCCGC
>NZ_JAXCLC010000075.1:0-44874 GCF_034043715.1 Kitasatospora purpeofusca | reverse complement strand
GGCAGCGGCTCGGCGTGGACGGGGACGTGCGGGTTCTGGTGGCCGCCGGTGGCGAGCATCCGGACCTCCCCCGCGTCGCTGATCTCGGCCCGGACGATTCCGCTGGGGTCCTCGTACACCGGGTGGCCGCCGGGCCCGGAGGCGCTGGTGCGCTCGACCACGACCACGTCCTGCGGGGCCTGGGTGCCGGGGGTGCCCGGGAAGGTGAGTGCGTAACGGGTGACGGCGCTCATAACCGACCTCCTGCTCCCTGTTCGACGTGCCCGGCCTTCGACCTGCCCGGCCTGCCGGGTTCGACGTGCCCGGCCGTTGACGCGGCCCGCCCGTGGCTTCCGGCCTCAGGCGGTCGCCCGGGCCGGTCGGGCGGGCACACCGCGCACCTCCAGCTCGCCGAGCAGGCACGCGGTGGCCTCGGCCACGGCGTCCACGGCCCGGTCGAACGCCTCGCGGTTGTGCGCGGCCGGAGCCCGGAACCCGGACACCTTCCGTACGTACTGGAGCGCGGCCGCTCGGTAGTCCTCCTCCGTGGCGTCGGGCGTCACGGGTGGTCTCAGCGTCTTGATACTGCGGCACATGCCTCCAGTCTTGCGCGCGGACGCCCGGCAGGCGACTCCCGTCCGTCACGGGACCGCCTTGCGCACCACACAGCGCCGTCATCCGATCGGATTAGGATTTGGCCCGAACAATCCCGACCCCGCTCGGTCCGTTCGTCCCGATCCACACGTGTCCGTTCTTCCGGAGCACCCCCTTGCCTCTCGCGCTGGTCGCCCTGGCCGTCACCGCCTTCGCCATCGGAACCACCGAGTTCGCCGCCATGGGGCTGCTGCCCCAGGTCGCGGACGATCTGGACGTCTCGATCCCGCAGGCCGGCTGGCTGATCTCCGCCTACGCGCTGGGCGTGGTGATCGGGGCGCCGCTGCTCACCGCGCTCGCTGCCGGGCGGCCCCGGAAGGCGGTGCTGGTCGCCCTGGCCGGGTTCTTCGCCGCCGGGAACCTGCTCTGCGCGCTCGCCCCGGACTTCTGGACGCTCGCCGCGGCCCGGCTGGTCACCGGACTGCCGCACGGGGCGTTCTTCGGCGCCGGGGCGGTCGCGGCGGCCGAGCTCGTCGCTCCGGGCCGGCGGGCCAGGGCGGTCGCGGTGATGTTCTCCGGGCTGACGCTCGCCAATGTCGTCGGCGTGCCGGCCGCGACCCTGCTCGGCCAGCACCTGGGGTGGCGGGCGACCATGCTGGTGGTGGTCGCGATCGGCGCGGCCGGGGCCCTGGCGATCGCCCGGCTCGTCCCGGCCCTGCCGTCCCCCGCGCAGTCGGGCCTGCGGCACGAGCTGGGCGCGTTCCGCAGCGGGCAGCTGTGGCTCGCGCTGGCCACGGTGGTCTTCGGCTGCGGCGGCTTCTTCGCCTGCTACTCCTACATCACCCCGCTGCTGACCGAGGTGTCCGGCTTCGCGACCGGGTCGGTGACGCTGGTGCTGGCACTGTTCGGGGTCGGGATGACGATCGGCAACCTGCTCGGCGGCTACGCGGCCGACCGCGCGCTGCGGCCGACGGTGTGCGTCGCGTTCCTGCTGCTCGCCGCCGTGCTGGCACTGTTCGCCGTGACCGCCCGGGCCCAGTGGTCGGCGGCGGCGACGGTGGTACTGGTGGGGCTGTTCGGGTTCGCGATCGTCCCGGCGGTGCAGACACTGGTGATGCGCGAGGCCCGGGGCGCGCCGACGCTGGCCTCGGCGACCGTGCAGGGTGCGTTCAACCTGGCCAACGCCCAGGGCGCGTACTTCGGCGGGCTCGCGCTGGACGCCGGGCTGGGCTGGACCTCGCCGCCGCTGGTCGGCTCGGGCCTGGCGGCCTCCGGCGCGGTGATCGCCGTCGCGGCCTGGGCCGCAGCCCGGCGGGGCACCCGGGCCGCGGGCCTCCCGAGTACGGTCGCGAGCGCGGGCCCGACCCCGGTGCCGGGCCCCGCGCCGGCCCCGGACGACCGGATCGGCGCGGGGACGGCGACCCCCCGCTGAGCCTTCCCCGGGGGGCAGGCCCGTCAGACCGCGTCGGCCGCCGGCCCGGACGGTGCCGCGGGACCCGGAACCGGGCGGAGGTCACGGTGACCGTCGGCCAGCAGCGCGTAGCCCTCGGCGTTGAACTTGATGCCGGCCCGCTCGTCCTCGGTCAGTTCGCGGCGCACCTTGGCCGGCACTCCCGCGACCAGCGAGCCGGGCGGGACCACCATGCCCTGCGGCACCACGGCTCCGGCCGCGACCAGCGAGCCGGCCCCGATCCGGGCGCCGTTCAGCACCGTGGCGTTCATCCCGACCAGGACGTCGTCCTCGATCACACAGCCGTGCAGCACGGCGTTGTGGCCGACCGAGATCCGCTCCCCCATCACCAGCGGGAAGCCGAGGTCCGCGTGCAGGGTGCAGTTGTCCTGGACGTTGCTGCCGGGGCCGACGGTGATCGCCTCGGCGTCACCGCGCAGCACCGCGCCGTACCAGACGCTCGCCCCGGCGCCGACGGTCACACTGCCGACGACGACCGCGTTGGGTGCCACGAAGGCGGTCGGGTCGACCGCCGGGACCCGGCCCCCGACCTCGGCGATCAGCGGCTCTGCCATCTCACGTCCTCCTCGCGGCGACTGCCCATCAGGTGCGGGCCATGATGGCATCCCCCTCGGTGCCGTCAGCCGGCCGGGGCCGGAACGAGGGTGGTGGCCGGGACGAGCGTGGCGGCCGGAACGAGGGCGGTGGGCGGGACGGAGGCGGTGGGCGGGACGGAGGCGGTGGGCGGCGGGCCGCCGCAGGTGCCGGTGTCGAGCAGCGTCTGGAAGGCCGCGTTGGTGGCCGGCAGGTTCGACATGTCGAAGGCGTTCACGGAGGCGGCGAACTGCCGACGGGTGTCGCTGTCGGTGTAGACGAAGGTGTTGTAACCGGGGATGCCGCCCGCGTGGCCCCAGACCGGGCCGCAGGGCGTCGACACCCGCTGGAGGCCCAGACCGTACGCGTCCTCGCCGCTCTGCGGGGTGACGGCCATCATCTCGGCGAGCAGCGGCCGGGGCAGCAGTCGCCCGCCGATCAGGGCGGTGACGAAGGTGGTGAGGTCGGCGGTGGTCGAGATCCCGGCGCCGGCCGCTCCCGCCATGCTCGGGTCCAGCTCGGTGACGTCGGCGGGCCCGGCCGGCAGGTCGTAGTAGCCGTGCGCGTGGGGGCCGGGGATCTTCGTCGAGTGGTCCGGCATGAAGGTGTGGGTCAGGCCCAGCCGGCGGACGATCCGCCGGTCCACCTCCTGCTGCCAGCTGTGCCCGGTGACCCGCTCGACGATCTGCCCGACCACCAGGTAGTTGGTGTTGGAGTAGTGCGCGCCCTGGCCCGGCGCGAAGTACGGCGGGTGGGCGTTGGCGAGGGCGATCAGCTGCTGCGGGGTGTACCGGGTGTAACGGCCGGTCTCCAGCCACTCCCGGAGCCTGACGGGGTCCTCCTCGTAGCCGAAGGCCTCGTCCTCGGTGTAGTTGAACAGGCCGCTGGTGTGGTTGAGCAGCTGGCGCAGGGTGATGTTCCGGCCGTTCGGGACCGCGCCCGGCAGCAGCTTCTCCACCGGGTCGTCCAGCCGCAGCCGCCCCTCGGCGGCGAGTTGGAGGACGACGGTGGAGACGAAGGTCTTGGTCACGCTGCCGATCCGGAACAGGCCGTCGGCGTCCACCGGGGCTCCGGTGGTGAAATCGGCGGTGCCGGCCGCGCCCTTCCACACGGTGCGGCCGCGCTCGCTCACCCGGGCGAGCGTCGCCGAGGCCCCACCGGGGTCGACCACGCCGCGCACGGCGGCGTCCAGCGCCCGCGCGTCGACACCCCGGCGCGCGTCCCGGCCGGCGTCCGCGCCGTCCTGCGTTCCCGCCACCGTCGCCGTCGTCGCCCCGCCCGGCCGGCCCGCACCGCTCGGCCCGCTCGCGCCCAGCGCGCCGGCCGTCGGGGCGGTCACGCCCACCAGACCCGCGCCGGCCAGCGCGAGTGCCACCACGCGCACGGCCGTGCCGCGGCGACGACGCGCTGTACTGCCCGCACCCCCCGCGTTCGCCGTACCGCCCGTGCCGCTCCGTACCGTACCGTCCATGCGTCCTCCCACGTCAGTGCCTTCGGGTGCCCACAACACCCTCGCCGCTTTCGGCAGTTGACACTCTGACAGGAGCACCGGCGGATCTCCTCCGCCCACGGCCCGGACCCGCTCCGCCTCAGGGCCGACATTCGGGCGCCCGGCGCGGCCGTCTCCAGTACGGGCCACCCCTGACGCACCTCGGGGAGGTGTCTCCGACCCAGGTCGGAGACACCTCCCGGACTACGAGGTCAGGCGACCGGGGCCTTGACCCGGAGGACTTCGACGAACGCCCGCAGCCACGCCGGGTGGTCGGGCCAGGCGCGGGCCGAGACCACCACGCCGTCGACCACCGCCTCGCCGTCCACGTACGTCGCGCCGGCCGCCGTCATGTCCGGCTCGAGCGCCGGGTAGGCGGCGCTGGTCCGCCCGCCGAGCACCCCGGCGGCGGCCGACACCAACGGACCGTGGCAGATCTGCGCGACCGGCTTCTCGCTCTCGAAGAAGTGCCGGACGATCCGCCGCAGCTCCGGATCGTTGCGCAGGTACTCGGGCGCGCGACCGCCCGGGATCACCAGCGCGACGTAGTCCGCCGGGTCCACCTCGGCGAAGGCCAGGTCGGCCGGCCAGGTGTAGCCCGGCTTCTCGGTGTAGGTGTCGTACCCCTCGACGAAGTCGTGCACCACGAACTGCAGCCGCTTGCGGGTCGGTGCGGCGATGTCGACCTGGTAGCCCTCCTCGCGCAGCCGCTGGTACGGGTAGAACACCTCCAGCGACTCCGCGGCGTCCCCCGTGACGAGCAGGATCCTCGATGCCATCGCCGACATCCCTCCGAATCGATCGATCGTCGGACCTGGTGCCGGCCCGGGCCGGTGCACCCGGCACGGGCCGGGACCAACCTGCCGCACCCGCCACACCCGCGCAACGGGGCGCACCGGGCATCCACTCCGCCGAATGCGCCCCCGCGCGCCACCCGGCGGCGGCACGCGCTCCTGCGGCCGCCCCCGTTCCGGCTCGTTCCGGCGCGTTCGGCCCCGTACCGGCCCGTTCCGGCTCGTCCTCTCCCAGGATTCGGGGATGGGACGGTAGTCGCCCCCCGGGTCAGAATCGGCGCAGCCCGGTCACCCCGGGAACCATCTCGAAGGGATCCGCCGATGACCCGTTTCTCCCGCTCGCTCGCCGTGCTCGCGGTCACCGCCTCCGCCGTGATCGGCGGCATCTCCGTCGCACCCGGGGCCTCCGCCGCCGGCAAGCGGTGCGACGTCGAGTACACCGTGGCGTACTACACCTACAAGCAGCTCGGCTACGGGGACTTGGAGGCGCTGCTGCACGCCGAGAAGTCCTACGGTCTCTGCCAGGTCCAGGGCTGAGGCCGGACCGCTCGACGCAGGAAGGGTGGCCGGCCGGGGAGCGTGACCGCGGCCGGCCACCTCCGTGGCCGCCGTGCCCGCCCTCGCCGCCCTGCCGTCCGTACCGCGTCCGCCGCACCCGCCTCGCACCCGCCCCGGGCCCGGCAAGGACGGTGGGTGCCGGAACTTCTCCGGCAGTTCGCCCGACGGCCACCCGGCGGGGCGGGACTGCTCCTAGTCTGCGGGCGGCAGCCACACCGCGACGCCGACACCGCGACGCCACCAGCGCCACGCCGACGCCGCCGTGCCAACGCCGCCACGCCATCCGCGCGAGCTAGGAGCTTCCATGACGTACCGTCCGACCGACGGCGGCACCCCGGCGGAGTCCGCCGAGGGCACCTCCTCCTCCCGCCGCAGCTTCCTGCGGGCCACCGGCGCCGCCGGCCTCGGCGCCGCCGCGCTAGCCGCCGGGGCCGGGGAGGCGTTCGCCGCCCCCGGTGCGGACCAGCCGGACGCGGACCGGTCCGGCGCCGAGGACGAGCGCGGCGCCGCGTCCGACCGCCCGGCCGGCACCCGGCCGCCGGTCCGCACCGGCACCGGCTTGGACCGCCTGCCGCACCCGCTGATCGTCGGTCACCGCGGCGCCCCCGGCTACCGCCCCGAGCACACCCTGGGCTCCTACGACCTGGCGCTGCGGCTGGGCGCGGACGTCATCGAGCCGGACCTCGTCCCCACCAAGGACGGCCAGTTGGTGGTCCGGCACGAGAACAACATCGCGGAGACCACGGACGTCGCCGACCACGCCGAGTTCGCGAGCCGCCGCACCACCAAGACCATCGACGGTGTCGCCCAGACCGGCTGGTTCACCGAGGACTTCACCCTCGCCGAGCTGCGCACCCTGCGCGCCAAGGAGCGGCTGCCGCAGCAGCGCCAGCGCAACACGCTGTACGACGGCCGCTGGGGCATCCCGACCTTCCGCGAGGTGGCCGACTTCGCCCGCAAGCGCGGCCGCGAGCTCGGCCGGGACGTCTGGGTGTACCCGGAGACCAAGCACCCCAGCTACTTCCGTTCGATCGGGCTGCCGCTGGAGCAGCGCCTCGCCGACGAACTGCGCCGCACCGGGCTGGCCGGGCGCAACGGCCGGGCGATCCTGCAGTCCTTCGAGCCGAGCAGCCTGCAGTTGCTCGCCAAGCTGGTCGACAATCCGAAGATCTTCCTGCTCAGCGGCCCGACCAGCCAGCCGTACGACTTCGTGCTGTCCGGCGACAAGCGCACCGTGGCCGACCTCGTGAAGCCCGAGAACCTGCGCTGGATCGCCGGCTTCGCGCACGGCATCGGCCCGACCACCACCCTGATCGCCCCGGTCGACGCGACCGGCAAGCTGCTGCCGCCGACCACCCTGGTCCGGGACGCGCACGCGGCCAACCTGCTGCTGCACCCGTACACGGTGCGCAACGAGAACGCCTTCCTGCCGCTGGACTACCGCCGGGGCACCGACCCCAACGCGTACGGCGACGCGATCGGCTGGGCGAAGTACCTGTACGAGCTCGGGGTGGACGGCTTCTTCACCGACCAGACCGACACCAGCGTGCTGGCCCGCCAGGACTTCTGGGACGCCAAGGGCGCGCACTGACCGCATCGGCCGCACTGACCGTACTGACCGCATCGGTCGCACTGACCACGCTGAACCGCCGCTGAACCGCCGCGCCCCGGACCGTCCGTCGACGTTCCGGGGCGCGGCGCCGTCCGGGGCGGAGCCCCGCCGTCAGCCGTCGCCGTGCTGCCCCTCGGGCTGGGACTGCTGTCCCTGCGGCGCCTGTCCCTGCGGCGCCTGCTCCTGCTGGGTCGGCCGGTCCTGCTGAGTGGGCTGGGCGGGCTTGCGCGCGGGCGGGCGGCCGGGGGTCTGGGTGCGTCCGCCGGGCCAGGTCGGGGCGACGTCGGTGGGCTGGCCGCCGGGCCACGTCCCCGGTGAGCCGCTGCCGGAGCCCGGGCTCGCCGAGGGGTCGCGCTTCGGCGGCGGATTGGGGATGTAGACGGTCTCGAACTCCTTCTCCGGCATGCCCCGCACGGCGTCGTTCATGGCCATCTGCCAGATCGGCCCCGGGCCGGTGGCGCCGAAGACCTCGTCGAACCACTTGCCGCCGATCCGGATGTTCTTCATCGGCACGCCGCCGGCCGGGCCGCCCAGCCAGACCGAGGCGGCCAGGTTGCCGGTGTAGCCGCTGAACCAGGCCGACTTCTTCTCGTCGGAGGTACCGGTCTTGCCGGCGATCTGCCGATCGTCGTTCAGGCCGAGGTCACGGGCCGTGCCGCCCTTCTCGGTGACCCCGAGCAGCACGGTGTTGATGATGTCCGCGGTGCTCTCGGCCAGCACCCGGTCGCACTTGGCGGGACTGACCGGGACGTCCTTGCCGTCCATGGTGGTGATGCCGCTGATCGCGACCGGCGTGCAGTAGGTGCCGCGGTTGGCGAAGGTCGCGTAGACGTTGGCCATCACCAGCGGGCTCACCTCCTGGGTGCCCAGGCCGAGGGCCGGCAGCTCCTGCAGCGGCTTGCCGCTGGCCTTGCCCGCGACGCCCAGCTTGTTGGCCATCTGCTTGACCGCGCAGAGGCCGATCTCCTGCTCCATCTGCACGAAGTAGGTGTTGACCGAGAGCGCCATCGCCTCCTTGAGCTCGTACGGGCCGATCTCGCCCGCGGACTCGTTGGGGATGGTGCCGCCCTTCTTGCCCTTCTCCAGGTTCTTCCAGGTGCCGTCGCAGGTGGTCATCGTCGGCCAGTCCATCTTGTTCGGCGCGGGGTAGGACTGGGTGGACGTCAGCCCGGCCTCCAGCCCGGCGGCGGCCACGATCGGCTTGAAGTTGGAGCCCGGCTGGAAGCCGTTGCCGCCACCCATCGCCGCGTCCACGTTGTAGTTGACGACGGTCTGGTTCTTGGCCGGATCGATCCCGTACGGCCGGGTCTGGGTCATCGCCAGGATCCTGCCGGTGCCCGGCTCGACCATGGTCATCGCCGCCGACACCTCGTCGGTGACCTTCACCTTGGTGGTCACCGCCTTGAGCGCGGCCGCCTGCTTCACCGGGTCGAGGGTGGTGTGGATGAACAGGCCGCCCTGGTCCCAGAGCTTCTTGCGCTCGGCGGCGGTCTTGCCGAAGACCGGGTCCTGCTTGATCACGTGCCGGACGTAGTCACAGAAGAAGCCCATGCCCGCGTCGGCGGTGATGCAGCCGTTCTGCGGGGCCTGGTAGTGCAGGGCGACCGGCCCGGACTTGGCCTCCTTGGCCTGCTCCGGGGTGAGGTGCTTGTTCTCGACCATCTTGTCGATGACGACGTCGCGGCGTTTGCGCGAGGCCTCGGGGTGGGCCTTGGGGTCGAACTGGGAGGGGTTCTGCACCAGGCCCGCCAGGGTCGCGGCCTCGGCGGCCGTGAGGTCCTTGCTGTTCTTGCTGAAGTAGCGCTGGGCGGCCGCCTGGATCCCGTAGGCCTGCTGGCCGTAGTACGTGATGTTCAGGTAGTTGGTGAGGATCTGGTCCTTGGTCAGCTCCTCCTCCAGCTTGATGGAGTACTTGAGCTCCTGGACCTTGCGGCCGAGGGTCTTGCGCTGGGCCTCCAGCACCGCCACCGGGTCGTCGCCGGCCTTCTCGACGTTCACGTTCTTCACGTACTGCTGGGTGAGCGTGGACGCGCCCTGGACGGCGGTGCCGCTCTCCGCGTTCTTGGTGACGGCCCGCAGGACGCCCTTGAGGTCGACGGCTCCGTGCTCGTAGAAGCGCGCGTCCTCGATGTCCACCTGGGCCTGGCGTATCAGCGTGCCCATCTCCTCGCCGGTGATCACCCGGCGGTCGCGCTCGTAGACCTTGGCTATCTGCTGGCCCTTGGCGTCGTAGATCCAGCTGGCCTGGGTCAGCGCCGGTGTCTTCAGGTCGGCGGGGATGCTGTCGAACTCCTCGACACCGCTCTTCATGCCGAGCCCGAGTGCTCCGGCGGCCGGGAGGGCGATGCCCGCGAGCAGGACGCCCGCTAGGGTGCTGTAACCGAGGAACTTCACGCCGTGGCCGAGCAGGCCGAGCGGGGTCTCGCGGCGCCGGGGGCGCGGGACCCAGGTGTCGAGGGGCTCCGAGGAGGGCATGCGGCGGCTTCTCCGTGACATAGTCGGAACACTACGTCCACGAAAACCGCCCGTGGGGCCGGTGTTGGTCAACCTTTGTCACAAATCGGCGACAGATCACCGCCGTTGGGCGTGGCGTTCCGAACGGCCGGCGGCCCCGCCCGCTCCGGGAGCAGGTCGTTCGCCCACGCTCGACGGGACTCGATCAAGAACGGCCGGGTCCGCCCGCCCCCCTGTGCTCCGTTCTCGGCCCTCGGCCCTCAGCCCTCGCGCTTCTTGCGGCGCAGTCCGAACACCGCGCCCGCCACCGCGGCCAGGAACGCCACCCCGAGCACCTGGTCCCCAGTGCTCGCCGGGGCGTCCTTCCCGCCGTCGGACGACGGCGGGGCGGCTCCGCCGGAGGCCGGCGATGCCGGGGCCGAGGGGTCCGCCGGGCCGGAGGGATCCGAAGGGGCCGGGGTGGGGCTCCGCAGGGGTTCGACGGTGTCCGGGAGCTGCGCGTCGTCGAGCGGCGCGCGCCAGACCGGGCTGTCCTTGCCCTCGCTGCCGTAGAGCAGCGCCCGGCCGTCCGAGGTGAAGGTGACCGACTCCCCCTGGCGCTGGAACGGCGTGGACAGCGGCCCGAGTTCGCTCGGCGCGCCGTCCTTCCAGCGGTAGAGGGTCGCCGAGAAGTAGCCGCGCAGCACCAGCCGGGTGCCGTCCGGCGAGAAGGCGCCGTCGGTGGTCCACGGCGCGTCGGCGATCCTCCGGAAGGTGTTCACGCCCGTCGGGGAGAGCTTCTCCGGGCCCTGGTAGAGCCCGCCGCCGCCCTGCTTCTTGCTGGCGATGTAGGCGCGGCCGGTCACCGGGTGGACCATCAGCGCCTCCGCGTCGCGCGGGCCGTCCTCGTAGCGGACCTTGTAGCGGGTCACCTCCACGGTCTGGTCGTGCAGCTCGGCGGGTTCGGCGAAGGCGTAGATCCAGACCTCGGGCCACTTCCCGCCGAGGTTGTCGCCGAGGTCGCCGACGTAGAGCCGGCCGTCCGGACCGAGCGAGACCGCCTCGACGTCGCGGGGTTCGACACCGCGCAGGGTGACCGTGGCGACCGTGCGGCCCCGGGAGTCGACCGCGTAGACGTACGGGCCGTCGTCGCTGTCGTTGTGGGTCCAGTAGACGCCGGGGTGCTGCCGGCTCGCGGCGAGGCCGCTGGACTCGGTGATCCTCGGGTCGGCGATGGCGAAGGCCTGGCCGCCCGGGTCGGCGGCGTGTGCGGACGGGGCGCCGAGCGTGGCGCCGGCGCCGACGGCGACCGCGGTGGTGGCGGTGGCGCAGGCCGCGGCGAGCAGCACTGCGGGGAGCCTGGTCGTTCGCATCCTCAGCACCGGTCGATCCTCCCACGGCCGCCCGCTCCGCCCGCTTCACGTCGATGGATCATTTTTCGTCACCTTGACGAGAACCCTCCGCCTTCAATATCGTCAGTGCGACGAAAAGGAGTCGCCATGGCCGACATCACCAAGCGCTTCGGACTGCGCCACCTGCGCGCCCGCCCCACCGCCCACATCCGGCACGTCCGCGGCGGCAAGCTCGCCCACGACGGCACCGGGCTCGCCTTCTGGTTCCGCCCGCTCACCGCCGCCCTCTCCGAGGTGCCGGTCGACGACCGCGAACTCGCGATGCTCTTCCACGCCCGCACCGCCGACTTCCAGGACGTCACCGTCCAGGGCACCCTGACCTACCGGATCACCGACCCGGCCACCGCCGCCGCCCGCGTCGACTTCGGCATCGACCCCGACACCGGCGCCTGGCGCTCCGCCCCGCTCGACCAGCTCGCCACCCTGCTCACCGAGACCGCCCAGCAGCACGCGCTCGGTCTGCTCGCCCGCACCCCGCTCGCCACCGCCCTGGCCGACGGCATCGCCGGCGTCCGCGAGCGGATGACCGCCGGCCTCGCCGCCGAACCCCGGCTCGCCGAGACCGGACTCGCCGTCATCTCCGTCCGCGTGGTCGCCCTGCGCCCCGAACCCGAGGTCGAACGCGCCCTGCGCACCCCCGCCCGGGAACTGGTCCAGCAGGAGGCCGACCGGGCCACCTTCGAACGGCGCGCCGTCGCCGTCGAGCACGAGCGCGGCATCGCCGAGAACGAGCTCGCCAATCAGATCGAACTCGCCCGGCGGCAGGAGCAGCTGATCACCCAGGAGGGCACCAACGCCCAGCGCCAGGCCGAGGACGAGGCCGTCGCCGACCGGATCCGCACCGACGCCGAGGCCCAGCGCCGCACCCGCCTCGCCGCCGCCGAGGCCGAGGCCGCCCGCGACCTGGGCGAGGCCAGGGCCGCCGCGGAGGCCGCCTGGCTGGCCGCCCACCAGCAGGCCGACCCGGCGGTGCTGCGGGCCCTCGCGCTGATGCGGCTGGCCGAGCACCTGCCGCGGATCGACAGCCTCACCCTCACCCCGGACGTGCTGACCGGGCTGCTCGCCAAGCTCGGCGCGACCGCCCCGCACGGCGCCGGCGCCGGCAGCGGCAGCGGCAGCGGCAGCGAGGGAAGCGGACGGTGACGCTCGCCCCGCGGGCCGTCCTGGTCCACCGCCGCAGCGAGTACCAGGAACTGCTCGCCCACCACGGCACGCCCGGCCAGGCCGGCTACTTCCTGCGCAGCCGGGGCCGGTCGATCGAGGAGATCGAGCGGCGCCACGTCCGGCAGGACGAGGCGCTCGCCCGGGCGGCCGGCGCCGTGCCGCTCGACTGGCGCCGCACCCGGGTCGAACGCGCCGACCTGCCCCGGTTCCTCTTCGAACCGGAGGACGTCGTCGTCGTGGTCGGCCAGGACGGCCTGGTCGCGAACGTCGCCAAGTACCTCGGCGGCCAGCCCGTGATCGGCGTGGACACCGAGCCCGGCCGCAACCCCGGAGTACTGGTCCGCCACCGCGCCGACGACCTGCCCCGCCTCCTCCCGGCCGCCGTCGGCCCCGGCGCCGACCGGCGGACCGAGGAACGGACGATGGTCGAGGCCGTCGCCGACGACACCCAGCGGCTGCTCGCGCTCAACGAGGTCTACGTCGGCCAGCCCGGCCACCAGACCGCGCGCTACCGGCTGGCAGTCGAGCAGCACCCCGGCGCACCGGACGGCGACGAGGCCCAGGCCTCGTCCGGGGTACTGGTCGGCACCGGCACCGGCGGCACCGGCTGGTGCCGGTCCGTCTGGCAGGACCGCGGCGGCCCGCTAGCCCTGCCCGCGCCCGCCGCCCCGTCGCTCGCCTGGTTCGTCCGCGAGGCGTGGCCCTCCCCCACCACCGGCACCACCCGGGTGCACGGCCTGCTCGACGGGGAGCAGCGACTCGTGCTGACCGTCGAGTCGGACCGGCTGGTGGCCTTCGGGGACGGCGTCGAGAGCGACGCGCTGGACCTCGTCCGCGGCCAGACGGTCCGGGTGGGCGTCGCCGCCACCCGACTGCGGCTGCTGGGCTGAGCCGCCCGTCCTACCCGGTCGGTGCGGGCGCCTGCGCCGGCTGCTCCTCGTGCCGGACCACCACCACCGGGCAGTGCGCGTGCTGGATCACCGCCTGACTGGTCGAGCCCAGCAGCATGCCCGCGAACCCGCCCCGGCCCCGGGCACCGACCACCAGCAGTTGGGCCGCCCGGCTCGCGTCGATCAGCGCCGGACGGGCGTGGGCCTCGATCAGTTCCGTGCGCAGCTCCACGTCCGGGTACTCGTCCCGCCGAACGGCCGGCGCCTCGGCGAGCGCCCGCTCCTCGTGGTCCGGCCGGCTCGCGCCCGGATGCGCCACGTGCAGCGCCGTCAACGGCGCCCGGCGGGCGGACGCCTCCGCGAAGGCGAAGCCGAGCGCCTCCGTGTCCGTCTCCGAACCGTCCACCGCCACCAGCACCGGCCCGTCCGGCTCCGGCCGGCCCCGGACGATCAGCACCGGGCAGGCGGCGTGCGCGGCCAGGTGCACGGCGACCGAGCCGATCAGCAGCGCCCCGAACCGGCCGAGCCCCCGGCTGCCGACCACGACCAGGCAGGCGTCCCGCGACCGGCGGGCCAGCACGGTCAGCGGCTCGCCGGTGACCAGCTCGGTGCCGATCTCCAGCCGGGGATCCAGCGCCCGGGCCCGGGCGCGCGCGTCCTCCAGCAGGTTCTCCGCCTGGTGCCGCAGCCCGCCCTCCGCCGGACCGCCCTGGGCCGGACCGAGGGACACGTGCATCAGCGGCCAGATGAAGGCGTGCACGATTCGCAGCCCGCAGCCGCGCAGCCGCGCCTCCCGGACCGCGACGTCCACGGCGGCCAGGCTCGCCTCCGAACCGTCCACCCCGACCAGCACCGGGTCACTCATCGCCCGCCTCCTGCTCCTTCTCCGGGGTGCGCTCGTACGGCACCACGGCGATCGGGCACGGCACGTGGTGCAGCACCGCGTGCGCGACCGACCCCAGGTGCGCGCCGAGCGGCGACCGGCGGGCCCGCCGCCCGATCACCACCAGCTCCGCGCCCGACGCCGCCCGCTCCGCCAGCACCTTGGCGGGCCGAGCGTTCAGGACCTCCTCGACCACTGTCACCCCGGGGTGCGCCGCCCGCCACGGCTGGACCACCCGGGCCAGCTCACCGACGGCGAACGCCTGCATCTCGCCGGACACATCGACGCTCGCCGCGATGCCCGCGTACTGGTAGGCCACCGGCAGCGTCCAGGCGTACACGGCGCGCAGCGGCAGCCCGCGCCGCTCGGCCGCCGCGAAGGCGTGGCCGAGCACCTCGGCGGCGCCCTCGTAGGGATCGACGCCGACCACCACCTCGCCGCCTCCCGCTTCCCCCTTCGCTTCCCCCTTAGCTTCCCCCTTGCGTACCAGCACCACCGGGCACTCCACCTTGGCGAGCACCCGACGGCTCACCGACCCGACCAGGAACCCCGTCACCGCCCCGAACCCCCGAGACCCGAGCACCAGGCTCTCCGCCCCTGCCTCGCCCTCCGTCCCCTCCCCCGACTCCTCCACCAGTGCCCGCACCGGATCGTGCGGCACCTGCACCGCCACCACCGCCAGCTCCGGCCACCGCTCCCGCACCCGCAGCTCCGCCTCGCGCAGCGTCACCTCCGCCTGCCGGTGCGCCAGATCCACCGCCCCGAGCACCGACAACGGCGTCACCACACTCGGCCAGGCCAGCACCACCTTCAACCCCACCCCGCGCCCCGCCGCCTCCTCCGCGGCCCAGTCCAGCGCCGCCAGACTCTCGGGCGACCCATCCACCCCGACCACGACAAATCCGCTCACAACAGCCTCCGCCCAACCCAACCCGGACGAACCCACGCCCGCCCGCACCCCCAACCCTCCCCACCCCTCCCCGAGCCCACCCAGAGTCCAAGGTCCCCACCACCCGCCCGGTGGTCCCGGTGCCGGCCCCGCTCAAGGACGGAGCGGCCCGCACCGTCGCACGGGAACCGACCCTTCAGGAAGCGGATCGCCCATCTGAGACGAATGGGCGAGTACCGCTCGGAGGAATCCTTGATATCCGCGGAAGCACCACACCGAGCTCACCATCCAACCGATCCCAGGATTTGGAATAAACACCCGGAGCGCAGGACATGCCGATTACTCCCTGCAACTTGGCAAGATAGTCCACCCTCGCCACTTGCCCCAGCAGCCTCAAGGCTCGCCCCAATCGAACAAATCGATATTGAAGTCAGGAAATTGGCTCAAAATACGGAGGGCGGTCAATGAATTCGTCCAGCTCGAGATCGCCATCCATATTGGTGCTCGAAATTTCGGCATCGGGATTCCAGTACCGCAATTCACGTGCAAAGTTCAAAACGAAGTCAACAAACGATCCATCGAAGACCTCAGGGTCTGATCCATTTACATTGGTGACAATCTTCCAGTTGCTCGAACTTTCGTCGCACGGCCAGAAGAAGTGCTCATCGCCCGAATAATCGTACCCCCATGAGATGAGGCCGCCAGAATTTGGAAAGAAAGAGAAAGGATACATGCCCGGCTCGCTGCGCCAAGACCCGCCAAATGATTCGTTAATATCCTTCATGCGCTCCAAAAGCGGCGTGGGGCCGAGTGGGTGAAATATGACAAGCTCGCCACAGACCATCCCCGGACCATAGGCATCAACAAACTCCTTGAAGTCGACAGGAAGGGACAGTCCTAGATAGTCTTCAACTTCCCTCCAAGCGCCACCTTCATAACCATGAGGCGACGGTCGGCCAAAGATCCGGTAAATCTCATCGAGGTTCGACATATGCCAGCCACTCCCATTTATCTAATAGAGCAAGGGCAACCGCCCCGCTCCCTCCAGCCATCAATAGAACCCGTGAGTATTATTTACAGCTACTTCCCGTCGCATCGGGCGTATTGGCAATGTCGCAGTTCACCTCCACCGAACCAAAAGCAAAGAACTTGACAGACGTGGGGACAGGAGAAGATGAATTTCCATACACCGGAAGAATCTCGACAAATACATTCCCTCCCGCCTTCATGGCCTTCACCACCTTATCTTCGGCATTTTCATACATCCACTGATTCGCCTTTTGATACATCGCAACAAAATTCCTTGAATCCGAATTCGACCCTCCCATTGAAAATCCGATCAAATGGCCACGCGCCCGATTATCTGCCGGAATCGACGCAAGGCCCGGCAGCGGGAAGGAAAGTCGAGGACGGGGCGGCGGCGAATAGTCCGCTTGGGTGAGTTGCGCGAAGGCTCCGGACGCTACGCACTCTCCGGCTTGCTCCCTTCTCGGTAGATAGACCTTGGAACCGTCGAAGCCAGCTCCGGTGTTACAGCGATCCCGCCCAGTATCATTTCCATTCGGGCCAGGCGCTGCACTCGTTTGATAATCAGGGGCGGTGGTCGTTGTGGGAGCCACGTTGGCGGCGATGACGAGCATAGCGAGGACGTCGGTGCTGCTGTAGGAGGCCGCGATGAAGTTGAGGGCGTCGCGGGAGTCCGGAGCGGTCCAGTCGAGCTGAGGGGTGGGGCGCTCCGGGGCGGGCGCCGTCTTGTCGAAGATCGGCTTGGGCGGTTCGGCCTTGGGTGCGGCGGGGCGTGGGGGTGTTTTGGTCTGACCACAGGTCTTGCAGGAGGCCGCCTTCTTCGGGCCACTGGCTCCGGTCGGATTCTTGACGGGCGAGCCGGTCGGACGCTTCGGCGCGGCCGGCCCCTTCGGGGAGGGCGGCCCCTGAGCGGCCGGAGAGGCGGACGGGCCCTGGCTGCGCGGGGTGTTGGAGAGACCGCCGGGGTTTCGGCGATGCCAGTCCCGGGCCTCCTGCTTCTCCTGGTTGATGTCGCTGTAGCTCGAACTGCTCGATGCACTGCCTGTAGTGCTGTAGCCGCCCAGGCCTACCACGTTCGCGCCCGCGACCGACATACCCGGCATAGGTGCGGTGTTCGTTCCCGGTGCGCGATAGCCCTGGACGTTCGGGGCATACGGGGCGGCCGGCTGAGCCGGCGCGGGGTTGGCACCCGGCCGGATGGTAATGGAGCCGCCGAAAGGCCCATTGCCCCCGAAGTTGATTCCACCGCTGTTGCCGGCCGCAGGGGCTGCCGGGGCAACGGCTGCCGGCCCCCCACAACCGCAGTGCGAGATGTTCTCATGCCCCGACGGGTCCACGCCGTTGAGCGGACTGGCGTTGGCGTAGGTGTACCGGTTGCCCTGGACCGATGGGGACGGGTTCAGCTGCCAGGAGTCGCGGGAGGTGAAGCCGCCGGTGCCGGGGCGGTACCAGCGCGCCTGCATATTGACGTCACCAGTGGTCGGGTCGGTCCAGCCGGACTGGTAGCCGAGGCTGGAACGGGTGCCGCTGGTGGCGACCGGCTTGCCGAAAGGGTCGTAGGTGGTGCTGCCGACCACAGCGGTGCCGTCGGTGTTGAGGGTGGCAGTCGCGTCGGTGTGCTGATCGGTACGGATACGGACGGTTTCGGTGCCGTTGGTAGCGCCGAGGAGAGTGCCGGCGCTGTCGCGGGCGTAGCTCCAGCTCCCGTCGCCCGTGAGGTTGCCGGTGCCGCCGTCGTACGTGAACTTGGCGGCGTTGCGGGTGGTGACGCGGTCCAGGCCGTCGTAGGCGTAGGTGGTGGAACCGTCGCTGATGAGGCGGTCGAAGGCGTCGTAGCCGAGGCTCTCGATCTTGACGCCTGTGGTCACCGCGGCGAGAGTGCCCCGGGCGGTGTAGCGATAGGTGCTGGTGCCGTCAGTGACGAGGCGGTTGCGTTCGTCGTAGGTGGCGGTCGCAGACCCGTCGCCCGTGCGGTTGCCGGCCGCGTCCCAGGTGTACGGCGTGGCGGTGCCGTCCGCAGTCCAGGAGGTGAGGCGTCCGGCTAGGTCGTAGCCGTACGTGTTGTCCCTGACAGCGTCGGTGGGCTTGCCACTGACGGTCTTGCGGGTGAGCCGGTCGTCGAGGTCGTACGTGTAACCGGTGGCGGTGAGCTGGGATCCACCGGCGGCGAGTTGGTCGGCGCTGAGGCGGCCGAGCGGGTCGTAGCTGATACGGCGTTCGGACATGGTCTTCAACCGGGTGGTGTCCGCCGGGTCCGGGGCGATGTAGGCCTGCGTCGCGAGCCGACCGTCACCGTCGTAGGTATAGCGGTTCTGGGTGCGGGTCTGCGGGTTGTGGGCCCAGTCCAGCGACCCGTCGGCGAGGTAGCCGATCAGGGTGTCACCGGTGGCCTTGTCCCAGCGCTTGGTCAGGAGGCCGTCGGCGTCGTACTCCCAGGTCTGAGCAGGGGTGTTCAGGTCCGGGCCTGCCATGATGACCAGTCCGCGGTCGTTGTAGGCGTACGACTGGCCGGTCAGGCCGCTGGAGTTGTGCTGGACCACGCGCCCGGCCTTGTCGTAGGCCAACGTGCGATCAGCGGTCGCGGCCTCGGCGCTGGTTCCACTCTCACCGACCAGTCGCCCGGCCGGATCGAAGGCACGAGTGCGCACCACTCCGCCGGGCTCGGTGAGCTTCACAGCCTGACCGGCCACGTCGTAAGCGGTGGTCCAGGTACGGTCGCTGGCCGCCGGATGAGCAACGGTGGTCGGCTCGACAGTGGATTCGGGCAGGCCCCAGGGATTGAACGTGTAGAGAGTGCGATTGCCACGGCCGTCGGTCAGCCGAGTACGGTTGCCCGCCGCGTCATAGCCGAAGGTCGTGACGATCGACTGACCGGCGGACACGGGCTCGTTGAGCTCCACCGTCCGGCCCAGCGCGTCGTACTGGGTCGTGAACACAGCCCCTGTGGTCGGGCTGGTGGTGCGCACAACGCGGCCCACAAGGTCGAACTCGGCGGTGACGGTGCGCAGCACGGTTCCGGCGGGGTCGAGGTTCTCCACAATGTTGGGGTTTCCCAGGCCGTCGTACCGTGTACGGGCAGCCTCGCCCAGCGGGGAGACGGTCTTCGTGAGTCGACCGACACCGTCGTACTCGAGGTGACTGGTGCGGCCGAGCGGATCGGTACTCGTGATGATCTGGCCGGCGGCGTTGTAAGTGGCCGTACTCGTATGTCCGGTGGCGGTGGTGACGGCGGTCTGGTTTCCGGCGTCGTCCCAGGTGAACCTGCTGGTGAGGTTCCGCAGACTCGGCTTGCGTTCTACGACAGTGGCGGTGAGGAGACGGCCGAGCTGGTCGTACGTCGCCTCGGAGCGCGCTCCGACCGGGTCCGTGGCGGACAGTTCAAGCCCGGTGGGAGTCCAGGTGGACATCCAGGTCGGCGGATTGTCGTCGACAGGAGGCTGAAGGCCACCGAGGGAGTTGGGTTCAACCCTCTTGTTCTCGTGGCCCAGGCGGTCGTACGCGAAGCTGGTTCGCCGACCGGCCGGGTCAGTGGCTGCCACGACACGGGACAGCTTGTCGTACTCGACGGTGCTGGTGGCGATGAGTGGGTTGCCGGCACCCGGTGGCGTGTAGGCGGGCAGAGTGGCCTTGATGGTGCGGCCGAGCTTGTCCACAGTGGTGCTGGCCACACGGCCGAGCGGGTCCTTGACGGAGACCGCTTCCCCGAAGGCATTGAATCCGGTCGTGGTGGTCGGACGAACAGTCGCTGCGGCGTTGCCACCGCTCTCCGCCGAGACCGGCGGCAAGGTGACACCGATTGTGCGTCCGAGGACGTCGTAGGAGTAGCTGGTGGTGTGAGCACCGGGGTCGTTGCCCGGCGCGTTGCCGATCGGGGAGGTGCTATTGGTGAGGAGTCCGCGCTGGTCGTAGCCGAAGGTGGCCACGGCGCTTGCGCCCCCTGCGGACGAGGCCAGCTCGCTGCGGGTCAGGCGACCTGCGATGTCGTAGGCGTAGCTCTGGAGGCTTTCCTCGGTGTCACTGACCTTGAGGGCCGTGGAGGTGACACGGTCGTCGGCGTCATAGCCAGTGGTGATGGTGCGCTTGAGTCCCGCCGGATCCAGGATGCTCTGTGTGACATGGCCGACGGCGTCGAAGGTGTTCACCGTGGTGGTCCGGCCGCCACCGGACGTCCGCTTGACGAGCTGGCCCGCACCGTCGTACTCGTTGGCCTCCAACACGATCGACCGAGTTGTGCCGTCGGACTGGGTCACCTTCTGTGCGGTGGAAGTCGCGGGGAGTCCGTCATCGAAGTAGGTGTACGCCGTCTCGGCACCCATGGCATCGACGACGGACGCCAGACGTCCCGCCGGGTCGTAGGCCCGGGATTCGACGGTCAGGTCACGGGTGCCGCCACCGTCGCCGTTCCAGCCCTCGACGACAGTCGTCGCACGCTGACCTCGGGGCGTGTAGGTGTAGCGGGTGACCTGGCCGAGCGGATCGGTCACCCTGCTGGTGTGACCGAGCAGGTCGTAGCTGTAGCGGGTGACGCCTCCCTCGGCATCGGTGTCGGTCTCCACCCTGCCGGCCGTGTCGTAGAGAGTCGTCGTGGTTCGCGAACCATCGGTGCCGACAATGTCCGCAGTGGTCGTACCGGTGATCCGGCCGTCACTGTCATACGTCATCGTGGTTCGCGTCTGATGCACAGCTCCCGTCACAGCATCGGAGACCTTGGGTCCGGTCTGTGCGGTGATGCGGCCGGTGGTGTCATACGCATAGGTAGTCGTGACGCCGGCGGGTTGACCATCGGAGGTCTCGGTTGTCGAAAGCTTCCGGCCTGCCGCGTCGTAGGAGTAGGTGAAAGTGAGCCCGGTGGGCAGGACAGAACTGACCACGTCACCCGCAGCGTTGTACGCGTACGTCGTGACCGCCCCGCCGGCCGTCATCTCGGTGGCGAGGAGGCCGGGCGGGGTGGTGCCGCCGCCGGTGGCCGGTTCGGTGCCGGTGGTGTAAGTGGCGCGGGTGGTGCGGCCGTCGGGGCGGGTGGTGGTCTCGGGAAGGCCGAAAGCCGTGTAACCGACGGTGGTGCGGTAGGTGTTGTCGGTCGGCCCGGAGGATCGGGCGTCGCGGGTCTCCGTCGGCTTGTCGTTGCGCGGGTCGCGCGGGTTGTCAGGGTTGAGGAAGTAGCTGGTGTAGGACGTCCAGCAGGAGTTGACGTCGCGGCAGGTGGTGAGCGAGACGGTGTTGCCGCGGGCGTCGTGGCCGCTGACGGCCGTGTGGCCGTTGGGGTCGGTGACGGTGCGGACGAAGCCACCGGTGTCGTAGCTGTAGGTCGTGGTGGCACCGGCCTCGTCGGTGCGGGCGATGAGGCGGTTGGCGCGGGTCGCGTCGTGGACGTCGGTGGAGACGTTGCCGAGCGGGTCGGTCAGGGTGACGCGGGAGGCCAGTTCGGTGGCGGCGGACTGCGAACGGGCCTGGTAGTGGGCGGCGATGCGGTCGGCGCCCAGCGGGTGCTGGTAGAAAGCGACCTCGTCGATCTGCCCGTTGAACCAGGACCAGCCACCGTTGCCGCCGGGCCACCCACCGGTGTAACCGCCGCCGAGGTAGGTGCGGTTCATGCCGTGGTGGTCGACGGTGCCGGCCATCGTGGCGACGAGGACCCCGTCCACGTAGAGGGATTGGGTTCCCTGGCCCGCGCTGAGCACGGTGTGGTGCCACGAGCCGTCCGTGACAGCGCCCGGGGAGACGAGGATGGAGTACTGGTCGTCGAAGAACTTGCCTCGCAGCCGGCCGTCGGCGTCGACGTAGAGGGCGGGGTTGTAGCTGTTCGGCCCCGCGTTCATCGGCTGGTCCTGGAGGGACAGGAGCACACCGGGTTCGGTGGTACGGAACCACAGTTCCGCGGCGAGCTCGTTCCCTGTCTGCAGGATCGGGGTGGGTAGCTCGAGGTACGAGGAGTCGGTGCCGTTGAACTCGGCCGCATGGCCGTCACCGGGACCGAACACACCGGTGGTACCCCGCTTGGCGGAAGCCGCGTAGGTGCCCTTGCCGTTCGTCGCGGCGACCTCGCTGGCTGCGGTGCCACCGGTCTCGTCCAGGCGCCAGTACCCCGCCGGTGAGTCGGTGACGACGGAGCCCCGGTAGCCGACGCCCTGTCCGGTGACCTGGGCACTGCGGGCCCGGTAGTGGGCGACGACGTCGGCCTCGCTCAGGGGGTGCCGGTACACGGCGGCCTCGTCGATGAGACCGGAGAAGCGGCTGACGTCGGCTGGTGAGGCCGGCCAGGAGCGGGCGAAGCCCGCGCCCAGGTAGGTGTGGGTGTTCGCCTGGTGGTCGACGGCACCCTGCTGGGTGCCGACGACCTGGCCGTCGAGGTAGAGGGTCTGGGAGTCGCCCTGGGCGGAAAGGACGGCGTGGTGCCAGGCACCGTCCGTGACGGCGTTCGCGGACACGGTGCCCTGGGCGGCCTGGCAGCAGAAGCGCCCGTACAGCCTGCCGTCCGAACCGACGTACATGACCGGGGTCCAGGTGCCGCCCACTCCGTCCGGGTCGTCGAGGGCGCGGCTCTGGTCTCCGAGCAGGACTCCCGGTGCCGTGGTGTTGAACCACAGTTCGACGGCGACGTCCGTCCCGGCGTGCAGGACGTCCTCGGGGATCTCGACCTGGGAGGAAGTGCCGGCGTCGAAGCGGGCAGCGGTGTCATCGGTGGGGGGCGAAGACGCCCGGCTGGCGCTTGGTCACGCCGTCCCCGTACGTGCCGGTCAGCCCGGTACCGACCTCGCTCTTCGCGAGCGCTCCGTCGCGTTCGCCGAGCCGCCAGAAACCCGCCGGGTCGGAGGCCTTGACCGCGTTGCTGTAGAGGAAGGAACCGCCGGTGTAGGCGGGCTCGGAGAGCTTCCACTCGCCACCGGCAGCGTCGGTCACCTTGGTGACTCGCTCGGTCAGCGGATCGTAGCTCACCTGGTCACTGGTCCGGCCCGTGGGCAGGACTGTCTTGCTGAGCTTGGCACCAGCGAGACGCAGCGCGTAGTGCTCCGCCACCGTCGCGTCGGTGAGCGGGCGGTCGTAGACCGCGACCTCGTCGATCTGGCCGTTCAGCCACGACCAGCCGCCGTTGCCGCCGGGCCAGTCGCCCGTGTAGCCGCCGCCGAGGAACGCCCGGTCCATGTCGAGGTGGTCGATGTCACCCTCGGTGGTACCGACCTTGACCCCGTCGAGGAAGAGCGCGGTGCTGTCCCGCGCACCGGAGAGCACGACGTGGTGCCATTGGTCACCAGTGACGGGGTCCGCGCTGGTGATCGGGTCGCCGGAGCTGTTGAATTTCCCGCGCAGCTTGTGGTCCGACCCTACGTAGAGGGCGGGGACGACGTTGTACGGGTCCTCCCCCATGCCGCGGTTCTGGTAGGTGAGGAGCACGCCCGGCTCCTGGGTACGGAACCACAGTTCGACTGTGCGGTGGGGGGAGCCACTGATGCTGGCGGTCGGCAGCTCCACGTAGGAGGTGGAACGTCCGTTGAAGGTCACCGCCTGGTCGGAACTGCCGCTGATCGCGCCCTGAGCGCCCCAGGTCACGTCCTGGGCCCCGCCCGGCGACCGGTCACTGACCTGCGCGTCGTTCGCGGCATCGGTGCCGCTGCGCTCTCCCAGCCGCCAGTAGCCGATCGGCCCCGCGTCACGCACGGCCGTCCGGTAGAGCGAGCCGGGCGCGTAGCTGTAGCCGGTACAGCCGGTCTGGTTCCCGCCCGGGTCGACACCCGGTGGGCACACCTTGCTGAGTTGGTCGCCGCTGTATTGGTAGGACCAGGAGCCGGAGGAGTCGGACGCGGTCACATTGACGAGGTGCTCGAGGTCCCAGCCGAAGGTGAGTGATCGGCCGGAGGCGGTGTCCTTCACCTGACCCAGGCGGCCGGGGGCGAGGTAGCTGAGCTCCTGAGTATGCCCGGCGACGTCGGTGATCGTGGTCAGTCGGCCGGACTCGTCGAAGGTGTGAACCCTGCCGCTGCGCTCCGTCAGCGTCCAGCCACCGCCGTCGGCCTTACGCAGATCGGCCGCCGTGCTGCCGCCGGAGACGTACGCGTTCTTGCCCGGCTCCCAGCCGAACCGCGTGCGCGAACCGTTGGACGCGGTGAGGATCACGTTCCCGGGTGTGGTGAGCCAGCTGCCCGATTCCACATTGATCCGCATGTCCCACGCGGTGGACCAGCCGGCTCCGAACGCGCCGTCGGTCCGCGGATCGAGGGAATTGTAGCTGCGGGTGACGGCGAGCTCGGGACCGACCGCCGGAAGCGACGCGTCCGTAGCGGCGGTGGTGTAGTTGCCGACCGAGGTGCTGATGTTCCGTCCGGCGTCCGCCCCGGTCACGTAGCCGGTCGGCTGGGGAAGCACGGTACGGATGTGGGAGGCGAGCGTCCACTGGCTTCCGCCGAAGCCGTCCCCCGCCTGGGCGTACCAGGCGTACTGCTCGTTCCAGCTGAGCCAGCCCTCGGGCACGACGAAGCGGGTCTGCCGCTTGAGCCAGTCGCTCTGCTTGCAGTCGACCCGTGCGTCGCCCCCGACCACTCGGCAGACCTCGAAGCGGTAGTCCAGCTCCGGGAAGGGCGCGCGGTCCGGGTCCAGCCCCTCGGCGGTCAAGGTCGGCTGCAGCTGGTACACCACGGCACCGGAGGGCGGGACCAGCCTGGTGATGTGCGGGTCCAGGTTGACGGAGGAGATCTGGATGGCGATCGGCTGGACGCCGGCGTCGGCCCAGAAGTTGCTCTGTTCGTACTCGTCCATGGTGAACGCGACGGTGTACGTGCCCTGCGGAAGGGTGCGGATGTGCGCGTCGATCACGACTCCACCGCCGGGCGGGACGTCGTGCGGCATCGACGTCCAGGCGACGTTGCTGCCGTAGTCGGTGATGTTGTTGCCCCACTCGTCGTAGAGCAGGTACGACATCTTGTAGTTGTTGCCCGGCGACCAGGTGTCCTGCCCGCGGTTCCAGGCCCGCAGCCGGACGACGCCCTCCTGGGTCGCCGTCACCGGCTGCAGCAGACCCCACAGCTCGTAGTCCGCGCCGTACTTGGACCAGGTGACGTCCAGGACGGGCTGGCCACCGTTGTGGTCGTCGCTGCCGAACTGCTTCCAGGCGTAGGAGTCCCAGATGTCGGACTTGATCGCCAGACCGTAGTTCGGGGCCCAGCCGTGCGTCCAGGAGTTGACCAGACTTCGTCCCTCGGCTCCGAGGTCGATGGACTCCCAGGCCTGCCCGCAGACCCAGTCGCTGTTGGCGTTGGGACGCCAGCCGTGTGCGAAGGCCGGCGCCGCCAGCGCGGGGCCGGTGGACGGGCCGGGGAAGGTCCGGGGTGAGCCCTCCCACCAGTTCGAGGTGATCTGATGGATGCTCACGGTGCGGGCACGGCAGCTGCTGGACCAGCCGTTGAAGAGCGAGAGGCGCACGCCGAGCACATTGGCGTTGCCGAGCGCGTTCTCGACGCCGTTGAAACGGATGTAGGACTCGGCCTGGTGTGCTCCCCCGTCGTAGGTACCGACCTTCAGCACGGTGTCGGCGGAGAAGTCCAGGTTGTACGGGGACTCGATGTAGGTACCGTCCACGGCCTTGACCGAGGACAGCGACGGGTCGACCTTGACGGGATAGACGCGCTCCGGGGCGTGCAGCCACGCGGCGTCGAGGGTGGCCTTGAGGGCTTGCCCGCCGCCGGCGGCCGGCACGAGTTCGTAGGAGACGCCGCCCGAGACCTGGCCTTCCTCGGTGTTCGGGGCGAAGGCCGAGTCCTGCATCCAGCCGGCCGGGATCCGTCCGCGCGGAGTGCCCGCCGGATCCGTGAACACCACGGCGCCGTTCGCGTCCAGCGCCGCGCTCACGCCGCGCAGACGCAGCGGGAAGATCCACTCGGTGGGCGCGGTCGGGTCCTTGAGGACCAGCATCTCCTTGAGGGAGGTGCTGCCGGCCTGAAAGGTGAGATCGGCGTGGGGGCGGGCGTCGGCGTAGGTGATGGTGCTGCCCTGGGTGGCGCCCTGGACGGTGGCGGCGTCCTGGAGGGAGTATCCGACGGAGGCGCCGGCGCCGAGTTCGAGGCTCACCAGCGGGTCGGCGTCCGCGGTGAGGCCGAGGCTGAGCCTGCTCTCGCCCGAGGCGGTCGTCCAACTGTTCTGGACCGGGGCGGCGCGCCCGGCACCGGCCTTGCCGTCCGGTATCAGGGTGGTGTCGATCGCGACCCACGAGCCGTCCGACCGACGGAAGTTGATGGGCGTGGGATAGCTGCGGGTGGTGAGGGTGCCGTCGAGGTTCTGGAACGTGCGCTGGTTCGCGGTGCGCTTGGCCGGCAGTTCGGTGCTCTTGGCCGGGTCGAATCCCTTGGACAACTGGGCACCGGTGGGCTGCCGCTCCGTCTTGCCCGGGGGCTTCGCGGGGGCCCCGACGGTCTTGGCCTCCGCGGCCGGCGGTGCGGCGGGCGGGGGAATGACCGGGGCCGCCGGGTCGACGGCGGCCGTCCGGTCCTCGGGCAGTTCCCCGACTGCGGGCGCCGCGCCCTGACGTCCGCCCTCCGCACCCGCGCTGGTCGCCGCGGTGGTCGCATCATGGCCTCGCCCCTCGGCCCCACCGGCCTCCTGACGGGGCAGCGGGCCTGGGTCCGGAGCCGCTGCCGCCGCTCGACGGACGATCTCCTCGGCAGCGGCGGTTCCGGTCGCGGTTCCGAGGACGACCATGGTCAACGACAGCGCGAGGGCAAGGGTGCGGCGCAACATGCGGGAGCCACCAGACAGTCAAGGGGAGGCAAATCAAACGTGTGCCTGTTTATCTGACTGTCGTTAGATCGACAATGCCCCTTCGGGTACCAAGTGGCCGAGGTCACAGCGCGAACCGGGTCACACGCGGACAAGCTTCCGAGCACGAACCGACCGGGTGCGGGTCAGGGGAGGGTGAGGATGCGGGGGCCGGTGGGGGTGATGGCGACGGTGTGTTCGACGTGGGCGGCGCGGGTGCCGTCGGTGGTGCGGAGGGTCCAGCCGTCGGGGTCGGTGGTGTGGGTGTCGGTGCCGCCGGCGATGAGCATCGGTTCGATGGCGAGGACCAGGCCCGGTTTCAGGGGGAAGCCCCGGCCGGGGCGGCCCTCGTTGGGGAGGTGCGGGTCCTCGTGCATGCGGCGGCCGATGCCGTGGCCGCCGTAGCCCTCCAGCAGGCCGTAGCGTGCGCCGCGGGCGACGGTGCCGATGGCGTGGGCGATGTCGCCGGTGCGGTTGCCGACGACGGCGGCGGCGATGCCGGCCGCCAGGGCGCGGCGGGCGGTGTCGATCAGCCGCTGATCCTCGGGGCGGGGCGGGCCGACGGTGAAGCTGACGGCGGCGTCGCCCGCCCAGCCGTCCAGGAGGGCGCCGCAGTCGATGCTCACGAGGTCCCCCTCGCGCAGCCGGTAGCCGGTCGGGATGCCGTGCACGACGGCGTCGTTGACGGAGGCGCAGATGACGGCCGGGAAGGGTACCGGGGCGAAGGACGGCCGGTAGCCGAGGAAGGGCGAGGTCGCCCCCGCCTTCCGCAGCACCTCCCGGGCCACCTCGTCGAGTTCCCGCAGGCTCACCCCGACCCCGGCTGCCCGCTCGACCTCCGCCAGCGCGGTGCCGACCACCCGCCCCGACTCCCGCATCGCGGTCAGCGCCGCCTCCGACTTGAACTCCACCATGGGACCCCTCCGGGGATAGCTCCAATTCTTATACCGGTATTTGTATCACGGTCGGAGAGGGGCAGGAGAGGGAGCCGGAGAGTGGACGCCGGGCGACCCGGGTGGCCTACCATCGGGGGCATGGTGAGGACTCCGCTGACCCCTGGGGAACGCGAGCGCGGTGAGCGCTTCGGTGTACTGCTGCGCGAGGCGCGGGGCGGACGCAGCATGGTCGAGGTGGCGGCGGCGGCCGGGGTGTCGGCCGAGACGCTGCGGAAGATCGAGACCGGGCGGGCGCCGACACCCTCGTTCTTCACCGTCGCGGCGCTGGCGTACGCGCTGGGGCTGTCGCTGGACGAACTCGCCGCCGCGGCCGTGCTGCCGCCTCCGGGCGAGGACGAGGTCGAGGCGCTGTCGGCCTGACACGACCGACGGGGCCGGTGGCCCCGGACGGGGGTCACCGGCCCCGGAGGGTGGGGGTTCGGGGGTCAGGCGGTGATACCGCCGTCGAGGACGAGGTCGGCGCCGACGGTGAAGGCCGACTCCTCGGAGGCGAGGTGCAGGACGGCGGCCGCGACCTCCTCGACGGCGCCGGCCCGGCCGACCGGGACGTCGCCCTTCATCCGGTCCGCCTTGTCGGCGGAGTTCTCGCCGGGGCGGGAGGACATGGCGGTGTCGACCGGGCCCGGGCTGACCATGTTGATCCGCACGCCGTCGGCGATGTGGTCGCGGGCCGCGCTGCGGGTCAGGGTGGCCACGGCGGCCTTGGAGACGGCGTAGGCGCCGAGGCTCGGCAGCCGGACGTGGGTGCCGAGGTTCGAGGAGATGTTGACGATCGCTCCGCCGCCGTTGGCGCGCTGGTGGGCGATCTGGTGCTTCATCGCGTACCAGGTGCCGTTGAGGTTGATGTCGATGACGCGCCGCCACTCCTCCTCCGCCACATCGGCGATCGGGGCTATGCCGCCGAGCACGCCGGCGTTGTTGACGGCGATGTCCAGGGCTCCCAGGTGCTCCACGGTCTCGCGGACCAGGCGGGCGGCGTCCGCGGAGTCGGACACCGAGCCGACCAGGGCCACGGCGGTGCCGCTCTCCCCCTCGATCAGGGCGACGGTCTCGGCCAGGGCACTCGCGGTGCGGCCGGCGACGGCGACGCGGGCGCCCTCCCGGGCGAAGGCGAGGGCCACGGCTCGGCCGATGCCGCTGCCGCCACCGGTGACCAGGACGGACTTGCCGGTGAAGCGGGTGCTGCTGCGGGACATGGGAGTACTCCTCGATCAAGGTCTGTATAGGCCGGTCTAAATTGACCGTTCGGTTCAGAATGAGGACAGAAAAGGGCAGCGGAGGAGAAGAAAAAGAAGGAGGGAGGGGGAAAGGAGGGAGGGGGGACGGGACGACGCGGGAAGGGGGCCGGTCAGTCCAGCAGGGTGAGGGCCTGGTCGGCGGCGTCGCGCAGACGGGCCGAGCCCTCGCCGGCCTTGCCGATCACCCGCATGCCCTGGAACAGCACCAGCAGCATCCGGGCCAGCGCCTGCGGGTCGCGATCCTCGGGCAGCTCGCCCTGGGCCCGGGCGCGGACCAGGGCGGCGGCGAGCACCGTCTCCAGGTGGAGCAGGTTGGACTCCACCCGGCGGGCGGCGTCCTGGTCGTGCGGGGCCAGTTCGACCGCCGTATTGGTGACGAAGCAGCCCCGGTGCGGCCCGCCCTCGCCGTCCGCGGCGGACTCGGCGGCGAACCGGCGGACCAGCGCCCGGACGGCCGGCAGGACCGGGCCCGGCTGCGACAGCTCGGCCAGCAGCACCGGCTGCTGCTGCCGCCCGTACCGCTCCAGCGCCCGCAGGTAGAGCTCGCGCTTGCTGCCGAAGGTGGCGTAGATGCTGGCCCGGGCGATCCCGAGGTGCTCGACCAGCTCGGTCATCGAGGTGGCCTCGTAGCCGCGCCGCCAGAACAGCTCCAGGGCCGACTGGAGTGCCGCGTCGGGGTCGAATTCCTTGGTCCGTGCCATAGCTGAAAGGTAGTCGATTCCAGATCGGTCGGTCAAGAAAGAGAGGGAGGCGCGCCGGTGACAGCCGGCCCGCCCCCGGGAAGGGGCGGACCGGCCCCGGGCCTCAGCCCTCGGCGAGGTGGCGCTCCACGGTGGCGACCTTGCTGGTCAGCCCGTCGGTCACGCCGGCGCGGTCGTCGATCTTGATGACGGTGCTGACCCGGCCGCTGTAGACCTTCACCGCCTCGATCGCCTCCCGGATCACCGGCATCACCTCGTCCCACTCCCCCTCGATGCTGGTGAACATCGCGTCCGTGCGGTTCGGCAGCCCGCTCGCGCGGACCACCCGGACGGCGGCGGCCACCGCCTCCCCCACGTCCTCGCCGACCCCCAGCGGGGTGACCGAAAAGGCAGCGATCACGGCTCCGTCTCCTCCCACGACTCCCCGGCGCCGAGGCCCGGGTCGAGTCCCGGGTCGAGTCGCGGCCGCCGGGCGACCAGCCTAACGAGCCGCTCAGACCACGGTCGGCAGCGGCGGGTCGACCGCCAGCGGAGCGGTACTGCGGGCACGGTGCTGGGCCGCCCAGGCGGTGAGCGCCACGGTGCAGGCGTGGTCCAGGTGGCGCAGCCCGGACCAGTCGAGTTCGACCGGGCGGTCCGCGGGGAGGCGTTCGAGGGTGTCGAGCAACCGGGGAAGCCGCAGGAAGGTGGCGTTGCCGCCCAGCCGGACCCGCAGCGGGGCTTCCCCCGCGCCGGGCGCGGCGGGCCGCTCCTCGACGCCGATCTGCAGGTGGGAGGTCTGCCAGGCCGACTTGGCCACGGCCAGGCCGATGCCGATCAGCACGCCCTCGAACAGGTCGGTGGCGAGGATCGAGACGGCGGTCGCGGCCAGCACCACCGCCTCCCCCCGGTGTTCGCGGCAGAGCGCGGCGATCCGCCGGACCGGGACGAGCTTGGCGCCCGCGTGCACCAGGACGGCGGCCAGCGCGGTCAGCGGGACCAGGCCGAGCGCGCCCGGCAGCAGGGCCGTGAAGAGCAGCAGCCAGCCGCCGTGGAGAACACGGGAGGCCTTGGTACGGGCGCCGGCCTGGACGTTGGCCGCGCTGCGGACGATCACCGCCGTCATCGGGAGCGCGCCGAGCAGGCCGCAGAGGGCGTTGCCGATGCCCTGGGCGGTGAGTTCGCGGTCGTAGTCGGTGCGCGGGCCGTGGTGCATCCGGTCGACGGCGGCCGCGCTGAACAGCGTCTCGGCGGAGGCGATCAGGGTGAAGGCGAGGACGGTGCCGACTCCGGCCGTGGTGGCCAGGGCGCCGAGCGCGGCACGGTCGGGCAGCTGGAGGACGTCGAGCAGCCCGGCCACCTCGACCCGGGCCACCGGCAGGTCGAACAGGGCGGTGACGGCGGCGGCCAGGCCGACCGCGGCCAGCGGGCCCGGCACGGCCCGGGCGAGCCGGGGCGGCAGGTACTTCCAGGCGACCAGCAGCAGCAGGGTGGCGGCCCCGAGCGCCAGGGCGCCGCGGTCGGCGGCGCCGGTGACGGCGTCGCGCAGCAGCGCGGGCAGGCCGGCGATCTTCTCCGGTCCGGTGCCGGGGGCCCGGCGGTCAGCGAGCGCGTAGAGCTGGCCGAGCAGCAGGGTGAGGCCGATGCCGGCCAGCATGCCGTGCACCACGGACGCCGACATGGCGCGGAACCAGCGGCCCAACCTCAGTGCGCCCATGGCGAGTTGGAGCAGGCCGGTGAGCAGCACCAGGACGCCGAGGGCGCCCGCGCCGTACTGCTGGACGGCTTCGTGGACGAGGACGGTGAGACCGGCGGCCGGGCCGCTGACCTGGAGGCTGCTGCCGGGCAGCGCACCGACCAGCAGGCCGCCGACGATGCCGGTGACCAGACCGAGTTCGGCGGGCACGCCCGAGGCGACGGCGACGCCGACGCAGAGCGGGAGGGCGACCAGGAAGACGACCAGGGAGGCGGGCAGGTCGTACCGCCAGGGCACGGAGCGGAGCACGGCCACCGGGCCGCGCCGGGGGCGTGGCCGGGGGCTCTTCCGCCGTCGGGGCAGACCGTTCACCGGCGCACCGCCCGGACGGCGGCAGGCGGAGCGACGGTGGCAGAGGCAGTGGCACAGGCAGTGGGACAGGCGGCGGAGGCGGCGGCGGGACAGGCGGGCAGGGCACAGCGTCGGGGCATAGGGAGCTTCCTTCCGCGCACCCGGCGGTGCGGCGCGGCGCGGGCGACGCGTCGGCTGCGGGTGCGTTGCTGCGGTGTGCTGCTGATGGCGGCGGTGCGGCGATGGCGCGGTGCTGTGGGCGACGGCGGCGGCAGCGGACCTGCCGATGGCAGGGGGGTAGCGCCGGTGGCGGCCAGGACGCGCGGGCCGGGACGGCCGGCGCGGCGAGTGTGCTGGACGGGACCCTGGACGGACTCCTGGACGGACCCCGGAACGGGACCGGCGACCGAGCTCCCCCGCTCCGCCCCGGATCCCCGTGACCCCCTGGCCGCGCCCCCTTGTTGAACATGGCAACCATGACGGGCCCGGCGTGGGACCGACGGTACCCAGCACCCTGGAGTCGGCTGACCTCGCACACCATCCCCACACACCAACAGCACCCCGTACGCACATCACGGCCGGAATCCGGGCCCTTGCCGGGTACGCACGTTCGCCGGTCGAGCGGATGACCGGCCGACCACCCCTCCCGCGCGTTCCACATTCTGTTGAAAGCCCCCTTGACGCCCCGAGGACCCCCGTCCTATTTTTATTCCACATACAGAAACCGTTCTTCCGTATGGTGGAATTCTGGAGATGAGCCCTCCGACCCACTGCGGGCCGACGCAGGAGAGACCCGATGCCCCGAATGACAGCCGCCCGCGCGGCCGTGGAGATCCTCAAGCTCGAAGGCGTCGACGTCGCGTTCGGCGTGCCGGGCGCGGCCATCAACCCCTTCTACGCCGCCCTCAAGGCCTCCGGTGGCATCCGGCACACGCTGGCCCGCCACGTCGAGGGCGCCTCGCACATGGCCGAGGGCTACACCCGCGCCGCCGCGGGCAACATCGGCGTCTGCATCGGCACCTCGGGCCCGGCCGGCACCGACATGATCACCGGGCTCTACTCGGCCATCGCCGACTCGGTCCCGATCCTGTGCATCACCGGCCAGGCCCCGGTCGCCCGCCTCCACAAGGAGGACTTCCAGGCCGTCGACATCGCCTCGATCGCCAAGCCGGTCACCAAGGCCGCCACCACCGTGCTGGAGGCCGCGCAGGTCCCCGGCGTGTTCCAGCAGGCCTTCCACCTGATGCGCTCGGGCCGCCCCGGCCCGGTGCTCGTCGACCTGCCGATCGACGTCCAGCTCACCGAGATCGACTTCGACCCGGAGGCCTACCAGCCGCTGCCGGTCTACAAGCCGGCCGCCAACCGGATCCAGATCGAGAAGGCGATCGCGCTGCTCCAGCAGTCCGAGCGGCCGCTGATCGTGGCCGGCGGCGGCGTGATCAACGCCGACGCCGCCGGACTGCTGCTGGAGTTCGCCGAACTGACCGGCGTCCCCGTGGTGCCGACCCTGATGGGCTGGGGCATCGTCCCGGACGACCACCCGCTGAACGCCGGCATGGTCGGCCTGCAGACCTCGCACCGGTACGGCAACGAGAACTTCCTCGCCTCCGACTTCGTGCTCGGCATCGGCAACCGCTGGGCCAACCGCCACACCGGCGGCCTGGACGTCTACACCGAGGGCCGGACCTTCGTCCACGTCGACATCGAGCCCACCCAGATCGGCAGGATCTTCGCCCCCGCGCTCGGCATCGCCTCCGACGCCCGCGCGGCCCTCGAGCTCTTCGTCGAGGTCGCCCGGGAGTTGAAGGCCGCCGGCACCCTCAAGGACCGCGCCGAGTGGGCCGCGTCCACCCAGGAGCGCCGGGCGCGGCTCCAGCGCCGCACCCACTTCGACGACGTGCCGCTCAAGCCGCAGCGCGTCTACGAGGAGATGAACAAGGCCTTCGGCCCGGAGACCCGCTACGTCACCACCATCGGACTCTCCCAGATCGCCGGCGCGCAGTTGCTGCACGTCTACAAGCCGCGGCACTGGATCAACTGCGGCCAGGCCGGCCCGCTCGGCTGGACCATCCCGGCCGCGCTCGGCGTCGCGACCGCCGACCCCGGGGGCCAGGTCGTGGCGCTCTCCGGCGACTACGACTTCCAGTTCATGGTCGAGGAGCTGGCGGTCGGGGCGCAGCACCGGATCCCGTACGTCCACGTGCTGGTCAACAACTCCTACCTGGGGCTGATCCGGCAGGCGCAGCGGAACTTCGACATCGACTTCCAGGTCAAGCTGGAGTTCGAGAACATCAACGCGCCGGAGCTGGGCGTCTACGGCGTGGACCACGTCCGGGTCGCCGAGGGCCTGGGCTGCAAGGCGATCCGCGTCACCGAGCCGGAGGGGCTGCTGCCGGCCTTCGAGGAGGCCAAGAAGCTGGCCGCCGAGTTCCGGGTGCCGGTCGTGGTCGAGGCGATCCTGGAGCGGGTCACCAACATCTCGATGGGCGCGGCCGACATCGACAAGGTGATGGAGTGGGAGGAGGTCGCCACCCTCCCGGAGCACGCCCCGACGGCGATCCGCCCGCTGTCGGCCTGACCCGCCCGGGGTCCCGAGGGGGCCGGACGCCGGGCGGCCGGGCGGCCGTCCGGTGTTCGGCCCCCGGATGGTGCGGGTACGTACCAGGCAATGCCCGGGCGCTGATTCCGCGCGCGGGCCGGCCGCCCCCCGGGAGTCCCACCGTGTCCTTCTCGATGACCCGCGCCGCGTGCGAGCGCTTCCTGGCCGACGTGCACGTCGGCGTCCTGTCCGTCGCCGGCGCGGAGCCCGCCGAGGCCCCGCTCTCGGTGCCGGTCTGGTACTCCTACCGACCCGGCGGCCTGGTCACCGTGCTCACCGGACGGCAATCGGCCAAGGCCCGCCGGATCCGGGCGGCCCGGCGGTTCGCGCTCTGCGCGCAGCAGGAGGAGACGCCCTGCCGCTATGTGAGCGTGAGCGGGCCGGTGGTGGCGATCGAGGACGGCATAGACCCGGCCGAGCGCGCCGCGCTGGCCCACCGCTACCTGCCGCCCGGCGGCGCCGAGGCGTACCTGGTGGCCACCGCCGAACAGCTGACCGCCGACATCACCGTGCGGATGCGCCCGGAGCGGTGGCTGAGCGCGGACTTCTCCGCCGTCACCGCGCACATCGCCGCCCTGGAGCGGCAGCGGGCCGGGCTGCCCGTGCCGGAACACCCGCCGCCCGGTCGTGGTTGAGCGGGTGGGGCCCGCCGGTCGGGATACCGTACCCGCGCGGGGCCCGCCCGCCACCGCACCACCGACGACCACCGTCTCCGCCGAATGGGGAACACACCGTGAGCCTGTACGACATCCCGCTGCGCACGCTGACCGGCGAGGCCGCCTCGCTGGCCGACTACAAGGGCAAGGCGCTGCTGATCGTCAACGTCGCCTCCAAGTGCGGCCTGACCCCGCAGTACGCGGGCCTGGAGCGGCTCCAGGAGCGGTACGCCGGGCGCGGCTTCACCGTGCTGGGCTTCCCGTCCAACCAGTTCGCCGGGCAGGAGCCGGGCAGCGCCGACGAGATCCGGACCTTCTGCTCGACCACCTACGGCGTGACCTTCCCGCTGTTCGAGAAGACCGATGTGAACGGCGACGACCGGCACCCGCTGTACGCGCGGCTGACCGAGACCGCCGACGCCGAGGGCCAGGCCGGGGACGTCTCCTGGAACTTCGAGAAGTTCCTGGTGTCGCCGGACGGCACCGTGGCCGCCCGGATCCGGCCGCGCGTCGAGCCGGAGTCGGACGAGGTCGTCGCCGCGATCGAGGCCGTGCTGCCGACCGCCTGACGCGCACCGCCCGCGCCGTCCGCACCGCCCGCGCCGACGGGCACCTCGCGTACCGACGGGCACCGGAAGGCGGTATCACCGATCCACCCGGTGGTGCCGCCTTCCGGTCATCCGTCGAGCAGCAGCCTGGTGCCCGGCGGCAGCCCGCCGGTGCGGGCCGCGTCGCGCAGGTGCGCCAGCAGGGTCGCCCGCAGCGCCTCCGCCGCCCGGGTCGGCGGCACCTCGTGGCCGTGGGCGACGGCGATCGTGCGGCCGAGGCCGGGACCGGCGAAGTGGGCCACGGCGAGGCCCGAGCGGTCGGCGACCATCCCGGGCAGCACGGCGGGCCCGAGCCCGGCCCGGACGAAGCCCAGCACCGCGTCCATCTCCCCGCCCTCCACCGCGAACTCGGGCTCGAAGCCCGCCGCCCGGCAGGCCGCCAGCGTCGCCTCCCGCAGGTCGTAGCCCTCCCGGAACATCACCAGCGGCTGCTTCCGGAGCTCCGCCACCCGCACCGTGCGGCGGGCCCTCGGCTCGGCCGTCACCAGTACCAGCTCCTCGTGCAGCAGCTCGGTGACGGCCTGCGCCGGGACGGCCTCGCCGCTGGGCGGGGTGATGATCAGCGCGAGGTCCAGCTCCCCCGCCGCCAGGGAGCGCACGAGATCGCGCGAGCCGCCCTCGCGCACCACCAGCGCCACCCCCGGGTAGCGGTCGCGGAACACCCGCAGGACGTCCGGCACCAGGCTGGTGCACAGGCTCGGCGGCGCCCCCAGCCGCACCCGGCCGCGGCGCAGCTGGACGGTCTCCTGCACCGCGAGCCGGGCGCTCTCGGTGTCGGCGAGGATGCGGCGGGCGAGCGGCAGCAGGGCGTCCCCGGCGTCGGTGAGGGCGATGTTGCCCCTGGTCCGGTGGAACAGCTCGGCGCCCAACTCCCGCTCCAGGGCGCGGATCTGTTGCGACAGTGACGGCTGGGCGACGTGTTCCGCCTCGGCCGCGCGGGTGAAGTGGCGGGTTTCGGCGACGGCCAGGAAATATCGGAGCTGCTGGAGTTGCACAGCTCCCAGCATAGGCGGGCATAGGCAGGGCCTATCGTCACGAGCCGCATCATGTCTTGGACTCACCATGGCCATCGTCCCTACCGTTGGCGCCATGACAACCGCGTCCCGGACGGCCCGGCATCCGTCCACCCTCGCGACCCTCTGGCGGTCGACCGTCGGCAAGAAGGCGGTCATGGCCGTCAGCGGACTGGCGATGCTGCTGTACCTGGTCGCGCACATGCTGGGCAACCTCAAAGTCTTCCTCGGCCCGGACGACCTCAACGGCTACGCGGCCTGGCTGCGCACCGTCGGGCAGCCGTTCCTCGGCCACGAGTGGTTCCTCTGGATCGCCCGGGCCGGCCTGCTGGCCGCCGTCGTGCTGCACGGCGTGGCCGCGTTCCAGCTGAGCCGGCGGGACCTCGCCGCCCGGCCGAGCAAGTACGCCCACCAGCGGCGGCGGGCGAGCTACGCGACCCGGACGATGCGCTGGGGCGGGGTGATCCTGGCGCTGTTCATCGTCTGGCACATCCTCGACCTGACCACGCTGACCGTGAACCCCAACGCCGAGCACGGCAGGCCGTACCAGAACATCGTGGCCTCCTTCGGGAACTGGTACTCCTGCGTGGTCTACATCGTGGCGATGCTCGCCGTCGGCCTGCATGTCCGGCACGGGTTCTGGAGCGCCGCGCAGACCCTCGGCGCCAACAACGCCCGCCGGGACCGCGCGCTGAAGCTGACCGCCAACGGGCTGGCGCTGCTGCTGACCGCGGGCTTCCTGTCCGTCCCCGTCGCCGTGATGACCGGAGTGGTGAAGTGAACGCGTCCCCGGAGCGCAATGTGTACTCGGAGCGCAACCCTTCCTCGGAGCCCAACCCGTCCTCGGAGCGCAACGTGTACCCGGACTACAGCGTCGGCGAGCCGATCGCCGACACCCGGTCCCCCAGCGGGCCGATCGAACAGCGCTGGGACCAGCGGCGGTTCGAGGCCAGGCTGGTCAACCCGGCGAACCGCCGCAAGCACACCGTGATCGTGGTCGGCACCGGCCTCGCGGGCGGCGCGGCCGGTGCCACCCTCGCCGAACAGGGCTACCACGTGGTCCAGTTCTGCTTCCAGGACTCGCCCCGGCGGGCGCACTCGATCGCCGCCCAGGGCGGCATCAACGCCGCCAAGAACTACCGCAACGACGGCGACTCCGTCCGCCGGCTGTTCTACGACACCGTCAAGGGCGGCGACTTCCGCGCCCGCGAGTCCAATGTGCACCGGCTGGCCCAGGTGTCGGTGGAGATCATCGACCAGTGCGTGGCCCAGGGCGTGCCGTTCGCCCGGGAGTACGGCGGCCTGCTGGACACCCGCTCGTTCGGCGGCGTCCAGGTCTCCCGGACCTTCTACGCGCGTGGCCAGACCGGCCAGCAGCTGCTGCTCGGCGCCTACCAGGCGCTGTCCCGGCAGATCGCGGCCGGCAACGTGGAGCTGCACGCCCGCACCGAGATGCTCGACCTGCTGGTGATCGACGGCCGGGCGCGCGGGATCGTCGCCCGCGACCTGGTCACCGGCGAGGTCTCCAGCCACACCGCCGACGCCGTGGTGCTCGCCTCCGGCGGCTACGGCAACGTCTTCTACCTCTCCACCAACGCCAAGAACTCCAACGCCACCGCGATCTGGCGGGCGCACCGGCGCGGCGCGTACTTCGCCAACCCGTGCTTCACCCAGATCCACCCGACCTGCATCCCGCGCTCCGGCGACCACCAGTCCAAGCTGACGCTGATGAGCGAGTCGCTGCGCAACGACGGGCGGATCTGGGTGCCGAAGGCCGAGGGCGACACCCGGCCGCCGGCCGACATCCCGGAGCAGGAGCGCGACTACTACCTGGAGCGGATCTACCCGTCCTTCGGCAACCTGGTGCCGCGCGACATCGCCTCCCGGGCCGCCAAGAACGTCTGCGACGAGGGCCGCGGCGTCGGTCCCGGCGGGCAGGGCGTCTACCTGGACTTCGCCGACGCCGTCCGCCGACTGGGCCGGGACGCGGTGGAGGCCAAGTACGGCAACCTGTTCGAGATGTACGAGCGGATCACCGCCGAGGACCCGTACCGGGTGCCGATGCGGATCTACCCGGCGATCCACTACACGATGGGCGGGCTCTGGGTCGACTACGACCTGCAGACCACCGTGCCGGGCCTGTTCGCGATCGGCGAGGCCAACTTCTCCGACCACGGCGCCAACCGGCTCGGCGCGAGCGCGCTGATGCAGGGCCTCGCGGACGGCTACTTCGTGCTGCCGCCGGTGCTCAACGACTACCTGGCCCGGGAGCCGCTGCCCGCCGTCCCGGCCGACCACGAGGAGATCGCCTCGGTCGAGGCCGAGGTGGCGGACCGGTTGAACCTCATCCTCGCGGTGGACGGCGACCGCACGCCCGACTCCTTCCACCGCGAGCTCGGCGAACTGCTCTGGGACGAGTGCGGGATGGCCCGCGACGAGGCCGGACTCCGCCGGGCGCTGGAGCGGATCCCGGTTTTGCGGGAGGAGTTCTGGCGGCGGATCAAGGTGCCCGGCACCGGGCAGGAGCTCAACCAGGCGCTGGAGAAGGCCAACCGGCTGGTCGACTACTTCGAGCTGGCCGAGCTGATGTGCCTGGACGCGCTGCACCGCGCCGAGTCCTGCGGCGGCCACTTCCGCACCGAGAGCCAGACCCCGGAGGGCGAGGCGGCCCGGCGGGACGAGGAGTTCTCCTACGCCGCCGCCTGGGAGTTCACCGGCACCGGCCGGGCGCCCGTGCTGCACCGCGAGCACCTCGACTTCGAGTACGTCCACCCCACCCAGCGGAGCTACGCGTGAACCTCACCCTCAGGATCTGGCGCCAGGCGGGCCCCGACACGCCCGGCTCGATGACCACCTACCAGGTCGGCGGGATCAGCCCCGACATGTCCTTCCTGGAGATGCTGGACACCCTCAACGAGGAGCTGATCCTCCGCGGCGACACGCCCGTCGCCTTCGACCACGACTGCCGCGAGGGCATCTGCGGCGCCTGCGGCATGGTCATCAACGGCCGGGCGCACGGCCCCGAGCGCACCACCACCTGCCAGTTGCACATGCGGCACTTCGAGGACGGCGACACCATCGACGTCGAACCGTGGCGGGCCGCGGCGTTCCCGGTGGTCAAGGACCTGGTGGTGGACCGGACCGCCTTCGACCGGATCATCGGCGCCGGCGGGTACATCACCGCCCCGACCGGCAGCGCGCCCGACGCCCACGCCACGCCCGTCCCCAAGGAGGCCGCCGACACCGCGTTCGAGCACGCCGAGTGCATCGGCTGCGGGGCGTGCGTGGCGGCCTGCCCCAACGGCTCGGCGATGCTGTTCACCTCCGCCAAGGTGGTGCACCTGAACGTGCTGCCGCAGGGCGCGCCCGAACGCGCCTCCCGGGTGCGGAACATGGTGGAGGCGATGGACGCCGAGGGCTTCGGCGGCTGCACCAACACCGGTGAGTGCGCGACGGCCTGCCCCAAGGGCATCCCGCTGCCGAGCATCGCCGCCATGAACCGGGAGTACCTGCGCAGTTCGCTGCGCGGGGGCCGCTGAGCCGCGGACGGCCTCCCCTCAAGACCGAAGCGGGGCGCGCGTGGTGCTCGTGCGCGCCCCGCTTCTTCGACTGTTCGTCAGGATCGGTGCTGGCTGCCCGGATTTCACGCTACGGTGGTCCCCGCGCCGAGGAGGAACGCATATGCCCGAGGTTCAGGCCTGCGCCGGGTGCGGCGGGTCCGGGGGGACCCAGAAGACCGAAGCCACGGTCGAACTGGACGAGGAAGGGAGCATGGTGCCGAAGATCCACACCTTCTGGTCGCCATGCGGTCGGTGCCACGGATCCGGGACGGTGATCGTCGGATGAGGCTGGTCTTCGAATGCGTCGAGTGCGGTAGCCACTACCTGCCGCCGGAGGCGATGGTGTACCCCGACGGGCCGGCCTCGCCGGTCTGGTGCACCCACTGCCAGACGGCGAAGCGCGCGGCGGGCGTCCGGGAGGACCCGCTGCTGGCGCGGGTCGCCCTGGCGACGGCCAAGGCCGCGCGGGCCGGCAACGCCCGCCTCGGCGGCACCCCGGAGGAGACGGCGGGAAGCCGTCCGGACGTCCGGCCGTCGCGGCCGCCGGTGTCGCGGCGGGCCCGCTCCGGGCCGGGCGCGGTGCGCGGCAAGCTGGCGTAGCGGCCACCGCCGCCGGGAGCGCCGGTCAGAACAGCGCCTCCTGGGTGTCCGGAGCCTCCGGCCGCGCCCTCGGGACCAGCGACAGCCCGGACGGCGGACGGCCGGGCGCCGGGGTGAGGGTCCAGCCGGTCAGCAATCGGGTGTCCAGGAGCAGCGGCGGTTCGCCGTCCGGCCGGTCGAGCAGCAGGTGCCGGCCGATCGGCGCGCGCAGCCGCCCGGCCAGCACCGCGCCGTCCGCCAGGCCCTCGACCGCGTGGTAGGCGGCGGGGGCGCCACCGGTCAGGCCAAAGAGCCCGACCTGGTCGACCACCGGGTGGCCGGGCAGCAGTTCCACGTCGTGGCCGTGCAGCAGCTCGTGCGCGCGGGCGCGGGCGTCGGTCAGCACGGACCGGCGGTGGGCGGCGTCGCCGTGCTCCCACCAGTGGTCCACCTTGGCCCGGACCTTGAACCGCTCCCGGGCCAGCCCGGCGGCGGCGACGGTGAGTTCGGCCCGGCGGACGGCGGGCAGCGCGCCCCGGGCGGCGAAGGTCCAGGCGAGCGCGCCCTGTTCGAGCAGTCGGCTGGTGCCGCGCTGCTCGGCGGTCAGGCCGACCTTGAGCAGGCCCTCGCCGAACCAGGCGAGGTAGAGCCGGTAGGTGCGGCCGTCGTCGAGGATCTGGTCCCGGGCCAGCGCCAGGCCCCGGTCCACGCTCTGGCAGGGCGGGCACTGCACGGCGCCGCCGTCCGGCGCGATCCCGGCCCGGTGCGGGCACGGCGTGCGCTCGTCCCGGCCGGCCAGCAGGGCCCCGATGCAGCGGCGCGGTCCGCCCAGCCGCCAGCCGACCTCGGTGCCGGGCACCACCTCGCGCTCGTGCGTGCGGCGGCCGTGGACGGCGCTCAGCACCGCCCGGCCGTCCCGCCACGCCAATCCGGTGGAGACCCACCCGTCCGTCCCGCTCACCCTCACCTCGCCGGCTTCGCCCGAATCTCCCGAACCGCGCCCGAATCTCCCGAATCTCCCGGACCGCCTCGACCACCTCGACTGCCCCGGCCGCCCGAAACCGCCCGGGCCGTCGAGGCTACCGGGCGGCACCGACAACGGCCGCCTGGCACCGGGCCCGCCCGCGCGGCCCGGTAGCGTCACCGCATGACCACCACCGACACCGTGCCCACCCCCGTCCCGCCCGGCCCCGTGACCCCGGACGACCTGGCCGCCGTGCTCCGGCTCGCCGTGGACACCCTGCGCGCCGCGCCGGCCGGCACCGACTGGTCCCGGCCGGCCGGCGGCATCGCCTGGGACTGCTGGAGCACCGTCGAGCACCTGGCGGACGACCTGCTCGCCTACGCCGCCCAGCTCGGGCCCGAGCACCCGCCGCAGGACCGCTACGTGCCGTTCGTGGCCCGGCGGTCCCACCCCGGCGGACCGAACAACTTCGTCCTCGCCGAACGGGAGGGCGGACCGGAGGCGCTGGTGGAGGTGCTGGCGGCGAGCGGCGGGCTGATGGTCTCGATCGCCCGCACCAGGGGGCCGGAGGTCCGGGCCTTCCACCCCTGGGGCCTGGCCGACCCGGCCGGGTTCGTCGCGATGAGCCTGGTGGAGACCCTGGTGCACCTGCACGACGTGGCCGAGGGCCTCGGCCTGCCCTGGGAGCCGCCGGCCGGGGTCTGCGCCCGCACCCTGGCCCGACTGTTCCCGGACGTCCGGCCCGACGCCGCCGGTCCGTGGCCCACCCTGCTGTGGGCGACCGGCCGCCGTGCCCTCCCCGGCCGCCCGCGCCGCGCCGACTGGCGCTGGTACGCGGACGCGCCGACCGCGGCCTGACGCCCGCTCACCCCCCGGGCGACGCCGCAGGTCGCGGGCCCTTTGCGCGCTCCCCCGGCGCACGTTCTATTGTGGCGGGCGCGGGCGGTGGCGCGGCCGGGAGGCGGGCGCCGGGCCGGAGCGGCGTGGAGCGAAGGGGTGGACGTGGCGGGGCGGCGGAACAACGGGGTGCTGGCGGTCTGGGCGGAGGCGCAGCGGCAGGAGCAGCGCCGGGAGGAGGCGCGCTGGCGCGCCCAGGCCGCAGAGCAGCGCCGGTGGGAGCGCGAGCAGCGCGAGGCGCAGAAGTCGGCGGCCCGCACCGAGCGGGAGGCGCAGCGGGCGTACCAGCAGTCCCGGGAGGCCGAGGCGGCCCGGCGGACGGCCGAACTCGACGGCCGGGTGGAGGAGTTGCGGGGTCTGCTGGCGGCCGGTCTGGACCGTCCGGCGTTCCGGGCGCAGATCTTGCTGGCCCCGCGCCCGGTGCCGCCGTTCGAGCCGGGGCGGCTGGGCGAGCCGGTGCCGATGCCGGACCAGGCGCGTTACCAGGTGCCGCCGCCGGACCAGGCGCAGGCGCGCAATCCGGGGGTGCGGCAGCGGTACGAGCAGTACGTGGCGCAGGCGCGGGCCCGGTTCGAGCAGGACTGGTACGCGGCGCAGGCGGCCGAGGCGGAGCGGCAGCGGCGATTGGGCGAGTACCACGGGCAGTACCTGGAGTGGGTGGCCCGGTTCCGCCGGGAGGACGAGGAGCGCGCCGCCCGGACCGAGGAGTCGCTGCGCCGGCTGCGGTCCGGCGAGGCGGAGGCGGTGCAGGAGTACTTCTCCGCCGTGCTGTACGCCTCGGCGGGCTGGCCGGAGGGCTTCCCGCACCGGCTGGTGGCGGCCTGGGAGGCGAGCAGTCGCCAGCTGGTGGTGAACTGGGAGCTGCCCGGTCCGGACGTGGTCCCGGCGACCGGCCGGGTGCGGTACGTGAAGACGGACGACCGGGAGGCCGAGGTGGCCCGCCCGGCGACCGAGCGCAAGGCGCTCTACCGGGAGGTGCTGGCGCAGAGCGCGCTGCGGGTGGTCACCGAGCTGTACCGGGCGGACGGGGACGGGCTGCTGGCCTCGGTGGTGCTGAACGGCTTCGTCCGCGGCATCGACCCGGCGACCGGCCGGGAGGCGGAGCGCTTCCTGACCACGGTGACGGTCGACCGGGCGGAGTTCGCCGGTCTGACGCTGGACCGGGTGACGGCGGTGGAGTGCTTCCAGGGGCTGGGCGGGGTGCTGTCCGCGCGTCCCGAGCGGCTGGACGAGGTGCGGCCGGACCGGCTGCCGGAGACGGTCGGCGGCAGTGTGGCGGGGCAGGGCGGCGAGGACGATCCGGACCTCTTCGCGATGGACCCGATCGAGTTCGAGGAGCTGATCGCGGAGCTGTTCCGGCTGCGCGGCTTCCGGGTGATGACCACGGCCCGCAGCGGGGACGCCGGGGTGGACGTGGTCGCCGAGGACCTCGATCCGGTGACCGGCGGACGGATCGTCATCCAGGCCAAGCGCTACCGCTCGACGGTCTCCCCCACGGCGGTGCGCGACCTCGACTCGACGGTCCGCCACCACGGTGCGATCAAGGGCATCCTGGTGACCACGGCCGGGTTCGGGCCGGGTTCGTACGAGTACATCCGGAACAAGCCGCTGACCCTGGTGAGCGGTCCCGAGCTGGTGGAGCTGCTGGCCGAGCAGGGCCTGCGCGGTCGCCTCGGGGAGCGGACCGCCGGCGGCGGGGCGAACGGCAGCGGGAGCGGTAGCGGGGACGGCTCGGGCGGCGGCGCGAACGGCGGGGCCGCGTCCGGGTCGGCGGGACAGAACGGGAGCACCGGCGCCGAGGCGGGCAGCGCGGGCGCGACCAGCACCGTGGCCCTGTCCTGGGGCAGCCGCACGGCCGGCGGCGACCCGGTCGAGCTGGACGTCTCGGTGTTCCTGTGCGCCGGCGGCCGGGTGCTGGGCGACGAGCACTTCGTGTTCTTCAACAATCCGCAGGACCCGGACGGCGCCGTCCGGCTGCACCCCACCCGCTCGGTGCCGGGCGAACCGGTCCGCCGGGCCGAACTCACCCTGGACACCGCCCGGCTGGCCCCGGCGGTGGACGAGGTGGTGGTGGCGGTGTCCACCGAGGAGGAGGAGTCGCCGACGCTGCCGCTCGGCTACGTGCACGGGCTGGCGCTGACCGGCGCCTTCGGCCCGGACGTGGCCGGCCCGGCGCGGTGGGAGGCGGGGACCGCCGGGGTGCCGGAGAGCGCGATGGTCGTCGGCTCCTTCCAACGGCGCGGCGGTGTCTGGCAGTTCGCGCCGAGCGGGACGCCGGTTCCGGGCGGTCTGGCCGGCCTCGCGGTGCGCTGGGGCGTGGCGGTCGAGTAGCCGGGGCCGGGGCGGTCGAGTAGCCGGGGCCGGGGCCGGCCCTGCGCCTGAGTGAGGAGCCGCCGTCATACCCGAGGAGGAGGGGAGCCCCCGCCGGACCGCCGGGTCGGCGGGGGGAGCCCGTACCCGGGAGCGACCTCACGGGCGCGGATCGGTGGCGAGAATGGAATGGAGGACGATCGTCCGATTCTGCTTCCGCTCTTCCCCCATGCCCCAGGAGACCCCCGTGACGATGT
>NZ_JAXCLC010000074.1:0-46905 GCF_034043715.1 Kitasatospora purpeofusca | reverse complement strand
GCGGGACTATCCGTTGGAGCGGATGATGCGGGACGCGAAGATCACGCAGATCTACGAGGGCACCAACCAGATCCAGCGCATCGTGATGGCCCGCAACCTCCCGTAGCCCAGCCCTCCCGACCCGTCGGGGCCCCTCCTCGGGCACCCGGACCACGGCCGTACACGGGCCGGTCCGGGTGTTCGAGCCCGATGCTATGTTCCGGGAATGAGCGAGAAGGAAGAGCAGGACCAACCGATGAACGACGGGCAACCGAAGCCCGCGATGCGTGAGGCGCTGGTTGCCGCCGCCTTCGAGCTCTTCCTGGAGCGCGGCTTCGAACAGACCACGATCGACGACATCGTCTCGCTCGCCGGGGTCGGCCGGCGGTCCTTCTTCCGCTACTTCCCGGCCAAGGAGGACGTGGTCTTCCCCGACCACGAGCGCGGCCTTGCCGAGATGACGGAGTTCCTGGAGTCCGGCAGCGGCGAGGAGGACCCGGTCCGGCACGCCTGCGACGCCGCCCGGCTGGTGCTGCGGATGTACGCCGAGCAGCCCTCCTTCTCCGTCCAGCGCTACCGCCTCACCCGCAAGGTGCCGGGCCTGCGCGCCTACGAGCTGTCCGTCGTCTGGCGCTACGAGCACACCCTCGCGCACTACCTGCGCGGCCGGTTCGCCGGACGCCCGGAGGGGCCGCTGCGGGCCGACGTGGTCGCCGCCGCCGTGGTCTCCGCGCACAACCACGCCCTGCGCACCTGGCTCCGCTCCGGCGGCGAGAGCGACTGGGTGACCGAGGTGGACCGGGCGATGGCCTTCGTCACCGACACCTGGGGCGAGCGCCCCGCCGGCGGTGACCCGGCGGCGGACGGCGACGGCCCGGGGGAGCAGGACGACGTCGTGGTGCTGGTCGCCAGCCGCCGGGCCCCGCTCTGGCGGATGGTCCAGGGCATCGAGAGCGCCCTCGGCGACCCCCGCCGGGTCCACCAGGACTGACTTTCCGCCTGCGGGCCCCCCTCACCCTGATGGCGCAGGCCCGGCGGGACGCGCCGGGCCCGGACCCGCGGCTGCCGTGCGCGGCCGCCGGCGGCGGGCGAGACTCGGTCGCAGGACGTGGCCGGAGCCGGACCGGCGCGGGGAACGCGACGGAGGCGGACGATGCCCGAGCCGAGCGACGGTCCGAGCAGGAGCGAGGACCCGACGGCGAGGCCCGACCCGACGGCGGGCACCGGCCCGTCGTCCCCTCCCGCCGCGGCGGCGGCCACCGCGAGACAACCCCCCACCGTGCACAGCGTGCTGCGCACCAAGGGCTACCTCGGCCTCCTCCTGGTCTCGGCCCTGGTCGGCGTCCCGGTCTCGCTGGCCGCCTTCTGGTTCGTCGGCCTGGAGCACCAGCTCCAGCACTGGGTCTGGGAGAGCCTGCCCGACGCCCTCGGCCTCGACCGCGCCCCCTGGTGGTGGCCGCTGCCCGCGCTGCTGCTGGCCGGGCTGCTGCTCGTGCCGATCGTCACCCGGGTGCCCGGGCGCGGCGGCCACATCCCGGTGGACGGTCTGGGCGGACCGCCCGCCCCGCCGAGGGCCGTGCCCGGCGTCGTGCTGGCCGCACTCGCCTGTCTGCCGCTCGGTGCCGTGCTCGGCCCGGAGGCGCCGCTGATGGCGATGGGCGCCGGGCTGGCGCTGCTCGCCGTCCGGCCGTCCCGCCGCGCGGCCCGGCCCCAGCTGGTGCCGGTGCTCGGCGCGGCCGGTTCGGCGGCGGCGATCTCCACCATCTTCGGCAGCCCGCTGGTGGCCGCCGTGATGATCATCGAGGCGGCCGGTCTGGGCGGTCCGCAACTGCTGCTGCTGATCATGCCCTGCCTGCTGGCGAGCGGGGTCGGCGCACTGGTGTTCACCGGCTTCGGCCACTGGACCGGGCTCTCGGTCGGCGCCCTCTCGCTGCCCTCGGAACCGCCCGCCGGGATCCCCGACCCCGGCGACTTCCTGTGGGGCCTGCCGGTCGCGGTCGCGGTCACCGTGGTCTGCGTGGCCGGCCAGACGCTCGGCCACCGGGTCAAGGCGTTCACCGTCGGCGACCCGGGGCGGGCCGTGCCGCCGCCGACGGTCCGGCAGACGGCCCTGCGCACGGTGCTGTGCGCGGTCGCGGTCGGCGGCTGCATCGCCGCGTACGCGCTGCTGACGGACCGCTCGCCGGAGGAGGCGGCGCTCTCCGGCCAGGCCACCCTGGCAGCCCTGGCCGCGAATCCGGCGGCCTGGTCGGTGTTCGCACTGCTGATGCTGACGCTCTGCAAGACGGCCGCCTGGGGCATCGCCCTGGGCAGCCTGCGCGGTGGCCCGATCTTCCCGGCGGTGCTGATCGGCGCCGCCCTCGGGGTGGCCTGCGGCCCGCTGCCCGGACTCGGCATCGAGTCGGGCCTGGCCGTCGGCCTGGCCGCCGCGGCCACCTCGGTCACCCGGCTGCCGGTCACCAGCACGGTGCTGGCGGCCGAACTGCTGGGGCCGGACGCACCCGACTCGCTCCCGCTGCTGCTGGTGACCGCGGTGACCTCCTTCGTGGTCGGCGAGCTGCTGCGCGGGCTCATCGAGCGGCGCACTCCTGCGGGGTCGCGCGGCCCGACCGAGCGGCCTGCGGCCGGCTGACCTGCCATCGGCGGGGCGGCCCGGCGGTTCCGACGTCAACACCGATCCGCCCTTTTTCACTCCTTCTTTTCACTCCTTCGAACCAATCCGGGGTTCGGGGCCCTCACCCCGGGCAATTCCGCTCCCGTGACCACTGCCTCGCCCCACCGCCGCGACCGCCGCTCCACCGGCCGCCGCTCCACCGACCGCGGCTCCCGCCGCCCGCTCCCCACACCCCCGCCGAGCGGGACCGGGCCGAGCGCGTCCGGGCCCGCGCCGGCACCGTGCGCCCCGCCGACCGCCGCCTGCTGCACCGTCTCCACCACCGAGCGCCGCTCGCTCGGCGGGACGGTCATCCGCACCCACCGCCACCACCCCCGCTGCCCGGTCTGGGCCGCCCGCTGAAAGCCCCGTGCCCGCCATCGCCGCCCGGTGGTAGAACAGGCCGGACGCCGACCCGCCACCACGGCGGAGCGCTGAGGGGGAACGCATGTCGGAGGCCGACGAGCCGATACACGAGCACCTGGTGGACGAGGCGGCGCTGCGTCCGGGCGGGCGGGTACTCGACCTCGGCTGCGGCACCGGCCCCACCCTGGCCGTCTTCTCCCGCCGTCACCCCGACGCCCGGCTGCTCGGCCTCGACCACTCCGCCGACAGCGTCGCGACCGCCCGGCGCCTGCTGGCCGACCACCCGGGCGGCATCGGCATCGAGACCTCGGACCTGGCCCGGCCGCTCCCGCTGCCCGACCACCACCTCGACGCCGCGGTCTCCTACAACGTGCTCGAATGCCTGCCCGACCCGGCCGCGCTGCTCGCCGAGACCGCCCGGGTGCTGCGGCCCGGCGGCCGGGCGGTGCTGGCACACGTCGACTTCGACTCACTGGTGATCGCCGGCGCGGACCGTGACCTCGACCGGCGGATCTGCCACGCCTTCACCGACGACCAGCAGCCCTGGATGGACCACGTGGACGGGCGGATCGGCCGCAAGCTCCCGGGCCTGGTACGGAACTCCCCACTGCGGCTCGGCCGGGTCCACCCGGTCGTCACCAGCTCCACCGAGCTGACCGGCCACGCCGCCCGCCGGATCGAGGGCATCCGCCACGCCCTGACCACCGCCGCCGAGGAGGGCCGGGGCACCCTCTCCCCGGCGGAGATCGAGGCCTGGCACACCGCCGTCCACCTCGCCGCCACCCGGGGCCGCTTCTTCCTCGCCGAAACCGCCGTCACCGTCACCGCCCACGCCGACTGACCGCGCACCGGTGTCCCACGCCCCGCCCGCCGTCCGGGCCGGCTCTGCGAAGCCGCCGGCCACGCCACGGCGCGGAGAAACAACCGCACGGGGAAACAGCCGCGAGGAGAAGGACCGAGCGGAAAACGAAAAAGACCCCAGACGAATCTGGGGCCTTCCGCTGTGTCCGAGGGGGGACTTGAACCCCCACGCCCGATAAAGGGCACTAGCACCTCAAGCTAGCGCGTCTGCCATTCCGCCACCCGGACGGGGTGTTGTCCTCGCGGCTTCCTTCTGTTCGTCGGCCGCGCTGACAGATGTAACTGTAGCAGCGATCCGCTTCCGGCCCCAAAACGGCCCCGGGCGGGGTAGTGGGGGTTGCGGCGGTGTGTCGGCGTGTTTCCTGGGGGTGGATCCGGGTCGGGGGCTGGGAGAGGATGGGCGGACGTGCTCGTGCGACCCGGGTGCAGGTCCTGGGGCGGCGCTGGGGTGCCGGTGCGGGCCAGAGACGAGGAGTGACCGTGAGCGAGCGGAGCGAGTCGAAGGTGACGGGGGAGTCCGAGGTCGCCGACATCTGCCGCGATCTGATCCGGATCGACACCAGCAACTATGGCGACGGTTCCGGTCCGGGCGAGCGGAAGGCGGCCGAGTACGTGGCCGAGCAGCTCGCGGAGTTCGGCCTCGAACCGCAGATCATCGAGTCCGCCAAGGGACGGGCGTCCACCGTCGTCCGGATCGAGGGCGAGGACCGGTCCCGACCGGGCCTGCTGATCCACGGGCACACCGATGTCGTGCCGGCCAACGCGGCGGACTGGACGTACGACCCGTTCTCCGGCGAGATCGCGGACGGCTGCGTCTGGGGGCGCGGCGCGGTCGACATGAAGGACATGGACGCGATGACCCTGGCCGTGGTGCGCGACCGGTTGCGCACCGGCCGCAAGCCCCCCCGGGACCTGGTGCTGGCCTTCGTCGCCGACGAGGAGGCGGGCGGCACCTACGGCGCGCGTTACCTGGTGGACAAGCACCCGGGTCTCTTCGAGGGCGTGACCGAGGCGATCGGCGAGGTCGGCGGCTTCTCCTTCACCGTCAACGACCGGACCAGGCTCTACCTGGTGGAGACGGCCGAGAAGGGCATGCACTGGATGCGGCTCACGGTCGAGGGCCGGGCCGGGCACGGGTCGATGGAGAACGACGACAACGCCATCACCGAGCTGTGCGAGGCGGTGGCCCGCCTCGGGCGGCACCAGTTCCCGCTGCGCATCACCAAGACTGTCCGGGCCTTCCTGGACGAGCTGTCGGACGCGCTCGGCGTCCAGCTCGACCCGGAGGACATGGACGAGACGCTCCGGGTGCTAGGCGGCATCGCCAAGATGATCGGCACCACGCTGCGCAACACCGCCCAGCCGACCATGCTCGGCGCCGGGTACAAGGTGAACGTGATCCCCGGCCAGGCCACCGCGCACGTGGACGGCCGCTTCCTGCCCGGCTACGAGGAGGAGTTCCTGGCCGAGCTGGACAGCGTGCTCGGCCCGCGGGTGAAGCGGGAGAGCCTGCACTCGGACAAGGCGATCGAGACGAGCTTCGACGGGGCCCTGGTCGAGGCGATGCAGACCGCGCTGCGCGCCGAGGACCCGATCGCCCGGGCGGTGCCCTACTGCCTGTCCGGCGGGACGGACGCCAAGTCCTTCCAGGACCTCGGGATCCGCTGCTTCGGCTTCGCCCCGCTCCAGCTGCCGCCGGAGCTCGACTTCGCCGGTATGTTCCACGGGGTGGACGAGCGGGTGCCGGTGGACGGCCTGAAGTTCGGCGTGCGGGTGCTGGACCGGTTCCTCGACGCCTGCTGACCGGGACGGGAGCCGCGCGGTGGTCCACCGCGCGGCTCCCGCGTTTCCGGACGGACGCCGCCCCGGAAGTTCGATGACCTGTTCGTCGTATCACCGGTCCGGGTGAATGCAACGTCTGTTCCGTACCCCGTTTGCCGCAATCTCGTTCCTCCCTGTGATGGCCCGGAGCCGATATCCGGGTGTTCATACAGGAGGAATGATGAAGGTCAAGAAGATCGCCGCCGTGACCGCCGCCACCGGTGGCCTGGTGCTCGCCGTCGCCGGTGTGGCCTCCGCCCACGGCGGGGCCGGTGCCGAGGGTGTGGCCGCCGGTTCCCCGGGTGTCGTGGCCGGCAACCAGATCCAGATCCCCGTGCACATCCCGGTCAACCTGTGCGGCAACAGCATCAGTGTGATCGGCGTGCTGAACCCGGCGTTCGGCAACCACTGCGCGAACGTCTGATCCTCGGTCGGTCGTGGAGTCGGGCCCCCGGGCGGCGGACGCGCCGCGCCGGGGGCGCCTGCGTTTCCGGGGCCGCCCCCGAGACGACCCATGACATCCCTCGAAAGAGTGAATGGGGGCTGCACGGCTCAACCTCCGTGCGGGTTGCTTCGTTTTCCCCCATACAGCCGAGGACCTCTCCGCCCAATCGGAAATTCCGACTTTCGGAAGGTCGTCACGTCGTCTCGAAATGTCAGGGGAAAATATGAGGAACGCAGCCAAGAAGGGGCTCCTCACGGCCGTGGCCACCGGCAGTGTGCTGGCCTCGACAGCCGGCTACGCCAGCGCGACCGCCGGGGCGGAGGGCGCGGCAGTGGGTTCGCCGGGTGTCGCCTCCGGGAACTCGGTGCAGGTGCCGGTGGAGGTGCCGATCAACGTCTGCGGCAACACGGCCGACGTGATCGGCGTGCTGAACCCGGCGTACGGCAACAACTGCGCCAACGCCTCCGGGCGTCCTGGCGGTGCGCACGCGGGCGGCGGTAAGTCGGCCCCGGGCAGCGGTAAGTCGGCCCCGGGCGGCGGCAAGTCGGCCTCGGGTGCCGGCGCCTCCGGCGCGGCCACCGGCTCACCAGGTGTCGTCGCCGGGAACAGCGTCCAGGCCCCGGTGCACATCCCCGTCAACGCCTGCGGGAACTCGATCGATGTGGTCGGCGCCGCCAACCCCGCGTTCGGCAACGAATGCGGGACCACGGCCGCGCCCGCGCACACCGCTCCGCCCGTCACGCCCGACGACGACTGCCCGGAGGAGCACGGCTCGCACAACCCGCCGCCGCCCGCCACCGGCCGGCCCTCCACCCCGCCGGTCACCCAGACCCCGAGCAGCGGCGGGACCACGCCGGGCACGCCCAGGAACGGCGGCCCGTCCGAGGCCACGCCGTCCGGCGGCGGGGCGGTCGCCACCCCGGGCAGCGGCCCGGGCGTCCAGCAGGCCCGCCCGGCGGCCGCGCGCACCGGAAGCCCGTCCGCGGCCCCGGTCGCCACGGCGGGCAGCCAGCTCGCCTCCACCGGCGCCGGTGACACCGAGCTGCTCGGCGCGGCCGGTCTGGCCCTGCTGATCGGCGGCGGCGTCCTCTACCGCCGCGCCCGCGCCGGCGCTCGCTGAGCACTTCCGGCGCCGGACTCCCCGGCACACCGGCCCCGGGCCCCACGGCCCGGGGCCGGTGCCGTGCCGGGACGCAGGGGAGGGGCGGCGGTGTCAGGAGGCCCCGCCGGGAGGGCAAGGAGGCCGGGCAGGGCCCCCGGGGTCGGGGCCGCGGGCCCGGATGCGGGAGGCCCGCAGTGCCCCGGCCCCGCCGTTCAGTCGCCGTTCGGCCACCGTCACCGGCTCCGGACGGTCACCAGCCCTGGACCGTCACCAGCTCCGTACCTGCCGGATGATCCGCCGGCGCAGCAGCACCGTCCGGCTGCCGTCCGGGAGCAGTCGGAGCCTGTCGAGCTCCCAGTGCCCGTACTCGGCGTGATCGGTGAGGAGTTGGCGTGCCGCGTTGCGGGACGTCCCGCGCGGCATGCGCAGTGACTGGTACTCGTACTCCGGCTGCCGGACCAGCTTCGGTGGGGTCAAAACGCTCCTCCTGTAGGACGCCTCCGAGCAAGCCTACGGCCTGCCTCCGACAGCGGGCCCGGGCATTTTCGGCCGCCCCGGCCCGCACCTGGCTGACTGGATATCAGTTCCGTTACCGCTGTGGTCGGCATACCCCGGGCGCGACGGGTGAAGCGACTCCGGGGCAGGCCCGCGCGTGCGCCCGGCGCGCGCCGTCGAGGGCTTCCCGGCAGGGGGACAGAAGCATGCGGAACGGACATCAGGGGGGAAGTTGCGGTGAAATCGCGGGTGTAGGTGACAACCGCTGTGCGTACCGGCACCGGGGGGAGATAGCGTCTGCACCATGTCTGATGCCGCGCAGCCCACCATTGCCGAGGTACGCGCCGCCGCCGAGGCGGTCAAGGCCGCCATCGACCGTCATCTGGAAGCGGTGTCAAGCCCCAGCGCAGCGGACGATTCCGCTGTGTCCACCGCCTACGAGCAGCTCGCGACGGCGGCCATCGCGTACGACCAACTCCTCTACGAGGTCTACGACGAGGTGACCCCCTTCGAGGTCCCCGGCGACGAGGGTCCGGGCGGGTACCACGGACCCGAACAGCCCGAGGCGATCAGCGTGCTGATCCGCCGGGACTACCACATCGTCGACCCGAAGCGGCTGCGTGCCCAGGCCGAGCGGCTGGACGACTCGCTGACCCCGGAGGGGGCCGCGGGCGATGGGGTGAACGCCGCGATCGGCGTGCTGTTCGGTGAGTTCGAGCCGGACGAGATCGCCGCCCGCAGCGAGGAGTTCGGGCTGGAGGAGGGCGACTCCACGCTCTGGGTGGCGGCGGCCGAGCCGAGCGAGCCGGGGGAGTGGCTGCCGGAGCCGTTCGAGCACGCGGATCCGCAGCTGCTGATCTGCCGCTTCGACGTCAGCGAGGTCTACGACGACGAGGAGCTCGACGACTGACCCCGGGCCCGGTCCGCCGGCGGTGACGCCGAGCTGGGCGAGGAGGGTCGTGTTGTCCTCGATGTGCCAGTCCTCGGTGATCCGCCGCGCACCGACGTGCTGGATGTCGATCGCGGTGAACTCCACGGCCTGCCCGCGGCCGGCCCGTCCCTCGAACACCCCGGTGAAGTGCCCTCGGAACACCAGCCGGGCGGTGAGCTTGTCCCCCGTGACCAGGAGGTCCGCCAGCTCGCAGCGGAGATCGGGCACGGCGGCCCGGAAGGTGCGCGAGGCGACGGCCGGGCCGGTGGGCCCCTGCGGCCGCCCGGCCGGGAGGGTGTTGTCCCGGAAGTCCCGGTCGACGGCGGCGTCCAGGTAGCGCTGCTCCCCGGTGTTCCAGAAGGTGTAGAGCTGCTGGGCCAGCCGGATCTCCTGCGCGGCCCGGCCGGCCCCCAGCGAGCCGTCGACGGTGAGCGCACGGGGCCGGACGAGGTCGGGTGAGCGGTCCACCAGCTGCCAGGCCCGGTCCGCTCCCGGGGCAGCGCTTCGGTCCGCAGAGCTTCGGCCGGCGGAGTCCCGGCCGGTGGAGTCGCGGGCGGTGGCGGCGGTCGCACCGCCGAGGACGGCGGTGGCGGCGAGCAGGCCGGCCAGGGAGCCGGCGAGGATGGCGGAGGCGGGGCGGAACCGCCGCTTCGGACGCATGATTTCGGACGTTCCTCTCGGGGGACGGCCGGCGCGGAGGTGCGCGCCGGGGATGTCCTCACCCTCCGCCGGTGCGGTGCCATGCGTCCAAGGCTTGCTTTCTACCGGACCGATGAATCCTGTTCATGCGGGGGCGCGCGGGCGGGCCGGGCGGGCAGCCGGGTGGGCGCGCAGCAAGGCGGAGGGGCCCTCGGCGGACGAGAGGCCCCTCCGCGCGGTCCGGTGTACGCGGACCGGACGCCGTCGGCGGCGGCGGTCAGTACTGCTGTGCGGCGTTCTCGGCGAGGATCGCGCGCAGCCGCGTGGTGCGCGGCACGGCCGGGCGCTCGGCGACGGCCTGCGGGAGCGCCGGTCCGGCGGCGTGGACCACCGAGAGGTGCCGCTCGCCCCGCCCGAACGCGGTGTACACCCACTGCCGGCTGAGGGCCGCCGCCGCGTCGTCCGGCACGACCACCACCGCGCCCGGCCAGTGCCGGCCGACGGCTTGGTGGACGGTCAGCGCCCAGCCGTGCCGCAGCTTCTGGGCCTCGGCGGGTGCGACGGTGCGGCGGGTGCCGTCCGGGTACTCCAGGTGCAGACCGGCGGCGTCGCCGTCGACCACCCGGGCCAGCCGGGTGTGCCCGGGAGCGGGCGAGTCGGCGACCCGGTCGCCCGGGTCGAAGCCGGCGAACCGGCCCGGGCCCGGGTTGAGCCTGGCCTTGGCGGCCGCGTTCAGCGCGCGGGTGCCGGCCCCGCCGCCGTGGCCCGGGGTGAGCAGGACGACCTGCTCCGACGGGATGCCGAGGGCGCGCGGGATGGAGTCGGTGAGCAGCTGGACGGCACGGTGGACGGCCTCCCCGCTGTCCTTGGCGGTCAGGATGACCACCTCCTTGTCGGGTGCCTCGACCGGCTGGAGCTCGCCGATGCCGACGCCGGAGACCAGCTCGCCGATCGGGCCGAAGTCCGGGGTGCGGGAGGCGACGGCCGGGCAGACCTTGGCGGTGAGCAGGTCGGCGAAGAACCGGCCGGGACCGGCGGACCACAGCTGGCCCGGGTCGCCGCTGAGCACCAGCCGGGTGCCGTCGGCGAGCGACTCCAGCAGGGTGGCGGCCAGCTCGACGTCCAGCAGCGGGGCGTCCAGCACGACCAGCAGGTCGAGCGCGAGCGTGCCGTCGGGGGAGCGGCCGGGGCCGGCGGCGCCGGCGAGCAGCTCGGCCAGCGTGGCGACGGGCGCGGGGGCCGGGGTGTCGGCGAGCGGGGTGAGCGCGGCGAAGGCGTCCCGGCCGTGGTCGGTCCAGGTGGCGGCCCAGGCGCGCAGCCCGAGGCCGGTGGCAGTGGCCAACAGGGCGGCCGGCTCGGCGCGGGCCGCCTCGCCGCCGGTGTGCAGGACGAGCGCGCTCCCGGCGGCGGCCCGGACCAGGGCGGCCGCGGAGGAGGACGGGGAAGCCTCGGCGGCGGCCTCCCAGGCGGCCGGGCCGGGCGCGGCGGGCGCCTGCGGGGCGGCGTCGGCGCCGGTTCCCGCGTCCGCTTCCGCGCTGTCCGCTTCCGCGCTGTCCGCTTCCGCGCTGTCCGCTTCCGCGCCGGGTGCTTCCTCGTCGTGCGCCTTCTCGGACGCTTCGTCGGTCGCCTCCTCGTCGGCTTCGGCGGCGGCTTCCTCGGCGGGCGCCTCCTGGTCCTCGCCGGGCACGAAGGTGGACATCAGCCGGACCAGGCCGTCCGCCAGGCTCTCCTCCGCCAGCGCGAAGCGCTCCAGGGCGAGCAGGGTCCGGGTCGGCGGCTCGTCCTCCTCGTCGTCGCCGCCCGCCGCGTGCGCCTCGGCACCGGTGAGCTCCTCCTGGAACGGCATCGCCCGGCCGTCGAGCACCGCGGCCTGGACGGCGGCGGCGGAGTCCGGTACCCCGAGGCGCTCCAGCCCGGCGGTCACCTCGCCGATCTCCAGGGCCGAGTGGCCACGCAGGGCCGCCTGCTCCAGCAGCCAGCCGACCAGCGCCTGCGACCGTCGGGGGTCGCCCGGTCCGGCCGCCGGGCCGAGCAGGCCGCGGGCGAAGCCGTCCGCGTGCTCGGGGCGGACGCCGGGCAGCGAGAGCACGGCCCACGGGTCCTCGCGGAGCTGCTCGGCCGCGCCGTCGCCGAACACCGACACGGCGGCGACGGCCAGCTCGGCCGGGGCGCCCCCGGCGCCGAGCACCTCGGCGGTCGCCCGGAGCGCCTGCGCCCGCTGCTCGTCGGTCACCACCCGGGCGGTGGCGGTGGCGGTGCCTTCGGCAGGGGTGGTGGGCGCCGCCCCGTCCTCCGGTGCCGAGGGCGCGGCGGCGCCCGGTCCGGAGCGGCCCACCGAGCGGACCCGCTCGGCCAGCGCCGCGACGGCGGCCGCCCGGTCCGCGGCCCCGTCCGCACCCGGAGCACTTGTGTCCGCGGCCCCGTCCGCCCGGTCCGAGCCCCCGTCCGCGCCCGCGGTGGCAGCGCCCGTGTCAGCACCCTCGTCCGCGCCCCCGTCCGCATCCGCCGGGCCCGGCTCCGCCGACGCCTGCGCGGGCACGGCGCCGCCCGTGTCCGGGCTCATCGAGGACTCCTCCGGGGCGCCGTTCTCCGCGTCAGTCATCGTCCGCTCCACAAAAGCTCAACTCCACTGCTGGGTACCGACCGCCCCGTGCTGCGGGCGGACGGCTGTTCGGGCCGGCCCGGGCCGCGCGGGGCGGCCGGGTCGGCGGTCGGTCGGTCGGTCAGGCTCGGGTACGGGGTCGAGCGACCGCTACAGCTCGCTCCACCCCTGGTCGGGGTAGCGGTGGACCGGCGCCGAGATGTCGTCGAGCGCACCGCGGATCTCCTCCGGAAGCGTAAGCGCCTCCACCGACAGCGCCGCCTGCAGCTGCCCCACGGTGCGGGCCCCGACCAGCGCGCTCGCCACCCCGGGGCGGTCCCGGACCCAGGCGAGCGCGACCGCCAGCGGGCTGCTGCCGAGCCCGTCGGCGGCGGTGGCGACGGCGTCCACGATCCTCCGGGGACGTTCCCCGAGGTACGGCTGGACGAACCCCGACAGGTACGGCGAGGCACCGCGCGAGTCCTGCGGGAGGCCGTGCCGGTACTTGCCGGTCAGCACGCCGCGCCCCAGCGGGGAGGCGGCGAGCAGCCCGACCCCGGCGTCCTGGGCGGCGGGCAGGGCCTCCCGTTCGATGCCGCGCTGGAGCAGCGAGTACTCCAGCTGCGCCCCGGCCAGCGGCACCCGCCCGTGGTGGGCGTTCTGCCAGGTGGCGGCCTTGGCCAGCTGCCAGCCGCTGAAGTCGCAGGCTCCGACGTAGCGGGCCCGGCCGGAGGAGACGGCGATGTCGAGGGCGCTGAGGGTCTCCTCGACGGGGGTGGCCGGGTCGAACGCGTGCAGCTGCCAGAGGTCGACGTAGTCGGTGCCGAGCCGGCGCAGCGAGGCGTCGAGCGCGGCGAGCAGGTGCCCGCGCGAGCCGTCGAAGCGGCGGGCGGCCGGGACGCTGCCGGCCTTGGTGGCGATGACCAGGTCCGAGCGGGGCACGAGGCTGTCGGTGAGCCGGGAGAGCAGGTACTCGGCGTCGCCGTCGGCGTAGACGTCGGCGGTGTCGACGAGGTTCCCGCCGGCGTCGACGAATGCCTTGAGCAGGTCCGCGGCCTCCTGCTCGTCGGTGGCACGGCCCCAGGTCATGGTGCCGAGGCCGAGCCGGGAGACCTGCAGCCCGGTGCGGCCGAGGTGACGCTTTTCCATCGGACGTGCCCTCTTACTGGCCGTAGGTACGGTGGCGGCGCGGCGGCACCGGCCGGCACCGCGGCCGCACGGCCGGGACGACGGGGACGAACGCGCAGGTGGGGCGAGGCGCCTCCACGTCGGCTGAGCGTAGCGGCCGGTGCCCGGGCAGGTGTGCAGACCCGCAGGACGCCCCCGGCCCCCGGCGCGGGACGGTCCGGCGCCCCGCACGGGACGGTCCGGCGTCCCGCACGGGTCGTCCACGGCCCCCGCCACGCGGCCGGAATGTGACCCGGACCACTCCTACCGGCCAGTAGCATGTCCGCCGGACGCGCCGCTACCCTCACGACACCACCGACTGGAAGGCAGTGCCCATGCGACTCGGCATCAACCTCGGCTACTGGGGACTCGGCATGGACGCCGACAACATCGCCGTCGCCCAGGAGGCCGACCGGCTCGGCTACTCGGTCTGCTGGGCCGCCGAGGCCTACGGTTCGGACGCGGCCACCGTGCTGTCCTTCGTCGCCGCCCGGACCGAGCGGATCGACGTGGGCTCGGCGATCTTCCAGATCCCGGCCCGCACCCCCGCGATGACCGCGATGACCGCCGCCACCCTGGACACCCTCTCCGGCGGCCGCTTCCGGCTCGGCCTCGGCGTCTCCGGACCCCAGGTCTCCGAGGGCTGGTACGGCGTGAAGTTCGACAAGCCGCTGGCCCGCACCCGCGAGTACGTGGAGATCATCCGCAAGGCGATGTCCCGCGAGCGGCTGGTCCACGAGGGCGCCCACTGGACACTGCCGCTGCCCGGCGGCCCCGGCAAGCCGATCAAGCTCACCGTGCATCCGGTGCGCGAGCACATCCCGCTGTACATCGCCGCGATCGGCCCGAAGAACCTGGAGCAGACCGGCGAGATCGCCGACGGCTGGCTCGGCATCTTCTTCGACCCGGCGCACGCCGCGCTCTCCCTCGACCCGCTGAAGGCCGGCCGGGTCCGCGCCGGCGCCGAGGCCGGCCGGGAGTTCGAGGGCTTCGACGTCTGCCCGACCGTCGCCATCGCGGTCGGCGAGGACATCAAGGCGGGCGTCGACTCGCAGCGCTCCTACACCGCGCTCTACATCGGCGGCATGGGCAGCAAGGAGAAGAACTTCTACAACCAGCTCGCCCGCCGGATGGGCTACGAGCAGGCCGCCGACGAGGTCCAGGAGCGCTACCTGGCCAGGGACTACGCGGGCGCCGCCGCCGCCGTCCCGCACGAGCTCATCGACGCCACCTCGCTGATCGGTGACACCGCCCGGATCGCCGACCGGATGCAGGCGTACGCCGACGCGGGCGTCACCACGCTCACCCTGGCCCCGGCCGGCTTCACCCTGGACGAGCGGATCACCGCGCTCCGCACCGGCGTCGCGGCGCTGGAGCGGGCCGGCCTCGCCTGACCGTCGCACCCCGGGCGGCACCGTCCCACCGGCGACGGGGCCGCCCGGGAACGACGAACGACGGGGCCACCCGGGAACGACCGGCGACGGGGCCACTCGGGAGCCGACCGGCGGGCCGCCCCAGGGCGTGGTCCGAAAGACCCGCCCTACAACCAGTCGTGCCGCTTGAACACCCGGTGCAGCAGCACGCAGACCACCACCATCAGCGACACCGCCGCCGGGTAGCCCCAGGCGTGGTGCAGCTCGGGCATGTGCTCGAAGTTCATCCCGTACACGCCCGCGATCATCGTCGGCACGGCGGCCAGCGCCGCCCAGGCCGAGATCTTCCGCATGTCGTTGTTCTGCTGCACGCTGACCTGCGCCAGGTTGGCGGCGAGGATGTCCGAGAGCAGCCGGTCCATCCCCTCCACCTGGTCGTTGGCCCGGGCCAGGTGGTCGGAGACGTCCCGCAGGTAGGGCTGCGCCTCGGCACGGACGTACGGCACCCGGCCGCGGTCCAGCCGTATCATCGGCTCGACCAGCGGGCCGGTGGCCCGGCGGACGGTGACCAACTGCCGCTTGTAGCCGTAGATCCGGCTCGCGACGTCCCGGCCCACCCGGCCGGGGGCGAACACATCGGCCTCCAGCTCGTCGAGGTCCGCCTGGAGCCCGACCACCACGTCCAGGTAGCCGTCCACCACCGTGTCGCAGACGGAGTGCAGCACGGCACTCGGGCCGTACTTGAGCACCTCCGGCTGCTCCTCCAGCTCGGCCCGCAGGTCGCCGAGCGGGGTGTCGGCGCCGTGCCGGACGGTCATCACGAAGTCCTCGCCGAGGAAGAGCATCACCTCGCCGCTGGTCACCGCGTGGCCGCCGGGGTGGTAGCCGAGGGTCTTGAGCGTGACGAACAGCGAGTCCTGGTACGCCTCCACCTTGGGCCGCTGGTGGGCGCCGACCGCGTCCTCGACGGCCAGCGGGTGCAGGCCGAACTCGTCGGAGACCTGGTCGAGTTCCTCGGCGGTCGGCTCGAACAGGCCTATCCAGACGAAGCCGCCGGGCCCGGCCTTCCGCGCGGCGGCGAGGGAGCCGGCCGGGCCCGTGGGCGTCGCGACCGGGCGGCCGTCCCGGTAGATGGCGCAGTGGACGATCATGCGCGCCATTCTCGCCCCTGGCGCCCTTCCGAAACATCCGCCGCGACGACGGTTCGCCCCGGCACCGCTCTCCACCGTTCCCCGCGTCCCCCGTGTCCCACCCGCACCCGCCCCGCGCCCCTCGCCGACCCCCCGCCGCGCGCCCGTCCCGGCCCCGCCGCGGCGCCCCGACCAAGATCCGGAAGCCCGCCCGCCCAGGTCCGGCAGGCCGTAGGGTGGGCCCATGCCGACCCTGCTGCTCGTCCGCCACGGCCGCTCCACCGCGAACACCGCCGGAATCCTGGCCGGTTGGACGCCGGGCGTGGAGCTCGACGACACCGGGCGCGCCCAGGCCGCCGCGCTCGCCGACCGGCTCGCCCCGCTCCCGCTGGTCCAGGCGGTCAGCAGCCCGCTGGAGCGCTGCCGGCAGACCCTGGAGCCGCTGCTCGCCGCCCGCCCCGAGCTGGCCGGTCCCGAGCGCGGCGGCGCCGCGCCGGGCGAGCCCGCGCTCGACGAGCGGCTCGGCGAGTGCCACTACGGGGAGTGGACCGGCCGCCCGCTGGCCGAGCTGGCCAAGGAGCCGCTCTGGCGCACCGTCCAGGACCACGCGGCGGCGGCGGCCTTCCCCGGCGGCGAGTCGCTGCGCGAGCTGAGCCACCGCACGGTCGACGCGGTCCGCGAGTGGAACGAGAAGATCGCCGCCGAGCACGGCGAGGACGCGGTCTGGATCGCCTGCTCGCACGGCGACGTGATCAAGGCCGTGGTGGCCGACGCGCTGGGCCTGCACCTCGACCACTTCCAGCGGATCAACGTCGACCCCTGCTCGGTCACCGCGATCCGCTACACCGCGCGCCGCCCGTTCGTGCTGCGGATGGGCGACACCGGCGACCTCGCCTCCCTCGCCCCCCGGCCCGCCGCCCGCCCCGGCCAGGCCGGGGCGGGCGGGGACGCCGTGGTCGGCGGTTCCACCGGCGCGGTCTAGGAAGCCGCCTCCCGGGTTTCGTCGGGTCAGGCCGTCGCGAGGAGCATGCCCCCCGCGCCGTGGCCCCGGCAGGGATCCAGGAGGCAGACCCCGAGCCCGCCCGCCCCCGGGCTCGGCTCCCCGGCCCGGCCCGGGAGGTCGTAGGGTGGCCAGTGGGCCCCGGCGCACCCCGCCGCACCCCGGGACCACCGGGCCCGACCCCGAACCCCGTGGCGTCCCCGACGTCCACGACGATCGACACGATCCGGAGCGAGAGCGTGCCCCGTCAGGTCCACTTCTACGACCAGCCCGAACGGTTCGTGGCCGGCACCGTCGGCCAGCCCGGCGCCCGGGCGTTCTACCTCCAGGCCAGCGCCCGGGGGCGGATCACCAGCGTGCTGCTGGAGAAGGCCCAGGTCGCCGCGCTCGCCGAGCGGATCGAGGAGGTCCTCGACGAGGCCCTGCGCCGCAGCGGCGGCGAGGCCGCCATCCCGGCCGCCGCCCCGCAGGAGCTGCTGGACACCGCGCCGCTCGACCTGCCGCTGGAGCAGGAGTTCCGGGTCGGCACGATGGCGCTGGCGTGGGACACCGTGGACAGCTGCCTGGTCGTCGAGGCGCAGGCGCTGATCGAGGAGGAAGAGGGCGAGGAGGAGGGCGCCGCCGTCTTCGAGGACGACGAGAACGGCCCCGACATGCTCCGGGTGCGGCTCTCCGGCGCGATGGCCCGGGTGTTCGCCAGACGCGCCCTGGACCTCGTCGCGGCCGGCCGCAAGCCCTGCCCGTTCTGCAACCTGCCGCTCGACCCGGAAGGCCACCTGTGCCCGCGCGCGAACGGGTACCGGCGCTGAACGCGTCACCCGCCCCGGCCGGCGAGGTCGAGCCGCCGCGCGCCGACCCCGCCGGAGCCGCCGCCCTCGCCGCCGACCCGCCGACCGCGCTGCGGCTGCTGCGGGAGGGCGCGCTGACCGTGCACGGCCGGCTCACCGACGCCTCCAACGCGGCCCTCTACTGCACCGTCGGCACCGACGGCCTCGCCGCGCAGGCCGTCTACAAGCCGGTGGCCGGCGAGCGCCCGCTCTGGGACTTCCCGGACGGCACCCTGGCCGGCCGCGAGGTCGCCGCCTACGAGCTGTCCGCCGCCACCGGGTGGGGGCTGGTCCCGCCCACCGTGCTGCGTGACGGCCCGCACGGCCCCGGCATGGTCCAGTTGTGGGTCGAGCCCGATCCGGACGCGGACCCGCTGCTCGCGCTCCAGGACCCGGGCGGCCCCGAGGACGGCTGGCTGCCGATCGTCCGGGCCGAGGTCGGCGACGGGCGCACCGCGTTGCTGGTCCACCCCGACGACGCGCGGCTGCGTCGGCTCGCGGTGCTGGACGCCGTCCTCAACAACGCCGACCGCAAGGGCGGCCACCTGATCCCGGCCGCGGACGGCCGGATCTACGGCATCGACCACGGCGTCACCTTCCACCGCGAGGGCAAGCTGCGCACCCTGCTCTGGGGCTGGGCCGGGAGCCCGCTGCCCGAGGAGGCGACGGCGGTGCTGGCCGGGCTGGCCGGGCAGCTGGACGGCGCGCTGGGGCAGCGGCTGGCCCCGCACCTGACGGCGGCCGAGCTGGACGCGACCCGGGCCCGGGTGGCGGCGCTGCTCGCCGCCGGCAGCCATCCGCTGCCCTCCGAGGACTGGCCGTCCATCCCCTGGCCGCCGATCTGACGGTCCGGCGGGCCGTCCCACCCGGGGTTCGAAGGCGGGCCGCCCCGCCGGGCCACCCGTCCACGGCCGCCCCGCCGGACCACCCTTCCACGGGTCCTTCCACCGGACAGTGGTCTGGACCGGTGCCAGGTCCCGGCCGCACACTGCGACGATGGACGAGCGACGGACCACCCCCCACCTGGACCTGCCGCTGCACCGCCTCCAGGTCCCGCTGCCGCATCTGCTCCCGTTCGCGATCGGCAGTTTCGACACCATCGGCCCGCTGTCCCGGGCCGGCTTCCCCCACCGGCACTCCTTCTTCGAGATCGTCTACGTCACCGGCGGCCGCGGCGCCCACGTCCTGGACCTGGTCCAGCGCCCGCTCCGGCCGCCGCAGTTGTGCGTGATCGCGCCCGGCCAGGTGCACCACTGGGTGGACGCGGACGACCTCACCGGCCAGGTCGTGCTGTTCAACGAGGACTTCCTCCTGACCAACCCGCAGGACCTCGCCGCGCTGCGCTCCCTGGCCGGGCGCCCGGCGGTGCGGCTCGGCGACCAGGCCGGGCCGATCGCCGCGCTGCTGGCGGACATGGAGGCCGAGTACCGGGCCCGCCCGGCGGGCTATCCGGGCGTGCTGCGGGCCAGTCTGCACATCCTGGTCGTCCGCGCCCTGCGGGCCTGCTCGCCGGCCGGCCCGGGCGCGCTGCCGAGCCGCTCCGGCGACCTCGCCGCCGCGTTCACCCGGCTGATCGCCACCCCTGGCGGAGTGCAACGCTCGGTCGCCTCCAGCGCCCAGGAGTTGGGGGTCTCCCCGGGGCACCTCCAGGCGACGGTCAAGCAGGCGACCGGCCGGACGCCGGGGCGGCTGATCCGCCAGCAGCAGACGCTGGAGGCCAAGCGCCTGCTGGCCTGCACCGAACTGACGGTCCGCCAGGTGTCCCGCGAGGCCGGGTTCGGGGATCCGGCGTACTTCTGCCGGTTCTTCCGCCGGGAGACCGGGATGACGCCCGGGGAGTTCCGGGCGAGGGTCGGAGGAAATCACCACGATCCCCGGATCGGGTCCATCGCGGCGGGTCCGGAGGGCCCGTAGGTTGACTGTCGGCCACCGGCGGACGCCCGGCGTGAGCGGGCGGGCCACCGGCCCGGTCCTTGTCATGCCCCCACCATGGCAAGGGCCGTCATTCCCATCGGCACCCTTCCATTCGGCACCCTTCCATCGAAACCGGCAGATCCCCCACCCCACACCGAAGGAGTCGGCGCATGCCCGCGTCCGAAGAGCCCGTCACCGGGACGGACGGTCCCACCGACCGCCTGATAAGCCGCAAGACCGTCCTCCGGGCAGCCGCCGTTCTCGGCACCGCCCCCCTGCTGGTCGGCGGCGGCGTCGCCCTGGCCCGCGACCGGGTCGGCACCGGCGAGATGCCGGACTACACCCCCGAGTGCCACGACGGCGACGCCCCGACCGTCGAGCAGACCGAAGGGCCGTACTTCAAGCCCAACTCGCCGCTGCGCACCTCGCTCATCACCGACAGCACCCCGGGCACCAGGCTCACCGTCAGCGGCTATGTCTTCGGCCGCGCCTGCCTGCCCCTGTCCGGCGTCCTGTTGGACTTCTGGCAGGCCGATGTGAACGGCGCCTACGACAACGCCGGGTTCACCTTCCGCGGCCACCAGTTCACCAACGCCCAGGGCGCGTTCAGCCTCACCACGATCGTGCCCGGCCTCTACCCGGGCCGCACCCGGCACATCCACGTCAAGCTCCAGGCGCCCGGCCGGCCGGTGCTCACCACCCAGCTGTACTTCCCGAACGAGCCGCGCAACAGCACCGACACCATCTACGACGCGCGGCTGCTGATGAACGTCCGCCAGGTCGGCTCGGCGAAGGAGGGCACGTACGACTTCGTGCTCAACGTGCCGCAGACCCCGACCCCGACCGCCACCCCCACCGGCCCCACCACCCCGCCCACCAGCACGCCCCCCACCACGCCGCCGGGCGGGACCTGGGCCGCGGGCACCCTCTACAACGCGGGCGACCGCGTCACCTACGGCGGCGTCTCCTACCGGTGCCTCCAGGGGCACACCGCCATCGCGGGGTGGGAGCCGCCGAACGTGCCGGCCCTCTGGCAGCGGTTGTAGCGGCTCCGGCCGTATGCCCGGAGGGTCGTGGGCGCCCGGTCGGCGGCAGGGCCGACCGGGCCGCCCGTCCGCCCGGACCGCCCCGCGTGGCCGTGCGCGGGGCGGCTCCGGCGTGGTCCTGGCGGGTCCTGGCGGGTCCTGGCGCGGTTCCGCGCCGGCGGTCCGGCGCGGGCGGCCGGACACAATCGGTCAGGAACCGTCAGAGTCGCGAAAGCAGATCGAATCCAGTCGATCTTGCCGACTGGTTAGGCTTTCAAATGTTCTCAAGGTTAAAGTCGATCCCATGCATGCCTGGCCCGCCTCCGAGGTTCCCGCCCTGCCTGGTCAGGGGCTCCCCCTTCGAATCCACGACACCGCGACGGGCGGCGTCCGGGAGGTCGTGCCGCAGGACGGCGCCGCCCGGATCTACGTCTGCGGCATCACGCCCTACGACGCGACCCACATGGGCCACGCCGCCACCTACAACGCCTTCGACCTGGTGCAGCGGGTGTGGAGGGACGCCGGCCACGACGTCCTCTACGTGCAGAACGTCACCGACGTCGACGACCCCCTGCTCCAGCGCGCGGTCGAGACCGGACAGGACTGGGTGGCCCTCGCCGAGCGCGAGACCGCGCTGTTCCGCGAGGACATGACCGCGCTCCGGCTGCTCCCGCCGGCCCACTACATCGGCGCCGTCGAGTCCATCCCGTGGATCGTCCCGCTGGTGCAGAAGCTGCTCGCGAGCGGCGCCGCCTACGAGCTGGACGGCGACATCTACTTCTCGATCGAGGCCGACCCGACCTTCGGGGAGGTCTCCGGCCTCACCCGCGAGGCCATGCACCCGGTCTTCGCCGAACGCGGCGGCGACCCGGACCGCCCCGGCAAGCGCCACCCGCTGGACGCCCTGCTGTGGCTGGCCGCCCGCCCCGGCGAGCCCGCCTGGGACACCGAGCTCGGCCACGGCCGCCCCGGCTGGCACATCGAGTGCGTCGCGATCGCCCTGCAGTTCCTCGGCATGTCCTTCGACATCCAGGGCGGCGGCAGCGACCTCTCCTTCCCGCACCACGAGATGGGCGCCGCGCACGCCCAGGTCGCCACCGGCACCCACCCGTACGCCCAGGCGTACGTGCACGCCGGCATGGTCGGCCTGGACGGCCACAAGATGTCCAAGTCCCGCGGCAACCTGGTCTTCGTCTCGGCCCTGCGCCGCGAGGGCGTCGACCCGGCGGCGATCCGCCTCGCCCTGCTCTCGCACCACTACCGCGAGGACTGGGAGTGGACCAAGGGCACCCTGGACGAGGCCGTCGAGCGGCTGGCCCGCTGGCGCGCCGCGGTCTCCCGCCCGGACGGCCCGCCGGCCGAGCAGCTGCTCGCCGAGGTCCGCGCCGCGCTGGCGAACGACCTGGACGCCCCGGCCGCGCTGGCCGCGGTGGACCGCTGGGCCGCCGCGCAGGAGCGCGACGGCGGCACCGGGCTCGGCGCCCCCGGCCTGGTCACCCGCACCGTGGACGCGCTGCTCGGCGTCGCGCTCTAGAGCGTCCGCGCGGAGTCCCGCGAACGCCGGAGGGGCGTCGAGGCCGATGGCCCCGACGCCCCTCCGGCGTTGGTACGGCGTTCCCGCCGGGAGGCTCAGTCCTCCTCGGCGCCGTCCTGGCTCTCCCGGGCCGCCGGCGGCTCCGGCTCGGCCGGCCGCTCCGCGGTGGCGTGCCCGGCGACGGGCTTCTCGCCGGTCGGCCCGACGTTCTCCCGGCGCCGCAGGTAGCGCTCGAACTCCCGGGCGATCGCGTCGCCCGAAGCCTCCGGCAGCTCCGCGGTGTCCTGCGCCTCCTCCAGCTGCTGGACGTACTCGGCGACCTCGCTGTCCTCGGCGGCCAGCTGGTCCACGCCCAGCTGCCACGCCCGGGCGTCCTCGCCGAGCTCGCCCGGCGGGATGCGCAGGTCCAGCAGGTCCTCCAGCTTGTTGACCAGCGCCAGGGTGGCCTTGGGGTTCGGCGGCTGCGCGACGTAGTGCGGCACCGCCGCCCACAGCGTCACGGCCGGCACCCCGGCGTGCGTGCACGCCTCCTGGAGCACCCCGACGATGCCGGTCGGGCCCTCGTAGCGGCTCTCCTCCAGCTCCAGCCGGCGGGCCAGATCCGGGTCCGAGGTGACCCCGCTGACCGGCACCGGGCGGCTGTGCGGGGTGTCGCCGAGCAGCGCGCCCAGGATCACCACCAGCTCGACGCCCAGCTCGTGCGCGAAGCCGAGCAGCTCGTTGCAGAACGAGCGCCAGCGCATGCTCGGCTCGATCCCGCGGACCAGCACGACGTCCCGGGTGGTCGGCTCGGTGACGCGGACCACCGAGAGCCGGGTGGTGGGCCAGGTGATCCGGCGCACCCCGCCGTCCAGCCACACGGTGGGCCGGTTGACCTGGAAGTCGTAGTACTCCTCCGCGTCGAGCGCGGCGAACACCTTGCCGCCCCAGGTCTCGTCCAGGTGCGCCAGCGCGGCCGAGGCGGCGTCACCCGCGTCGTTCCACCCCTCGAAGGCGCACACCATCACCGGGTCGATCAACTCGGGAACTTCCTCCAGCTCGATCACCCAGCGTCTCCCTCCGGTCGGCAGCCATCGCGCCACCCGGCCGGGAATGCCCGGGTGCCGACGGTCGGAAGCCGACGGTCGAACCTCTCGTCACCCATGGAACGCCTCGCTCCATGGTCCCTACCTGCCCAGCCTACGGGCTTTGAAGCGCCGTTCCGCCGGGCCACCGGGCCAGTCTGGGCGAGGGGGCGGCCACGATCCAGCGGTTATCCCGGCGGGCCCCGGAGGACCGCCCCGGGTCCGGCCGCGCCCGGGCGGCGGGACGGCGCGATGATGGGTGGTGGGGCCGGGCGCGCGGGGTGTGAGGAGCCGGCGGGATGAGCGGACGGCGGTGGACGGCGGCCGGGGTGGCCGGAGTGGCGGCGGTCACGGCGGGGCTGGCGGCGGCGGGGCTGGCCGCGGGTCGGCGGCTGCCGGTGGAACACGTCAGCGAGGGCGGCCTCGAACTGGACCGGCCGCCCGGCGAGGTCTGGGACGTCCTGACCGCCGTCGACCTCTTCCCGGCCTGGCGCCCTGGGGTGGCCCACGTCGAGCGGCTGCCCGCCACCGCCGCGGGCCACCCCCGCTGGCGCGAGTACGGCAAGCACGGCCACACCACCTACGAGGTCGTGGAGAGCGCCGCCCCGCACCGCCTGGTGACCGGCATCGCCGACCCGGACCTGCCCTACGGCGGCACCTGGACGTATGTGCTGACACCGGCGGGCCGGGGCTGCGCGCTCACCGTCACCGAGCACGGCGAGGTGTACCAGCCGCTGTACCGGGCGGTCTCCCACTACCTGACCGGCGAGGGCGCCGCCGTCCACCGCTACCTGAGCGCGCTCGCCCACCGGATGGCCGCGACCGGCGGGGGGCCCAGCCTTTGAGGGGCCCTCACCGCACCCAGTCGCGCCGGTAGTCGGCCCAGTTCTGCTCGGTGGCGGCGAAGTCCACGTACAGGCCGACGCCGAAGTTCGGCCGGTGCGGGTCCTGCCGGCCCAGGCCCAGCCGGATGCCCCGGATCCCGGCGCCCACCGTCTCGGCGCGGCCCCAGTGGCCCCACTTGTCCTCCCAGTAGAACGGCAGGCCCATCAGCAGGTCGACCTCCGCCGGGGTGGCCTCCAGGGCGAGTTCGGTCTGGTAGGCGTTGTAGGCGCCGTAGAACCCCTCGGTCGGCATGCTGGAGTCGTAGGTCATCACCGCGATCTGGTCGACCCGGCGGGCGGTGGCGGTGAAGTACGCCTGGTCCCACCACTTGCCGTGGTCGGTGAGCGCGATGGCGATCGCGTGCTGGTACGGCAGCGGGTCGATCTGCGGGGCCGCGACCGACAGTTTCGCGCCACGCCCGGCGGTGACCGGCCGGACCTGGTCGAGCAGGGCGAGCCAGCCGGCCGAACCGGGCCGGATCGGCTCCATGTCGAAGTGCACGCCGTCGAAGCCGAGGTCCAGGACCTGGCGGGCGGAGGCGGTGACCCGGTCGCGGGTGGCGGCGTCCTCCAGGTCCAGGGCGTCCTTCTCGGGCTTCACCTCGTCGCCGAGCCAGCTCTGCACCCGGACCCCGGGCAGCGCCCGGTGCGCGGCCTCGGTGAACCAGCGCGCCCGGGGGTGCACGGTGGGCGGCAGCGAGCCGTCGTGCTCCAGCGGGCCGGTGTGCACGTAGAGGTCGCGCACGCCGGTGCCGGCCAGCCGTTCGGCGAGGGCCGCGACGTCCGCGTCACTCTTCCGGCCGTCCACCCAGGCGTGGCCGAGCCAGAGTGCGTCACGGCCGCGGCTGCGGGCCTCGGGGGAGGGGACGCCGACGTACTGCAGGCGCAGCGCCAGCGCCGCCGAGCCGACCGGGACCAGCACCACGGCCAGCGCCGTCAGCGCCACCACCAGGGCCTTGCGCCATCGCGACCAGCCGCGCCAGCGGGACCGGAGCGATCGCGTCCGGGCGACCGCGGCGCTCCCGGTCCGCCGGACGCCGTCTCGTATCAGTGTCCGAATCGTGGTCACCCGGTCGTTCCCCCCTGTTCGGCCGAGCGTTCAGGATACGGAATAGGTGGCCTTCTCCCGGCGGAGGCCGGATACCCTGGCCACGTGCGTCCCCGATTCAGCGGGTTCGCAAAGCCGACAGCCGTCGCACCCAGGGAGAAGCCCCATGGCCATTGCCGCCAGCCCGTCCGTCACCCCGCAGAGCCGCGCGAACGCGCTGCGTCAGGCACTGGCCACCAGGGTGGTGGTCGCCGACGGAGCGATGGGCACCATGCTCCAGGCGCAGGACCCGACGCTGGAGGACTTCCAGAACCTGGAGGGCTGCAACGAGGTCCTCAACCTGACCCGGCCCGACATCGTCCGCTCCGTCCACGACGCCTACTTCGCGGTGGGCGTGGACTGCGTGGAGACCAACACCTTCGGCGCCAACTTCTCCGCGCTCGGCGAGTACGACATCGCCGACCGGATCTTCGAGCTCTCCGAGGCAGGTGCCCGGCTGGCCCGCGAGGCCGCCGACGCGTACGCCGCCGAGGACGGCCGGACCCGCTGGGTGCTCGGCTCGATCGGCCCCGGCACCAAGCTGCCGACCCTTGGCCACGCCCCGTACGAGGTCCTGCGCGAGGGCTTCCGGGTGAACGCGGCGGGTCTGGTCGCCGGCGGCGCGGACGCCCTGCTGGTGGAGACCAGCCAGGACCTGCTGCAGACCAAGGCCGCGATCCTGGGCTGCAAGCAGGCCCTGGCCGAGGCGGGCCTGGACCTGCCGGTGCTGGTGCAGGTGACGGTGGAGACCACGGGCACCATGCTGCTCGGATCGGAGATCGGCGCCGCGCTGACCGCGCTGGAGCCGCTCGGCGTCGACTACATCGGCCTGAACTGCGCCACCGGCCCGGCCGAGATGAGCGAGCACCTGCGCTACCTGGCGAAGAACGCCCGGATCGGCCTGTCCTGCATGCCCAACGCGGGCCTGCCGGTGCTGGGCAAGGACGGCGCGCACTACCCGCTGAGCCCGTCCGAGCTGGCCGACGCGCACGACGTGTTCACCCGCGACTACGGGCTCTCGCTGGTCGGCGGCTGCTGCGGCACCACCCCCGAGCACCTGCGCCAGGTGGTCGAGCGGGTGCAGGGCAGGCCGGTCGCCCCGCGCGAGCCGCGCCCCGAGTCGGCCGCGTCCTCGCTGTACCAGTCGGTGCCGTTCCGCCAGGACACCTCGTACCTGGCGATCGGCGAGCGCACCAACGCCAACGGTTCGAAGAAGTTCCGCGACTCGATGCTGGCCGGCGACTGGCAGGCCTGTGTGGAGATCGCCCGGGACCAGATCCGGGACGGCTCCCACCTGCTGGACCTCTGCGTGGACTACGTCGGCCGCGACGGCGTCGCCGACATGAAGGAGATCGCCGGCCGGCTGGCCACCGCCTCCACGCTGCCGATCGTGCTGGACTCCACCGAGCCGGAGGTGCTGCGGGCCGGTCTGGAGTCGCTCGGCGGGCGCGCCGTGCTGAACTCGGTGAACTACGAGGACGGCGACGGCCCGGACACCCGCTTCGGCCGGATCGCCTCGCTGGCCCGCGAGCACGGCGCCGGCCTGATCGCGCTGACCATCGACGAGGACGGCCAGGCCCGCACCGCCGCCAAGAAGGTCGAGATCGCCGAGCGGCTGATCGCCCAGCTGACCGGCGAGTACGGCGTCGACGAGGGCTCGATCCTGGTCGACTGCCTGGCGTTCACCCTGGGCACCGGGCAGGAGGAGTCGCGCCGGGACGGCATCGAGACCATCGAGGCGATCCGCGAGCTCAAGCGCCGCCACCCGGACGTGCAGACCACCCTCGGCCTGTCCAACATCTCCTTCGGCCTCAGCCCGGCCGCCCGGATGGTGATCAACTCGGTCTTCCTGAACGAGTGCGTCGAGGCGGGCCTGGACTCGGCGATCGTGCACGCCTCCAAGATCCTGCCGATGGCGCGGATCCCCGAGGACCAGCGCGAGGTCGCGCTCGACCTGGTGTACGACCGCCGCAGCGAGGGCTACGACCCGCTCCAGAAGCTGCTGCAGCTGTTCGAGGGCGTCTCCTCGTCCTCGGTCAGGGCCTCCAAGGCGGAGGAACTGGCCGCGCTGCCGCTGGAGGAGCGGCTCCAGCGCCGGATCGTCGACGGCGAGCGGAACGGCCTGGAGGCCGACCTCGACGAGGCGCTGACGGAGCGCCCGGCACTGGAGATCGTCAACAGCACGCTGCTGGCGGGCATGAAGGTGGTCGGCGAGCTGTTCGGCTCCGGCCAGATGCAGCTGCCGTTCGTGCTCCAGTCGGCCGAGGTCATGAAGACCGCGGTGGCCCACCTGGAGCCGCACATGGAGAAGTCCGACGACGAGGGCAAGGGCACCATCGTGCTGGCCACCGTCAAGGGCGACGTCCACGACATCGGCAAGAACCTGGTCGACATCATCCTGTCCAACAACGGCTACACCGTGGTCAACCTGGGCATCAAGCAGCCGGTCTCGGCGATCCTGGACGCCGCCCGGGAGCACCGGGCGGACGTCATCGGGATGTCCGGCCTGCTGGTCAAGTCCACCGTGATCATGAAGGAGAACCTGCAGGAGCTGAACCAGCGCAAGCTGGCGGCCGACTACCCGGTGATCCTCGGCGGCGCCGCGCTGACCCGCGCCTACGTCGAGCAGGACCTGCACGAGATCTACGAGGGCGAGGTCCGCTACGCCCGGGACGCCTTCGAGGGCCTGCGGCTGATGGACGCGCTGATCGCGGTCAAGCGCGGCGTGCCCGGCGCGACCCTGCCGGAGCTCAAGCAGCGCCGGCACGCCCGGGTCGAGATCGAGGAGCCGGAGGAGGTCAACCTCGGCCAGATCCGCTCCGACGTCGCGGTCGACAACCGGGTGCCCGAGCCGCCGTTCTGGGGCGACCGGATCGTCAAGGGCGTGCCGTTCGCCGACTACTCGTCCTGGCTGGACGAGGACGCGCTGTTCAAGGGGCAGTGGGGCCTCAAGGCCGCCCGGAGCGGCGAGGGCCCGTCGTACGAGGAGCTGGTGGAGACCGAGGGCCGGCCGCGGCTGCGGATGTGGCTGGACCGGCTGCAGACCGAGGGCTGGCTGGAGGCGGCGGTCGTCTACGGCTTCTACCCGGCGAACTCCAAGGGCGACGACCTGGTCGTCTTCCACGAGGACGGCAGCGAGCGGACCCGCTTCACCTTCCCCCGCCAGCGGCGCGGGCGCCGGCTCTGCCTGGCCGACTTCTTCCGCCCGGAGGAGTCCGGGGTCCGCGACGTGCTGGGCCTCCAGGTGGTCACCATGGGCAACCGGATCTCCGAGGCGGCCAACGAGCTGTTCGCCGACAACTCCTACCGGGACTACCTGGAGCTGCACGGCCTGTCGGTCCAGCTGGCCGAGGCGCTGGCCGAGTTCTGGCACGCCCGGGTCCGCTACGAGCTGGGCTTCGGCGACGAGGACCCGCAGGACGTCAAGGACATGTTCGCCCTCAAGTACCGCGGCGCCCGGTTCTCGCTGGGCTACGGGGCCTGCCCGGAGCTGGAGGACCGCGCCAAGATCGCCGAGCTGCTGAAGCCCGAGCGGATCGGCGTGGTGCTCTCCGAGGAGTTCCAGCTGCACCCCGAGCAGTCCACCGACGCGATCGTGATCCACCACCCGGAGGCCAAGTACTTCAACGCCCGGTAACGCCCACGCTGCGCAGCGTTCGCTTCATTCGGGGTGCCCGGGCGTATCCTTGATGATCCTGAACGGGCCGGTCCGCTCACCAGCGGGCCGGCCCGTGCCATCCCCGGGGCCGATCCGGGCACGGACGGAAGGATCCCTCCATGACCACCATCTCCACCGCCACCCCGACCCTCGGCCGCGGCGACGACGACCGGGGCCTCCAGGCGGTGCTGCTGGACATGGACGGGACGCTGGTCGACACCGAGGACTTCTGGTGGCAGGCGGAGTCCACGCTCTTCGCCGAGCTGGGCCACGAGCTGACCGCCGAGGACCGCGCCCACGTGGTCGGCGGCCCGATGACCCGGGTCATCGACCACCTGCTGGTCAGCACCGGGGTGGACCTCTCGCCGGCCGAGCTGACCGTGCTGATCAACCGGCGCTTCGTCGACCTGCTGGACGGCGGGGTGCCGCTGATGCCGGGTGCCGAGCGGCTGCTCAACACGCTGGCCGCGCACGGCGTCCCGGCCGCCCTGGTGTCCGCCTCGCACCGGCACATCATCGACATCGTGCTCCGCTCGCTCGGCGCCGAGCACTTCGCCTTCTCGGTCGCGGGCGACGAGGTGGCCCGCACCAAGCCGCACCCGGACCCGTACCTGGAGGCGGCCCGCCGGTTCGGCGCCGACCCGGCCCGCTGCGTGGTGGTGGAGGACGCGCCGACCGGGGTGCAAGCCGCCGAGGCGGCCGGCTGCCCGGTGATCGCCGTCCCCTCGGTGGCTCTGATCGAGCCCGCGCCGGGGCGCCTGGTGCTCTCCTCGCTGGAGCAGGTCGATCTGGAGCTGTTGCGCTCGCTGGTCGCCTCGCGAGTGTGATTGTCGTCTCATTGCGGAGTGCCAGTACCGACCGGTAAGCGGACGGATCCGGCCGGGCCGGGAGACTGCTCGGGGAGAAAACGGGCATTGCCTGACAACTCGCAGGAGAGGCCAGCCCAGCGCACCCGCCCGTGTCCCAACTGTCACCTGTGCGGGTACCGGGGGTGCGTGTTCGATATGGCACGCTACTCCAGTTCGTTCCACCCCCGAGCCCAGGCACCGCCGCTGACGGGCACCCCCGTCGTGCCCGCGGTCGCAGCCCCGCACCCAGAAGGACGCGACCCGTGAAGACTTCCGCTGAACGACTGGCCGTGCTCGGCTGCGCCGGAATCGTGGCCGTTTCGGTGGCCGGCTGCGGCTCGGTGACCGACGCCGTCAAGGGCGACGGCGACAAGGCGATCACCCTGGGCACCACCGCGACGACCACCGCCCTGGACCCGGCCGTCGCCTACGACGCCGGCTCCTGGCTGCTGCTGCGCAACACCTTCCAGTCGCTGCTGAGCTACCCGGCCGCGTCCAGCGCCCCCACCCCGGACGCCGCCCAGTCCTGCGAGTTCACCGCCGGCGACGCCACCCGGTACCACTGCACGCTCAAGGGCGGGCTGAAGTTCTCCAACGGCCACGCGCTGACCTCCGCCGACGTCGTCCACTCGATCCAGCGGACCCTGAAGATCAACGACGCCAACGGCCCGGCCGGCCTGCTGTCGTCGATCAAGACGGTCGAGGCGGTCAACGACACCGAGGTGCTCTTCCACCTCGCCCAGCCCGACGCCACCCTCCCGGCCAAGCTGGCCGGCCCGGCCGGCGCCATCGTCGACCAGGAGGTCTTCCCGGCCGACAAGGCGCTGCCGAACGACAAGCTCGTCGGCTCCGGCCCGTACCGGATCGACTCCATCGAGGCGACCCCCAAGAGCGGCCCGGCCAAGGTCGTGCTCCTGCCCAACGACAAGTACACCGGCGACGCCAAGCTGCGGAACAAGAAGTTCGTGCTGCGCTACTTCGACAAGCCGACCGACCTCAAGGCCGCGATCGACAACGGCGAGGTCGACCTGGCCGACAACAGCCTGGAGCCGAACACCGCCGCGCAGATCCTCTCCGACCAGCAGGGCGGCAAGACCGACCTGCGCGTCGTCGAGGGCGACAGCAACGACACCCGCTACCTGGTCTTCAACACCAAGGACGCCACCGCCGGCAACGTCGCCGTCCGCCAGGCCGCCGCCCAGCTGGTCGACCGCAAGTCCCTGGCCCGCGACGTCTTCGCGCGCACCGTCCAGCCGCTGTACTCGATGGTCCCGGCCGGCGTCACCGGCCACAACACGGCCTTCTTCGACCGCTACGGCGACCAGGACCCCGCCAAGGCCAAGGCGATCCTCGCCGCCGCCAAGGTGGCCACCCCGGTCAAGCTCAGCCTCACCTGGTCGCGCTCGCGCGCCGAGGCCGCCGAGGCCGAGACCCTCAAGAAGCAGCTGGAGGCCGGCGGCCTGTTCCAGGTCACCGTCCAGCAGGAGCCCGACTGGGACGCCTTCAAGAAGGGCTGGAACGAGAGCAAGTACCAGATGTACCTGATCGGCTGGTTCGCGGACTACCCGGACCCGGACAACTACGTCGCGCCGCTGATCGTCGAGGGCGGTTCCTACCACCACGGCTGGGACGACCCGCGGATCAGCCAGAAGCTGGTGCCCGACACCCTCAAGCAGACCGACCGGGCCACCGCCAGCAGCACCTACGCCCAGATCCAGGGCATCGTGGCCGAGAACGCCCCGCTCGTCCCGCTGTTCCAGAACAAGGCGTTCTTCACCTCCCGGTCCAACATCACCGGCGTCGAGTCGACCGTCGACACCACCGGCTTCTTCCGCTTCTGGGAGATCGGCCGGGTCGGCAAGGGCAAGTGACCCGCGGGGCCGGCGCCCCCACCACGACGAAGCGGCCCGCCCGCTCCCACCCCGGACCGGGGCGGGAGCGGACGGGCCGCCGCCCGTTCCCGGCGCCTACAGCGCGCCCGGCCGCACCAGGCCGCTCTCGTACGCGTACACCGCCGCCTGCACCCGGTCCCGCAGCTGCAGCTTCGTCAGCACATGGCCGACATGCGTCTTCACCGTCGTCTCGCTGACGAACAGCTCCGCCGCGATCTCCGCGTTCGACAGCCCGCGCGCCACCAGCTTCAGCACCTCCAGCTCCCGCTCGGTCAGCGCGTTCAGCGCCTGCGGCGGCGCCTCCTCGCCCGAGGGCAGCTTGGTGGCGTACATGTCCAGCAGCCGGCGGGTGATCGACGGCGCCAGCATCGCCGCGCCGTCCGCCACCACCCGGATCGCCTGCACCAGCTCCTCCGCCGGCACGTCCTTCAGCAGGAAGCCGCTCGCACCCGCGCGCAGCGCCTCCACCACGTACTCGTCCAGGTCGAACGTGGTCAGCACCAGCACCTTGGCCGGGCCGTCCCGCCCCGGACCGGAGATCCGGCGGGTCGCCTCCACCCCGTCCATCCGCGGCATCCGGATGTCCATCAGCACCACATCGGGCTGCAGCGCCCGCACCTGGTCCAGCGCCTGCTGGCCGTCGCCGGCCTCGCCGACCACCACCAGGTCGGACTCGGCCTCCAGGATCATCCGGAAACCGGTGCGCAGCAGCGGCTGGTCGTCGACCAGCAGCACTCGGATCGTCACCTAGGACTCCTTGCTCGTCGGATCCCCCGTGGGATCGTCCTCGTCGGGCGTACGCGCCAGCGGCAGCGGGTACGGCGGGGGCGTGCCGCCGAACTCCGGACAGCTGGCCCGGTGGTCGCACCAGTCGCAGAGCCGGTTGCGGGTCGCCGGGAAGTCGCCGGTCGCCACCGCCAGGCCGATCCGCTCCCACAGCGCCAGCAGCTTGCGCTCCACGGCCAGCAGGTCCGCCTCGTCCGGGTCGTAGCTGACCACGTCCCCGCCGCCGCCCAGGTAGACCAGCTGCAGCCGGCGGGGGAGCACGCCCTTCCAGCGCCAGACCACCAGCGCGTAGAACTTCATCTGGAACATCGCCTTGCCCTCGAAATCCCTCGAGGGAGCCCGGCCGGTCTTGTAGTCCACCAACCGGACCTCACCGCTCGGCGCGACGTCGACCCGGTCGATGTAGCCGCGCAGCAGCAGCCCCGACTCCAGGGCCGTCTCCACGTAGAGCTCGCGCTCCACCGGGTGCAGCCGGGTCGGGTCCTCCAGCCGGAACCACTGGGCGACCAGCTTCTCCGCGTCCCCCAGCCAGCGCGCCAGCGCGGCGCCGTCCGGGTCCTCCGGGAACAGCCCGGCCAGCTCCGGCCGCTCGCCCAGCAGCCGCTCCCACTGCGGGCGCAACAGCCCCAGCGCCCGCTCCGGCGTGCGGTCCGCCGCCGGGGAGTCGAACAGCCGCTCCAGCACCGCGTGCACCAGGGTGCCCCGGGTCGCCGCCGAACTCGGCGGCTCCGGCAGCCGGTCGATCACCCGCAGCCGGTACAACAGCGGGCAGGTCAGGAAGTCGCCCGCGCGCGACGGGGACAGCCCGGTCGGGGCCGCCGCCGCCCGCGCCGGGGCCACGACGGCGCTGCTGGTCTCGGTCTGCTGCATACCCCAGACCCTATTGCCCCGCGCTGTCATCCCGCTGCCACGGTGCTGCCGCAAGCCGCCCGGAGGTGGGTATGAAGGCAGTGGGAAGGCGAGGGGCGCGCGCCGGACGACCGCCCCGATCACGTAGCGTGGGCGCACCGGCGCGCGGCGCGCGCCGGGGGCAGACGGACGAAGGGAACACGGTGAGCGACTCCAGTGGCCGGCGGACCTCCGACCAGCCACCGCACGGCGGCGGCACCCGGCCCGGGCCCCCGCCGCCCGAGGACCCGGAGCCCCGCGGCGGCATCCTGATGGGCCGCCCCTTCGGCGTACCGATCTACGTCACGCCGTCCTGGTTCGTCATCGCCGCCCTCATCACCTGGGTCTTCGGCGGCCAGCTCGACCGGGTGCTGCCCGAGCTCGGCACCGCCCGCTACCTCCTCGCCTTCTTCTTCGCCGTCGCCTTCTACGGCTCGGTGCTGATCCACGAACTCGCCCACACCCTGGTCGCCCTGCGCTACAAGCTCGGCGTGCGCCGCATCCAGCTGCAGTTCTTCGGCGGCGTCTCGGAGATCGAGAAGGAGGCCGAGAGCCCCTGGCGCGAGTTCTGGCTGGCCTTCGTCGGACCGCTGCTCTCCATCGTCCTCGGCGGCGTGTTCTACCTCGCCCTCCAGGCCGTCGAGCTGTCCACCGTCCCCGGCGTCCTGCTCACCGGACTGATGGTCTCCAACCTCGTCGTCGCCGCCTTCAACCTGCTGCCCGGCCTCCCGCTCGACGGCGGCCGGATGCTGCGCGCCGTCGTCTGGGCGGCCACCGGCCGGCCGATGACCGGCACCGTCGCCGCCGCCTGGGCCGGCCGGGCACTGGCCGTCCTCGTCCTGATCGGCCTGCCGCTGCTCAGCTCCGCCCGCGAACTCGACCGGGGCCGCACCGACACCCTGGTCGACGCCGTCCTCGCCGCCGTCCTCGCCGCCATCATCTGGAACGGCGCCACCGGCGCCCTGCGCAACGCCCGGCTCAAGGAGGTCCTGCCCGGCCTGCGGCTGCGCGACCTCGCCCGCCGGGCCGTCGAGGTCACCGCCGACACCCCGCTCGGCGAGGCCATGCGGCGCGCCCACGAGGCCCGGGCGGGCGCCGTCGTCGTCGTCGACGGCCGCGGCGAGCCGATCGCCCTCGTCCGCGAGTCCGCCGTGCGCGCCGTCCCCGAGCACCGCCGCCCCTGGGTCGCCGTCGGCCCGCTCGCCCGCGACCTCGAACCCGGCCTGCGGCTCTCCGCCGACCTCGCCGGCGAGGACCTCCTGCGCGCCGTCCGGGCCACCCCCGCCGGGGAGTACCTGGTGGTCGAGCCGGACGGACGGACGTTCGGCGTCGCCACGCTCACCGACATCGAACAGCGGCTGACCGCCGCCGTCAACGGCCGCTGAGACGATCACCTGGTAAGGCGGACGGCGCGCTTCCCTTAGGATTGTCCGCATGTCCGAACCGACCGGTGCCGCCCGCCGACGCGGGCCCTTCCAGGTCGGGGACCAGGTCCAGCTGACCGACCCCAAGGGTCGCCACTACACGTTCACGCTCCAGGCCGGGAACCAGTTCCACACCCACAAGGGTGCGTTCCCCCACGACGAGCTGATCGGCGCCCCCGAAGGCACGGTCGTGCGCACCACGGGGAACGTCCCGTACCTCGCGCTGCGCCCCCTGCTCCCCGACTACGTCCTGTCCATGCCGCGCGGCGCCGCCGTGATCTACCCCAAGGACGCGGGGCAGATCCTGGCGATGGCCGACATCTTCCCGGGCGCCCGCGTGGTCGAGGCCGGTGTCGGCTCCGGCGCGCTGTCCACGTACCTGCTGCGCGCCGTCGGTGACACCGGCCTGCTCGCCTCGTACGAGCGCCGCCAGGACTTCGCCGACATCGCGCAGGCCAACGTCGAGCGCTACTTCGGCGGCCCGCACCCGGCGTGGAAGCTCACCGTCGGCGACCTCCAGGACAACCTGGTCGAGACCGACGTCGACCGCGTCATCCTGGACATGCTCGCCCCCTGGGAGTGCCTGGACGTCGCCTCCGAGGCGCTCGTCCCCGGCGGCCTGCTCTGCTGCTACGTGGCCACCACCACGCAGATGTCGAGGACCGTCGAGGCGCTGCGCGAGCACGGCACCTACACGGAGCCGCAGGCCTGGGAGACCATGGTCCGCACCTGGCACCTGGAGGGACTGGCCGTCCGCCCGGACCACCGGATGATCGGCCACACCGGCTTCCTGCTCACCGCCCGGCGCCTCGCCGACGGCGTCGAGCCGCCGCTGCGCCGCCGCCGCCCGGCCAAGGGCGCCTATGGCGAGGAGTACGACAACGGGGCCCCCGAGCCCAGCCTGCGGGAGCGCGCGGCCGCCCGGGCCGCCGCCCGCACCGAGGACGCCGACCAGGTCGACCTCGGCTGAGAACACCTCCCGGAGGGGTGGTACGGCGCCGCCGTACCACCCCTCCCGCGTTCCCGCACACCCGTGACACCTCGCGGCCGCCCCGGTGTGGGACGATGCTCGCTCACACAGACCACTGGAGGGGACGCCTGGTGGAGACCGCGGTCGGGACGACGGCTGGACAACGGACCGCGACGGGCCGCACCGGCCCCGGTCGGGGGCGCACCACCCCCTGGCACTGGGGCGTCGCGGTCGGAGGCTGCGCCGCCGTGGTGGCGGCCGCACTCGCCGCCGGCCCCGCCGGTGGCACCACCGGACCCGCCCGGCCCGCCCCCAGGGCCCTGCCCGCGGCCGCCGCGCCCGATCCGGCCCGGGCCGAACTCCCGCTCGACTGCGGACCGTTCCCGGTGGCCATAGCCGTCAGCTTCGCCGCCGACCTCGGCGACGGCCGGCCCGGCACCGTCACGGCCGCGCACTGCGCCGCGGGGAACGGCACCCCGCCCGACGGTGTCTTCCTGCTCGGCCCCGGCCCGGGCGGCCGTCCCGCCGTCCTCGCCACCCTGCTCTCGGAGCGCGAGAACCTCACCGTCAGCAGGCTCGCGCTGCGTTCGGACGGCGTCATCACCGGCCACGCGCAGGGGTATTCGAGCGACGAGGTGCCGCGCTTCGCGCCGGACATCTCGCTCGACCTCACCTGGACACACAAGAGCGGCGGCTGGGACCGCTCCCAGACCGCCGCCCCACTGGCCCGCACCTAGGGTCCGCCCCGGCGGGACAACCCCTGGGGTCCGCCCCGGCGGGACCGCGCCCACCCGGCGTCAGCCGCGCGCCTACTCGGCGTCAGGCCCGAAGACCTCGACCCGGTCGTTGGCCCGGCGCACGTGGATGCAGTCGCCGGGGCAGTCCTTCACCGAGTCCACCACGTCCTGAAGCAGCGTCAGCGGCACCGGTACGCTCTCGCCCGGCTGCTGGCGCAGTTCCTCGTCCTCGCCCTTCACATAGGCGAGGCCGTCGATGTCCAGCTCGAAGACCTCCGGGGCGTACTGCGCGCAGATGCCGTCGCCGGTGCACAGGTCCTGGTCGATCCAGACTTCCAGCGGCTCGGCCGCTGCCGTTGTCCCGCTCACCGACATGTTTCGTCCGCCGTTTCTGTCCCGGGACGCCCCGTCCTGGGGCATTCCCGCCATTCGTACAACGATCGGACCTCGGGCGTCGGTCGCGATCGGATATCGACTCGATCGACGATACATCTGGTCCGCTTTGGCCGGTGCGCGGTGGGTATCCCCCTAGCAGAGGGGAAGCACGCGAGGGCGAAGATCGGACACGCCCGTTCCATCTTTCTTGATCTAGGGGTTTACGGACCCCTGGTCCCAGGTAGGGTCTGGAAGCGTCCAGCTCCCCGGAGGAGGTGAGGACCGTGGCAGCCCACGATGACGACTACAACCGCAGCACCGGCAGGCCCGCTCGTGGTTCCGACGAGGCCGCTCAGGTCTCGTTCCTTGAGCAGGAAATCGCCGGACTGCGCCGCAAGCTCGCCGACTCGCCGCGCAATTCGAGGATCCTCGAAGAGCGGATCGTCGAGCTCCAGACCAACCTGGCCGGCGTGACCGCCCAGAACGAACGGCTCGCCTCCACCCTGCGCGAGGCCCGCGACCAGATCGTGGCCCTCAAGGAGGAAGTGGACCGGCTGGCACAGCCCCCGGCCGGATTCGGCGTGTTCCTCAGCTCCAACGAGGACGGCACCGCCGACATCTTCACCGGTGGCCGCAAGCTCCGCGTGAACGTCAGCCCCAACGTCGCCCTCGACGAACTGCGGCGCGGCCAGGAGGTGATGCTCAACGAGGCCCTCAACATCGTGGACGCGATGGCCTTCGAGAGCATCGGCGACCTCGTCACCCTCAAGGAGGTCCTGGAGGACGGCGAGCGGGCCCTGGTCGTCGGCCACACCGACGAGGAGCGGGTGGTGCGCCTCGCCGAACCGCTGCGCGAGATCACCCTCCGGGCGGGGGACGCCCTCCTGCTCGAACCGCGATCCGGCTACGTGTACGAGGTCGTGCCGAAGTCCGAGGTCGAGGAGCTCGTCCTCGAAGAGGTCCCGGACATCGACTACCGCCAGATCGGCGGTCTGGCGAACCAGATCGAGCAGATCCGCGACGCGGTCGAGCTGCCCTACCTGCACGCCGACCTCTTCAAGGAGTACGAGCTGCGCCCGCCCAAGGGCGTCCTGCTCTACGGCCCGCCCGGCTGCGGCAAGACGCTGATCGCCAAGGCGGTGGCGAACTCGCTGGCCAAGAAGGTCGCCGAGGTCACCGGCCGGCCCCAGGGGAAGAGCTACTTCCTCAACATCAAGGGCCCGGAGCTGCTCAACAAGTACGTCGGCGAGACCGAGCGGCAGATCCGCCTGGTCTTCCAGCGGGCCCGGGAGAAGGCGAGCGAGGGCACGCCCGTCATCGTCTTCTTCGACGAGATGGAGTCGCTCTTCCGCACCCGCGGTTCCGGCGTCAGCTCGGACGTGGAGAACACCATCGTCCCGCAGCTGCTCGCCGAGATCGACGGCGTGGAGGGCCTGGAGAACGTCATCGTCATCGGCGCCTCGAACCGCGAGGACATGATCGACCCGGCGATCCTGCGGCCCGGCCGCCTGGACGTCAAGATCAAGATCGAGCGCCCGGACGCCGAGGCGGCGAAGGACATCTTCTCCAAGTACCTCAAGGGCTCGCTGCCCTTCCACCCGGACGACGTCAAGGAGCACGACGGCTCGCTGGACGCCACCGTCGCCGCGATGATCCAGTCCGTGGTGGAGCGGATGTACTCCGAGACGGAGGAGAACCGCTTCCTGGAGGTCACCTACGCCAACGGTGACAAGGAGGTCCTGTACTTCAAGGACTTCAACTCCGGCGCGATGATCCAGAACATCGTCGACCGCGCCAAGAAGATGGCCATCAAGGACTACCTCGACCACGGCCAGCGGGGCCTGCGGGTCTCGCACCTGCTCAACGCCTGCGTGGACGAGTTCAAGGAGAACGAGGACCTGCCCAACACCACCAACCCGGACGACTGGGCCCGGATCTCCGGGAAGAAGGGCGAGCGGATCGTCTTCATCCGCACCCTGGTCACCGGGAAGCAGGGCGCCGAGTCCGGCCGCTCCATCGACACTGTCGCCAACACCGGGCAGTACCTGTAACCGGTCCGGTCCGGGCCTCCGGAACGCACGCACCCCGTCCGGCTGTGGCGCCTCGCGGCCCCACAGCCGGACGGCGCGTCTCGGGGCCCGCCGGTCGGTACGGCGTTCTAGGCTCGACCCACCGTTCGCGGGCAGACGGCCCGGCGTCGGTGTTGATCAGCGGTACGTCAGCGTGTGCCGTCCGTCGGGGGCGGCGCACCGGGGCAAGGAGGGCCGCATGACCGTACGGCGCGTGATGGGCATCGAGACCGAGTACGGGATCTCCGTGCCCGGGCACCCCAACGCCAACGCCATGCTCACCTCGTCCCAGATCGTCAACGCGTACGCGGCGGCGATGCACCGGGCCCGCCGGGCCCGCTGGGACTTCGAGGAGGAGAATCCGCTGCGCGACGCCCGGGGCTTCGACCTCGCGCGGGACATCGCCGACGCCAGCCAGCTGACGGACGAGGACATCGGCCTCGCCAACATCATCCTCACCAACGGCGCGCGGTTCTACGTGGACCACGCGCACCCCGAGTACAGCTCGCCCGAGGTGACCAACCCGCGCGACGCCGTGCTCTGGGACAAGGCCGGCGAACGGATCATGGCGGCAGCGGCACAGCGCGCCCTGGAGCTGCCCAACGGGCAGACCATCCACCTGTACAAGAACAACACCGACAACAAGGGCGCCTCCTACGGCACCCACGAGAACTACCTGATGAAGCGGGCGACCCCGTTCGCCGACATCGTCCGCCACCTCACCCCGTTCTTCGTCTCCCGCCAGGTGGTCACCGGCGCCGGCCGGATCGGGATCGGGCAGGACGGCTCCGCACACGGCTTCCAGATCAGCCAGCGCGCCGACTTCTTCGAGGTCGAGGTGGGTCTGGAGACCACCCTCAAGCGCCCGATCATCAACACCAGGGACGAGCCGCACGCCGACGCCGAGAAGTACCGCCGGCTGCACGTGATCATCGGGGACGCCAACCTCTCCGAGATCTCCACCTACCTCAAGCTCGGCACCACCTCGCTGGTCCTGGCCATGATCGAGGACGCCTTCATCACCTCGGACCTGGCCGTCGACCAGCCGGTACGCACCCTGCACCGGGTCTCCCACGACCCCTCGCTGAAACACCTGGTCACGCTGCGCAGCGGGCGCCGGCTGACCGCCGTCCAGCTCCAGCTGGAGTACTGCGAGCTGGCCCGCAAGTACGTCGAGGACCGCTTCGGCACCGACGCCGACGAGCAGACCGTGGACGTGCTGGCCCGCTGGGAGGACGTGCTGGGCCGGCTGGAGCGGGACCCGATGTCGCTCTCCCGGCAGCTGGACTGGATCGCCAAGCGGGAGCTCCTGGAGGGCTACCGCAACCGGGACGGGCTGGAGTGGGACAGTCCGAGGCTCGCCCTGGTCGACCTCCAGTACAGCGACGTGCGGCCCGAGAAGGGCCTCTACAACCGCCTGGTGGCCCGTGGCCGGTTCGACCGGCTGGTGACCGAGGAGGAGGTCGTCAGGGCCGCCACCAAGCCGCCGGAGGACACCCGGGCGTACTTCCGGGGGCGCTGCCTCGAGCAGTACGCGGAGCATGTCGCGGCGGCCTCCTGGGACTCGGTGATCTTCGACCTGCCGGGCCGGGACTCGCTGCAGCGGGTCCCCACCCTGGAGCCGCTGCGCGGCACCCGCGACCACGTCAAGGCGCTGCTGGACCGCTGCCGCACGGCGGAGGACCTGCTGCGGGTGCTCGCCGGCGGGTAACTTTTCGATCACCACGGGTGAAGCCCGGGCAAATGGGAATCATCCGGGGGGACGGCGGGTGTTGGACAGGAAGCGCCACCGGCAAACCGGAAGCGGGTTGTCGCACCTTGTGTATAGGGTCGATGCAGCAAGCAGCGACCAAACCGTGCCAGATGATCGAGCGGGGTGAGGTAAATGGCGAGCAAGGACACCGGCGGCGGCCAGCAGCGGGCGAACCGCTCCTCCGAGGAGGTCGAGGAGCAGGCCGCGGAAGCGCAGAATTCCGACGAGCTCAAGGAGCGCCAGGAAAAGCTGGGCGACGACGTCGACGCGGTTCTGGACGAAATCGACGAGGTCCTGGAATCGAACGCCGAGGATTTCGTGCGGCAGTTCGTGCAAAAGGGCGGACAGTAACCGGACCGGGAACCGGCCGGGCGCCCGGCGGGCATTCCGGGAATTCACGGCCGGCACCGATGACGGCGGACGGGCGGCGCGAGCCGTCCGTCCGCCCGGTCCGGCCCCCGGGCCCGCTGGACAGTGATCGCCCGGCCGATAAGGTCGGGCAGTGCGCGCTTCAAGCTACCTGGAAGGAATCGTGTGGAAGCCAACACTCGTGGCACCGGGCGTCTACCGGCTGCCTTCCTCACCCCGGGGTCCTCGTCGTTCCTCGACTTCCTGGAGGCCCACCGCCCCGAGTTGATCCCCGGCAGGCAGCGCCTGCCCGAGGGCGTCATCGAGGCCCCGCACGGGACGACCATCGTCGCCGCGATCTTCGACGGCGGCGTGGTCCTGGCCGGTGACCGCCGCGCGACGATGGGCAATGTGATCGCCCAGCGCGACATGGAGAAGGTCTTCCCCGCCGACGAGTACAGCGCGGTCGGCGTCGCCGGCACCGCGGGCCTCGCGATCGAGATGGTCCGGATGTTCCAGCTGGAGCTGGAGCACTACGAGAAGATCGAGGGCGCCGTCCTCTCCCTGGAGGGCAAGGCCAACCGGCTGACCGCCATGATCCGGGGCAACCTGGGCATGGCGATGCAGGGCCTCGCGGTCGTCCCGATGTTCGCGGGCTACGACGTCGACCTGGGCCGCGGCCGGATCTTCACCTACGACGTCACCGGCGGCCGCTCCGAGGAGCGCGGCTTCGCCGCCACCGGCTCCGGCTCGGTCTTCGCCCGCGGCTCCATGAAGAAGCTGCACCGCGAGAACCTGACGGCCCAGCAGGCGTCCACCATGGTCGTCCAGGCCCTCTACGACGCGGCCGACGACGACTCCGCGACCGGCGGCCCCGACCTCGCCCGCAAGATCTTCCCGATCGTCTCGCTGATCACCGAGGACGGCTTCCGCCGGCTCACCGACGCCGAGGTCACCGAGATCGCCGTCGCCATCACCGACCAGCGCCTGACCCAGCCCAACGGGCCGCAGGCCCCGCTGCTCTAGCCGTCAACCGAGAAGGAAGGGACGACCCGCCGGTGTCGACACCGTTCTACGTCTCCCCCCAGCAGGCCATGGCGGACCGCGCGGAGTACGCCCGCAAGGGCATCGCGCGTGGTCGCAGCGTGGTCGTGCTCACGTATGCCGACGGCATCGTCTTCGTCGCCGAGAACACCTCCCGGGCGCTGCACAAGGTGTCCGAGATCTACGACCAGATCGCCTTCGCGGCGGTCGGCCGGTACAACGAGTTCGAGAACCTGCGCATCGGCGGCGTGCGCTACGCCGACCTGCGCGGCTACACCTACGACCGGGCCGACGTGACCGCCCGGGGCCTGGCCAACGTCTACGCCCAGACGCTCGGCACGATCTTCTCCTCGGTCGGCGAGAAGCCCTACGAGGTCGAGCTGATCGTGGCCGAGGTGGGCCGCAGCACCGAGGACGACCAGATCTACCGGCTCACCCCGGACGGCTCGGTCGTCGACGAGAAGAACTACGTGGTGGTCGGCGGCAACGCCGACTCGATCGGCAACTACCTCGGCCAGCGCCACCGGGCCGGGTTCTCGCTCACCGAGGCCATCAAGGTCGCCGTGGACTCGCTCGCCCGCGACCCCAACGGCGGCAGCCCGCGCACCCTCACCCCCGACCAGCTGGAGGTGGCGGTCCTCGACCGCGAGCGCTTCCAGCAGCGCAAGTTCAAGCGGATCCTGGGCGGTCAGCTCGCCCGGCTGCTCGACGGCGACCAGTCCGCCGAGACGGACGACGAGGAGAGGCCGGCGGCCACCCCGCCGGACGACTCCGACCAGTAGTGCCTGCGGGCCCCCCGCGGCGGCCGGCGACGTCCGCCGCGGGGCCCCGATGCCCCTGCGGCGGCCGCGACGGCGCCGCGGAGGCGGTTTCGGACAGCTCCCATCAGAGAATGGATGGCCCATGGACCGCCGAATTTTCGGGCTGGAGAACGAGTACGGCGTCACCTGTACGTTCCGCGGGCAGCGCAGGCTGTCCCCGGACGAGGTGGCCCGGTACCTCTTCCGCCGCGTAGTCTCCTGGGGCCGCAGCAGCAACGTGTTCCTGCGCAACGGTGCCCGCCTCTACCTCGACGTGGGCTCCCACCCCGAGTACGCCACCCCCGAGTGCGACGACGTCACCGAGCTGGTGACGCACGACAAGGCAGGCGAGCGCATCCTCGAGGGCCTCCTGGTGGACGCCGAGCGGCGGCTGCACGAGGAGGGCATCGCCGGGGACGTCTACCTCTTCAAGAACAACACCGACTCGGCCGGCAACTCCTACGGCTGCCACGAGAACTACCTGGTGGCCCGGCACGGCGAGTTCTCCCGGCTGGCGGACGTGCTGATCCCGTTCCTGGTGACCCGGCAGCTCATCTGCGGCGCGGGCAAGGTGCTGCAGACCCCGCGCGGCGCGGTCTACTGCGTCAGCCAGCGGGCCGAGCACATCTGGGAGGGCGTCAGCTCCGCGACCACCCGCTCCCGCCCGATCATCAACACCCGCGACGAGCCGCACGCCGACGCCGAGCGCTACCGCCGGCTGCACGTCATCGTCGGCGACTCCAACATGTCGGAGACCACCACCCTGCTCAAGGTGGGCTCCACCGACCTGGTGCTCCGGCTCATCGAGGCCGGCGTGGTCATGCGCGACCTCACCCTGGAGAACCCGATCCGGGCGATCCGCGAGGTCAGCCACGACCTCACCGGCACCCACCAGGTCAGGCTCGCCAACGGCCGGGAGGCCAGCGCCCTGGACATCCAGGAGGAGTACTACACCAAGGCGCTGGAGTTCGCCGACCGCAAGGGCATCAACACCGGCACCATCGCCCGGGTCCTCGACCTGTGGGGCCGCACCCTGGAGGCCGTCAGGAGCGAGCGGCTCGACGGGGTCGCCGACGAGATCGACTGGATCATGAAGTACAAGCTCATCGAGCGCTACCGCGAGAAGCACCAGATGAGCATGAGCAACCCCCGGATCGCCCAGATCGACCTGGCCTACCACGACATCCACCGCCGCCGGGGCCTGTTCTACCTGCTCCAGGCCAAGAACCAGGCGCAGCGGGTGACCACCGACCTCAAGACCTTCGAGGCCAAGTCGATCCCGCCGCAGACCACCCGGGCCCGGCTGCGCGGCGACTTCATCCGCCGGGCGCAGGAGCAGCGCCGCGACTTCACCGTCGACTGGGTGCACCTCAAGCTGAACGACCAGGCCCAGCGCACAGTGCTGTGCAAGGACCCGTTCCGGTCCGTCGACGAGCGGGTGGAGAAGCTCATCGCCGGCATGTGACCGGTGGCGCGCCGGCAGGGGACCGGCGCGGCGCCGGTGTCCCGGCGGTGCGGCGGCGGGGGAGCGGTGCCCCCGCCGATGTGCGCCGATGTGATCTTCGCGGTGTCCGGTCCCGGTGGTGCCTCCCGGGACCGGGCACCGTCTGCGCATACGCTGTCCGTCGAGTCCGGAGCCGGGTCCGGAGAGCCGACTTTGACCGACAGTGAGGAAAGCCGTGCGCCGCACCGCCGGGTTGCTTGTCACCCTGCCCCTGTTGCTGGCGGTGGCCTGCAGCAGTTCCACCAAGCCCGTCAGCCAGGCCACGCCCACCGCGTCGCCCAGTGCCGCGCCCACCGTGCCGGCCCCGGTGAACGAGGCCTCGCCGATGCCGACCCTGTCCGGCGGGGGCTTCGGGAGCAAGGCCACCATCACCATCCCCGAGGGCCAGCAGCCCAGCGGGCAGTTCGTGGTCAACACCGTCAGCGAGGGCGACCGCTCCACGGTCAACAAGGGCGACTGGGTGACGGTCAACTACACCGCGAAGGACTGGACCACCGGTAAGGACCTGCCCAGCTCCTACGACTCCGGCGGCAAGCCGCAGCTCTACCAGGCGGGCAGCGGGCAGCTGGTGCCGGCCTTCGACCAGAGCGTGATCGGCAAGAAGGTCGGCAGCCGGCTGCTGGTCGTCGCCCCGCCCGCCGCCGCGTTCGGCACCCAGGGCAGTACCCAGCTGGGCGTGGCCGGCGGCGACACCGTGGTCTTCGTGCTGGACATCATGGAGAGCCTGCCGCCGGACGCCACGCTCTCCGGCACCATGACCCCGCCGCCGGCCAACCTGCCGCAGGTCAAGGACAACGGCAAGGCCGCGGTCACCATCACGGTGCCGGCCGGACAGGCCCCGCCGACCGAGCTCCAGCAGGCCGTGCTGATCAAGGGCGAGGGCAAGCAGGTCAAGTCCGGGCAGACCCTGGTCGTGCAGTACACCGGGGTGCTGTGGGCCAACGGCCAGCAGTTCGACTCCTCCTGGAGCCATGGCGGGGCGCAGGCCCTGCAGATCGGCACCGGCAGCGTCATCGAGGGCTGGGACAAGGGCCTGGTCGGGCAGACCGTCGGCAGCCGGGTCGAACTCGTGGTGCCGCCGGCCCTCGGCTACAAGGACCAGGCGCAGGGCGCCGTGCCGCCGAACTCCACCCTGGTCTTCGTGATCGACATCCTGGAAGCGGTCTAGGCTCCGCCCGGTCCGCCCGCCCGGTCCGCCCGGTCGAGCTGCCGGGTCGGAGCCGCCCGTCCGGTTCGTCCGTCCGGTCGGAGCCGTCCGCCGACCGCCCCGGGTGTGGGGAACGCGGAGATCCTTCGCCCGGGCTGGTTTCGGCCCCGGGGGATTCCGTACGCTTGGGCGGGCGCTCGCACACGGAAGCGCCCGCCCTCATCCTGACCTGTCATACTGCCCTCGCACTGTGGTAGGCGCCGCCGGCGTCCGGGGTCCGGGCGGGCAGTGCGACAAGCACCCCGGCGCCACCACGCCGGCCGTAGACCTCGAATACCTCGTGGCGAGATGGATGGGGAGTCATGTCTGAGAAAGCGTCGAGCCCGGGCGGGTCCGGCACCGCGCACGGTAACTCCGCCGGAGACCCGGCCGACTCGCGGCCCGGCGGCCCGCTCCCGGGCGACGGCGAGTCGATCGTCGTGCCCCCGGCGATCCTGCGGCAGCAGGCCGGCTGGGGCGGCACCGACGAGGCGCCGCGGACGGGAGGGACGAAGACCGACGAGGTCCCGCAGATCTTCGCGTCCACCGTCCGCCGCCAGGACGGCTCCGAGGCCGGGTACGACGAGAACCCGGGCAACGTCGGCCGGCTCGGTGTGATCCTCGGCACCGTCCTGGGCGTCCTGCTCATCGGCAGCGCCGTCACCCTGTACCTGGTGAACAAGGACGGCTCCTCCGACGACAGCGCCGCCGCCAAGCCGGACACCGCCAAGTCCGCCCCGGCCACGCCGAGCGCCGAGCCCGTCCCGCCGATCAAGGACAGCGCCAAGGTGCTGCCGACCGTCACCGGCGACTTCGGCAAGAAGGCCACCATCGAGGTGCCGGCCGCCGACCAGGCCGACGGCAGCTTCGTGGTCAAGGTCCTCTCGGAGGGCAACGGCCCCAAGGTCGAGAAGAACTCCTGGACCTCGGTCGACTACACCGGCAAGGACTGGAACACCGGCAAGGACATCCCGTCCTCGTACGACGACAAGGGCAAGCCGCAGATCTTCCAGGCCGGCACCGACGCCCTCATCCCGGCCCTCGACCAGGCCGTCGTCGGCAAGAAGGCCGGCTCCCGGCTGCTCGTCGTCGCCCCGCCGGCCGCCGCCTTCGGCGCCCAGGGCAACCCCAGCATGTCGATCGGTGCGAAGGACAACCTGGTCTTCGTCATCGACATCCGCAACAGCAACGCCCCCGACGCCGTGGTCAGCGGCACCGTGACCCCGCCGCCCGCGGACTTCCCGCAGGTCAAGGACAACGGCAAGAAGCCCGCCGAGATCACCCCGGTGCCGGGCGCCGCCGACCCGACCGAGCTCAAGAGCCACCTCCTGATCAAGGGCGAGGGCCGCAAGGTCGAGAAGGGCGAGAAGATCCTCGTCCAGTACACCGGCGCGCTGTTCAAGGACGGCAAGGTCTTCGACTCCTCGCTCAGCAAGGGCCAGGCGTTCTCCTTCCCGCTCGGCGGCGGCCAGGTCATCGCCGGCTGGGACCAGGGACTGGAGGGCCAGACCATCGGCAGCCGCGTCGAGCTGGTCATCCCCGCCTCCCTCGGCTACAAGGACCAGGCGCAGGGCGACATCCCGGCCAACTCCACGCTGGTCTTCGTCGTCGACATCCTCGACGCGGGTCAGGGCTGATCCCCTTTCGGGTGACAATGGTGTGCGTGTGACCTCCGGGTCCGGCCGCGTGGCCGGACCCGGACGGGGGGGGGGGGGGGCGGCCCCGCGGGGGGCGCACACGCCCGC